>VGHN01000004.1 GCA_016868255.1 Betaproteobacteria bacterium
AAGGCCGCCCCAAGGCCGCCCCAAGGCCGCCCCTTAATCACCAAACTTCTTGCGCCTGGCTCTGAATTACTTGAGCCCAGCCCGTTGAAGGGCCCCCATTACTTCGGATTCGGTGAGCCACTCACTGAGGACCTCGGGTGCCCCGCCCGACCGTGGGTAGACCAGGTAAAGCGGCACGCCATTGCGCCCATGACGCTGTAGCTCCGCCGTAATGTTTGCATCTCTTCGGGTCCAGTCTGCGACCAGGGCCGTGGCATTGGCCTGGGAGAGAAGATCGTCAATTGCGGCCGAGTGCAGCACGCGGGCCTTGTTGGCCTGGCAGGAGATGCACCAGGCCGCGGTGAAGTCAACCAGAACCACTTTTCCCTGGGCTTGCAATTTCTGTGGAAGTCCGGGGGACCAGGCCTGCCATTGGGTCTTCAGGCGGGTGGGCGATCGAGCAGTGTCTGATTCGGTTGGGTTTGGATTAGGGCTTGCAATCGCCTGAGCGGGCGCCGTGGCCGAGGCCTTCGGATACAGCCACACCACGCAACCGGCACCCAGAACAATGAGCACCACCAGTGCACCTCTCGCGAGACCCGAGGGCGCGCTCGACTGGCCCAGAAGCGGGGCGCGTTGAAGTCGGCCCCATGCCCAGAGTGCAAGACCCAGGCCGACAGTGGCCATGAGCAGAGAGAGGGTGGGGTTGGACCCCTGCTGTTGATTGAAGACCCAGATGAGCCAGGCCACAGTAGCCAACATGGGGAATGCAAGAAACTGCTTGAAGCCTTCCATCCATGGGCCGGGCTTGGGCAGTCTTGCCACCGCAGCCGGCCACGAGCCCAAGATGAGATAGGGCGTTGCCAGTCCCAGACCCAGAAACGCGAAGACAGACATGGCTTGCCAAACCGGCGCTGTGGCCGCATAGCCCAAGGCACCACCCATGAAAGGTGCTGTGCAGGGAGAGGCGACTACAACCGCGAGCAGGCCAGACAAGAACGCACCTGCCTTGCCGGACCGATGGTCGAGTGCACCGAGTTGCGTGAGCCGGCTGCCGAACTCGAAGCCGCCCAGGAGGTTGATTGCAATGGCGCTAAAGAGAAGAGCGAGTCCCGCCACCACCCAAGGGTTCTGGAGCTGGAAGCCCCAGCCCACGGCCTCGCCGGCGGCCCGCAGGCCAACCAGGAGGCCCGCCAGCGCGAGCATGGCCACCAAGACGCCCGCCGTGAAGAGCAAGGCATGGACTCTTGCCACCGCAGCCGAGCTGCTGCTCTGGCTGAAAGACAAGACCTTCAATCCGATCACTGGAAACACGCAGGGCATGAGGTTGAGGATGAGCCCACCCAGCCATGCCAGGGCCATGGCCACTGCCACCGAGCCGATGGCGAGATTGGGCGGGGCGGGGTTTTCTTCCTCTGCAGTTCGGCCTGGAGAGACCAGTCCACTCGATGCAGGCGCAACGCCTTGCTTGAGAGTCCAACGAAGCGACTCGCTCTCTTGAACCCATACGGCGTTGAGGCGTCCGGATTTAGAGAGGGCCTCGATTGAGCGTCGAGAACTCTCTGCGAGCGGAATCTCAAGCCGCCAGCCCCCTGCGGTTTTGTGCAGGGCCTGCGCCGCTGCAGGCCAGACCAACTCCTCGGTCTCAACAAATAGGTAGCCGCCCTGGCGTCGCTCTGCGTCCCCGCGTCCCCAGACCAGCAACTTCTTCTCCTCTGGCAAGAAGGCAAAGCCCTGGCCCTCGTCGCTGGGCATTGGCAAGCGGCGCAACTGGGCCTCAAAGGCGGGCCATTGCTCGCTCGGCCTGGTTTCGTTGCCGGATTTGAGCAGTGGCAGCTCGATGCTCAACTCCGCATCCCCGGGAATACAGACGTCTTTGCAGACCAGCCAGTTGGCTGTTGCAATCAGTTCGACCAAGTTGCCCGCACCGACATCGGCGGGGATGTCGACTGTTTGAATGAGTAGGACCTCGCCTTCGAATCCATAACTCGCCAGGGGGCCCACTGGAATCCGCTGCGGGGCGGGCCATGCAATGGGCGAGGCCTGAAGGGCGGGGCCGGATGCCAAGCGCCACTCAATCGATGTGGGCAGTCCAGAGTCGCCGGGATTCTGCCAGTAGGTGTGCCAGTGGGGGTCGTGCCGAATGCGCAAGGCCATTCGGGCCTGCTGACCGGGGACAACGCCGTTCTGGGCCGAGAGCAGGGTGACCTCAACATGGTCGACCCGCAGTGGCCCAGGGGATGTGGAGATGGTCCTGGGACCCTCGGCAGACACCTCTTGCGTGAGTCGATTGAGAAGACCCGCACCAGCCGGGGGTGCAGTCTGGGCCCAGGCCACGCTGGCAAGGAGAAGGCCAGAGGCGGACAAAAGGGAGATGTGGAGTCGGCGAGCGGGGTTCATTCCTCGGGATTATCCCTGCCTCTCGTTGTAATATCCGCGACATGGTTGAGGAATTGCAGGCTCTTGAGGAGCGGTTCAAGTCACTTCAGAAGTTGGTGGAGCGACTCCGAGCCGAGAACCAGTCTTTGCGGGGGTCGCTTGCGAACTCCGAAGCGACTGCGGCCTCACTTCGCCGACAGATCGATCAGGCCAGCCAGCGCCTAGAGGCCATTCTCAATCAGAAGCCAGAAGAGGGGCGCCCATGACACGCAAGACGCCAGAGCAGTCGCGCAACTTGCCCGAGCAGGTCGAGGTCATCATCATGGATCGAAGCTATCGGCTCGCCTGCCCACCGGCCGACCAAGAGGTACTGATGGACTGTGTCTCTCTGGTGGATTACCGAATGCGACAGGTCAAGCAGGCCGGCAATCTGGTGGGCACCGACCGAATCGCCGTCATGGCGGCCCTGACGCTGGCTCGGGAGGTTCTTGCCGCCGGCAGTTATTCCGCGGGCCAAGATCTGGCCCCTGCGCGGGTCAAGATTCAGCAACTCATCTCGCTTGCTGATGAAATTTTGGTGCCGCAAGACAAGCTATTCGAATAGGGAGTTGGTCTTATGAGCCAAGCGCTTGCGGGGGTTCGCGTCCTCGATTTCACCCATGTTCAATCGGGCCCCACCTGTACACAACTGCTGGCTTGGTTTGGTGCCGACGTGATCAAGGTGGAGCGTCCCGGTGTTGGCGATGCGACCCGTGGTCAGTTGCGCGACATCCCCGGTGTCGACAGCCTCTACTTCACCATGCTTAACCACAACAAGCGCTCGGTCACCATCGATACCAAGCACAAGAAGGGCAAGGAGATTCTTGAGAAACTGATCAAGGCCTGCGATGTCATGGTGGAGAACTTCGCACCCGGTGCACTCGATCGAATGGGATTCACCTGGGAGCGAATACAAGAAATCAACCCTCGCATGGTGCTCGCTTCCATCAAAGGCTTCGGCCCTGGGCCCTACCAAGAGTGCAAGGTCTACGAGAACGTGGCGCAGTGCACCGGGGGCTCTGCCTCAACCACAGGATTCGATGATGGCCCGCCCGCGGTCACCGGCGCGCAGATTGGCGACAGCGGAACCGGCCTGCACCTCTGCCTGGGCATTGTGGTGGCCTTGTATCAGGCTCGCGAGACCGGGAAGGGCCAGAAGGTTTCGGCCCCGATGCAGGATGCTGTTCTTAATCTGTGCCGTGTGAAATTGCGAGACCAGCAGCGTTTGGACCGAACTGGCGTGATGAAGGAGTACCCCCAGTTTCCAGATGGCACATTCGGAGAGGCTGTGCCCCGAGCCGGCAACGCCTCGGGCGGCGGTCAACCGGGTTCCATCCTAAAGTGCAAAGGCTGGGAGACCGACCCCAATGCGTATATTTATTTCATTACTCAAGAGGCGGTCTGGGAGCCCATCTGCAACATCATTGGCAAGCCCGAGTGGATCACCGATCCAGAATACGCCACCGCACCTGTTCGACTTCCCAAGCTCAAGCAGATCTTCGAGGTCATTGAGCAGTGGACCATGACCAAGACCAAATTCGAGGCCATGGAGATTCTCAATAAGTTCGATATCCCCTGCGGGCCTATTCTCTCCATGAAGGAGATCGCCAACGAACCCTCTTTGCGAGAGACCGGGACCATCGTCGAAGTCGATCATCCCGAGCGCGGACCCTACCTCACTGTGGGCAACCCCATTAAGCTCTCGGAGAGCCCCACCATTGTGAAGCGCTCGCCTCTACTGGGTGAGCACACCCGAGAGGTTCTCCATCATCTGGGTTATTCCGAGGTCGAGATCGATCATATGGTCACTGAGAAGGTGGTCTGAGATCTCGGTGCTTGAGTGACACACTCGGAGTTCGTCGCGGCCTACAAGGCGGGCAGTCTGGAGGCGTACGTTCCGCCCGACCGAGCGGCCAGTTTCTTGACGACCCGAATGTGGCTTCCACTGATCCGCCTGCCCATTCTCGGCTCTGGTCTCGCCCTGGCACTCATCGGCTGGTACATCGTCGGCCTTCTGGTTTTCTTGTTCGGAATGTTCTTGCCACGCATGGTCAAGAAAAACGCCGTTGCAATCTTGATGTACCAGGCCCTTCAGGATGAGGAGAGCTACCACGATTTTCTGGCCGCTGGCGTCTTGCAACTTCCCGAGGAATGAGCCAGGCCCAAGCCGCCAAACCCGATGACCTGGGTCCATGGAATCCAGGTCTTCGCTCCGACATCCCCCGCCATTTTCTGCATCTCTCTACCATCTTCCGAGCCGAGAATGTCTCGACCCGCTTGGAAGAGGTGCTGGAACTTCGTGATTTAACCGGGCTTGAGTATCGCGAGCTCGTTTTGTTTAGACCTGCTCGTCTGATTCTTCACGAAGTCCTCATTCGCGTTACGGCGGATTGGGGCGTTCCAGCAGGCAATCGCGTGGAGGACCTTGGCCTGAATTTTCGAGCGATGGTCGATGCCATTTACGAGGCAGGGTTGCGTGCAGAGGAGGCCCGCATCGAAGCAGAGGTGGTCGCACTCTCCTCGGAGATTGATGCCATCCTTCAACGTGCATTGAGTGCGGTCAATGAGCAATCAGGGGCTGCTGATAAGGCCGAGGTCAGGTCTGCGGGTTTCTGGCAACGGCTGGGCCTCTTTGGCCGGTTGTCCCCCGAAGTCCGACCGGCAGTGGTGGCCGACAGTGGCTATTTGGAGCAGAGTTGGGGCGACGACGATGCCGCCCTTGCAAAATGGAATGCCATGCTCGATAAGGCGTCGACAGCATTGGAGCGGCAAACCCTCGCCTCTCTATTACGAGTCGTCGCGATTCTGCGGACCCGCCTGGGCGGCCTCGCGAGCCATGCCAATCTGCTGCGGCGTCTCGCCCATGGGTTGGCGCTCGAGCCTCTGGCCAGTCGCATGATTGGTGAGCGAGTGGGTGTGTTGGTTGACGCCCTTTCAACAGGATTGGGCTATCGACGCCTTCCCCCGCAGGCAGCGCCTATCGTGCTCAATACCAAAGGCGCCTCCGCCTCCGGGAAAAGCACGCTTCGCCTCAAGCAGCGTGAACTCGTTCAGCGGATGGGTGTGGATTGGGACGACTTTGCGCTGATCAGCCCCGACATTTGGCGCAAGTATCTTTTGGACTATGCGAGTCTCGAGGGCGAGGCGGCGCGGTATGCAGGCAGTTTCACGGGCCTCGAACTCGAAGCCATTGACCGAAAACTCGATCGCTACATGGCCAGTAAGGCGGAGCAGGGCAGGATGACCCATCTGCTGATCGATCGTTTTCGTTTCGACAGTTTCGCGGTGGATTCGAACGAGGCCGGCAGCAACCTACTTACCCGCTTCGGCAGTCGTATCTTTATGTTCTTCATGGTCACGCCTCCCGAGGAGACCGTGGTGCGCGCCTGGTATCGGGGTCTTGAGTTTGGACGCTTTAAATCTGTCGATGATCTGCTCTCTCATAATATTGAGGCGTATACCGGTATGCCAGAGTTGTTTTTCACTTGGGCATTGTCGGCGGAGCGTGAAGTCCAATACGAGTTTCTCGATAACTCGGTTCCAAAGGACCAGCGACCCAAGACCATCGCATTCGGACGCAATGGACGCCTATTTGTTCTCGATGTTCGGGCACTTGTAAATATCTCGCGCTACCGCCGCGTGCAGGTGCACGCAAAGTCCGCCGAGACGCTCTACCCCGATGCGATAGAGATGGCGGTGCAGGGCAATCTGCAGTTTTTGCAAGATTGCATTGAACGGATGCCGGAGGTGATGTTCCTCCGAAGCGATACGGGCAATCCTTACGCTCAATTCAAACGGGGGGTCCTTCACTGGCGCCACCCTGACTACAGTGGGCTGCCCATTGACCCAGAGACCCGCGAGGCACTCTGTCAGTGGATGGATGAGGGGGTCGCGAGATACGCAGCGGATGGCGCATCCTCCGCCGACCTTGCCGCTGCGGTGGAATGGCGGGCGGATCGCGAGTCCATGGAGATTGCCCAGCGCACACTCGGCGACTGGCTCGGTAGATACCCTAGCCTGAGAGTCAGTGACGCTCGACCGCCCCTTGGTTATCCCGAGGGTGGGCGGGGCTTTCTTGACGATGGTCAAGAAATAGGGGTCTCGCGCTCGCATCCCCATTGAAGAATGAATTATCCTTTTGGAACGCAGGGGAGAAGACTGCGCCTTATTAGAAACCCGGAGATCACAGGAGCAACAAATGTCAAGAAAGATAGTTCTCTCGACTGTTCGCAAGAGCATGGTCAAGTTTGCAATGGCAGCAGCAGTTGCCGCACCTTTTGGAGTCTCTGCCGCCTGGCAGCCAAGCAAGCCCGTGGAGTTTGTGATCCCCGCAGGAACCGGTGGTGGCGCAGACCAGATGGCCCGTTTTGTGCAAGGCATTGTGGTCAAGCACAACCTGATGAAGCAGCCGATTGTGATTTTGAATAAGGGTGGCGGCGCGGGTGCCGAGGGCTTCCTCTATATGAAGGGTGCCAAGGGCGACCCCCACAAAATCATCATCACCCTCTCGAACCTCTTCACAACCCCCATGGGCACGGGCACCCCTTTCAACTGGAAAGACCTCACCCCAGTCTCGATGCTCGCTCTGGACCAGTTCATTCTCTGGGTTCATGCAGATACTCCTTACAAGACTGCCAAGGAGTACTTGGATGATGTGAAGAAAGCCAACGGCGCCAAAAAGATGGCGGGAACGGGTGCCAAACAGGAAGACCAGATCATTACGGTGGCGATTGAGCAGTCCACCGGTGGCAAGTTCATCTACGTCCCCTTCGCGGGTGGTGGTGCCGTGGCCACCCAACTGGTGGGCAAGCATGTCGACTCAACAGTCAACAACCCCATCGAGGCAGTGGCCCAGTGGCGAGCCGGTGGTCTCAAGCCCTTGTGCATTTTTGATGCCAAGCGCAGTATCTACACCAAGAAGGTCACCATCAACCAGGCATGGTCGGATGTTCCCACCTGTAAAGAGGGTGGGCTCGATGTTCAGTACCAGATGCTGCGTGGAATCTTCACCACTCCTGGCGCAACCCAGGATCAAGTGAACTTCTACTTAGACCTCTTCAAGAAAGTTGCCGCCACTCCGGAATGGAAAGAGTTCATGGAGACCGGGGCCTTTAATCAGACCACCATGTCGGGTGCGGCCTACGTGAAGTGGCTCGAGCAGGCAGAAGCCACCCACAAGGACCTCATGACCAAGGCAGGATTTCTCTCGAAGTAATCACCGGCGAGAATGCTTGAATTCGCGGGCTTGGACCTCCGAGCCCGCGAGCTTCCAGGGGGGTCCCTGGGCTCTAGTCAATACGAATACAAGTCTGAGAAAGAGAAAGGGCTTGGCTTTCTCACGCCTATCAACAGCCTAGTTTCTGCTGTCTATTCAATGCATAGAAGGTTCTTGTATGGATGAAAACCAGTCAAAAGAGTCGAGTTCCAACGATGCCAGTCTGGTGTCGGTTCGGACCATGGAGATTGCCACCGCGATTGTGATTGCGATCGTTGCATTGGTTGTCATGTGGGATTCGAATCGCATCGGTGCTGGCTGGACCGACATGGGACCGGCCTCTGGATTCTTCCCCTTCTACGTCGGACTCTTTCTGCTCATTGCCTCTGCGGGGATTCTGCTCGTTGCCGTGTTCTCCGCCTCGGGCCGAGAGTCTGGCATCGAGCCCTTTGTAACAAAGGAGCAGATGAAACTCGTGATGCGCGTCTTTCTGCCGACCGTTGCCTACATCGGCCTGATGCAGTTCACGGGACTCTATGTTGCGCTTGTCATATACATCGCCGGCTTCATGTTGATCAATGGCGGCTATCGATTGGCCCAGACGATTCCGTATGCGGTGCTGGTTCCCGTGTTTTTCTTTGTCCTGTTTGAGATTTGGTTTTTGGTGCCGCTTCCAAAGGGTCCCATCGAGGCCATGTTGGGCTTCTAGCCCAGAAACGTCGATCAGAGGGGTCATGAATGGATGAAATCAATGCACTCTTAGGCGGCATGTCGGTGGCGCTCTCCCCGGTCAATATTGCCTTGATGTTCGCGGGCGTGTTTCTGGGGATTCTTATGGGGGTCCTGCCGGGATTGGGTGGGGCCAACGGAATTGCAATCCTACTGCCCATTACTTTTACGATGGATCCGGTCTCCGCCGTGATCATGCTCTCTTGTATCTACTGGGGTTCCCTCTTTGGTGGGGCCATCACTTCTATCCTCTTTAATATTCCCGGTGAGCCTTACTCCGTGGCAACCACATTCGATGGTTATCCCATGGCGAAAAAGGGGTTGGCCGGCGAGGCCCTAACGACCTCGTTTACTGCCTCCTTTATCGGTGCCCTTTTTGCGGTTCTACTGATTACATTTCTCGCGCCGATCATTGCAAGATATGCCCTGCGTTTCGGGCCGGCTGAGTTTTTTGCAATCATGGTGCTGACCTTTGCCACATTTATGAGCGTGGGCAAGGAGTCTCCGATCAAAGTCATTGCCTCGATGATGCTCGGTTTCGCCCTCGCTTCTGTGGGCATTGACATTGTGACCGGCCAGCTGCGCCTCACATTTGAGTCCACTGAACTCATGCGGGGCTTTGCCTTCTTGGTGGTTGTCATTGGTCTCTTCGGGCTGGGCGAGATTCTGGTCTCGATGGAGGAGGGTCTCAAGTTTCAGGGCGTCGAGGGAAAGATCGACGTTCGAGTCGTCCTCAAGACCTGGCGGATGCTTGGCAAGCACTGGGCGAACTTTGCTCGATCAATGGTCTTTGGCGCCGCACTCGGAATTGCGCCCGCTGGGGCCACTCCGGCATCTTTCGTGGGCTATGGAATGGCCAAGAAGTTCTCGAAGAACGGGGATAAATTTGGCACTGGCGAAATCGATGGATTGATTGGCCCCGAGACAGCCAATAATGCAGCGGGCACCGCGGCACTTCTGCCCATGCTCACCCTGGGCATTCCAGGGTCCCCAACCGCCGCGGTCTTGCTGGGGGGGCTGATGATTTGGGGCCTGCAGCCGGGGCCTCTGTTGTTTAAGGAACAGCCAGATTTTGTATGGGGTCTGATTGCCTCGATGTACCTCGGAAATCTGGCAGGCCTGATTGTCTGCCTTACGACCGTGCCCTTGTTTGCAGCCATTCTTCGGGTGCCCTTCACGATTGTTGCGCCGATCATTCTGGCGGCTTGCTCGGTCGGCGCGTACACCGTTTCGGGTGCGATGGGAGACGTTCTTTACATGCTGATATTCGGAGTGGTGGGCTATGTTTTCAAGAAGCTCAATTACCCCCTGGCGCCCATGGTTCTTGCCCTGGTCCTTGGCAATGGCGCTGAGAATGCATTCCGGCAAGCAATGCTCCTGTCTCAAGGCAGCGGCAGCATCTTCTTCTCGAATGGCATTGTCGGAACGATCATGAGTCTGGCGATTT
The DNA here is from genome assembly GCA_016868255.1 of Betaproteobacteria bacterium. Classification (GTDB taxonomy): domain Bacteria; phylum Pseudomonadota; class Gammaproteobacteria; order Burkholderiales; family Burkholderiaceae_A; genus Hahnella. The sequence continues at coordinate 9,789 of VGHN01000004.1, forward strand.
TCATGGGCCTACTGCCCGTGATGAGTTGGGGATACCGAAAGATGTCGGCTGCCAAGCACGGCGCTTCGACGCCCGCTTAATTTCGTTTATTCACAGGATCAAGAGATGCCAGTCATTGCAATGAATCAGGAGATGGCCTCCCTCGGCAAGGATGTTGCCGAGGCCCTGGCCAGTGAGTTCAAACTCGAGGTGGCCAAGAACGAGGTGGTCGACCATGTGGCGGGCCACATTCCAATGCCATCGAGTCTGGTGCGCCGGGTGATTGAAGGCAAAGCGGGCTTCATCACCCGAATGACGACCGATGGCAAGGGCGTCTCCAACTACGTGTCTGAGGCAGTCTTTGAGCTCGCGACCAAGGGCAATGTGGTGATCCGCGGATGGGGTGCCACTTACCTGCTGCGTGAGATCCCACACATTCCTTGCATTCGCGTCTGCGCTCCCATGGAGCAGCGAATCGAATGGCTCAAGAAGCGCCTCAACACGGATGACGAGGATCTATGTCGCGAGGAACTTGAGCGAAGCGATGCGGCCCACATCAACAATATGCAGGCTCGTTTTGGGGTGACCTGGGGAGATCCAATGCTCTATGACGTGGTTCTCAACACGGCCCGGCTCTCTGTGGATGCCTGTGTTGGGCAGGTCAAGGCACTTCTTGCCCGTCCCGAGTTCAAGGAAACACCCGAATCCATCCAAAAGGTCAGGGACCTGTCACTGGCTGCGCATGTACGTGCGGCGCTGCGCCAAGACTTCGAGACCGCATCGGTCAATGTCATGATCGTTGCCTGCCAAGGGGCCGTCTTGCTCAAGGGCATGGTGGCCGACGACTCCGAGATCAAAGGGTCTGAGAGGGTGGCCAAGTCCGTCTCAGGTGTGAAGTCGGTGGCCATGGACCTCAAGGTTATTGGGGGGCGCCGCTAGCGGGGAGGCCGCAACATGGGTATCAAGTGGGTTCGTTTTGAGAAGTCCGGTGTGATTGGATTTGGTTGTCTCGAGGGCGATCAGATTCGCATTCACTCGGGCAATATGTTTGAGCATCCAAAGGCCACGGGAGAGACCGTGGCCGTATCGAGTGTTCGTTTAATTTGCCCGGTTGAGCCCACCAAGGTGGTGGCCTTGTGGAATAACTTTGCGCAGCTGAGCGCCAAGCTCAACCTCACCAAGCCGCCAGAGCCCCTCTATTTGTTGAAGGCGCCCAATAGTTTTAGTGATCCCGAGGCCCTCATTCCCAAGCCCGCTGCCGAGGGCAAGGTGGTTTTCGAAGGCGAGTTGGGTATTGTGATTGGCAAAAGAGCCAAGGCGGTTCCGGTTGCAGAGGCCGACAACTTCATTTTTGGCTTCACCATTGCAAACGACGTCACCCATTCCGACATTCTCTTTCGCGACAGCACCTTCCCTCAGTGGGTGCGTTCGAAGGGCTTTGATGGCTTCTTGCCCATGGGCCCCTGCATTGCCACCGGGCTCGACGCCAAGACGCTCACCGTAAAAACTGTCCTCAATGGGGACGTCCGTCAGGAGTACCCCATCGCTGACATGCACTACACCGTGCAGGAGTTGGTGGCCCTCATTTCGGCGGACATGACTCTTATGCCTGGAGATGTCATTGTTTGCGGAACTTCGGTTGGCGTGGGTTCCATGAAGCCTGGCAGTGATGTCTCGGTCGAGATCAATGGCATCGGAATTCTACGCAATCGCTTCGAGTAATCTCGCGGCGTTTCTACGCATAAGTCTGGGAGGGCAGAACAATGAAAATAGCGGTGATCGGTGCAGGTGCAATTGGCGGGCTGGTGGCATGCAAGCTCGCCCTGGCGGGTGACGATGTGACATGCATGGTGCGAGGAAAGAACCTTGAGGCGATTCGGGACAACGGCCTCAAGCTGATTATGGAAGATGGCACAGAGCACATCGCCAAGAATGTAAAGGCCTCGAACAATTACGACGAGGTAGGGCCCCAAGACATCGTTATTCTCTCGGTCAAAGCCCACCAGGTCGCCGATATCGCCGACGATCTCAAGAAGCTGCTCGGTCCGAAGACCGTTGTGGTGACCATGCAAAACGGCATTCCTTACTGGTACTTCACTAAGCATGGTGGCCCCTACGAGGGCACCCAGGTGAAGTCTGTGGACCCCACAGGCGATGCCATCAAGAAGATACCCGCCGACCATGTCTTGGGCTGTGTGGTCTATCCGGCATCAGAGTTGGTGGCGCCTGGTGTCATTCTTCATGTCGAGGGGCTGCGTTTCCCAGTGGGTGAGCTCGATGGAAGCATGAGTGAGCGCGCTCAGATGGTGTCGGACTGCTTCACGAGGGCTGGCTTTAAAAGCCCAGTGCTCGACAACATCCGCGCCGAGATCTGGCTCAAGCTCTGGGGCAACCTCACATTCAATCCAATCAGTGCCCTCTCGCACTCGACCCTCGAGGCCATTTGCCAGTACCCGCTCACGCGTCAATTGGCGGCCGACATGATGACCGAGGCGCAGACCATCGCCAACAAATTGGGCATCACCTTCCGAGTCAGCCTCGAGAAGCGCATTGAAGGTGCCGAGAAGGTGGGTGCCCACAAGACTTCGATGCTGCAAGACATTGAGGCGGGGCGCAGTGTGGAGATTGATGCCTTGGTGGGGGCGGTAGCAGAGCTGGGTCGGCTCACAGAAATTCCCACTCCGCATATCGACACCGTCTATGCATTGGTGAAGCTGCTTGAAAAGGTCACCCAGGAGCATCAGGGCTATGTCAAGATGCATTTCCTGAACTAAGGGGACACCCCATGCGCCGCCAACGAAATGCCCGAGTGATTGCCACCCTCGGCCCAGCCAGTTCGTCCCCCGAAATGATTCAGTCGCTTTACGAGGCAGGAGCGGATGTCTTTCGCTTTAATTTCAGCCATGGCACCCATGAAGACCACCGGGCCCGTTACGAGGCGGTGCGTGCTGTTGAGAAAAAGATGGGCCGCCCCATCGGGATTCTTGCGGACCTTCAGGGCCCCAAGCTTCGGGTGGGGGTCATGGCAGAGGGCAAGGCTGTGCTCGCCACCGGTGGTGAATTTACGCTCGACAACGACCCAACGCCGGGCGATTCCAGCCGCGTCCACTTGCCCCATCCGGAATTGTTTGTCGCGGTGGAGCCGGGCCAGTCTCTGTTGCTCGACGACGGAAAACTGCGACTCCAGGTACTGAGTAAATCGTCGACACAGATCAAGACAAAGGTCATCACGGGCGGACCACTCTCGGATCGCAAAGGCGTGAACGTGCCCGATGCAATTCTTCCCATTCCGGTGCTCACCGAGAAGGACCGTCGCGACCTGGATTTCGCTCTCTCGCTTGGTGTGGAGTGCGTGGCGCTCTCCTTCGTGCAACGTCCAGAAGACTTGCATGAGGCACGAAAGATCATCGGCGATCGGGCGCTGCTTATGACCAAGCTTGAGAAGCCCCAGGCCATGGACCACCTCGACGAAATCGTTCGCCTCTCCGACTTGGTGATGGTGGCCCGCGGCGATCTTGGAGTGGAACTCCCCCCGGAGCGGGTGCCGATTGCCTCCAAGCGAATTCTTCGTATGTGCAGAGAGCAAGGCAAACCAACGATTGTGGCCACCCAGATGCTCGAATCAATGATTTCCGCGCCCACGCCCACTCGGGCAGAGGCCTCTGATGTGGCCCATGCAATTTACGATGCGGCCGATGCCGTCATGCTCAGTGCCGAGTCGGCCAGCGGCCAATTCCCTGTTCAGGCGGTCTCAATGATGGACCGCATTATTCGAGAGGTGGAGTCCGACCCGCTCTATCGAACCCTCATCGATGCCCAGCCGCCCAAGGCGCTTCCCACTGCGGCCGATGCGATTTGTGCTGCCCTTCGTGGGGTCACCGAAGTGGTGGGCGCAACAACCACAGTGACTTACACCACCTCGGGTGCCACCAGCCTTCGCGCGGCACGGCAGCGGCCCACCGCCCCCATTCTCTGCATGACCCCAAGCCTTCAAACCGCACGCCGCATGGCCTTCGTCTGGGGCGTGCACGCCAAGATCGTTCCCGATGTGAGTTCGGTCGACGAGATGGTGGATGCCGCAAAGGCGATGTCGGTAGAGGAGGGCTTTGCCAAGGCCGGCGACAAGATCGCCATTACGGCGGGAATGCCATTTGGCAAGCCAGGCACCACCAATCTACTTCGGGTGGCTTCGGTCTAGCGCTGCCAAATCTTTATGGTCTTACATGGCTGGGCGGTGAATCTTTCCAGCCTGCTTGAGTCGGCTGAGTGTCTCTGAGGAAATATTGAGGTAACTCGCAAGCTCCTTCTGGGGGAGCTTGTCGACCAACTCCGGATGCTTCCTCAGAAACCGCTGCACGCGGCCTGGGGCATCGAGCAGATGCAGCGTGATGGTGTGGGCCATGATCTCACTCATGAGTGACATCACTTCGTAATTGAAGCTCGCCTTCAGCGGCGGAATTTTCTCCATGAACTCCACCCACTGCGGCAGCGCAAGCTTGGCGACTCGTGCCTTGGTCACAGCCACAATGCTGTAAGGGGTGGGTGTTTGCAATCTCCATGCTGCGTAACTGGTCTCCATGTCCCTGGGCTCGGTAAAGCGAAGGATCATTCGTTTGCCCTTGGGGTTGGCTACCACTCGCTTAAGAATGCCGTCGAGGAGAAAGTACTGCTCCATCTCCTTCACCCCTTGATGCAGAAGAAACTCTCCCTTTTGGCGATCGACAATCGAGAGTTGGGCCTCGAGGGCAGTCAGGTCTGTCTCGCCAAGGGCCTTGAGCACCATGTTCTGTCGAAGTTGAACCCGGATGATGTTTCGTTCCGGGTGGTTCGCGATGGTTGTCATATAAGCGTAAACCCGATATGGGAGAGGGGTCGAAAGCCCGCCAGGCGCCGAAAATTTCAAGAAAATTGACGCTTGTCAATGCCCTGCCACGGGAACAATTCCTATGATAGCGCTGTTGCTGGACATGGCGTCTGGCCCCGAACTCCCGAGTATTCCTGTTGATTGTGAGAACTGAGAGACCGTATGACAAACATTTCGGAAGTGAACAATATTTCCAGCGGTGTTGAACTCACCGATGGTTTTCATCTGGTCGTTGACGCTCTCAAGCTCAACGACATCGACACCATCTTCGGCCTTCCTGGCATCCCCATCACGGACCTCACCCGCATGGCCCAGGCCGAGGGAATGCGGGTGATTTCCTTCCGCCATGAACAGAATGCGGGCAATGCGGCGGCAATCGCAGGCTTTCTTACACAGAAGCCGGGCATCTGCCTCACCGTCTCTGCCCCTGGCTTTCTCAATGGCCTCACGGCGCTTGCAAATGCAACGACCAACTGCTTCCCCATGATTCTCATCAGCGGCTCGAGTGAGCGCGAGATCGTGGACCTTCAGCAGGGCGACTATGAAGAGATGGACCAGTTGGCCATCGCCAAGCCACTCTGTAAGGCCGCCTTCCGTGTTCTGCACGCAGAGGACATCGGAGTGGGCGTTGCACGCGCCATCCGCGCCGCTGTCTCGGGCCGGCCCGGTGGCGTCTACCTCGATCTGCCGGCGCGCCTCTTCTCGCAGACCATGGATGCCGCCGCTGGCAAGGCCTCACTCATCAAGGTGATCGATGCGGCGCCTCGCCAGATTCCCGCCAAAGACGCCGTGGACCGTGCCCTTGGGATTCTTAAGGCGGCCAAGAAGCCGCTGATTCTGCTTGGCAAAGGTGCGGCCTATGCGCAGGCAGACGCCGAGATCACTGCCCTCATTGAGAAGTCCGGTATTCCCTACCTGCCGATGTCCATGGCCAAGGGCGTTTTGCCCGACACCCACGACCTATCTGCGGCGGCTGCGCGCTCGTATGTCCTGGCCGAGGCCGACACCGTTCTACTGATTGGTGCGCGCCTGAACTGGCTGCTCTCGCACGGCAAGGGCAAGACCTGGGGGGGCAAGGATTCGAAGGAGTGGGGCAAAAAGAAATTCATTCAGATCGATATCGCTGCCACTGAAATGGATAGCAATGTGGCCATCGATGCGCCGCTGGTTGGCGACGTCTACTCATGTGTGCAGGCGTTGTTATCGGGGATGGGGGCCGGCTGGTCCAAGCCACCCGCAGACTGGATGAACGCCATCGAGGAGCGCAAGACAAAGAATCTATCCAAGATGCTAGAGACGCTCTCTCAAAATCCGCCGGTCATGAATTTCCACAGCGCCCTGGCCGTGGTGCGAGATATCGTTGAGGCAAACCCAGATGCCATTCTGGTCAATGAGGGGGCCAATGCCCTTGACTTCACCCGAAGCATCGTCAACATGTTCAAGCCTCGCAAGCGGCTGGATGTCGGCACCTGGGGCGTCATGGGCATTGGAATGGGCTTCTGTGTGGGTGCGGCCGTGGTCACTGGCAAGCCTGTGATCGCCATCGAGGGCGACAGTGCCTTCGGATTCAGCGGCATGGAGGTGGAGACCATCTGCCGTTACAACCTGCCGGTCTGCATCGTCATCTTCAACAACAACGGCGTCTATCGCGGCACCGATGTCAATCCCACTGGCGGACCCGATGTGGCGCCCACTGTGTTTGTGAAGGGTTCTCGTTACGACAAGATGATGGAGGCCTTCGGGGGTGTTGGATACAACGCGACCACGCCTGCCGAACTGAGAAAGGCCATGGAAGAGTCCATCCGATCGGGCAAGCCCACCCTGATTAATGCCGTAATCGATGAGACGGCTGGCACCGAGAGCGGACGCATCACCAGTCTGAACCCGGCCACCGCTGCCATCAAGAAAAATTAAGTCCACAAGCAACTTCAGACATCGCAACGAGGAGAGTAGAAATGTCCGGAATCAAGCCCCTAAAAGGCATCAAAGTCATCGACTTCACCCATGTGCAGGCTGGCCCTGCATGCACCCAGCTCATGGCCTGGTTCGGCGCAGACGTGATCAAAGTGGAGCGCCCTGGTTCGGGTGATGTCACCCGCACACAGCTGCGTGACATCCCTGAGGCCGATGCCCTCTATTTCACGATGCTCAACAGCAACAAGCGCTCGCTTACGCTCGACACCAAGACCCAGCAGGGCAAGGAAGTGCTCGAGAAGCTCATCAAAGAATCCGACGTTCTGGTGGAGAACTTCGCGCCCGGCGCACTCGATCGCATGGGCTTTACCTGGGAGCGTATTCAGGAGCTCAATCCCAAGATGATCGTGGCCTCGGTCAAAGGCTTCAGTGATGGCCACCACTACGAGGATCTCAAGGTCTACGAGAACGTGGCCCAGTGCGCCGGCGGTGCGGCCTCAACCACCGGCTGGTGGGATGGCCCCCCCACGGTGAGTGGTGCTGCGCTTGGCGATAGCAACACGGGCATGCACCTGGCCATCGGAATCCTCACAGCCATTATTGGTCGTCAGCAGACGGGCAAAGGCCAGCGGGTGTCTTGCTCCATGCAAGACGCGGTGCTCAATCTCTGCCGCGTGAAGTTGCGCGACCAGCAGCGACTCGACCGTCTTGGCTTCTTGGAAGAGTATCCCCAGTATCCCCACGGAAAGTTCAGCGATGTCGTTCCCCGTGGCGGCAATGCCGGTGGTGGCGGTCAGCCTGGGTGGGTCTTGAAGTGCAAGGGCTGGGAGACGGACCCCAATGCCTACATTTATTTCACCATCCAGGGCCATGCCTGGGAGCCCATCTGCCGTGCGCTCGGCAAGCCCGAGTGGATCGAAGATCCTGCCTACAACACACCCCGTGCGCGCCAAGACAAGATCTTCGATATCTTCGCCTTCATCGAGAACTGGCTCTCAGAGAAGACCAAGTACGAGGCCGTCGACATTCTTCGCAAGTTCGACATTCCCTGCTCACCGGTTCTCTCCATGAAAGAGATCGCTGCAGACCCATCGCTTCGGGCCAGTGGTTCGATTGTCGAGGTCGACCACAAGGTCTACGGCAAGTACCTCACGGTGGGCAGTCCCATCAAGTTCTCGGACCTGAAGCCCGAGATCACCGCGGCGCCCCTGCTTGGTGAGCACACCGATCAGGTGTTGGCCGAGTTGGGCTACTCGCAGGACCAGATCAAGTCTATGCACGAGGGCAAGGTTGTCTAAGCGTTTCTTGTTGTGATGTCTGAAGCCCCCGAGTCGTCGGGGGCGCTCGATTTTTGCCCCCGAAAGGGGGCTTTTTTCTCCGGGACAGTTGATGAACGATCTTGTGATTCCGATCAAAGTGGAGGGGCCGACCAAGCAGCGTCGCCGTGAGGCGCCAAAGGGCCGGGTCGTCGATCCTCAGGCCCTGGCGGAGGTGCAAGCCCTGCTCGGCAATGAATCGCGCGATGCCCAATATTTGATCGAGCACCTCCACAAACTACAGGACAAGTTTCATCACCTCTCTGCGCGTCATCTGGCTGCGCTGGCCAAGGAAATGCGACTCTCCCAGACCGAGGTCTATGAGGTCGCCAGTTTCTATCACCATTTCGATATCGTGAAGGAGGGGGACACGCCGCCGGCCGCGCTCACGGTTCGTGTCTGCGACGGACTCTCATGCGAGATGGCAGGTGCCCAGGCCCTGCTAGAGAAGCTGCCCAAGATTCTCGGGAAAGATGTGCGTGTGATTCACGCGCCCTGCATTGGACGGTGCGAGCAGGCCCCGGCCGCTGTGGTGCATCAGCATCCGGTTCCGAATGCAACGGTTGAGACCGTTGCTCTCGCAGTCAGGGACAAGAAGACCAGCCACATTCACAGCGGCCACATTGAGATGGCCGATTACATCGCCCAGGGCGGTTACGGCCTGCTCAAGGACTGCCATGGCGGGAAGCGCTCCATCGAGGACGTGATCAAGGCCATGGAAGACTCCGGACTTCGCGGCCTCGGTGGTGCCGGGTTTCCTGCGGGCCGCAAATGGCGCATTGTTCGCGATCAGGCCGCCCCCCGCCTGATGGCCGTGAACATCGACGAAGGCGAGCCAGGCACTTTCAAAGACCGCTACTACCTCGAGCAGGATCCCCACCGATTCCTCGAGGGAATGCTGATTGCCGCTTGGGCCGTGGGCATTGAGGCCATCTACATCTACCTTCGCGACGAATACCATGGCCTGCGTGCCATGCTTGAGAGGGAGCTCGCCAAGCTCAAGGCGAATTCTCCGATTTCCGAGTTGCCACTCATTGAGTTGCGACGCGGGGCAGGGGCGTACATCTGCGGGGAGGAGTCCGCGATGATCGAATCCATCGAGGGCAAGCGCGGAATGCCGCGGCTGCGCCCTCCCTATGTTGCCCAGGTGGGGCTATTTGGCCGCCCCACGCTCGAACACAACTTCGAGACCCTCTTCTGGGTTCGAGAGATTCTTGAGAAGGGTGGTGCCTGGTTTGCGTCCCATGGTCGAAATGGGCGCAAGGGCTTGCGTTCATTCTCAGTGTCGGGGCGGGTGAAGAAGCCTGGCGTGAAGCTCGCACCGGCCGGAATCACCATTCAAGAACTCATCGATGAGTTCTGCGGCGGCATGCTCGATGGACACCAGTTCTATGGGTACCTTCCAGGGGGTGCCTCGGGTGGAATACTGCCGGCGAGCATGAACGACATTCCATTGGATTTCGACACCCTGCAGCCCTATGGTTGTTTTATTGGATCGGCGGCCGTGGTGGTGCTCTCCAATCACGACACGGCAAAAGGGGCAGCACTCAACACCATGCGCTTCTTTCAAGACGAGTCTTGTGGCCAATGCACCCCGTGTCGAACGGGGACCGCGAAGGCGGTCCATATGCTCGAGCGCAATGAATGGGACACCGAAAAGCTCAACGACCTCTCCACGGTGATGCGCGATGCATCGATTTGTGGCCTGGGTCAGGCGGCCCCGAATCCCTTCGACTGTGTTGTTAAGTATTTCCCACATGAGTTGGGTGCAGGCAAAGGAGTGGGGAAATGAACGCAATTACCAAGGTCGAGACCGTGAACCTTGCCGCCACCGAGGTCAGCTTCAGCATCAATGGCAAAGAGGTCAAGGGCTTCTCTCACGAGACCATCCTGGATGTAGCCAAGAGAAACGGCGTGGCCATTCCCCACCTCTGCTACAAGGACGGCCTCGAGCCTGCGGGCAACTGCCGTGCCTGCATGGTCGAGATCGATGGCGAGCGAACGCTTGCACCCTCTTGCTGCCGCCATCCATCCAATAATATGAAGGTGACGACCAACAGCGATCGGGCAGAGAAGTCTCAGAAGATGGTTCTCGAACTGCTGCTCTCTGACATGCCGGAGGCCGACTACACCCGTCACAACGAGGTGGACTTCTGGGCCGAGAAACTCGGTGTGGGCAAGCCCCGCTTCGCGCCGCGCACCCAGGTGGTGGCCGACCACTCACACCCGGCCATTGCGGTCAATCTCGATGCCTGTATTCAATGCACTCGCTGTCTGCGGGCTTGTCGCGATGAGCAAGTCAACGATGTGATCGGTCTTGCATTCCGGGGTGAGCACGCCAAAATCGTCTTCGACATGGACGACCCCATGGGTGCATCCACCTGTGTGGCCTGTGGCGAGTGTGTTCAGGCCTGCCCCACCGGCGCCCTTATGCCCGCTCGCGATGTTGGGCTTACCGCACCCGACAAGAAAGTCGATTCAGTCTGCCCCTATTGCGGCGTGGGCTGTCAACTCACCTACAACATCAAAGACAACAAAATTTTATTTGTCGAGGGCCGAGACGGCCTGGCCAACCACAAGCGCCTCTGTGTGAAGGGGCGCTACGGATTCGACTACGCCCACCACCCGCAGCGCCTCACCAAGCCGCTGATTCGTCGCAAGGATGCGCCGCCGAAGTCGGGCGATTTCGCCATGGATCCAGACCGTGTCATGGAGGTCTTCCGTGAGGCAAGTTGGGAAGAGGCCCTGGAGTTCGCAGGTGGTGGCTTGAAGGGCATTCGAGATCAGCATGGCAAGCGGTCACTCGCTGGCTTTGGCTCGGCCAAGGGCAGCAACGAGGAGGCCTATCTCTTCCAGAAGTTGGTTCGAACTGGTTTCGGCTCCAATAACGTCGATCACTGCACGCGCCTCTGCCACGCCTCTTCGGTGGCGGCCCTGCTCGAGGGCCTGGGCTCGGGTGCCGTGTCGAACCCGGTTATGGACGTGACGCAGGCCGAGGTCGTGATCATCATTGGCGCCAATCCCACGGTGAACCATCCCGTGGCTGCGACATGGATGAAGAATGCTGCCAAGAATGGCACCAAGTTCATCATCATGGATCCACGCAAGACAGATCTCGCGCGCTATGCCTATCGGTTCCTGCAGTTCGAGGCCGACACCGATGTGGCCCTGCTCAACGCCATGATGAACGTGATTGTCACCGAGGGCCTCGTCGACAAGGACTTCATTGCGAGCCGAACGATTGGCTACGAGGAACTCGAGAAGAACGTTCGCGAGTTCAGCCCAGAGCGCATGGCGCCCATCTGTGGAATCGATGCCGAGACCATCCGCCATGTTGCCAGGCTCTACGCCACCTCAAAGGGCTCCATGATTCTCTGGGGCATGGGTGTCTCTCAGCATGTGCACGGCACCGACAACGCCCGTTGTCTAATTGCGCTCTCACTGATGACCGGTCAGATTGGCAAGCCGGGTTCAGGGCTGCATCCCTTGCGTGGCCAAAACAATGTCCAGGGCGCATCCGATGCCGGCCTGATTCCCATGGTCTACCCCGACTACCAGAAGGTGGCAGATCCCAAAGTGCGCGAGCGTTTCGCCAAGGCCTGGGGCGTTCCAGTGGAGTCGCTCGATGACAAGCCCGGCCTCACGGTGGTCGAGGTCATGCAGGCCATCGACCGAGGCGAAATTCGTGGCATGTATGTGCAGGGTGAGAACCCGGCCATGTCCGATCCCGATGCCAACCATGCGCGGCACAGTCTCGCCTCACTCGAGCACCTGGTGGTGCAGGACATCTTCCTCACCGAGACCGCTTACTTGGCCGATGTCATCCTGCCAGCGAGTGCCTTTCCCGAGAAGACTGGCACCTTCACCAATACGGACCGACTGGTGCAACTTGGCCGCCAGGCCATTGACCCGCCGGGCGATGCGCGGCAAGACCTCTTCGTTATTCAAGACATTGCACGCAAGCTTGGACTGGCCTGGAATTATTCGCATGTCTCTGAAGTCTTTGATGAGATGCGCCACACCATGCCGAGCATTGGTGGAATGACCTGGGAGCGGCTCGAGCGCGAGCATGCGGTGACCTACCCGTGCGTGAAAGAGGGCGATCCCGGTGACCGCGTCATTTTCACTGAAGGCTTCCCCACCGAGACGGGCAAGGCCCGTTTTGTTCCAGCCGACATCATCCCTGCCAATGAGCGCCCCGATGACGATTACCCCATGGTGCTCATCACGGGACGTCAACTCGAGCACTGGCACACAGGCAGCATGACGCGCCGGGCCACGGTGCTCGATGCCATTGAGCCCGATCCAGTGGCCATGGTTCATCCCTTGGATCTCGAGACCATTGGTGCCAAGCCCGGTGATGTCATTACGCTCGAATCTCGGCGTGGCAAGGTCAGCCTCTATGCGCGTGCAGATGAAGGATCGCCCCGGGGGGCTGTTTTCGTGCCCTTCTGCTACTACGAGGCGGCCATTAATCGACTCACCAACTCGGCCCTCGACCCCTTTGGGAAGATCCCCGAGTTCAAGTACTGCGCCATCCGCATTCAGTCGGGGGGAGAACCCCCCAAGCAGGTCAGTTATGGCGGGGGTCAGATCCTCGAGGGCGTATTGGAGCGCTTCAAAGCCCGCTCTTGAAAACCAGTTGGGGAGTCCCCATCTACTGAGGAGAACGATTTTCAGAAGAGGGATTCCCCATGAATCAAAAATCAGCGGAGTCGAGCAAGCCCGAGGGCCCAGCCGATTCGCAGGGGGCCGCAGAGGCCAGAGTGGATATCGCGGCCGACTCGCCTTCGGGCGAGGCGGGCACGGTCGACTCCAGCGTGCCGGCATCGGACCAGCCCGAGGCCAGCGCTTCTGCCGAGGCGTCGGCAGGCACCAGCCTTGAATCACTGGCCGCACGCATTGCCGAGTTAGAGGACCAGCGCATCCGACAGGCGGCAGAGATCGAGAATATGCGGCGCCGGCACAGTCAGGAATTGGGCAATGCCAGCAAATTTGCCATTGAGTCGTTTGCCGAGGCACTGCTTCCAGTGGCCGACAGCTTGGAGATGGCGCTATCGGTCCAGGGCCAGACCCAGGAGGGGCTCCAGAGTGGGGTGGAACTCACGCTGCGCCAACTCCAGCAGGCCTTTGAGCGGGGCCGAATGACCCTACTCAATCCCGTTGGGGAGAAGTTCGACCCCAATCGCCAGCAGGCCGTCTCGATGGTCGATGGTGCCGCATCGGATCCCCCGGTGGCCTCTGGCCACGTTGTGGCAGTCATGCAGAAGGGCTACCTCATTGGTGAGCGGGTACTTCGTCCCGCCTTAGTGGTTGTGGCCTCTTGAAATCCCAGGAAATACCCCCACTTTAAAAAGCATTCACGGGCCTCGAGCGCCCTTTTTGAGAGGAATTAAACATGGCAAAGATCATTGGTATTGACTTGGGAACCACCAACTCCTGTGTGGCGGTGATGGAGGCGGGCCAACCCAAAGTCATCGAGAACAGCGAGGGCGCAAGAACAACCCCCTCGATCATCGCCTACATGGACGACGGCGAGATTCTGGTGGGCGCGCCTGCCAAGCGGCAGGCGGTGACCAACCCGAAGAACACCCTCTATGCGGTCAAGCGCCTCATCGGCCGGAAGTTTCAAGACAAAGAGGTTCAGAAAGACATTGACCTCATGCCTTTTGAAATCACCAAGGCCGAAAATGGCGATGCCTGGGTAACCGTTCGGGACAAGCGCCTGGCACCCCCGCAGGTCTCGGCTGAAGTGCTTCGCAAGATGAAGAAGACGGCCGAGGATTACCTGGGCCAAGAAGTGACCGAGGCCGTGATTACTGTGCCCGCCTATTTCAACGATGCCCAACGGCAGGCCACGAAAGATGCCGGACGAATTGCCGGGCTCGACGTCAAGCGAATCATCAATGAGCCCACCGCCGCAGCACTTGCCTTCGGGCTGGACAAGGCCGCTGGCAAAGACCGCAAGGTGGCGGTCTACGACCTCGGTGGTGGTACTTTCGATGTCTCGATTATTGAGATCGCCGCTGTCGATGGTGAGAAGCAGTTCGAGGTTCTCTCGACCAATGGAGACACCTTCTTGGGCGGTGAGGACTTTGACCAGCGCATCATCGACCACATCATCGACGAGTTCAAAAAGACCAATGGTGTGGATCTCTCCAAGGACCCCATTGCCCTTCAGCGAATCAAGGCCGCTGCGGAGCGGGCAAAGATCGAGCTCTCCTCGAGCCAGCAGAGCGAGCTCAATGAGCCCTACATTGCCATGGCCAATGGTGCGCCGGTCCACCTCACATTCAAACTCACGCGGGCCAAACTCGAGTCCCTTGTTGATGATCTGATCAGCGGAACCATCGAGCCTTGCAAGATTGCGCTCAAGGATGCGGGTGTCTCTGCCTCAGATATTGATGACGTGATTCTGGTGGGCGGTATGACCCGCATGCCGAAGGTGCAAGATGCCGTGAAGAATTTCTTCGGCAAAGAGCCTCGCAAGGATGTGAATCCCGACGAGGCCGTGGCGGTGGGCGCCGCTATTCAGGGTGCAGTGCTGGCAGGTGATCGCAAAGATGTTCTGCTGCTCGATGTGACACCTCTGTCCTTGGGCATCGAGACCCTGGGCGGCGTGATGACCAAGATGATCCACAAGAACACCACCATCCCAACGAAGTTCTCGCAGGTCTTCTCGACGGCCGATGACAATCAGCCAGCGGTGACGATCAAGGTCTATCAAGGCGAGCGCGAGATTGCCAATGCCAACAAGATGCTCGGGGAGTTCAACCTCGAGGGCATTCCACCCTCGCCCCGCGGAACGCCTCAGATTGAAGTGACTTTCGACATTGATGCCAACGGCATCCTGCATGTCTCGGCGAAGGACAAGGCCACCGGCAAGGAGAACAAGATCACCATCAAAGCCAACTCGGGCCTCTCCGAGGAGGAGATTGCTAAGATGGTTGCAGACGCGGAGGCCAATGCAGCCGACGACAAGAAGCGTATTGAACTGGTGCAGGCCCGCAATACGGGTGAGGCCATGGTTCATTCGGTGAAGAAGTCGCTTGAGGAGCATGCCGACAAGGTCGATGCCGATGAGAAGGCAAAGATCGAGGAGGCGGTGAAGGAACTTGAGGCCGTGCTGCAGTCCGAAGACAAAGAGGCCATCGAGGCGAAGACGGACAACTTGATGAAGGCATCTCAGAAGTTGGGTGAGAAGGTCTACGCCGATGCACAGGCGGCTGCTGCAGGGGCCGGTGGTGCGGCGGCCGGCGGCGCTGCAGCTGCGGGTGGCAAGGCCGACGACGTCGTCGATGCCGAGTTCAAGGAGGTGAAGCGCGACTAAGCTCTGACCAGCTTGTCGACGCGGTTTTATGGCCAAACGCGACTACTACGACGTTCTCGGGGTACCGAAAAATGCCTCGGACGATGACTTAAAAAAGGCCTATCGAAAGCTGGCGATGAAGTTCCACCCGGATCGCAATCCGGGTGATGCCAGCGCGGAGGAGAAATTCAAAGAGGTCAAAGAGGCCTACGAGATGCTCTCGGACGCAGAGAAGCGGGCGGCCTATGATCGTTTTGGCCATGTGGGGGTGGATCCCAATGCGGGCGGCGGCCAAGATTTTGGTGGGTTCGCAGACGCCTTTGGTGACATCTTTGGTGACATTTTTGGCGGCGCCAACCGCGGGGGCAGGGGCGGCGGTGGGCGCTCGAACGTCTATCGCGGCAGTGACCTGCGCTACTCAATGGAGGTCACCCTTGAGCAGGCGGCAGCGGGCCACACCACCGAGATTCGCATTCCCAGTTGGGAGGGGTGCACCACCTGCAGTGGCACCGGTGCCAAGCCAGGCACGTCATCGGAAACCTGCAAGACCTGCGGTGGCCAGGGCCAGGTGCGCATGCAGCAGGGCTTCTTCTCCATTCAGCAGACTTGCCCGACCTGTCATGGCTCGGGAAAGACCATCCCCAACCCCTGCACCGCCTGCGATGGTGTCGGGCGTGTTCGCAAGCAGAAAACCCTTGAGGTCAAAATCCCCGCGGGAATCGATGACGGAATGCGGATTCGCTCAGCCGGAAACGGTGAGCCTGGTGTGAACGGCGGCCCTCCGGGCGATCTCTATGTCGAGATCTCGGTCAAGCAGCATCGGGTCTTTCAGCGCGAGGCCGACGACCTTCATTGCGAGGTCCCTGTGAGCTTTGCCCGCGCGGCCTTGGGTGGGAATGTTGATGTCCCCACACTCAATGGAAAGGCGAGTTTTGAACTCCCCGAGGGCACTCAGACCGGGAAGACTTTTCGCTTGCGAGGCAAAGGCATCAAGAACGTTCGAACAAGTCTCGCGGGGGATCTCTACTGCCACGTACTGGTGGAGACGCCGGTGAAACTCTCTGAAAAACAGAAGGAATTGCTCGAAGCCTTTGAGGCCTCTCTCGAGGAGGGCGGCGATCGCCACAGCCCCCAAAGCAAGGGCTGGATGGACAAGGTTCGCGAGTTCTTTAACTGATGTTCAGTTTAGAACCAATGGGGTGGGCGATTCTCATCGCCTCCGCATTGGTGATGGTCAGTGTCTTGGCTGGACTCGTCGCCTCGCGCACCGGCCTGCCCCTTCTACTTATCTTCTTGGTCATTGGAATGCTCGCGGGCGAGAACGGGCCCGGTGGCATTGCCTTCGATGACCATCGCCTGGCCTTCTGGTTTGGCAATGTGGCCTTGGCGGTCATTCTCTTGGACGGTGGGCTGCGAACCCAGATGAGCACGTTCCGTGTGGCCCTCAAGCCATCGCTGGTTCTTGCCACCCTTGGGGTTGTTCTCTCGTGCGTGATTCTGGCCGCACTCTTGCACTGGTTGACTCCGCTGAGCTGGCCACATGCATTGCTGATTGGTGCGATTGTTTCCTCCACCGATGCAGCCGCGGTCTTCTCGTTGTTGGGCAGCGCAGGCATCCGCCTCAATGAACGCATCTCCGCCACTCTGGAGATTGAGTCCGGCTTGAATGATCCGATGGCAGTCTTTCTAACCCTAGTGGCGATTGGTTTCGTGGCCAGCGGTATGGGGAGCTTTGGTCTTGGTGATTTCGCCATGGCCCTGGTTCAGCAGGCGGGCCTGGGATGGCTGGTGGCCTATGGCGGCTACTTTGCATTCGCCAAGATGCTCAAGTGGCTCAAGGCCGAATCTGCACACAACCCGGGGCTGGGTGCCATTCTCTTGGTGGCGGGGGGTCTGGTTCTCTATGGTGCCTCCACGGCCTTTGGCGGTTCGGGCTTCCTTACGGTCTATCTCTTTGGACTCTTCTTTGGCAATCGCCGCTCGCGCTATGTGAGGACAGTCATCCCCGCGATGGATGGACTGGCTTGGCTGTCTCAGGCCTGTATGTTTCTGTTGCTGGGACTACTTGCAACGCCGGCACGATTTCTCGACAACCTCGGGGTGGGCATTGCCGCCGCGTTCGTATTGATGTTCATCGCCCGACCGCTTGCGGTTTGGATTAGCCTGCTGCCATTTCGCTTTGGGTGGAAAGAGGCCACTCTGATCTCATGGGTGGGCCTGCGTGGGGCGGTCCCCATCATTCTTGCCATCTTTCCCATCATGGCGGGCGTGGACCCAGATCGCACCATGATGCATCTGGCGCTGATGGTGGTCATTGCGTCTCTGGTATTTCAAGGCTGGAGCCTGGGTTATGTGGCCAAGCGCCTAGATCTGTTGTTGCCCGATCAGGCCGACCCCGTTGCCAAACGCAAGGCCTTTGGTGACTTTGGCCTCTTGGGAAGTGCGGTCATGCGTGATGTTGCAGATTTCTACGGCTTATCGATACAAGAGCATGAGTTCGATCTCACTCTCTCCGAGTGGACCCAGCAGCATCTTGGAAAGCCGGCAGTGATCGGCGATCAGGTGCATCAGAGCGGACTCTGCTTTACTGTCACAGCCCTCGACAAGTCGGGGGGCATTGAGCGCGTGGGCATCAAGGCCGATGAACCCAAGCCGATGGCATCCTAGATCCCAAGGACCTGCGGCCCCGGGAGCGATCTAACGGTTCGCTCTAGCGGTACGATCTATTTGCGTGGGTCAAGCCGCAGCAACTTGCCGTTGTTGTCGTCGGTCAGTAGATAAATCAAGCCATCGGGGCCCACTCGGACATCCCGAATTCGCCCATGTTGTCCAACCATTAACCGCTCCTCGGCAACGATTCGATTGTCTTGGTGCTCGAGCCGAATCAAGGCCTGTGAGCGAAGACCTCCCACAAAGAGGCTGTTGCTCCACCCGGGGTAGCGATTGCCCGAATAGAAGGCCATTCCAGAGGGAGCGATCGAGGGCACCCAGATGTGAATCGGCTGCACCATTCCTGCCTTCTGGCTGCCTTCACCGATCTTGGTGCCCGTGACGTAGTTCACACCATAGGTGATCGTGGGCCACCCGTAATTGCGGCCGGCGCGAATAATATTGATCTCGTCTCCGCCCTGCGGCCCATGCTCATGGGCCCAGATCGCGCCGGTGGCGGGGTGAACGGCCGCGCCCTGTATGTTTCGGTTGCCACGGCTAAAGACTTCTGGCGGCACCGATCCACTGCCAACAAAGGGGTTGCTGCTTGGAATTCGACCATCGTCGTGGAGGCGGATGACCGAGCCGGCATGGTCGTTGTCTCTCTGGGCACGGTCCTCGTCGCCTCGGTCTCCGAGCGTGAGGTAGAGAAACCCGTCCCGATCAAAAACAACGCGGCCGCCAAAGTGTCGACCGCCCCGTGATTTCGGCTGCATGGAAAAAAGGGTCTCCATCTCGATCAGCCGATGCCCATCGAGCTTTGCACGAACCAGGGCTGTGCCTGAAGACGATAGCCTTCCGCCCAGTTGCCCTTCGCTAAAGGAGAGATAGACCCAGCCATTTCTGCTGAAACCGGGATGCACAGCCACATCGAATAGACCGCCTTGTCCATCCACTTCGATATTCTTTGGCAGCCCCTCGATTGGGCGTGGGTCGAGGCGAAAGTCCTTTGAGACACGACGAAGCCGCCCCTCCCGCTCGGTGACGAGCATCTCTCCATTGGGCAGCCATGCCATGGACCAGGGGTGCTCGAGGCCAGAGAGCAGTTCGCGAACCTGGAATGCTTGTGTCTTGGTCTCGGATCGAATCAGGAGTTTGGATTGACTGGGTAGCTGCATCTCTGCCTCTGTGAGCACGACGGCCGTGCGTTGCTGGGCCTGAACGGAACCCGCACTGGCCATAGCCAGAATAATCAAATGAGAGGGTCGCATGGGTCTGAGAGGATGAGGGGTGGGGGATGAGGATGAATCGCCGATGGCATTAAGATCTCACAATAATGTTTAAAAAGTCGGAGCAACCACATGGACAATTCCCTTGAAAATTTCATTGCGACATTGACCGAGGCCGTAGAGGGCGACACCACCGAGTCGGTTGTTGTTGGCAAGGCCCGAGAGGCACTGGCCAAACTCCTCGCAGAGCAAGATTGGCTCGATCCAATCTACCAAGAACCCGGTGACCCTTATTACCGACAGTATCTTCTCTACCGAGACCCACTCGATCGTTTTTCAGTCCAGAGTTTTGTCTGGGGTCCGGGCCAGTCCACACCGGTTCACGACCACACGGTCTGGGGCCTGGTGGGGGTCTATCAGGGTGCCGAGAAATGCCAACGCTACAGACGTTTGGCCTCGGGTGAAGTGATTCCCGACGGCGACGAGCAGATTCTTGTAGCCGGTCAGATTGACTACGTCTCACCCTTGGTGGGTGACATCCACACCGTGCGCAATGCCCACGACGATCGCGTGAGCATCAGTATCCATGTCTATGGCGCAGACATCGGAAAAGTGGAGCGCCATGTCTTCGATCTGAAGACAGGCGCGGTCAAGCCCTTTGTATCGGGCTACTCCACGCCCCGAGCGCTTTCTTAATCTGCTCCAGGGCGTTTGGATCTTCCAGGGTTGTCATGTCACCGGGGTCGCGCCCCTCGGCCAGGGCCTGCATGGCACGACGAAGGAGTTTGCCCGATCGGGTCTTTGGCAATAAGTTAACGAAGTGGACCCGTGCGGGGCGACCAATGGCGCCCAACTCTTTGTCCACCGTGGCCATGATGGCCTTCTCTTCGGCCGCGCGGCCTGATTCATCGGCGGTCTTGCTCGTGTCTTTCAAGACAGCAAAGGCCACGGGAACTTGGCCCTTGAGCGAGTCGGCCACACCCACCACGGCCACCTCGGCCACGTTGCTATGGGCCTGAATGGCCTCTTCGATTTCGCGCGTGCCCAGGCGGTGGCCCGCCACGTTAATGACATCGTCGGTGCGGCCCAGAATGAATAGATAGCCATCCTTATCGCAGGTGGCATAGTCGAAGGTGGAGTACATCAGGGCACCGGGCACCGCAGAGAAATAGGTCTTCACGAAGCGGTCGTCATCGCCCCAGACGGTCTGCAGACATCCCGGCGGAAGGGGCGGCGCAATGCAGAGCATGCCTTTTTCATCCGCAGCCACCTCTTTGAAACTTGCCTCATCAATGAGTCGAACGTCATAGCCATAGACTGGAAAGCTTGGGCTGCCAAACCTTGTC
Organism: Betaproteobacteria bacterium; assembly: GCA_016868255.1. Classification (GTDB taxonomy): domain Bacteria; phylum Pseudomonadota; class Gammaproteobacteria; order Burkholderiales; family Burkholderiaceae_A; genus Hahnella. The sequence continues at coordinate 30,395 of VGHN01000004.1, forward strand.
TCGGTGACATCGATGCCATGCTGGGCCGACAAAATCGGCCAGCCGGTCTCGGTCTGCCAATAGTTGTCGATGATCTTCACACCACCGAGCGCATCGGAAATCCAACGTGCGGTGGGCTCGTCGAGGGGCTCGCCAGCCAGAAAGAGTCGGCGCAACTTGCTGGTGTTGTGTCGCGTCATAAAGCTTGGGTCTTGCTTCTTGAGCACGCGGGCAGCAGTGGGTGAGGAGAACATGGTGGTGACTTCATGCTTCTCGACAATCGACCACCAGACCGCTGGGTCGGGACGAATGGGCAGGCCCTCATAGACCACCGTGGTGGAGCCATTGATCAGTGGCGCATAGACAATATAGGAGTGGCCCACCACCCAGCCGATGTCGGAGGTGGTGAACATCGCTTCCCCCGGTTTGCAGTCGTAGATGTGGCGCATGGAGGCGGCCAGTGCAACGGCATACCCACCGGTGTCGCGCTGCACGCCCTTGGGCTTTCCAGTGGTGCCCGAGGTGTAGAGGATGTAACTGGGGTCGGTGGACAGCAGGGGCTCGCAGGGCACAGTGGCCTTCGCATACTGCGCACGCAGGGGGCCGTATTCGACATCGCGACCAGCCACCAGGTCGAGTGGTGCCAGCCCACGGTTGACCAATAAGACCTTGCTGGGCGGTGTCTTGGAGAGGCGGCAGGCCTCATCGACCAAGTGCTTGTAGGGCACCTCTTTCCCACCGCGCATGCCTGCATCCGATGAGACCATGAGCACGGGGGTGGCGTCGTCAATTCGAGCGGCAAGTGACGGGGCGGCGAAGCCGCCGAAGACCACCGAGTGAATGGCTCCAATTCGGGCGCAGGCGAGCATCGCGAAAATGGCCTCTGCAATCATTGGCATATAGATGAGCACCCTCGAGCCTTTGACCACGCCAAGAGACTGCATGGCCGCAGCCATGGTCTGCACCTCTTGGTGCAATTCTGCAAAGGTGTAGATCCGTTCCTCGTTGGTTTCGGTAGAGATGTAAACCAGGGCCTTCTGGCTTGCACGGTCTTTGAGATGCCGATCGACCGCGTTGTGGCAGAGGTTGGTTTTTCCGCCCACGTACCAACGGGCGAAGGGTGGCTTGGAGAAATCCAAGACCTGGCTCGGCTTCTCGAACCAGTCGATCAGGGCCGCCTGCCCACCCCAGAATGCCTCGCGCGATTGAATCGACTGCGCGTGGACCCCCGCCAGCTTTGTATTTGCGTATGCCACTGCCATGGTTGTCTCCTTGCCCTATTTGTTGTTCACCAAATGGCTGGGCTGCTCATTGGGCGATACAATTTAAATCTGTTCCACGGGTACGAAGACCCATCCCTCCATTAAAACGCGGGCACTCCGACTCATGATGGCCTTGGTAATTGTCCACTCGCCATCCTTCTGTTGCGCCTGGGCACCGACCCGAAGTGTTCCCGATGGATGGCCGAATCGAACCGCATCACGGGGTTTCCCACCAGCGGCCTGGTTGACCAGGGTGCCGGGAATGGCCGCAGCAGCGCCGATGGCCACAGCAGCTGTTCCCATCATGGCATGGTGAAGCTTGCCCATGGAGAGAGCCCGAACAAGGAGGTCAACATCTGAGGCGGCCACAGACTTCCCACTCGATGCGGTGTAGGAGGCGGGTTTGGCCACGAATGCAATCTTTGGTGTGTGCTGCCGACCACTGGCCTGCTCGGGACTTTTAATCAAGCCCATTCGCACGGCCCCATGGGCTCGAATCTTCTCGAAGAAGGCCAGTGCCTCCGGGCTGCCATTGATCGCATCTTGCAGCTCCGCACCGGTATAACCAATGGCCTGGGCCTCCACAAAAATAGTGGGGATGCCTGCGTTGATCATGGTGGCCTGCAGGGTGCCGATGCCCGGCACCTCGAGGGCATCGATGAGATTGCCGGTCGGGAACATGGCACCTTCCGCGCCTTCCTCTTCGGCCGCTGGATCAATGAACTCGAGCTGAACTTCGGCGGCCGGGAAGGTCACCCCGTCGAGATCGAAGTCACCCGACTCTTGGACTTGGCCATTGACCATGGGAACATGGGCGACGATGGTCTTCTGGATATTGGCCTGCCAGATTCGTATGATGGCCATCCCATTCTGAGGAATGCGGCTGGCATCGATGAGGCCCTTGCGAATGGCGAAGGGGCCCACAGCAGCAGAGAGGTTCCCGCAGTTGCCGCTCCAGTCAACGAAGGCAAAGTCGATGGAGACTTGTCCGAAGAGGTAGTCGACATCATGGTCGGCTCTGCTGCTCTTGGAGAGGATGACGGTCTTGCTCGTGCTTGAGGTGGCACCGCCCATGCCATCGATCTGCTTGGCATAGGGGTCGGGGCTTCCGATGACACGCAGCAGGAGCTTGTCTCTTGCCGGCCCGGGGCTGCGAGCAAAATCGGGCAGCTCATCGAGGCTGAAGAAAACGCCCTTGCTGGTGCCACCCCGCATATAGGTGGCGGGAATGCGAAGCTGCTGGGCGAATGTCTGCGCCATGTTCAGGCAGCCTTGGCCTCGAGAAAGTCTTGCGCAAATCGCTGTAAGACACCGCCGGCCTCGTAAATGGAGACCTCCTCGGCCGTATCGAGTCGGCAGCGAACGGGAACCTTCACCGACTCGCCGTTGCGGCGATGAATGACGAGCGTGAGTTCGGCCCGCGGTCGTCGATCGCCGATGACATCGAAGGTCTCGGTGCCATCGATGCCCAATGTCTGCCGTGTGGTGCCTGTCATGAACTCCAGGGGCAGCACGCCCATGCCCACCAGATTGGTGCGGTGAATCCGCTCGAAGCCCTCGGCCACGATGGCCTCGACGCCGGCGAGCCGAACCCCTTTGGCCGCCCAGTCTCGCGATGAGCCCTGGCCGTAGTCAGCACCCGCAATAATGATGAGTGGCTGGCGTCGATTCATATAGGTCTCAATGGCCTCCCACATGCGCATTACCTTGCCCTCGGGCTCCACACGGGCCAGCGAACCTTGCTCGACCTTGCCATCGACCACGACCATCTCATTGATGAGTTTTGGATTGGCGAAGGTGGCCCGCTGCGCGGTGAGGTGATCACCTCGGTGGGTCGCGTAGGAGTTGAAGTCTTCCTCGGGCAGGCCCATCTTGGAGAGGTATTCACCGGCCGCACTGTCGGCCATGATGGCGTTGCTCGGGGAGAGGTGGTCGGTGGTGATGTTGTCACCCAGCACCGCGAGTGGTCGCATGCCTTTCAGGCCTCGCTCACCCGCAAGCGCGCCTTCCCAGTAGGGGGGGCGACGAATATAGGTGCTCTGCGGACGCCAGTCATAGAGGGGGCTGGTCTTCTGCGTTTGGGTCTCCACGCGAAGCTTGAACATGGGTTCATAGACCTCACGGAATTGCTCGGGTCGAACCGCCTTGGCAACGATTGAATCAATCTCCTCATCGGAGGGCCAGAGGTCATGGAGGCGAATGAGATTGCCCTTTGCATCGGTGCCGAAGGAATCCTTCTCGATGTCGAAGCGAATGGTGCCCGCCAAGGCATAGGCAACCACCAGTGGGGGCGAGGCCAAGAAGGCCTGCTTCGCATAGGGATGGATGCGCCCATCGAAATTGCGATTCCCAGATAAAACCGCCGTGGCATAGAGGTCGCGGTCGATGATCTCTTTCTGAATGACTGGATCGAGCGCACCGCTCATGCCGTTGCAGGTGGTGCATGCAAAGGCCACGACGCCAAAGCCAAGTTGTTCGAGGTCCGGCATGAGCCCTGCGGCTTGCAGGTAGAGCGCCACGGCCTTCGAGCCCGGCGCCAGAGAGGACTTCACCCAGGGCTTGCGGGTGAGGCCCAGCCGGTTGGCATTGCGCGCCAAGAGGCCAGCGGCAATCATGTTGCGGGGGTTATTGGTATTGGTGCAGCTGGTAATGGCCGCGATGATCACCGCGCCATCGGGCATGCGGCCGGGCTCTAGCTTGTACGAGCCAGTAATACCGGCACTCGCTAGGTCTTGGGTGGCCACACGTTTGTGGGGGTTCGAGGGCCCCGCGATATTGCGAACCACCGTAGAGAGATTGAATTCCAAGACACGCTCGTATTGCGCGTTTTGCATCTGATCGGCCCAGAGGCCAGTCTGCTTGGCATAGGTCTCGACCAGGGCAATCTGTGCGTCTTCGCGTCCGGTAAGCCGCAGGTAAGAGATGGTCTGCGCATCGATGTAGAACATGGCGGCCGTGGCCCCGTATTCGGGTGCCATGTTCGAGATGGTGGCGCGGTCGCCCAGTGAGAGTGCATTCGCCCCTTCGCCATAAAACTCCAGATAGGCCGAGACCACCTTCGATTTGCGCAGGAATTCAGTGAGCGCAAGCACAATGTCTGTGGCGGTGATGCCGGGCTGGGGACGTCCACTGAGTTGGACCCCAACGATGTCGGGCAGCCGCATGTAAGAGGCCCGGCCTAACATGACACTCTCCGCCTCGAGCCCACCCACGCCAATGGCGATCACGCCCAGTGCATCGACCATGGGGGTGTGGCTGTCGGTGCCCACCAGTGTGTCGGGGAAGGCCACACCGTCGCGCACTTGAATCACCGGCGACATGCGCTCCAAGTTGATCTGGTGAAGGATGCCATTGCCCGGGGGAATGACATCCACATTCTCGAAGGCCTGCTTGGTCCAATTAATGAAGTGAAAACGGTCTTCGTTGCGTCGGTCTTCGATGGCACGGTTCTTCTCGAATGCCTGCGGATCAAAGCCGCCGCACTCCACGGCCAGTGAGTGGTCGACCACCAATTGCGTGGGCACCACGGGGTTCACCTGTGCGGGGTCGCCGCCCTTGGCTGCAATGGCATCGCGAAGGCCGGCGAGATCGACCAGTGCGGTCTGACCCAAGATGTCGTGGCAGACCACGCGTGCGGGGAACCAAGGAAAATCGAGGTCTTGCTTGCGCTCGATGAGCTGTCGAAGGCTGTCTTTGAGCGCGCCCGGCTCGCAACGGCGCACCAGGTTCTCGGCCAGCACCTTCGATGTGTAAGGCAGGCGGTCGTGCGCACCCGGCGCGATTTCATCGACTGCCTGCCGGGCATCGAAGAAGTCGAGGCCCTTGGCTCCTGGAAGTGGTTTTCTGTAGGCGCTGTTCATGGCCTTAGCGGCGGTCTTTCATGGGAACGAACTTCTGGTCATCGGGGCCGATGTAGTTGGCGCTGGGGCGAATAATCTTTCCGTCCTCGCGCTGCTCGATGATGTGGGCGCTCCACCCTGAAGTGCGTGAGATCACGAAGAGTGGCGTGAACATGGCTGTGGGCACTCCCATCATGTGGTAGCTCACCGCACTGAACCAGTCAAGGTTGGGGAACATCTTCTTGATATCCCACATCACCGATTCCAGGCGCTCGGCAATCTCAAACATCTTCATGTCTTTTGCCTGGGCCGACAGCCCACGCGCCACTTCCTTGATTACTTTGTTGCGAGGGTCGCTCACGGTGTAGACGGGGTGGCCAAATCCGATGACGACCTCTTTGTTTTCTATGCGGCGGCGAATGTCGGCCTCGGCCTCATCGGGGTCCTTGTAGCGCTTCTGAACCTCGAAGGCCATCTCGTTGGCACCGCCATGCTTGGGGCCACGCAGGGCACCAATGGCCCCCGCGATGGCGGAGTAGAAGTCGGAGCCAGTGCCAGCAATGACACGTGCCGTGAAGGTGGAGGCATTGAACTCATGCTCGGCGTAGAGGTTGAGCGAGACATGCATGGCCTTGACCCACTCTTCCGGCGGGGTGCGGCCGTGGAGGAGGTGAAGAAAATGTCCGCCAATGGAGTCGTCATCGGTCTCGACATCGATCATGCGGCCGTTGTGGCTGTAGTGGTACCAATAGAGCAGCATGCTGCCGAGGCTGGCCATGAGGCCGTCTGCGATGTCGCGGGCCCCTGGGGCGCTGTGGTCGTCCTTCTCGGGAACGGCGCAGCCCAGTGCAGACACAGCGGTGCGCATCACGTCCATGGGATGCGAGGAGGCGGGGAGCGACTCGAGTGCTGCCATGACCGAGGCCGGAATGCCACGCAGGGCATGGAGCTTCTTCTTGTAGCCGGAGAGTTCAGCCGCTGTGGGCAGATGCCCATGAACGAGCAGGTAGGCCACTTCCTCGAACTCACAGGCCGCGGCCAGGTCGAGAATGTCGTAGCCGCGATAGGCCAAGTCGTTGCCCGTGCGGCCCACGTTGCAGAGGGCGGTGTTTCCGGCGGTGACCCCCGAGAGGGCCACAGACTTCTTGGCCTTGGGTGCGTTGGGCATTTCAGCAACGTTCGACATATGCAACTTATCCTTTCTGGTTGAACAGGGCGTCGAGTTTATTCTCGTAGTCCCAGTAGCCAATGGCGTCGTAGAGTTCTTGGCGGGTCTGCATGAGCGAGACGACATTCTTCTGGGTGCCATCGCGACGCACGGCCTCGTAGACCGATTGGGCGGCCTTATTCATGGCACGGAAGGCCGAGAGCGGATAGAGAACAATGGAGACATCGGCCCCACGAAGCTCCTCGACGGTATAGAGGGGTGTGGAGCCAAACTCCGTGATGTTGGCAAGCACCGGCACCTTCACCGCAGCAGCAAACTGCTTGTACATAGCGAGCTCGGTCATGGCCTCGGGAAAGATGGCGGTGGCGCCGGCCTCGACACAGGCGCAGGCCCGGTCAATGGCCGACTGAAGCCCTTCCACGGCAAGCGCATCGGTGCGGGCCATGATCATGAAGTCGGGGTCGCTGCGTGCATCGACAGCGGCCTTGACGCGATCGACCATCTCGTCGAGGCCCACAATGGCCTTGTTCGGCCGGTGGCCACAACGCTTGGCGCCCACCTGGTCTTCGATGTGCATGCCGGCCGCCCCGAACTTAATCAGTGAGCGAGTGGTGCGCGCAATATTGAAGGCCGAGGAGCCAAAGCCTGTGTCGACATCGACCAGAAGAGGGGTCTCGCAGATATCTGTGATGCGACGAACATCGGTGAGGACATCATCGAGGCCGCTGATCCCGAGGTCTGGCAGGCCCAGTGAGCCGGCGGCCACACCACCACCCGAGAGGTAAATGGCCTTAAAGCCCGCCCGCTGGGCGAGCAGCGCATGGTTGGCATTAATGGCACCAATAATTTGGAGCGGCTTCTCCTCGGCCAAGGCCTTCTGAAGCCGTGTGCCGGCCGATGAGGCAGGTGTTGGCATGACATTCCCCCGTGTGGGCGGCTCCGGATGATGGCCGCTATTGAAGTCACTCTACTGCCGGCTGCCTGGGCTGTGAATTCTTTATTTTCGACCAAGCCTTCGCGTATGACGAAGGCTTAGGAAGTCGAAGAGGTCGGCCGCCGCGGCCACTCGATGGCCCAGGCGGGGTCGACAGACCGAGATGGTGCGCCGGGTCTCCACCTCGGGGAGGGCGAGGATTCGCAGACGCAGGAGTTTGGAGAAGCGCTCGGCCACGCGACGGGGCAGGGCGGTGATTCCCAGCCCGGCCGCCACCAACTGGGCCAGGGCATCAAAGCCCTTGGCTCGCACGCGAACACGAAGCACGGTGCCGCGGCTGCGGGCCAGGTCACCGAGCCACTCCGCAATGGCCCCACCCTCTTGGAGAATGATGAGGTCTTGCGAGAAGAAGTCATCCATCCCAATGGACTTCGTTTTGAGCCAGCGGCCCTTGGCAGGAACGATGGCCACGACCTCATCCATGTAATAGGGGTTGGCCAGAAGCTCCTCGCGAAAATGGGCCGAGGTGAGAATGCCAATGTCGGCCTGGCCATCGGCCACCAGGCTCTGGATGTCCCGGCTGGTCTGCTCGGAGAGGTCGATGCGAACCCTCGGGTGGTCCTTGAGAAAGCTGGTGAGATCTTGGGGCAGCACCGCCGCAATCGAGCTCATATTGGCCACCACGCGAATATGACCAGTGACACCCTGCAGAAGGTCCTCGATCTCGAGGCCCATCTGACTGAGGTCTTGTTCGATGGAGCGAGCACGCATGGCCACCAGCTGTCCCGCCTCGGTTAAGCGGGCACCGCGTGCATGGCGCTCCAGTAGGGCCACACCGAGGCGCTCTTCGAGTTCTTTGAGCCTTGCGCTGGCAGCGGCCAGTGCCAGGTTGGACTGTTGGGCCGCCTGGGTGATGGAGCCTGTCTGGCCCACCGCCAAAAGAAGCCGCAGGCTGAGGAAGTCAATTCGAAGGTTGTTCACGTTGGAAGCCGGTCTTCTTGCGTGGTCAGTCGAGCGCCGAGGCCCGGCGCAAGAGGCAGTCGAGATAGGCCTGCGTGTCGGGTGTGGAATGGCTTCTCTGTGCGGTGTGCAGGACCTCACCGAGGCACTCCATGGCGGCGTGCATGGCCTCGTGTCGATCGTCGAGGCGCTGTGAGAGGCGCTGCAGGGCGGCCCGTATTCCGGGTGGCTGATCGATGGACTCCTGTTCGGAGAGCGAGAGATGCATGGACAGATGCAAGAAGGGGTTGGTCTGGCCCAACTCGACACTGAAGTCGGCGGCTCGAGCGACATCGGGCGACTCGAGCAGGCCGTGGTATTCGGGATGCAGGCCGATCCACTCAATAGCGATGGACTCGAGCGGCGTCAGGGGTTCGGGCGCACGGGCCTTGCGCCAGGCCTCAATGAAGAAGCCGCGGACCTCGTCTCGAGTGGGTTCAAAGAGCATGGGGCGTCTTGCCTTTAAATTCGCAGAGATCGGCAATGATGCACCGGCCGCACTCGGGTGAACGCGCCTTGCATACATAACGACCGTGAAGGATCAACCAATGGTGGGCATTGCGCCGGTAGCCTGCAGGCGTCGAGCGCTCCAATCGTTTCTCCACCTCAAGAACGGTCTTGCCCTTGGCGATTCCGATGCGGTTGCTGACGCGAAATATATGGGTATCGACTGCGAAGGTCTCCCAACCAAAAGCCGTGTTGAGCACCACATTGGCGGTCTTTCGGCCCACACCCGGCAAGGCCTCAAGCGCCTCTCGGCTCTCGGGTACCTCGCCTTCGTGTTGGTGGATCAGAAGCCTGCACGTGGCCATGACATTCTTGGCCTTGGTTCTATAGAGGCCAATCGACTCGATGCATTTGCGCACTCGGGCCTCGCCAAGTTTTAGAAGGCCCTCTGGCGTGTTGGCCAACTTGAATAGAACCTCGGTGGCCTTGTTAACCGATACATCGGTGGCCTGGGCCGAGAGCATCACCGCAATCAGCAACTCGAAATTGGAGTGGTAGACCAACTCCGTGGTGGGCTGTGGATTCGCCTTCGCGAGCCGCGTAAAAATCGCCAGGCGCTTGTCCGCGTTCAAATCAGCGCCCCGCCTGCTTCGTGGCCGAGGCGCGGCGGGCCTGTGCCTTGGCCAATGCCTGTTCGAGCAATTCTTTCTTTTGCACACCAGCCGGTGCTGCTTGGGCCTCTTTTGCTCGACGGGTCTGGCGCCTCTCGAAGCGACTGCGAGATGCATTGGCATCGGCCTCGGTCCACTCACGGGTGGGCTCTGGCGCCACCATAGAAATGCAATCGACCGGACAGGTGGGCAAACACAATTCGCAACCAGTGCAGTGCATCTCCACCACCGCATGCATCAATTTGAAGGCGCCGACAATCGCATCGGTGGGGCAGGCCGGTGGACACAGGGCACAGCCGATGCATCGGGACTCGTCAATGAGTGCCACCCGCAACGGGGCCTCCATCCCACATTCTTCGTTGAGTGAGAGAACGGCCTGACCGGTGAGTCGCGCGAGCTTCTCGATTCCAGCGGATCCGCCCGGTGGGCAGCGGTTAATGGCCTCACCGCTCTGCGCAATGGCCTCGGCATAAGGCCTGCAGGCGGGGTAGCCACATCTCTGGCATTGGGTCTGCGGCAGCAGCGCGTCAATGGCATTGATTAAATCTTGTTGGGAGGAGCCCATGGGAGGGGTCTGAGGGAGGGGTCTGAGGGAGGGGGATGTCTGCGTGGCCAGGGGGCAGTGGTGGCTACCAATAATTCTCGGTGGCAATCTGGCCGGGCCGTGAGGAACGCGCCGATACAAAGCCGCGCTGCTTGAGCGAGGCACGCGTGTCTTGGACCATCTCAGGATTGCCACACAGCATGAGTTTCGAGCGCTCCAGAGACATTGGGCACTCCACCACCGACTCGAGTTCGTTGCTTTGAATGAGCGTGGGAATGCGCTGATTGGGGAATCTTGTGGACTCTCTGGTGACCACGGGCTGATAGCGCAGCTTCTGGGCCCAATCGCCAAAGACGGGGTGGCCCCCGAATCCTTCAATCTCCTTGCGATAGGCCAACTCTTTTTCCTCGCGAACACTGTGAACCAGCAGAATTCGATCAAAGGATTCCCAGGTGAGCGGGTCGGCCAGCATGGACATGAATGGTGCCAGCCCGGTGCCCGAGGCCAGCATCCAGAGGTCGCCCTCGAGTGCGAAGCGCTCGAGCGTCAGAAAGCCGTGGTTCTGCTCCTCCATAAAGATGGTGTCACCTGCCTTGAGGTGCTGCAACCGACTGGTGAAGGCGCCGTCGGGCACAACAATCGAGTAGTACTCCAGGTATTCATCGTAGGGGCCTGAGACCATTGAGTAGGCCCGCCATATGGTGGGCTCGGCCTCGCTGGCATCGGCCTTGATGCCCAGTCGGGCGAACTGGCCCGGGGTGAATCGAAAGCCTGCAGGTCGGGCCGTGCGAAATGAGAAGAGGTGGTCTGTCCAGCGCCAGACCCGAGTCACTTCAACTTCAATGCATTTCGCGGCCAACGCAACTAGCGCTCGAGAAGGTGGCGCTTTTCCTTCACGGGCGCCCAATCATCGGCATCGGCGGCGTGTGGTTCGAGCCGCGTAATGCTCGGCCAGTCCTTGCAGAGGTCTGCATTGATTGCGATGAAGTCTTTCTGGTCATCGGGGACATCTTCTTCGGCATAGATGGCGTTGACCGGACACTCCGGAATGCAGACTGCACAGTCAATGCATTCATCGGGGTCGATGACCAAGAAATTGGGGCCCTTGCGGAAGCAGTCGACGGGACAGACATCGACGCAGTCGGTGTATCGGCATTTGATGCAGGATTCAGTCACAACGTGGGTCATGGGTTTAAGGCTCTGTTGAAATGGGTCAATACGGTACATTTTAGCCCTTGCCCCCTTACAGACTCATATAAGAAGACCGCATGTCCCTGACCAATAGTCGAGAAAAGGTTCTCGCGCGCGTTCGTGCCTCCCTGGGCCGTGGGCCTCAACCCAGCGCGCGAGAGCGGGCCGGCGCGCGCGCCTATATGGACGAGCATCCTGCCGGGCCCCAACCCGCGGCCGCGTTCGATCGGGCCGATCAGATTGCGGGCTTTGAGACCCAGTCGCTCAAGCTCTCGGCCTCGGTGGTTCGTGTGCCCGGTGTGGACCAGGTGCCCGAGGCGGTGGCCCGCTATTTGAATCTCGAGGGCCTGGGCAATCGGGCGGTGACATGGCCGCGCTATGCAGGCCTGAACTGGGCGGCACATGGCCTACAGGTGGAAGCCCGTGCACCGAATCGCTCACTCGATGCGCCGGACATGGTGGGCATCACCGGCTGTTTCGCGGCAATTGCCGAGACCGGCACCTTGGCCATGGCATCGGGGCCGGATTCACCCGCCTCAATGAATCTTCTGCCCGAGACCCATGTGGCCATCGTTCCAGCCAGCCGCATTGTTCCCCATATGGAAGACGTCTTTGCGCTGGTTCGTGACGAACTGGGGCAACTTCCGAGGGCGTTTAACTTTATCTCTGGGCCTTCGCGCACGGCCGACATTGAGCAGACCATCGTGTTGGGCGCCCATGGCCCCTACCGCGTTCACATCATTATTCTGGAGCGAGACTGAGCATGGCCAAGCCATCTCTGGTGATCACCCGCCGCATTTATCCCGAGGCCATCGAGGCCCTATCGGCCCACTTCGATATCGCCTTTGAGAACCAGTCCAGCGATACGCCGCTCACCAAGCCCGAACTCATCGAGAAACTCGCCCAGGCGCAATACCTCTTCTGCACCGTGGCCGACAAGGTCGATGCCGAGGTCATCTCGGCCGCGACCCAACTCAAGATGATTGCGACCGGTGCGGTGGGCTACAACAACATTGATGCAGCCGCATGCAAGGCCCGAGGCATTCGACTGAGCAACACCCCGGACGTGCTCACCGAGACCACCGCAGACTTCGCCTTTGCACTTCTTATGGCCACAGCACGACGCGTCTCAGAGTCCGAGCGCTATGTTCGCTCTGGCCAATGGAAGGGCTGGGCTTTTGATCAGTTCACCGGCGTGGATGTGCACGGGGCCACCCTGGGCATCATGGGAATGGGCCGCATCGGTGGGGCCATTGCCAAGCGCGGCGCGGGTTTTGGCATGCAGGTGCTCTATCACAATCGCGGGCAGGCCAAGCAGGAGAATGGTGCAAGGCTGGTGGACCGGGAAACGCTTCTGAAGTCTTCGGATTTCGTGGTGCTGGTGGTGCCCTATTCACCAGAGACCCATCACTTCATTCAGGCCAAGGACATCGATCTGATGAAGCCCACCGCCTGCCTGATCAACATCGCGCGCGGTGGGGTGGTCAAGGACGAAGATCTCTTGGCGGCCCTTCGTGCGGGCAAGATTCGCGCCGCAGGGCTCGATGTCTTCGAGGGCGAACCGGCCCTACTGCCGGGCTTTCTGGAGCTCGAGAATGTGGTGCTCACCCCGCACATTGCGAGTTCGTCTCGGGCCACCCGGGGCCGCATGGTCTCGCTTGCGGCCGAGAACCTCATTGCCCATGTGCAGGGTCTTCCACTCAAGACCCCCGTGATCTAGGGCGGCTTGTCCCAGAAGGCCAGCTGGCCTATAATCAGAGGTTCTTTGCCACACTGGCTCTTGACGGTTATCTCTTGTCCATTTCGGGCTGCGTTTTTGTTGCCCGGGCCGACAAGTGAATCCAGGTGGTTTTTCCCACGAAGAGAAGGAGGTGCGCACATGCGTCACTATGAGGTTGTTTTCGTTGTCCATCCCGATCAGAGCGAGCAGGTGCCCGCCATGATCGAGCGCTACACGGCATTGGTCAGTTCCAAAGGGGGCAAGGTCCACCGTTTGGAAGATTGGGGCCGCCGTCAGTTGGCCTATCCCATCGAGAAGGTTGCCAAAGCCCACTACGTGCTCATGAACATTGAGTGCGGCCAGGCCGAACTCGATGAACTCGAGCATGCCTTCCGTTTCAACGACGCGGTGCTTCGCCACCTGGTTGTAAAAATGAAGAAGGCCGAGACCGGCCCCTCGCCCATGCTGAAGGTGATTCAGCGCGAGGAATCCCGCAAGGCCGCTGCCGAGACACAAGCAGCCTAGCGAAACCACGAGACCACCAGCGGGGTTTTGCGAGCGTGAACCAAGTCGCCTTTTCGGGCCGATTGGTAGAGCGCAAGCCCCTGCGAGTGAACCCGAGCGGACATGCAAGCCTTGAATGTATTTTGTGGCACGAGTCCTCTGTTACAGAGGCTGGTCAGTCGCGTCGACTCTCTTACCCAACGGCGGGCATCGCCCTGGGGTCGGTGGCCGAGCGACTCGCTGCGCTTGCACCCAATGCCTGCGTTCGAGTCAAAGGCTTTCTGGCACCACGCCGAGGCGCATTTCAGACCGGCGACGATCTATCGCTCAAGCCCGCTGCACTGAACCTTCACATTACCGATTTCGTTTTGGAGAATCCCAATCATGTACCGCAAGTCATTTGATAAAAACAAGCGCCCCAAGCGCCCCACCCAGACCGCGCTCTTTAAGCGCAAGCGCGTCTGCCGCTTTACGGCAGAGGGCATTGAGCAGATCGATTACAAAGACATCGACACCCTTCGTGATTTTGTGACCGAGACGGGCAAGATCATTCCTGCTCGAATCACCGGCACCAATGCCCGCTATCAGCGTCAACTCACCACAGCCATCAAGCGTGCGCGGTTTCTGGCCCTGTTGGCATTCACCGACAACCATTAAGAGCGAGACAACCCATGCAAGTTATTCTTTTGGAAAAGATCTCGAACCTGGGCCAACTCGGTGAGGTGGTGCGAGTCAAAGACGGCTACGCCCGTAATTTCCTCATTCCCCAGGGCATGGCCCGTCGTGCCACCCAAACCGCAATTGCCGAATTTGAAGCCCGACGCGCCGAACTCGAGCGCCAGGCCGCCGAGCGACTCGCTGCGGCCCAGGCCGTGGCGAGCAAACTCGAAGGCGAGCAGGTGGAAATGCGTCAGAAGGCCGGTGTGGATGGCCGTCTCTTTGGCTCGGTCACCAACTTTGACATTGCCAATGCCTTAACCGGTATGGGCCACGCCATTGCGAAGGCCCAGGTGCGCATGCCCGATGGTCCGATCAAGACCATTGGCGAGTTTCCCATTCAGGTGGTGCCGCACACGGATGCAGTGGCCACCATTACGGTTCGGGTTCTGCCCGACAACACGCAGTAACGCAGCGCAGCTGTTAATCGGTCCTGCCCATGGCCGATGATCCCACTGCCTCGCTTCGGCTCCCACCGCATTCGGTGGAGGCCGAAGCCGCAGTATTGGGCGGACTCCTCCTCGATAACTCCGCATTCGACCGGGTCGGTGACTTTCTCCGAGCCGATGATTTCTATCGCGCCGATCATCGGCAGATCTTCGAGGCCATTTCTCGTCTGGTCCAGTCGGCGCGGCCGGCCGATGTCGTCACCGTATTCGAGGCCCTTCAGTCGCTGGGGCAGGCCGAGGACGCCGGTGGGCTGAGTTACATCAACTCCCTGGCGATTGAGACTCCATCGGCCTCGAACATTCGTCGTTACGCAGAGATCGTTCGGGACCGAGCGATTCTTCGCAAGCTCATTTCAGTGAGCGACAACATCGCCACCACGGCCCTCAATCCCGCTGGCAAGGAGACGCGGCAGATTCTCGATGAGGCCGAGACCCAGATTTTTCGAATTGGCGAAGAAGGTGCGCGTGGGCGACAGCAGGCCGCAGACTTCGATGAATTGCTCAACAACGTGGTCTTGCGAATCGATGAACTCGCGAACAATCCGAATCCATCCGATGTCACCGGCGTGCCCTCGGGGTTCATCGACCTGGACCAGAAGACCGCCGGCATGCACGGGGGCGATCTCATCATCGTGGCGGGTCGTCCGAGCATGGGGAAGACCTCCTTTGCACTCAATGTGGCCGAGCATGTGGCCATTGATCAAGGCCTGCCCATTGCGGTCTTCAGCATGGAGATGGGGGCCGAACAGTTGGTCTTGCGCATGCTCTGCTCGGTGGGCCGCATCGATGCACAGCGCCTGCGCACCGGACGCCTGCATGAGGACGACTGGGACCGGCTCACCCACGCCACCAAGCGGCTCAAAGGTGTGCAGGCCTACATCGATGAGACCCCCGCCCTAAACCCCCTGGAACTTCGCAGCCGCGCCCGCCGCATGTCGCGCATTGCTGGGGGGCTGCAACTCATTGTGGTGGACTACATTCAGCTCATGAGCGCAAGTTCATCGGGAGAGAATCGCACCACAGAGATCTCCGAGATCACGCGCTCACTCAAGAGCCTGGCCAAGGAACTCAACTGCCCGGTCATTGCCCTCTCGCAACTCAATCGCACGGTAGAGCAACGCACCGACAAGCGGCCGGTGATGAGCGATCTGCGCGAGAGCGGTGCCATCGAGCAGGATGCCGATCTCATTCTTTTTATTTATCGCGACGAGGTCTATCGCCCCGACACCCCGGACAAGGGCGTGGCTGAAATCATTATTGGCAAGCAGAGAAATGGCCCGATCGGCACTGTGCGCCTGACTTTCCAGGGGCAGTTCACCAAATTCGAGAACCATGCACCGGCGCCGCCCTCGGGCTATGGCAGCAGTTATTGAGTCGACACAAGCGCTTCGAGGCAGCCGCCAAGAATTCATTCTCGCATTCCCGACCCCATTCCTTCTCTCTCACCATGAAAAATCTTCCTACTGTTCCCGCCGCAACACTGCCCATTCTGAATTCCTCTCAGCGTTTTCCAGTGCGCCGAGTCTACTGTGTGGGGCGCAATTACGCAGACCACGCCAAAGAAATGGGCGACACCGGCCGCGAGCCGCCTTTCTTCTTCATCAAGCCGCCCGACACGCTTTTTGAGTGCCCGCCCAATGCCAGCGTGGATTGGCCTTATCCATCACTCACCGACGATCTCCACTACGAAGTGGAACTGGTGGTGGCACTGAATGCCGGCGGCAGTCGCCTCGACGCGGCAGCGGCGAGGGCAGCCATTTGGGGCTACGGGTTGGGCCTGGACATGACCCGGCGCGATCGCCAGGCCGAGATGAAAAAGCAATCCAAGCCCTGGGAAATCGGAAAGTCGTTTGACCATGCCTCCCCCATCGGACCATTGCTTCCAGCCGATGCCTTGGGTGGGCTGGTCACGAGCGGCGAGATCTCATTGGCCGTCAATGGTGAGCAGCGCCAACGGGGTGACTTTGCCCAGATGATCTGGAACATTGAAGAGATGATCTGCAAGATTTCCGAGGCCTGGACCCTGGCCCCCGGGGACATTATCTTCACGGGCACGCCGGCCGGTGTGGGACCGGTGGTGCGTGGCGATGAGATTCGTGCAAAGGCCGCTGGCCTGCCCGATTTGGTCTTGCGCTTAAATTAGTTTTCCGCCCAGGGCGATGGGCGCGGCCCGACCGCACCACTCGCTCCAAGAACCGGCGTAGAGGGCGCTGCCCGCAAGGCCTGCTGCCTCCATGGCCAGCAGGTTATGGCAGGCCGAGATGCCCGACCCGCAGGTATGAACCACAGAGGTGGGGTCGGCATCACCGAGCAGTGCCATGAATTCGGCCTGCAACTCCGATGCAGATTTAAAACGGCCCTTCTCATTGAGGTTACTCATATAAGGGCGGTTGATGGCGCCGGGAATATGGCCCGCCACGGGATCGATGGGTTCGACTTCTCCTCGGTAACGATCGGCGGCGCGGGCATCGAGCAATACGGCAAACTCAGGATTTGAGGAGGCGGCCACCCAGGCCTCAATCATCTCTAAATTCCATCGCGGGCAGAGGCTGGGGCGCAGCGACATCTTCCCCGGCTTGGTGGCTTTGAATTCATTGGTCTTGAGCGGCCCACCCGAGTCGAGCCAGCCCTTGAGGCCGCCATCGAGCACGGCCACCTTGAGGTGGCCGATCCAGCGCGCGAGCCACCAGAATCGAGCCGCAAACAAGCCCCCTTGGTCGTCGTAGGCCACCAAGAGTGTCTCTTCGGTGGCGCCGAGTTCCGCCAGTCGTTGGGCGAAATCTTCTGGCTTGGGCAGTGGGTGGCGTCCGCCATTGCCGGGGCTGGAATCCCCACTGAGTTCTTCATCGACGGAGAGAAAGGCCGCGCCAGGAAGGTGCCCTTGGGCATAGGCCATGATTCCTGCGGTGGGGTCATTCAGGCTGTGACGAACGTCGATAAGAATGAGTGGCCCCTCGTAGGCCACCACCTCTTGGCTGGTGATGATGGGATTCATACGGGGGCGTTCATGGCCTCGCCCAGGCGGCGTCGCATGTACTCATGAAAATGAAGCATGCCGTCCTCCATGGGGGAATGGTAGGGGCCAATCTCGTTGCGGCCCGCCCGCATCAGTGCGCGTCGTCCGCGGTCCATCCGAATCGCAATCTCATCGTCTTCCACCACCGTCTCGTTGTAAGCCGCCTGCTGGGCCTCCATGTAAGAGGGCTCGAAGTGGAAGATCTCTTCGGGGTAATAGAACTCAACCACATTGAGGGTCTCTTGGGGTGAGACGGGATGCAGATGGCTGACCACCAAGACCTTCGGATACCACTCCACCATGATATTGGGGTAGATGGTCATCCAGATGGCGCCGAACTCCGGCAGTGCACCCCCGTGCATTCGCAGGACCTCGTCGTGCCAACGCTTGTAGGTGGGGGTGGCGGCATCGGTCAGTGATGTAATGCCCACGGCCTGGAGGTTGTAGTTCTCGCCGAGGTGCCAGCGCAGGCGGTCGCAATCCACGAACTGGCCGAGTCCAGGATGAAAGGGCGCCACATGGTAGTCATCCAAGTAGACCTCGATAAAACTCTTCCAGTTGTAATTACAGAGATGGGACTGGCTCTTGCCAAAGACATAACCACTGAAATCGAGATACTCAAAAAAGGGCACCGATTGAAGCTCCTTGAGCAGCGATGCATCGCTCTCGAAGAGGAGGCCATTCCACTCGGCAAGCGACTGACGGCGCAGGTGGCGGCAGGGGTCCTTCTCGAAGTGGGGGGCGCCAAGCAACTGGCCATCCAGGGCGTAGGTCCAGCGGTGCAGTGGGCAGACAATCGATTCGGTCTGACCACGGCCCTCGAGCATGACCGCCTGGCGGTGGCGACAGATGTTCGAGAGCAACTCCACCCCATCGCCCTGATGCACAAGGACGCGCCCATGGTCTTCATGGGCAAGTGTGTGGAAGTGGCCCCGCTCCGGAACCATGAGGCGATGGCCCACATAGCCGGGACCAGCCTGGAAGCAAGCCTGTCGCTCTTGGGCAAGAAGCGACTCATTGAAGTAAGCCCAAACCGGCAGCTGTGCGGCCGCTGGTTCAAGCCTCGAAAAGGTGCCGACGTCAGACATCGAAGCCCCCTCATTAGCCAAGGAAGGCCGATAATTATACCCGTCGAAGGCACGCATGATTGGCACCGTGAACAGGCCCTTGGGGCGAATAGAATGTCGACTATGCCCAAAACCAAAGGTTCATCCCCTCCCGCGCCTGAGCACAGCGCCCTGCCGGCGCTCAGTCCCGAAGACCAGCAGGCCATCGAGAAGATGAGCTTTGAGGCGGCCATGGCCGCTGTTGAGAAGGAGTCGGCTCTTCTGGAGTCGGGCCAACTCTCGCTCGCTGAATCCTTGGTGGCCTATCAGCGCGGGACGGCATTGCTCGCCCATGCACAGTCACTTCTTGATCAAGTCGTCGAGCAGATCGAAGTCATTGATGCCCAGGGCCGGTCCGAGGTCAGTCGCAGCGAACTCGAGAGCAGCCGTTAAGTGGAGCAGCAACTTCCAGGGGGCGCCCTAGGGCTGCCGCACTTCTGGCGTGAATCGATTGAGCATCGATTGGAAGCGCAACTGCGCCCGCGGCTTGGGCTCGAGTCGGAGTTCTGCGACCCAGCCCTTGAGCGGCTCTGGCGCGCCATGCGCCACGGCGTTCTCAATGGGGGAAAGCGTGCAAGGGGCCTTCTCTCGATGGCTGCGGCCCAGGCGGCGGGTGCCGACCCACTCAGCAAGGCCGCCCTTGATGTTGCCGCGGCCTTGGAGTGCATTCATGCCTTTTCGCTGGTGCACGACGACATGCCATGCATGGATGACGATGCCCTGCGACGTGGCCATCCCACGGTTCACGTGGCCTATGACGAGCCCACTGCGCTTCTTGTGGGCGATGCCTTGCAGACCCTTGGTATGGAGATTCTTGCCGGACTGCAGTTGCCACCGCATCGGGTGGTTCGAATCATTCAGGTGGTGTCGCGTGCAACCGGCGCTGCGGGCATGGCCGGCGGGCAGGCCATTGATATTCATGCCGTGGGTGAGTCACCCTCTTTATCTGCACTAGAGGGCATGCACGCCTTGAAGACGGGGGCCCTCATTCGCGCGGCCGTCCTGGCCGGGGCCCTGGTGGGGCCGGCCGGTGAAGACGAGAGGTCCATGGCCTCGCTCGATGACTATGCCCGCTGCGT
Source organism: Betaproteobacteria bacterium (assembly GCA_016868255.1). Lineage (GTDB taxonomy): Bacteria > Pseudomonadota > Gammaproteobacteria > Burkholderiales > Burkholderiaceae_A > Hahnella. The sequence continues at coordinate 50,020 of VGHN01000004.1, forward strand.
GGGCCTGGCATTTCAAGTTCTCGATGATGTCCTCGATGCCCAAGCCGACACCGCCACCCTGGGCAAGACCGCCGGCAAGGACGCGGCCCAGGGCAAGCCCACCTTCGTGAGCCTTCTTGGGATGCAGGCCAGTCGAGACTATGCCCAGGCGCTCTACGAGGAGGCCATCGCGGCCATTGAGGGCTTGGGCCATAATCGGCGACCCCTTGAGGCAATTGCCCTTGCATTGACTCAACGGACTTACTAGTTCATCTTTTAGCCATGGCACTGCTCGAAACCATTGACAGTCCCGACCAGCTTCGGCTGCTCACGCGTCGACAACTCAAGGAACTGGCCACCGAGTTGCGTGAGTTTCTGTTGCACTCGGTTGCAAGCACCGGAGGGCACCTCTCCTCCAATCTGGGAACGGTGGAACTCTCCATTGCCGTCCACCATGTCTTTCACACACCCTTTGATCGCTTGGTCTGGGATGTGGGCCACCAGAGTTATCCGCACAAAATTCTCACCGGCCGTCGCGACCAGATGTCCAGCCTTCGGCAACTCGGCGGCATCTCGGGCTTCCCCAGAAGAAGCGAGAGTGAGCACGATCACTTCGGCACCGCCCACTCATCGACATCCATTTCCGCCGCCTTGGGCATGGCACTGGCCACCCGGCAGAAAGAGGAACACCACGGTCCCCATCGACGTCGACACATTGCAGTGATCGGTGATGGTGCGATTAGCGCGGGCATGGCCTACGAGGCCATGAACAACGCAGGCATTCACAAGGACATCGACCTACTGGTCATCTTGAACGACAACGAGATGTCGATCTCTCCGCCAGTGGGGGCAATGAGTAAGTATCTGGCGCGACTCCTCACCGGCCGGTTTTATTCGGCCGCCCGTGAGTTGGGCAAGCAGGTACTGGGCGTGCTCCCCCCCGTGCTCGACCTCGCCCGCAAGATCGAAGGCGGGGCCAAGGGCCTGGTCTCTCCCTCCACCTTGTTTGAAGAGTTTGGCTTCAATTACTTTGGCCCCATTGATGGCCATGACCTCGATGCCCTGGTGCCCGCCCTTCAGAATCTGCGTGAACTCAAAGGCCCCCAGTTTCTTCACGTGATTACCAAGAAGGGCCAGGGCTATGCACAGGCCGAGGAAGATCCAATCCTCTACCACGGCCCTGGCAAGTTCGATCCAAAGGTGGGCATCACCCCGGCGGTCTCGGCCCCCAAACCCACTTACTCAGCGGTCTTTGGCGAGTGGCTCTGCGATGCGGCCGCCGCCGATCCTGCGGTGGTGGTTGTAACGCCTGCCATGCGAGAGGGCTCTGGGCTGGTTGGGTTCTCCGAGCGTTTCCCCGATCGGTACCACGACGTGGCCATTGCCGAACAGCATGCCGTCACCGTGGCTGCGGGTTTGGCCTGTGAGGGGCTCAAGCCGGTGGTGGCCATCTACTCGACATTCCTTCAGCGTGGCTACGACCAACTTATTCACGACGTTGCCCTACAGAACCTCCCCCTTTTATTTGCCATTGACCGCGCGGGCTTGGTTGGGGCCGATGGCGCCACCCATGCGGGCGCCTACGACTTGGCCTATCTGCGTTGTGTGCCGAATATGGTCATCATGGCCCCCAAAGACGAGCCCGAATGCCGAGCCATGCTCAGCACAGGACTCTCCTGCGGCGGTCCCGCAGCGGTTCGTTACCCCAGAGGTGCCGGCACGGGCGCGCCCGCTGGCCACTCGCTCGCGCCCCTGCCGATCGGCAAGGCGGAGCGATTAAGAGAGGCGGGCAAAGGATTCGAGGGATTGCGCATCGCCATTCTGGCCTTTGGAAGCATGGTTACCCCCTGCCGTGTCGTGGCCGACGCCCTCGATGCCAGCCTCGTCAATATGCGCTTTATCAAGCCCATCGACATGGATTGCCTGGCCGATATGGCCAATCACCACGACCTCCTCGTGACCGTTGAGGAACATGCCGTCATGGCGGGTGCGGGCTCGGCCTGTGCCGAGGCCCTCACGACCATGGCCGATTCAACGATGCAAACACCGTTCTTGCATTTGGGCCTGCCCGATCGCTTCATCGATCACGGCGATCACGCCAAACTGCTTGCCCTCGAGGGCCTCGACGCCAAAGGGATAGAAACCGCCATCCGACAGCGCGCAGGGCTATTGCGCGCCCAGACGGGTTCTGGGGCGGTGCGTGCGGCCTCATCGCTTAAACTAGTGCAATGAACAAGCCCGTTGATTTGCAGCGCACCGTCTTGGGTGCGAAAGAGTCGATTCGTGCGGAGGCCATGCCCGATGTGCAGGGAAGCCGCGATCTACGCAACCTGCCCATTGATCGCGTTGGGGTTCGCGGTATTCGCTACCCCATGATGGTTCAGGGTCAAGACGCAGAGCCCCAGCCCAGTGTGGGCGAGTTCTCTCTCTCTGTGGGTCTGCCCGCCGATCAAAAAGGCACCCATATGTCGCGTTTCGTTGCCCTGCTCGAGACCATGAGCCGCCGCGGGGTGGTGCTCGATGCAAACAGTCTTGCAGAGCTCTCGATGGAAATGCTGGCCATGCTCGAGGCCACCGAGGGCTCCATAGAGGTGCGCACCCCTTACTTCATTCGCAAGCGGGCGCCAGTAAGCAAGGTCGAGAGCCTCATGGATTACGAGCTCGGCTTCGAGTCACATCGTGCGTCGGGAGTGGATGAGCGAGTGCTCGAGGTGGGTGTTCCCGTGAAGAGCCTCTGCCCCTGCTCGAAAGAAATCTCAGATTACGGCGCCCACAATCAGCGCTCGATGGTGCGGGTTCGGGCCTATATTGCCCCCGGTGCAAAAGTGTCGCCCACCGAACTTATTCGCACGGTGGAGTCGCAGGCCTCTTGTGAACTCTGGGGCCTGCTCAAGCGCCCGGACGAGAAGTACGTGACCGAGCGTGCCTACGAGAATGCCAAGTTTGTCGAAGACCTGGTGCGCGATGTGGCCCTGCATGTCCGCAAGATTCCTGGAGTGGAGCGGGCAAGCATCGAGGCCGAAAACTTCGAGTCCATTCACAACCATTCGGCCTGGGCGCGCATTAACGCCTAGCCGTTCGCTTTACTTTTAAGCGCTAGTCCCGGAAGTTCCCAAAGGTCAGCGGCAGGTCCGTGACCTCTTTCTTAAGCAAGGCAATCGCCGCCTGAAGGTCGTCGCGCTTGCCCCCGGTGACCCGCACGGTGTCCCCCTGAATGGCCGCCTGAATCTTCATCTTACTGTCTTTAAGGATCTTCACGATCTTCTTGGCATCCTCGCCCGCAATGCCATGGCGGATGGTGAGAATCTGCTTGAGCTTGTCGCCACCGATCTTCTGGATATCGCCTTGGTTGAGGAAGCGCACATCGACATTGCGCTTGGCGCACTTGCCAATCAGAACCTCGCGCACTTGGCCGAGTTGGAATTCGCTGTCGGCATAGCAACTCAGCTCTCGCTCCTTCTGTTCCACCTTCGCACTCGACCCTTTGAAGTCAAAGCGCGTGGCGATCTCTTTGCTGGCCTGGTCCACCGCATTGCGAACCTCGGTCATGTCGGCCTCTAGGCTTGCATCGAAAGTTGGCATCTCGAATCTCCTCTAGCTGCGGCGTTTGGCTGCAATGCGCATGCGCAGCGCGTTGAGCTTAATGAACCCACCGGCGTCTGCCTGGTTGTAGGCCCCGCCGTCGTCATCGAATGTGGAGATGCGGGCATCGAAGAGTGACCTCTTGCTCTCGCGGCCCGTGACGATGACATTGCCCTTGAATAGCTTCAGACGCACGGTACCTGTGACATTGCGTTGGGTGTGGTCGATGAGCACCTGCATGGCCTCGCGCTCGGGTGACCACCAGTAGCCGTTGTAAATCAGGCTCGCGTAGCGAGGCATCAGATCGTCCTTCAGGTGGGCGACTTCGCGGTCGAGAGTAATGGACTCAATGGCACGGTGGGCGCGCAGAAGAATGGTGCCCCCCGGGGTCTCGTAGCAGCCGCGCGACTTCATCCCCACGTAGCGATTCTCCACCAGGTCGAGCCGTCCGATGCCGTGCTTTCCACCCAGGCGATTGAGTTCGGCGAGCAGTGCATGGGCCTTCATTTTCTTGCCGTTGATCGAGACCAGGTCGCCCTTGACGAACTCCAGGCTGATCTCTTCAGGCCGGCTGGGTGCCTTCTCGACCGGCACGGTCAGGCGCCACATGCCCTGGGCCGGTGGCGGCCGGCTCGGGTCCTCGAGCACGCCGCCCTCGTACGAGATATGCAGCAGGTTCGCATCCATTGAGAAGGGTGCCTCGCCCTTGCGTTTCTTGTAGTCCACCGGAATGCCATGCTCGTCTGCGTAGGCCAGCAGCTTGTCACGAGAGAGAAGGTCCCACTCGCGCCATGGGGCAATCACTTTGACATCGGGCATGAGGGCATAGGCCCCGAGCTCAAATCGAACCTGGTCGTTGCCCTTGCCCGTCGCGCCGTGGGAGATGCAGTCGGCCCCCTCTTTCTTGGCAATTTCTACCAAGTGCTTGGCAATGAGTGGGCGTGCAATCGAGGTCCCCAGCAGGTACTCGCCCTCATAGACGGTGTTGGCCCGGAACATCGGGAAGACGAAGTCGCGAACGAACTCCTCACGAAGATCCTCGACATAGATCTTCTTGACGCCAAACTTTTTGGCCTTCTGGCGGGCGGGCTCGAGTTCCTCGCCCTGACCGATATCGGCCGTGAAGGTGATGACTTCGCAGTCGTAGTGGTCTTGCAGCCACTTCAGAATGACCGATGTATCGAGCCCACCCGAGTAAGCAAGGACAACCTTGCGAGCAGAGGGCTTGCGGGAATTCGATTTGCGGTTGGGGGATTTGCGAGCAGATGCTTTGGGCATGGTGGGTTTTTAACTCCTGGTTTTTAATCTTTAACGAGGCCGAGCAACAGGTATTCGAGCAAGGCCTTCTGGGCATGAAGCCGATTCTCGGCCTCGTCCCAGACCACCGACTGAGGACCATCGATGACCTCACCGCTGACCTCTTCGCCACGGTGGGCGGGAAGGCAGTGCATGAACAGCGCATTGGGCTTGGCCTGGCCCATCATCTCGGCATCGACACACCAGTCGGCAAAGTCGCGACGACGCGCCTCGTTCTCGGACTCAAAGCCCATACTGGTCCAGACATCGGTGGTGACAAGGTCTGCACCCTTGGCAGCCTCCATGGGGTCGGCAAAGGCCTGGAAGTGACTGCTCGAATGAAGCCCCGCACGCTCTGGCTCGACCTCGTATCCCGGTGGCGTGGAGACGCGCACCTGAAAGTCGAGAAGCTCGGCCGCCTGTAGCCAGGTGTTGCAGACGTTGTTCGAGTCGCCGATCCAGGCGACGGTCTTGCCGCGGATATCGCCCCGGTGCTCAATGAAGGTGAAGATGTCGGCCAAGATTTGGCAGGGGTGGTATTCGTTGGTGAGCCCGTTGATCACGGGAACGCGCGAGTACTCTGCGAAGCGATCGATGATGGTCTGCTCGAAGGTGCGAATCATCACGCAGTCGCACATGCGCGAAATAATCTGTGCCGCATCTTCCACCGGCTCACCGCGCCCGAGTTGGGTGTCTCGGGTATTTAAGTAGATGGCTGCACCCCCCAACTGGTGCATGCCGGCCTCGAAGGAGAGCCGGGTGCGAGTCGACTGTTTCTCAAAGATCATCACCAGCGTTCGGTCTTGCAGCGGCATGTAGCGCTCAAAGCGCTTGAAGCGGTCTTTAATGACGCGGCTGCGCTCGAACAGATGGGCGATGACCTCGGGTGAGAAATCCTTAAATTGAAGGAAGTGACGCAGGGGGGGGTTGGAATGAGAGGCCGGCATAGGGCACCTGAATCAAGCGGCCTGGGCCGTATCGGATTGCTCGAGAAACCCACGCACCAGGGGCACGAGAATCTCGAGCAACTGCTCGATCTCTTGCGATTGGATAATGAGTGGGGGCAGCAGACGAATCACGCTGTCTTGGGTGACGTTAATCAGTAGGCCCATGCGGAGGGATTCTGCAACCAGCCCCGCACAGGGCCGATGCAATTCCACGCCAATCATCAGCCCCTTGCCACGTATTTCGCGCACCCCACTGCCCATGTGCGAGGCAAGGCCCTTGCGCAGTCCATCCACAAGTTGGTCGCCACGCTGCGTGGCGTTGTCGAGCAAGGCCTCATTTTCGATGGCCGCCAGGGTGGCGAGTCCTGCGCGCATGGCCAGGGGGTTGCCACCGAAGGTTGTGCCGTGGTTTCCTGGGCCAAAAAGCGAGGCTGCCTTGCCCTTGGCCACCACCGCTCCAATGGGCACACCCGACCCGAGTCCCTTGGCCAGCGGCATGACATCGGGGACGATCTCGGCCCACTGGTGGGCGAACCATTTGCCGGTTCTTCCAATTCCACACTGCACCTCATCGATCATGAGAAGAATGTCATGCTCGGTGCAGACGGATCGGAGTCCTCTGAGAAAGTCGAGGGTTGCGGGCCGAATGCCCCCCTCGCCTTGAATCGATTCAATAAAGACCGCAGCAATACTTGGGTCGGCACGAACGGCCGCCTCGACCGCGGCGAGGTCATTGATGGGCAGGCGCACGAAGCCCTCGACGAGTGGCTCGAATCCCTTCTGCACTTTTGCACTGGCCGTGGCCGACAGGGTGGCAATAGAGCGACCATGAAAGGCGCCTTCGAAGACGATGGTCTTGGGCGCGGCGATGCCCTTCTCGTGCCCATGCTTGCGAGCCATTTTGAGCGCCGCCTCGTTGGCTTCGAGCCCCGAGTTGCAGAAGAAAACGTTGTCCATTCCCGATAGAGCCGCAAGTCGGTCGGCCAACTCGGCCTGCAGCGGCACCTCGTAGAGATTGGAGGTGTGAATGAGTTGCCCCACCTGCTCGCGCAGCGCTGCCACCAGGGCGGGGTGGTTGTGGCCGAGCGTGTTGACTGCAATGCCTGAGAGTCCATCCAAGTAGGCCCGCCCCTCGACATCCCAGAGCGTGCTTGCCTGACCGCGCACGAAGGCCACCGGCTGGCGGGCATAGGTGGGCATCAGGTGCGAGGAGAGCGTTGACATTGGTGGGTTTTGGGCTGCAAAAAGTTTGAAAGACAACGCCATTAGAATACCGGTTTCTCGTTGAGGTTTTCTCTTTGCGTCCCGATTCCAACGGCCTGTCTCAGGCGGCTCGGTTCATCATCGTGGGCCGCACCAGCAACGGCAAGACATTTCGACCCAGTGATTGGGCCGAGCGCTTGTGCAGTGTGATGGCGGCGTATCGACCCGGCTATGTTGCGGGCAGTTATGGAGACGCTTCTCTGCTTGGATTCTCACCTTACGCACAGCCCATCACCCACGATGGCGTGAAGTCTGTGGTGGTGGATCAGCGCATCGAGGGACTCGAGCCCATGGCGTGGAGTTTCGTGGTGGGCTTTGCGCGTGACAACGACCTGGTCATGCAACCGCTGGTGTAAGGGCGGTTAGACCGACTCCAAGGCCTGCATCGCGCGGCCGGTAATCTCGTCGACGCGTCCCACCCCCAAAATACTCAAGACCTTGGGTGCGGCCGCATCTCCGGTGCTCGACCACTTGCTGTAGAAGTCCACGAGTGGGCTGGTCTGCTGATGGTAGACCTGCAGACGATTGCGCACCGTTTCTTCTTTGTCGTCATCCCTCTGAATGAGGGGTTCCCCAGTCTCGTCATCGACATTGGGTTGTTTGGGCGGGTTGAACTTCACATGGTAGGTGCGGCCACTGGCCACATGAACACGTCGACCGCCCATGCGCTCGATGATGTCGGTGTCTGGAACCTGGATCTCAAGCACTGCGTCGATTCGAACGGCCGCATCTCGCATGGCCTGGGCCTGTGGAATGGTGCGTGGAAATCCATCGAAGAGATAACCATTGCGACAGTCGGCGTCCTTGAGGCGCTCGAGCACCAGGTTGATGATGATTTCATCGCTCACCAGGCCGCCGGAGTCCATGATTTTTTTGGCCGCAATGCCCAGTTCGGTTCCAGCCTTCACGGCCGCCCGCAGCATGTCGCCAGTGGAAATTTGGGGAATACCGAAGTGTGACTTGATGAAGGCTGCCTGCGTGCCTTTACCGGCCCCGGGGGGACCCAAGAGGATGAGCCGCATAGAAGGTGTCTCCGAAATCTAGTAGTTGCAATGGTTGGGGGCGCGCTGTCTTTGAGTATAAGCGGTCAACTCAGCAGGCGCCTCACCCTTTCGAGATCTTCGGGAGTATCCACGCCCGCTGGGGGGGGCTTCGGAAGCGAGATAGTGGTGATGCAATGGCCGTGGTCGAGCCAACGCAACTGCTCGAGCTGCTCCATTGACTCGATGGGGCTGGCCCCCCATTGAGTAAAGGCCTGAAGGGGCCCCGCTCTGAAGGCGTAGAGCCCAAGATGCCTGAAAAGGCCGGCTGGGGCAGCGGCTGTGAGGCCCGTGGCGGAATCGGACCTGGCGGAGGTTTGGAGTTCGGCGTGCAACTGCGACATAGAGACCCAGCGATCTCGCCAAAAGGGGACGGGTGAGCGAGAGAAATAAATCGCGCGGCCAGAGGTCCCCACCACCGCCTTGACGACCTGAGGCAGCAATAACTCCTCGTCGCTGAGCGGCGTGATCGCAGTGGCAACCGATGCGAGTGGGTCCTCTCGCAGTGCGTTGGCAACCGCTTGAAGGGCATCCGGTGGCATGAGCGGCTCATCGCCTTGGAGGTTGACCAGGATCTGGTCGTCGCTGGCGCCGAGCTGCGCTGCCGCCTCCGCGAGCCGATCGGTGCCGCTCGGGTGGTCCGCGCGCGTGCGAATGACCTCGACGCCCGCTGCGGTGCAGACCGTCTCAATCTCCCTGTCATCGGTGGCCACAACGATTCGCTCGGCATTGCTCTTTCTCGCTTGCTCCACCACCCAGAGGATGAGTGGCCGGCCCCCGATCATGGCCAGGGGCTTGTCAGGGAGCCGGCTCGAGGCCCGCCGCGCAGGAATCAGAATCCAGTAGTTGGTGGCACTCACTGCGTGGCAGTCACCGAGGGGACTCGGCGGGGGGCTCGTCTTCTGCCATGGCGGCAATCTCGATCTCGGGGATTGTCAGGGCCTCTTGAACGAGCAAATGCGGAATGCCGTCTTCGATGGGGTAGCCGAGCCGCTCTTGCTTGCAGACCAGCATCATCTTGCCTGCCGCCATTTGAAGGGGGCCTTGGCATTGAGGGCAGGCGAGGATCTCAAGCAGGCGTGGGTCCATGCGCGCTCCGAATTCGGTTGAGTAAATGGCCAATCCATGCGGCGGGCAACTCCACAGACTGCGAAACGGCCCACCAGGACGACGATGACGCAAGAGACTCCGGGCGAGGATCCAGGTCCGGGCTGGAGGTCGGGCCCGATTGAACCGATGGCTTTGCCTGGTCCGACATCTCTTCGAAGAAAAATTTTACGGCATCTTTTTCGGTCATCAGCAGCGGCAACTCGTCATCGTTTGCAGAGAACTTGCTCTGCAGCCATTTCGCCCGAGGATGCGGTTCGTGGTCGCGCAACGGAAGCATGCCGCGTAGCGCCACGCCCATGTCTTCGAGGTCTTGAAAAAACCGCTCCGGCCGTGCGATTCCTGCCAGTGCGAGGGCGGGCTGCCGAACAACAGTCTGGGCTGGCTGGGTGAGTCGTTGAATCCGGGCACCGCTGCGCTGTGGCCTGCTCAATTCAGAGAGTGGAACGGACATGGGGCCCAACTCTGGCATGGACGGCAAGGCCTCGAGGAGTTGATCGAGCGCAGCCCGGCGCTCATCGGATACGGGCTGGTGGCTGCGGTGAAATTGATTGAGCAAAACAAAGTCGATCCGCATTGCCTTCGGGGGTGGCCAAGACTGTCGTAGGGGACCCCAAGGCATGCAACGCCCATTGCCATGGAGCCGGTCGTCGAGGACAAGAATGCGGATGTCAGGACGCAGTGTGACCTGTGAGAGTCCGTCATCGAGAAGAATGAGATTGGTCCGTGGATGGGCTTCCAACAGTGCCTGGGCCGCGAGAAGCCGGTTCTTGTGGACGGCAACGGGGCAGCCGGTTCGCCAAGCCAGAAGCCAAGGTTCATCGCCCGATTGGGCAGGGGGCGTCTGCGAGAGGGACTCCTCATTGAGCACAAGGGGTGGTCGATCCATGCTGGCATCTCTTCGATAGCCAGCACTCACAATTCCCACATGGTGTCCAGAGTCTCGCAGGGCTGTGGCCACCGCAATACAGGCCGGGGTCTTGCCGGCGCCGCCGACAATCCAGTTTCCGATGGCGACCACCGGGATGCCCGGAAGGCTCGGGGCGTTGACCTGCTGCTCTAGACGTCCGCGAGAGACACGGACAACAATCTGGGCAAGGGGACGGAAGACGAGACCGAGAATGGAGAGAACTATTTTGTCTGTGACCGCCAACTTCTCCCTTGAGCCTTGGATGAGGAACCAGTGTTTCCAGATGATTTCCTCTAGCCAAGAGCGGCCCGAAGCGCTTGTGGATAATTCTGTGGACATAAATGGCTTGGGGGCGCTTCTAGGAGTTGGCAACGCCTTATTTTATGCTAGGCACAATTTCCACGCAGGCACTGGGCCTCGCCCAAATCGTGTGGCCATAAAAATAAAAACCTATATTTATCAATTATTTAAAATGTTTCTTTTTGCATACAAGGCCATTGTCCCGCCCAAACCGCTTTGCTGTGGCAGTTTTGTGACGTCCCCTCCAGCAGGCACCGGCTTTTGTGGAGAAGTCCCGCCTCGCAAGCCCCGGAAATACGGAATCTGACCGTGTCGGACCAAGAGTTTCTGAGCGTTTCCGGGCTGAACCGCCTGGTGAGTCAAAGCCTCGCCATGCAGTTCCCGGCGCTATGGGTTCGGGGGGAAATCGGCCAACTCACGCTGGCCGCCAGTGGCCATGCCTATTTAACTCTTAAAGATGTCCATGCCAGTGTCAGGGCCGTGATGTTTCGGCGAGAACTCGCCGCGCTGGGCTTCATGCCCAAGGAGGGGGATCAGGTCGAGGTCCAGGCCAGTGTGGGGCTCTATGAGCCGAGAGGCGAGTTTCAACTACGTATTCTGGCCATGCGGCAGGCCGGTCAAGGAGGCCTCTATGAGCGCTTTCTTCAGCTCAAGGCGCGGTTGGAGGCCGAGGGCCTATTCGATCCTGCCAAGCGCATGGATCGCCCTCAGGCCATTGCCCGGGTCGGTCTTGTGACCTCCCTGGCGGGTGCCGCCCTTCGAGATTTTCTCGTCACCCTTCGTCGGCAGGCCCCGAGACTTCAGGTCAATGTCTATGCCTCCCTGGTTCAGGGTCAGGAGGCCCCGAGCACACTCCTCAAGGCTCTGGCAGAGGCCCGAGAGGATGCCCAAAGGGGCCGGATTCAGGCCCTTGCAATGGTCCGTGGGGGTGGGTCGCTTGAAGACCTCTGGGCCTTCAATGACGAGGCCCTGGTGAGGGCTGTTGCGGCACTGCCCGTCTACGTGGTGAGTGGGGTTGGGCATGAGACGGACACCACTCTGGTTGATTTTGTCGCCGACCACCGCGCTGCCACGCCCACCGCTGCAGCGGAGTGGCTGGCCCAGGGGGAACTCGAACTCTTGCAGGCCGTGGATATTCAGATTCGCAACTGGCGGCAGCGCATGCAGGGCCGCCTACAGACTCTGCAGCAGACTGTGGATGTTGCCGCCAGGGGCCTGCGCAATCCGCGGGAGGTGGCGCGGCTTCGCGAGCAACAACTCCTTCAACTGGCCCGGGCCTGGCGCGCGCAGTCGGGTCGACTCCGCGATCGGTTCGGAGCGCGGCTTGAGGCGACGCTGGGCCGATTCTCTGGACTTCACCCGCTCTCGGTGCTTTCACGCGGCTATGCAATGGTCGTGGACGAGTCGGGTCGGCCGATCGTGAGTGCGGCGCAGAGTCCCCCCGGCGCAGAGGTGGGGCTTCTCTGGTCTGACGGCCGACGAACCGGGCGACTCGACTAGGGCAGCGAGGAAGGGGGACGATTTAGGCAGCGACTCAGGCGGCGATTGCACGGCCTCCGATGGGGTTATGGCGGGGGGAGTTCAGATAGCATCCTCCCTTCGCTTGCTTTTAACCCCGCAATGGAGAGAACAACAATGGAACACGCACTTCCCGCGCTTCCCTACGCCATGGACGCATTGGCGCCCCATATTTCAAAAGAGACCCTCGAGTTTCACTATGGCAAGCATCACCAGACCTATGTGACCAACCTCAACAACCTCATCAAGGGCACCGAATTTGAGTCGTCCAGCCTCGAGGACATCGTCAAGCGTTCTTCGGGTGGGGTCTTCAATAACGCGGCCCAGGTCTGGAACCACACCTTCTACTGGAATGGTCTCTCTCCAAAGGGGGGCGGTCAGCCGAGCGGCGCACTGGCCAACGCCATCAATGCCAAGTGGGGAGGTTTTGATGCGTTCAAAGAGGCCTTCACCAAGAGCGCCATTGGCAACTTCGGTTCGGGCTGGACCTGGCTGGTCAAAAAGGCCGACGGCTCATTGGATATCGTCAACACCAGCAACGCGGCCACGCCACTGACCACCACCGACAAGCCCCTGCTCACCTGCGACGTCTGGGAGCATGCCTACTATGTGGATTACCGCAACAAGCGGCCCGACTACATGAATGCCTTCTGGGCCCTGGTGAACTGGGAGTTTGCTTCGACCAACTTTGCCTAAAGCACTCAAGGAACACGGAGGCAACGGTTAGGGATCGGTTGGGCTAGTGATCGGTCGGTGATCGCTTAGCAATCAATGAGCGATTGATTAGGGCTGCCGCGGTTGGGGCAGCCCTTTGATTTTTTTACCCGGGCCAATCCCGCGTCGCTCGAACCAGCCTTGCTCCATCTCAAGCGCGTAGAGGGCGGGGCGCATTGCACAGTGCGGGGTCTCGGTTCTTGGCCGCATGTCGGCCAGGTTGATGACTTCCCCGCCCGCATCAATAAACGCAACTGTTAATGGCAGGGGCGTGTTCTTCATCCACATGCAGATGCGCTCGGGCCGCTCGAAGACAAAGACCATGCCGCTGTCGGGCGCCAGGGACTCGCGGTACATAAGTCCCCGTGCCCTCTGATCGGGCTCGGCCGCGACCTCCGCACTGATTCTGAAGGCCCCTATTTGCAGGGAAATGGGCCCGGTCGAATCGGCCGCAACGCCGCCCCTGCCCGCGGCCATGGACTGGCCAAGGCCCAGACCAAGGGCCAACGAGGCGGCCAGGAGGGCTCTCACCATTGCTTTGGCCTGCCGGCCGGACAGACCCGCCCAAATGCTGCTGGCGTCTGTATCAGAGGCGATTCGAGGCGAGGGAAATTTGATCAACATCAAGAGCTGGCTCGATTATTAGAAAGGGAAGTTTCCTGGGGGCGCTTGACCGTAGAATATCTTCACAGAAAAAATTCTTCGGAGATTGTCATGTCGAGCAAAGTTGTCGTCCCCAGCGTCGGAGAGAAAATCACGGTCAATGCCGACCATTCGCTGAACGTTCCCGATCAGCCCATCATTCCCTATATCGAGGGCGATGGCACTGGGGTGGATATCTCCCCGGTCATGATTAAGGTCGTGGATGCGGCCGTGGCCAAGGCCTACGGCGGCAAGCGAAAAATTGCTTGGATGGAGATTTTCTGCGGTGAGAAATCCACCCGCTTCTATGGGCCCGACGTCTGGCTGCCCGATGAGACCCTCTCGCTGCTCAAGGACTATGTGGTCTCTATCAAGGGCCCCCTCACCACACCCGTGGGCGGCGGTATTCGGTCGCTGAACGTGGCGCTGCGCCAGCAACTCGACCTCTACGTCTGCCTGCGGCCTGTGCGCTACTTCAAAGGCGTTCCCAGTCCCCTCAAGGAGCCCGAGAAGACCGACATGGTGATCTTCCGTGAGAACTCCGAGGACATCTATGCAGGCATTGAGTACGCGGCCGACTCTGCAGAGGCGAAGAAGCTCATCGACATCCTCATCAAAGACTTCGGTGTCAAGAAGATCCGCTTCCCGGGAACCTCGGGCATTGGCATCAAGCCCGTCTCGAAAGAGGGCACCGAGCGGCTCGTGCGCAAGGCCATGCAATACGCCATCGACAACGACAAGCCCTCGGTCACGCTGGTGCACAAGGGCAACATCATGAAGTTCACCGAAGGAGGCTTTCGCGATTGGGGCTACGCCCTGGCACAGAATGAATTCGGGGCCAAGCCCATCGACGGCGGCCCCTGGTGCAGCTTTAAGAATCCCAAGACAGGCAACACCATCACAGTGAAGGACTCCATTGCCGATGCCTTCCTTCAGCAGATCCTTCTGCGACCCAACGAGTACGATGTGATTGCCACCCTCAACCTCAACGGCGACTACATCTCGGATGCCCTGGCCGCTCAGGTGGGCGGCATCGGCATTGCCCCGGGGGCGAACATGTCTGATACGGTGGCCATGTTCGAGGCTACCCACGGCACCGCGCCCAAGTACGCGGGAAAAGACTATGTCAATCCTGGGTCGCTCATCCTCTCGGCCGAGATGATGCTTCGTCACATGGGTTGGACCGAGGCGGCCGACCTCATCATCTCCTCGATGGAGCGCTCAATCACCAGCAAGAAAGTCACTTACGACTTTGCTCGGTTAATGGACGGGGCCACCCAGGTCTCTTGCTCGGGTTTTGGCGATGTCATGATCGCCCATATGTAAGAAGGCCTCGCCAGAGAGAAAAAAGCCCCAGGCATTTCTGCCGGGGCTTCTTTATGGGCCGGTGGCGCTGTTTGCGCCCGACCCAACGTTCAGAAGGGGTTTAGCCCTGGGGAACGATATTCGATGCCTGCTTGCCTTTGGGGCCTTGAATGATGTCGAACTGAACCTTTTGGCCCTCTTTCAGCGAACGAAACCCATTGGTCTGGATTGCGGAGAAGTGTGCGAAAACATCCTCGCCACCTTCATCGGGGGTGATAAAACCAAAACCCTTGGCGTCGTTGAACCACTTGACTGTACCTGTAGACATTCCTGCGTACCTACCTTTTTCAAAAAAACAATAAACCGCACGTCAAGAGGACATCCCTGCCATGCGAAGCGCAATACCACATCTCAATATATTCCTTGCCGAAGGGTTTGTCTACACCGGAATCGATCTAAACTAGGGCCCATGCCGAACCAACTTCCTGCCCTCCCTGGCGATGGCGGTGCGCCAGTCCTGGAGAAGGCGCCAGCCAAAGTTGCTCCGCCGCCACGTTTTACCGTCTGGCTCCTCAACGATGATTTCACCCCGATGGAATTTGTGGTCATCGTTCTGCAAAAATTCTTCTCAATGGACCGCGAACAGGCCACCCAGGTCATGCTTCGAGTGCATCGTGAGGGACGCGGCGTCTGCGGCGTCTACCCACGGGAACTCGCTGAGACTAAAGTAGAGCAGGTCAACGGTTTTTCCCGGGTGCACCAGCACCCCCTGCAGTGCGTCATGGAGGAAGCATGATTTCGCAAGAACTGGAAGTGAGTCTCCATATGGCCTTCGTCGAGGCCCGGCAGCAACGACACGAGTTCATCACCGTTGAACACCTGCTCCTGGCCCTGCTCGACAACCCCTCCGCGGCCGAGATCCTCCGGGCTTGCGCCGTCGACATGGACGCCCTGCGCAAGTCTCTGCTCACGCACATCAGTGACAACACGCCGGTGATTCAAGGCACCGACGATGTCGATACCCAGCCCACCTTGGGCTTTCAGCGCGTCATTCAGCGGGCGATCATGCATGTCCAGTCCACTTCCAACGGCAAGAAAGAGGTGACCGGCGCCAATGTGCTCGTGGCCATCTTCGGTGAAAAGGACTCCCACGCCGTGTACTTCTTGCACCAGCAGGGTGTCACCCGACTCGATGTTGTCAACTTCATTGCCCATGGCATCACCAAGGCGGGTCAGACACCACCCACCGGCGCCGAAGAGCCCGCAGTGGAGACCCCCGATGGCGCCCCGGCCGCCGCCGGCGGCCAGCAGCAGACGCCCCTCGATCAGTACACCCAGAATCTGAATAAGCTCGCTCTCGACGGCAAGATCGACCCCCTCATTGGCCGCGAGCACGAGGTCGAGCGAGTGGTCCAGGTGCTCTGCCGCCGCCGCAAGAACAACCCCCTGTTGGTGGGTGAGGCCGGTGTGGGCAAGACCGCCATTGCCGAGGGCCTGGCCTGGCGCATCACCGAAAAGCAGGTGCCCGACATCCTCGAGAACGCCACCGTTTACTCCTTGGATATGGGTGCGTTGCTCGCCGGCACCAAATACCGGGGTGATTTTGAGCAGCGCCTAAAGGCCGTGTTGAAGCAGCTCAAGGCCGACGAGAACGCCGTGCTCTTTATTGATGAGATTCACACGCTCATTGGGGCGGGTTCGGCCTCGGGCGGTACGCTCGATGCCAGCAATCTCCTCAAGCCCGGCCTGTCATCGGGCAGCCTACGTTGCATTGGGGCCACCACATACAACGAGTACCGGGGCATTTTCGAGAAAGACCATGCCCTCTCGCGCCGCTTCCAGAAGATCGATGTCAACGAGCCCTCGGTCGACCAGACCATTCAAATCCTCAAGGGTTTGAAGTCTCGTTTTGAAGAGCACCATGGCGTGAAGTACCAGGCGGGGGCACTCACTGCAGCCGCAGAGCTCTCTGCCCGCTACATCAACGATCGCCACCTTCCGGACAAGGCCATCGATGTCATCGATGAGGCCGGTGCGGCCCAGCGCATTCTTCCCAAGAGCAAGCAAAAGCGCACCATTGGCAAGGCCGAAATCGAGGACATCGTCTCGAAGATTGCTCGCATTCCGCCCCAGACCGTCAACACCGACGACCGGCAGATACTGGCCAAGCTCGATCGAAACCTCAAGAACGTGGTCTTCGGCCAAGACCCGGCCATCGATGCGCTCACGGCCGCTATCAAAATGGCCCGCTCTGGCCTGGGCAAGTCCGACAAACCGATTGGCGCCTTCCTGCTCAGCGGCCCAACGGGTGTCGGCAAGACCGAGGTGGCCAAGCAACTCGCCTTCCTGCTTGGCATTGAACTCATTCGCTTTGACATGTCGGAGTACATGGAGCGACATGCGGTCTCGCGTCTTATTGGGGCGCCCCCGGGCTATGTGGGCTTCGACCAAGGCGGGCTACTCACCGAGGCGGTCCACAAGAAGCCGCATTCGGTTTTGCTCCTCGATGAGATCGAGAAGGCCCATCCCGAGATCTTCAACATCTTGTTGCAGGTCATGGACCACGGTACGCTCACCGACAACAACGGCCGCAAGTCGGACTTCCGCAATGTCATTCTCATCATGACCACCAATGCCGGCGCAGAGCTTCTGGGCAAGCGTTCTATTGGCTTCTCCAATCCTCGTCAGCAGGGCGACGAAATGGAAGAGATCAAGCGTGTCTTCACGCCCGAGTTCCGCAATCGCCTCGACGCAACCATCTCCTTCCGCTCGCTCGATGAAGAAATCATTCTTCGCGTGGTCGACAAGTTCCTCATCGAGCTCGAGTCCCAACTCCAAGAGAAGAAGGTCGAGGCGTCCTTCAGCGAGAATTTGCGCAAGTACCTGGCCAAGAAGGGCTTCGACCCGGCCATGGGCGCGCGGCCCATGCAACGAATCATCCAAGAGAAAATTCGCAAGGCACTCGCAGATGAACTCTTGTTTGGACGTCTTGCCAACGGAGGCCGTGTTGACATCGATCTGGCCGACGATGGAGAGACCGTGGAGCTTCAGTTCCTGCCCAACGAGGCAGGCGCAAAGCGGCCGCCCGAGCAGCCACTCGAGGAAGAGGCAGAGGCCTCATAGACCTCGGCTAGGGTTTTCCTTGAGCGAAAAGTGTCCGTTTGCGCTTGCAGATTGCGCTGTTTCCCGGAAACTACACATACAGATAGATACATAAGGAGAGGAGACTTCATGTCTATTCGTCAGATTGCGGCTGCAGCCGCTTTAGTTGCTTTTGCGGGGGCTGCTCAGGCCACCGATCTTTCCAAGATTCGTTACATGGCTGCCAATTGCGCCAACTGCCACGGAACCGATGGGAAGGCGGTGGGTGCTGGCGCCCTCTCCATTGCCGGCTGGGAGCGCGGCCGTTTTATCGAGACCATGACGGCCTACAAGAATGGCACCCGTGCCGCCACCCTGATGCACCAGATCTCCAAGGGCTACAGCGATGAGCAAATCGCGCAGCTGGCCGATTACTTCGCTGCGCAGAAGAAGTAATCCTCAAGGGTCCACGGTCGTCGGCAGCATTGCAGACACACACACGAATTCAGTTCAGGGAGACATCATGAGTCAATCGAATCAGGGCCGTCGCGGCCTTCTCAAAGCAGGCGCAGGCGCGGCCGTCCTTGGCGGAGCAGGGCTCCTCACAGGCTGCGAAACCACCCAAGGCTTCGGTGCATCACAAAAGAAACTCGGCCGGGTCATCGTCATCGGCGGTGGCTATGGAGGTGCAACTGCAGCGAAGTACCTCAGCCACTGGAGTGGCGGTGCCATCGAGGTGGTGCTCATCGAGCGCGAGAGGGAGTTTTATTCCTGCCCCATCTCCAACCTGGTGCTGGGTGGGTCTGTGAAGATGGACTACATCAAGCGCGACTACCGTGGGCTGCGCGAGCGCGGCATTCTGGTTCTGAATGACGAAGTCACCAAGATCGATCCCGTCAACCAGAAGGTCTCGATGAAAAAGATTGCCGACATGAAGTACGACCGCCTCGTTGTATCGCCGGGCATCGACTTCAACTTTGGCGCCATCAAGGGCCTCGATGCGGAAGCCCAGAAGACGGTTCTCCACTCGTGGAAGGCCGGTGCACAGACTATTGCGCTGAGAGCTCAGCTCGAGGCCATGAAGGATGGCGGCACCTACATCCTTACCATTCCCAAGGCACCCTATCGCTGCCCCCCAGGCCCCTACGAGCGCGCCTGCCAGGTGGCCAGCTACTTCAAGCAGGCCAAGCCCAAGAGCAAGGTTCTTGTCCTCGATGCCAACCCCGATGTGCAGTCCAAGAAGGGCCTCTTCATGAAGGCCTGGACGGAACTCTACGGTGGAATCATCACCTATACGCCGAACATGGTCGTCAATGAAATCGATATGAAGAGCCGCACACTCATCACCGAGGTCGGCGACAAGGTCAAGGGCGATGTCATCAACATCATTCCGCCCAACCAGGCCGGTGATCTCGCCAGGGGAGCAGGTCTGGTCAATGCGAACAACCTCTGGTGCGGCGTCGATTGGATGACCATGGAGTCCACAGCATTCAAGAACATCCATGTTCTGGGCGATGCCACGCTCTCGGCGCCTGCCATGCCGAAGTCCGGCCACATGGCCAACCAGCATGGCAAGACGGCCGCCGCCGCCATTATTGAAATCATGAATGGCCGCGCCCCCGTTGCGCCGATGATGGCCAATACCTGCTACAGCTTCGTGGACTCCGCCAATGTGGTCCACGTCGCCAGTGTCCACACCTTCGACAAAGAGAAGAAGACCATGGTCACGGTTGCAGGTTCGGGTGGCCTCTCCACTGTTGCCAACGAGGTGGAGGGCAAGCATGCCTTGAACTGGGCGCAGAACATCTGGGCCGACATGCTCACCTAAGGCTGTTTTCACCCAAAATCGGGCATGATGGGGCAACCCTTCATGCCCTTTTTTGTTTTTCCCTACAGTCGAACTCTTTGATGCAATGAACGCACTTGAAGCGCTCCGAGAACACTCGGTGGTCGTGGCCGATACGGGTGACTTCACCCGAATGGCCAGCTTCGCCCCGCGGGACGCCACCACCAACCCAAGCCTTATTCTGAAGGCCCTGGCCCAGCCCGCGGGGGCCAGTCTCTATTCGCAGATTGTCTCTGGCCACCATGGCTCGCCCCACGAGCGAATGCTCGACCTGCTGGTGGCATTTGGGATCGAGATCCTTTGTGTCATTCCAGGCCGCGTCTCGACCGAGGTCGATGCGCGGCTCTCTTTTGATACCAAGGCCACCATTGATCAGGCGCTGTCGATCATGGAGCGCTATGCGGCGGCTGGTGTTGAGGCCAGCCGGGTGCTTGTTAAGGTCGCCGCCACATGGGAAGGCATTCGTGCAGCAGAGAAACTCGAACTCCGCGGCATTCATTGCAACCTCACGCTCTTGTTCTCCATGCCGCAGGCACGTGCCTGTGCCGATGCAGGTGTGACGCTGATTTCCCCCTTTGTGGGGCGCATTACCGACTGGCACAAGGCCAAGGGCGAGACTTGGGAGTCCGTGCAGGATGACCCCGGTGTTCGCTCGGTGCAAGAAATCTTTTCCGACTACAATCACCGCGGCGTCAAGACAGAGGTCATGGGCGCGAGCTTTCGCACCCCCGAGCAGGTGCTTGCCCTGGCGGGCTGCGATTTGCTCACGGTCAGCCCCGAGATTCTCTCGCAACTCCAAGCGATGCCGGTGCCTGCAGACTTTGCGCCCATGCGGGCCGAGGCTGCCCCGGCGAGGGAGAGTAACGGCAAGCCCATGACCGAGCCCGACTTCCGCTACGGCCTCAACGACTCCGCCATGGCCACTGAAAAACTGGCCGATGGCATTCGATTGTTTGCCAAGGACGGTCAGGCACTTCTCGATCGCCTGGCCCAATAGGCCGAGGGAGCCGAGGGAGCCGAGGGCCACGAACGCTTCTTTCCTCTCACCGTTTCACCCAATCAATCGAACACTTCAAGGAGATCTCAATGGCCAAGGGCTATGTCATCGGACACCTCAATATCCACAACCCCGAGGGCTACCAAGCCTACGCAGCACAGGTTCCACCCTCGCTCACGCCCTTTGGTGGTCGATTCATTGTGCGTGGTGGTGCAGTCCATGTATTCGATGGAGAGCCAATTGGCCCGCGCAATGTCGTCATTGAGTTCCCCAGCGTGCAGGCCGCAAAGGATTGGTACGCATCGCCCGCCTATCAGGCCATTGTCGGTGGCCGTACTCAGAACGCGAAGGGCTACCTGATGGTGGTCGAGGGCTTTGAGGCCTAGTGCTTAGATCCCGGTAATTAGATCGCAGCGCCCAGACCCTAGCGGCCGGTGCTTCCAAAACCGCCCTGGCCGCGCTGGCTCGATTCGAAGGCATCTACCACTTCAAAGCGTGCCTGCACCACAGGAACAATGACCAACTGCGCCAGCCGCTCCATGGGCTCAATCGTGAAGGCCGACTGTCCGCGGTTCCAAGCCGACACCATCAGGGGGCCCTGGTAGTCGGCATCAATGAGTCCTACCAGGTTGCCCAGCACAATACCGTGCTTGTGGCCCAGACCACTGCGGGGAAGGATGAGTCCGGCGAACCCCGGATCGGCAATGTAGATCGACAGGCCCGTCGGGATCAGTTCTGTCTGACCTGGCTGCAAGACCAGCGCAGATTCCAGTGCGGCCCGAAGGTCGAGTCCTGCCGAGCCGGGCGTGGCATAACTGGGCAGGCCGCCTCGAAGGCGTTCATCAAGAATGCGCACGGCAATCGGCATCAATTCGACTCGGCCTCCTGCAGGCGCCTGGCAATTTCAATGACGAGATTCGCCGCCTGAACGGCCTTGTCCCGACGCGGCCAAGGCGTTGTGTCGTCGGGGCCGCAAATCATCAATTCGGCGGACGACTTCTGCAGCGACTCGGTGGCAATGTTGCCCACCAATACATCGGCGGACTTGCGTTTGCGCTTGGCTTGCAGTGCCTCACCCATTCCACTGAGTTGACCAATCTCGGCGGCAAATCCAACAGTGAACGGGCGCTGGCTGGGCGGGCGTGCGCCGACACCGGCCAAGATGTCGGGGCTCTCAATCCACTCGAGTGAGGCAAGGCTTCCGCCAGTCTCCTTCTTGATCTTGTCCTGGCGTGTCGCAATGGGTCGCCAGTCGGCCACTGCAGCCACCCCGATAAAGACATCGCTGGGGCCACAACTGGAGAGCGCCTGGTCGACTGCAGCCTGCATCTCAAGGGCGGTGGTCACATCGAGCCGATTCACACCCATTGGAGTGGGAAGACTCACAGGGCCACTCACGAGAGTGACCTCGGCACCGGCCTGGGCACAGGCCTGGGCAATTGCATAGCCCATCTGCCCACTCGATCGATTGGTGATGCCACGAACGGGATCGATGGGTTCGAAGGTGGGCCCTGCGGTGATCACCACACGCCGTTTGGACAGAAGGCCGCGAAGGGGTGGTGTCGATGGCCGCTCGATGGACTGCAAGGCCGCCTCGAGGTGGGCGATGATCTCGAGCGGTTCGAGCATTCGCCCATCGCCGGTCTCGCCGCAGGCCTGCTCTCCATTGCCGGGCCCCCAGATGCCCACGCCCCGCTCGCGCAGCAGGGCGACATTGGCCTGCGTCGCTGGGTGAGACCACATCTGTCGGTTCATCGCGGGCGCCACCCATATGGGTCGATCGCTCGCGAGGCAGAGACTGCTTAGAAGGTCATTGGTCTGTCCGTTGACCATCCGCGCCATGAAGTCGGCCGTGGCCGGTGCAATTAGAATGCCGCTGGCCTCGCGCGAGAGGTCGATGTGGGGCATGCCGTTGTTGGCACCGGACCAGGGATCGGTCATGGCCGGTCGCCCCGAGAGGGCGGTGAAGCTTGCGGTGCCCACAAAGCGGCAGGCGGACTCGGTCATCACCACTTGAACACTGGCGCCTCGCTCGATGAGGCGACGAACGAGGTCGCAGGATTTGTAGGCGGCAATGCCGCCGGTGACACCGAGAACCAGGTGATGCCCTTGCAATGTCATTTGGGTGCCTCGCGTTTGACGCGTCGAAACTCATCTAGAATGAACAACACAGCACCCACTGTAATGGCGCTGTCGGCAATGTTAAAGGCCGGCCAATGCCAACCCGCCACATGCAGGTCGATGAAGTCGACCACCGCGCCAGTGGCGAGACGATCGATGAGATTTCCAATGGCCCCACCGATAATCAGGCTCGCCGAAGTGGCAAAGAGCGGCTGCTGGTGCCCTTTGCGAAGCATGACCACCAAAAAGCCGGTGATCCCCAGGGCCAGGGCAACGAAGAACCAGCGCTGCCAGCCGCCCGCGTCGGACAAGAAACTGAAGGCTGCCCCAGTATTGAGCACGTAGACCAGGTTGAAGAATCCAGTGATCTCCAGGCTCTCGCCGTAGGCGAAGCGATTGACCACCATGAGCTTGGTGAGTTGGTCGAGCCCGACGATGAGGAGGCTCAGCATGAGCCAAGGCATCATTCCCGACGGCGTGCGGCCCCGCCTTGTCATCGGGGTCGGGGAATCGTTGGTCCTAGGCAAAGAGCCGCCTCTCGCCCTGGCCGTTCAGATTGCCAACGCATCGACCACAGAGCAATGGGTGATCGTTTTTCGATCCGACATCGGCCCGCAGATGCCAGCATCGACTGCACTTGGTATGCGTCAGCGGACTGGCCTGGATTTTCAGTGCGCCATCGGCCGAGATCCGCAGGACCACTTCCGATGTGATCATCACAAAACGAAGCTCATCGCCCAGGCGCTCGAGCATGCCCAAGGTTTTTGCATCGGCCTCGATCTCGAGTCGCGCCTGCAGCGAGGAGCCCAAGGCACCTGCCTCGCGTGATTTCTCGATGGATCGCATGGCCTCCGCACGGATTGATCGAACCTGAGACCAACTGCTCAGCAACTCCTCGGCATCGGCGAACTCGGGCAAGGGAGCCGCGGTCTGCGCAAAGACCGACTCATCGGCCTCTCCTCGGTGAATGGTCCAGGCCTCGTGGGCTGTGAACGAGGCAATCGGTGCGAGCAGGCGCAGAAGGCTCTCCGTGATGTGCCATAGCGCGGTCTGTGCCGAGCGACGCGCCTGTCCCGACTTCGGCGTGGTGTAGAGCCGGTCTTTGAGGATGTCTAGATAAAAGGCCCCCAGGTCTTCGGAGCAGAACGACGTGAGCCGCGCCACGGCCGGGTGAAAAGAGTAGGTGGCGTAGAGCCCCAAGACCTCGGTCTGCATCTGCCGCGCAAGGGCCACGGCATATCGATCGAGTTCGGCCATCTCGTCCCACTCGATGCGATCGGTGGCGGGGTTGAAGTCTGCAAGATTGCCGAGCAGGAATGTCAGGGTATTGCGAAGCCGTCGGTAGGCCTCGACAATGCGCTTGAGGATCGTGTCGGAAATCGACAACTCACCGGAGTAATCGGTGGCCGCCACCCAGAGGCGAAGAATGTCGGCGCCAAGTGTTTCAGAAATCTTTTGGGGCGCAATGACATTGCCCATCGATTTCGACATCTTGCGTCCCTCGCCATCCACAACAAAGCCGTGGGTGAGAAGCGCTTTGTAGGGAGGCTCGCCATTGATCATGCAGCTGGTGAGCAACGATGAATGAAACCATCCTCGATGCTGGTCGCTGCCTTCAAGATAGAGGTCGGCGGGGAAAGCCGATGCATCTGCATGAGAGCCTCGCAAGACGGTGTCGTGCGTGGTGCCTGAGTCGAACCAGACATCCAGGGTGTCCTTGTTTTTCTCGTAGGCCGATGCCGGCCCCTCCAGGCCTGCGAGGAGTTCGCCCACAGTCAGTGACTGCCAGGCCTCAATTCCCTTGGCCTCAATCGCGCTGGCAACGCGCTCGAGAATCTCTGGGGTCTGGGGGTGCAGGGCACCGGTTTCTCTGTGCACCAGAAAGGCCATGGGGACTCCCCACTGCCGTTGACGCGAGAGCGTCCAGTCGGGGCGATTGGCGATCATCGCGGAGAGCCGCGCCTTGCCCCAACTCGGGTAGAAGGCCGTGGCCTCAATGCCCGCCATGGCGAGTTCACGAAGGGTCTTGCCTCCATCGACGGGCTTGCGGTCCATGCCTGCGAACCACTGGCTGGTGGCCCGATAAATGATGGGCGACTTGTGTCGCCAGCAGTGCATGTAGCTGTGGCCATATTTCTTTTCGCGCATGAGGCTGCCGCAGCCACGCAAGGCCTCGACGATGACTGGGTTGGCCTTCCAAATATGCTGCCCTCCGAAGAGTGGAAGGCCCTCGACATAACGGCCATCGCCCATCACAGGGTTCAAGATATCCGCATCGGACTGGCCATCGTCTCGCCAGCTTTGAAAGTCATCCACACCGTAGGCGGGGGCAGAGTGAACGATGCCGGTACCGGTATCGAGCCCCACATAGTCGGCGGGAATCACTCGCGAGAAACGCGCGAAGCCGGCGTGCGCATGAAAGAGGGGATGTTCAAACACCATGTCTTTGAGCAATGCGCCGGGCAGGCTTCCTATCACACGGCCCTCGAGCCCCCAGTCTTGCATGCAGGCTTCCAGCCGCTCCTTCGCGATGAGCAGCCATTGGAAGTGGGGGTGGGCGGCAATTTGAACCAGGGCAATTTCATGCTCGGGATGAACATTGAGTGCGAGGTTCGCAGGCAGGGTCCACGGAGTGGTGGTCCAGATCACTGCTGCACCACGGCCCTTGAGTACGACGCCCGCGGCCTTCTCGAGCGCCTTGGCCGTGGCCTCTGGGCAGCCAAAGGCCACCTCCACGGCGGGATCGGTCTTCTCGGCATATTCCACCTCGGCCTCGGCCAGCGCAGAGCCGCAGTCGAAGCACCAGTTCACGGGCTTGAGTCCTCGAAAGACAAAGCCTTTCTCGACAATCGTTTTGAGGGCGCGGACTTCATCGGCCTCGTTTTGAAAATCCATGGTCTTGTAGGGCCGGTCCCAATCGCCGAGCACGCCCAGGCGAATGAAGTCCAACTTCTGTCGCGCGATTTGCTCCTGCGCATAGGCCCTTGATTTCGCCTGGACCTCTGCGGTGGGAAGGCCCTTGCCAAACTTCTTCTCAATTTGAATCTCGATGGGCATCCCGTGGCAGTCCCAGCCTGGCACATAGCGGGCATCGAAGCCGGCCAGGGTCTTGGACTTGACGATCATGTCCTTGAGGATCTTGTTGACCGCATGGCCAATGTGAATGTCGCCATTGGCATAGGGCGGTCCATCGTGGAGAACAAAGAGAGGGCGGCCTGCAGTGATTTGGCGAATGCGTATGTAGACGCCTCGGTCTTGCCACTGCTTCACCCAGCCGGGCTCGCGTTTGGCGAGATCCCCACGCATGGGGAAGGCCGACTCTGGGAGATTCAGTGTCTGGCGATACTGGCCGCCTTCGTTCGAAGCGTCTTTTTCTTGACTCATTGTTTCAGCTGCTCACGCGCCTGGGCGAGGTCCTTTTGCATTTGTTGGGTCATTGCCGAGAGGCTCTCGAAGTGGGCCTCTGGGCGAATAAAGTCCACTAGCGTGACACAAACATCGCGCCCATAGGCGTCGCCTTCCCAGTCAAAGACAAAGACCTCAAGCAGCATGCGTCCGGCGTTCTCCACCGTGGGGCGGCGGCCAAGGCTTGCGACGCCAGCGCGTCTCTGGCCCCCAAGGCCATCGACCCAGACCGAGAAGATGCCCGAGATGGCCAAGTCGTTGGGCATGCGCAGATTGAGCGTTGGGAATCCCAGGGTGCGGCCGAGCTGCTGGCCGCGTTGAACACGGCCCCGAAGCGCTACGCCGTGGCCAAGGCATTCGATGGCCTCTTGCCATTGGCCGGCTTCAAAGTGGTCACGAATGCGACTGCTCGAGACCACACCTTTTTCATCGCGCACTGCGGGAATAACCGAGACGGCAAAACCCAGGCTGCGCCCAAGCCGCTCGAGCAAATCGGTATCGCCTTGTCGGCGGTGACCAAATCGGAAGGCCTCTCCCACGGAGAGATGGCGCATGCCAAGTCCTTCCACCAAGAGATTGCGCACGAAGTCCTCGGCGGCCATCTCTGAGAGTGAGCGATTGAAGGCCAGCAGTCGGCATTCATCGATACCCATAGAGTCCAGGAGGGCGAGTTTGTCTCGCAGGGGCAGGATGCGAGCGAGCCGCACGCTGCGGTTGAAGAAGCGGCGCGGGTGGGGATAGAAACTAAGAAGCGTGGCAGTCAATGAGTCTCTGCGCGCAACCATGCAGGTGGTTTGAATCAGTGCCTGATGACCAAGATGAATGCCGTCGAAACTGCCGATCGTGATCGCCCGCCCGATGGGCACATGGGCGCCGAGATTCGCGTTCGAGGCGGCATTGAGCGACAGGGAAGGGGAGAGCGGTGGGAGCCCGCGGCAGGTGCGCATAAGGGCAGCTTGGAAAAGGCCTGATTATAAATCGCTCTTACAATGGCCTTGGTGCGCACTCGACTCTCGGTTCTTATCTCTGGACGCGGCAGCAACATGCTGGCCTTGGCAGACTGGCTGGACCGGCACGACTTCCCCATTGAGATTGTTCAGGTCCTCTCCAATAAGCCAGAGGCTGCCGGACTCGAACTCGCCCGCAATAGGGGCCTCTCTGCAGAGGCACTCGACCATCGAGCCTTTGCCTCTCGAGAGGCTTACGATGCCGCACTGGCCGATCGCATTGAATCGGTGAAGCCCGATTGGATCGTGATGGCCGGCTTCATGCGCATCCTCACCGAAGGTTTCTGCGCGCGCTTTGCGCGTCGAATGCTCAATATTCACCCCTCGCTGCTGCCTGCCTATGTGGGCCTTCATACCCACGAGCGTGCCTTGGCCGATGGCGTGCGCTTTCATGGCCTCACTGTCCACGGTGTCACGCCCACACTCGACCACGGCCCCATTCTTGCGCAGGCCTTGGTGCCGGTCTTGCCAACCGATACTGCGGAGTCGCTCGCCGCCCGGGTCTTGGAGATGGAGCATCGGGTCTATCCCCAGGCCATCGCGGCGGCCGCCTCGGGTCGAATGCAATGGACCGATGAGGGATGGCGCCCTGGCCAGTCCCGTCCCGGTTTCGAGTCCCTGTCCTTCTCGCCCTGGCATCTGCATCCCACGCTCTTGGATGCGGGCGAAGGCCATTGAAGTCCTCGACCAAGTCTTCCGGCAAGGTGGCTGGCAAGTCCCCCGGCAAGGTTGCTGGCAAGTCGGGTCCCATTCGCCATTCCGACCGCAAGGCCCAGCGCAACGAGCGGGGCGCTCGGCCCGGCGCCAAGTCGCGAAGCGCTTCCGGTGGCATGGGGGGCAACGATCGAATTGATCGGCTCGGGCAGTTGCTCGAGGAGATGGTGGGCTTTGCCCAGCCACTCGATGTCTTTCTCTCAACGGTCTTGCGGGCCGACCCGTCACTGGGCTCGAAGGAGCGCCAGTTTCTGGCCGAAGGAATTATGGCCGCCACCCGGCACTGGGGCAGTTGGCGGCGCATCGTGGCCGAGGGGGAATTTGCAAAGTCCACCGCTCAACGACGACTGGCCCTCTTGGCCGCCGAGGCCTCGGTGGGACTCTCTCGAATTGTCAGTGAGATGTCCTTGGCGGAGCGAGATTGGCTCTTGCGTGCGATCGACGCCCATGCGTCCCAGCCCCACCCCGCCGACCGCTGGAGCCTTCCCAAGTGGATCTTCAACGATTGGCTTGAACAGCTTGGCACCGAGGAGGCTGCGGCTCTTGCGCAAGCCATGGCCGAGTCGGCCAGCCTCGATCTGCGGGTCAACACCATGAAAGCCAGTGTTTCAGAGGTTCTCCAGACCCTCGAGGCCAACGGAATCAAGGCCCAGTCCATTGGAGTCTTGGGTGAAGCCCTGCGTGTAGAGGGGCGACCGGCCCTGGGTCGTCTTGCCTTATTCGAAGCCGGGGGCTTCGAGGTCCAAGACCTCGGCAGCCAACTCCTGGCCCGGGCAAGCGCGCCCAAGCGGGGCAGCCTGGTGGTGGATTTCTGTGCGGGGGCCGGCGGCAAGACACTCGCATTGGGTGCCCTAATGCGCAATACCGGCCGCCTCTACGCGCTCGACCGCTCGGCCCCCCGACTTGCGCGACTCAAGCCCCGTCTCTCTCGCAGTGGGCTCTCGAATGTCTGGCCCATTGCCATTTCGGGTTCCCGCGATGATCGGGTGAAACGCTTAAAGGGCAAGGCCGACATGGTCTTGGTCGATGCCCCATGTACCGGCCTTGGGACCCTTCGCCGAAATCCCGATTTGAAGTGGCGTCAGAGCCCCGAGACCCAGGCCCAGCTCATTGCGCAGCAGGCCGAGATTCTCGATGCAGCTGCATCACTGCTCGCACCCGGGGGGCGGTTGCTCTATGCCACCTGCAGCACCTCCGTGGCCGAGAACGAGGCCCAGGTGGAGGCCTTTTTGGAGCGACACCCGGAATTCGAGCGCCAGAGGCTCGAGGCGGCCTTCGAGCGACTCGAAATCAGTCTGCCGAGCGCCTGGCGGGCCTTTAATTCCAGCGGAGACCTGCGCCTCTGGCCGCATCGCACGGAAACCGATGGTTTTTATGGGTCTTTGTTGGTGAGAAAGCCGCTTAGTGGGACAATAGGCCGTTAAATATTTTGGAAGGAATGGATTTGGAAGCGTTCGTCGACTTTTTGGCTTATGGAGTCACTGGTTGGAATTGGCTCGAGATTGTGGTCTTCACTTTGGTGGTTACCCATATCACCATCGCGGGTGTCACCATCTACTTGCACCGTTGCCAGGCCCACCGCGCCGTTGAGCTCCACCCAATCGTTTCGCATTTCTTCCGTTTCTGGATGTGGCTGACCACCGGAATGGTCACGGCCGAATGGGCCTCCATCCATCGCAAGCACCACGCCAAGTGCGAAACCCCCCTGGATCCGCACAGCCCGCAGGTCGAAGGCCTCCCCACCGTCATGTGGCAGGGCGCAGATCTCTACCGCCTCGAGGCCAAAAACAAAGAGACCCTCGAGCGCTACAGCCACGGTTGCCCAGACGACTGGATCGAGCGCAATCTCTACACCAAGCACAGCGCCATGGGCGTTGCCCTCATGATGGTGATCAATGTCTTGCTCATGGGTGCGGCCGGCGTGGCCGTCTGGGCGGTTCAGATGATGTGGATCCCATTCTTTGCCGCCGGCATTATCAATGGGGTGGGGCACTTCTGGGGTTATCGCAACTTCAAGAGCCCCGATGCCAGCACCAACATCCTCCCCTGGGGCATCCTCATTGGTGGGGAAGAGCTTCACAACAACCACCATTCGTATGCCACCTCACCAAAGCTCTCTGCGAAGTGGTACGAGTTCGATATTGGTTGGGCCTACATTCGCACGCTTCAAATGCTGGGGCTTGCCAAGCCCCGTGCCCTCCCGCCGGCTGTGCAGGTCATCCCGGCGAAAGTGGAAATCGATGCCGCGACCATCCAGGCCGTGCTCTCCACCAAGTACGAGCAGCTTGCTCGACTCTCGAAGGCCGTCTCTAAAGACTTGAACGCCAAGACCAGCGAGATGCGCGATTCATTCGAGGCCATCTGGGCCCAGCGCAGCCTCACTCTGGAGCAGGCTGTGGCAGCGTTGTCCGCCTGGTGTCAGCAGGCCGAAGCCAGTGGAAGCGCGGCGTTGGAGCAGTTCGCCAAGCGTATTCGCTCACTGCACCTTCCTCAGGTCACTGCTTAAGTTCGCGAGTGGCTTAAGTTCTCGCGGTCTTTGCTCGTTGGTCAGCGAACGGTGAGTCGGGCCTGACCTTTTGAGTCGGTGACCAGCACTCGGGCTCTCGAGGGTTCCACTCTAATCTCCGTTCCCACCCGGGGCTCTCCGGCCAGCTCATTGAGTTCCCGCAGTTTGGCTGCAGTGGTGCCAAACCTTTTGGCAATGACCGCCAAGGTGTCCCGCTTGCGCACCTTATAGGTTCGACCCGGAATCATTACCTTCTCAATGGTTTTGGCCCCGGTGAACCGGGCCAAGGCGGTCTCCAGCGCCATTGCATCGTCTTCGTCCACCAAGGGCGCGAGTAGAACCGTTCCGGGCAACAACTGGACATTGGCGTTCTTGAGGCCGTTGGCCTTGGCCAGCGTCTCTGGGGAGACATCGGCCTTGCGAGCCAGCGACTGCAACGTTTCGGATTTGCCGAGGGTATAGGGCTTCCAGCTCACCAGGGGCGCCTTCTGCGCCACATACTCTTCGAAATTCTGTTGGTATCGCTGCGCCTTCTCAATGGGCAGAACAATACGGTTGGTTCGACTCACGGTAATCACCGGTCGACGCAGATGCGGGTTCAGCGACTGAAAGTCCTCGATGGACATCTCTGCGAGCGCAGCAGCCAACGATAGATCAATCGATACGGTTTTCTCGATGGCCGTGAAATAGGGCTTGTCTTCAATGAACGGCAACTCCACACCATAGGCCGATGGATTGCGAAGGACATTGCGAAGGGCCACGAGTTTGGGTACATAGTTTCGAGTCTCCTTGGGCAGCTTGATACTCAGGAAGTCTCCCTTCTTGCCGCGTGCCTTGCTCTGTTTGACCGCACGACGCACGGCATTTTCGCCACGGTTGTAGGAGGCCAGCGTGAGGAACCAGTCGCCCTCAGTGATCTCGTGAATGCGCTGAAGATAGTCGAGCGCGGCGCGGGTCGATTCGATGACATCGCGGCGGTCGTCTTGCCACCAGTTCTGGGACAGATCAAAGGCGCGGCCGGTTGCTGGCATGAACTGCCAGAGGCCTGCCGCCTTGGCGCGAGATGTCGCCTCGGGATTGAATGCACTCTCCACTATGGGAAGCAGGGCAAGCTCGGCAGGCAGTCTGCGCGCCTCAATCTCCTCCATGATGTGGTGGAGGTAGCGCCCTCCGCGGTCAAAGACCCGTTTGAGGTAGTCGGGGTTGGCAGCAATTTGTCGGGCATGCCGCTGAACGATGGGGTCGTTGAGTTCTGGAAGAGAGAACTGCCCGCGAATTCGATCAATCAGGTTTGCACCGACGGCTGCACCGATACTCGGTAGCGGCAGGCTGCTGCTCTCCGATACACCGCTTGCGCTCGCATTTGGAACGACAGCGTTGCTTGTGGTTGTTGCGCCGACGGGTGTCGATGAGGCCGTGGTGCTCGAGATGGGCGCGGCACTATGGGGCCCTTCTGTGGTGGCGCATCCATGAAGCAGCATTAGACTTGCAAGCAAGCCGAGCGAGCCGCGCCCTCGCATGGCCGAGCCTTCAAGCAGCACGAAAGACATCCTTGGCTTGGCGCAGGGCCGTGAATTCATCAAGGCTTTGGGCCAAAAGAAACGGGTTGGTCTGCAGTTCTGTTTCAAGTCGGCTCGGAAGAGTGGAGCGGTTGGCTTCCCTCAGTGAGATCACCTCGGTGAGTCGTGCCTGCACTTCAGAAGAATCGGGCAGGGCATGGGCAGCAAACTTCATGTTCGATAGGGTGTATTCGTGGGCACAGTGAACCATGGTCTCGGGAGGTAGGCCTTTAAACCGCTCCAGGGAGGTGTGGAGTTGTGCTGCCGTGCCACCGAGCAGTCGACCGCATCCACCCGCAAAGAGTGTGTCTCCACAAAAAAGCCGGGGCTGCGAATCTGCAACAAAGCCGAAGTAGGCAATGTGGTCTTGGGTGTGACCAGGAACTTCCATGACCTGGAGGCGAATATTCAGTGATTGAAACTCAACGACATCGCCCTCTCTCACTGCGCGATTCACGCCGTGGGCCTGGCAGAACGCAGGACCATAAATAGGAAGATTTTCACACCCTGCGAAGTCCACCAGCGACTCAATGCCGCCGGTGTGGTCCGCATGGTGATGCGTAATGAGGATGCCGGCGAGCGAGTCACCCGACGCCTTTAAATACGCGACAACCGGCGCGGCGTCGCCCGGGTCGACCACGACCAGTTGCCGGTCTTCCGCAAGGCCCCAGATGATATTGTCTGTGAAAGCGGGAATCTCGATGACATCCATTCCTTCGATCCTAAAACCAATGCAAGACCCTCTATTGTGACTCGAACCGAGCGAAATCCGTTTCATTCCTGGGATCGTTGGTTCGATGGGCCAATGGGCCAGTGCCTGCTGAATTTGGAGCAGGGCTGGATCGATTCGCAAGTTCAAGACACCTTTGGCTATGAGGCATTTCAGATCGGGCCCAGTCGACTCGATGCCCTTCGCAACAATCGCATACTCAATCGAAGACGCATCTCACTTTTTGCCCCCAAGGCCGCTGACTTCGCGGTGGAAGACCAACCCGAACTCGTCTGCTCTCCGACCAGTCTTCCCATTGAATCCGAGAGCGCCGACCTCCTGGTCCTCGCCCACGCATTGGAGGTCTGCCAAGACCCCCATGCACTGGTGCGCGAAGCCGATCGCATTCTCATTCCAGAGGGCCGACTCGTGGTCGTGGGCCTCAATCCAATGAGCCTCTGGTCCCTGCACCGCCCGGTCGCATCGGTTCGCTTCCCTGCTGCGGAGTTGCACTGGATCTCCACGGGGCGACTGCGAGATTGGTGCCGACTGCTCGACCTCTCTGTGGAAGCCGGTGCCATGGGAATGTATCGGCCCGTCTGCCAGACCCAACGAGGCTTGGATCGACTCGAGTGGATGGAGTCAGCGGGCGGCCGTTGGTGGCCTGCGCTTGGGGCGGCCTATTGCATCACTGCGGTCAAGCGGCGGGCTGGCATGCGGCTTCTGAGTGCGAAGTGGAAGAAGACCCAGCAGTCTTCGGTGGGTCAGGTGATAGGGCGGCCTGTATGAATATGAATGGAAGGCCCATATGAGCGCGTCGGGCCCGTTGGCCTCCAGTTCAGCCGTTGTTCTGTTTACCGATGGCGCATGCAAGGGCAACCCAGGGCCGGGTGGCTGGGGTGTCTGGATGCAGTTCGGAGAGGCCGAACGAGAACTCTGTGGCGGTGAACCCGAGACCACCAACAACCGAATGGAGTTGCGAGCGGTGATCGAGGGACTCAATGCGCTCACGCGGTCCTGCCAGGTGGAGATTCACACCGACTCGCAGTATGTGAAAAACGGCATCGAGCAGTGGCTGCCCAATTGGAAGCGCAAGGGCTGGAAGACCGCAGCTGGCAAGCCGGTGGCCAACCAAGACCTCTGGCTTGCCCTTGAGTCGGCCTTGGCCCGACACACGGTGCGATGGTTTTGGGTCAAGGGCCATGCGGGCAATGCCGGCAATGAGCGCGCCGATGCGCTTGCCAATAAAGGTGTTCCACAGCGTTGAGACGCCAAAAAGACGAGAATAGGGGTTTGACCTAGGTTCTCAAGGAGTCATCCGCAGCCATGCGACCTCGCATCCCCGAAATACCCGCCGGACTTCGTGGCAAGGTCGGGCCTCGCGCATGGGGCATGATTGGAATCGCGATCCTCTTGGTGGGCCTTCTTATATGGAAGCAGGGATGGCACCCATGGGCGGGTCCCAAGGGGCCCAGCGGGCCACCGGTGGTGCCCGTGGAAGTGGGCCTCGTGCAGCAACGGGACATCGCTGAGACCCTCTCGGTGACCGGTGCTTTCCGCGCCATCGAGTCGGTCGATCTTCGACCCGAGATTGCGGGCCGCATTGCAGAGATTGGATTCAGAGACGGACAGCGCGTGGCCAAGGGCGCCTTGTTGATTCGTCTCGATGACAGCCTGGCCCGCGCCGAGTTCGCCCAGGCCGAGGCAGAAGCCGCGCTGGCGGAGTCCAATAACAAACGCGCACAAGACTTATTTGCTCGGCAGTTTATTAGCTCACGTGCACTCGATGAAGCCAAGGCCAATGCAGAGATTGCCGCAGCCAAGCGTGACCTCGCCAAGGCCCGCCTCAACAGAACGCGAATTGAGTCGCCTTTTGCAGGGGTTGTGGGCCTGCGGCAGCACAGCCCCGGCGATTATGTGAAGGACGGCGAGGTGGTTGCCGTTGTAGAAGACAGCTCTCGACTCTTCTTCGATTTCCGAGTGCCCGAACGCTTCCTTCGTGAGTTGCGTGTGGGGCAGGCCATTTCAATCGAGACCGAACAACTCCCCAAACCCGTCAAAGCCACCGTCTCTGCAATAGATGCCCGCGTTGACGCCGAAGGCCGTTTCATTCAACTTCGTGCCGTGGTGGTCAACGAGAGTGGTGCCTTGAAGTCGGGCCTCTTCGCAAGGGCCAGGCTCTCGCTTGCAGAGAAACCTGCAGCACTCCTGGTCTCAGAAGAAGCACTCGTCGGCGAGCAGGCAGGCTTCTTTGTCTGGCGAGTGGTGGATGGCAAAGTCGAGAAGGTGCCAGTGAAGCTCGGTACTCGGCTTGAGAAAGAGGTCGAGGTGGTGTCGGGTCTCGCCAAAGACGACCAGGTTGTGATTGCCGGTCAACTCAAGATTCGCAGGCCCGGTCAGCCGGTGAAGATTCTGACGGCCCAGCCTGCGAAGGAAGGGCCCGGCCCTCTAAAAAAATGAGGCTCTCCGAGATTTGCATTGAGCGGCCGGTCTTTGCGACCGTGCTGTCGCTGGTCATCTCACTGATTGGCCTGGTGAGCCTGAGCAAACTCTCGGTTCGTGAGTACCCGAAGATCGACGAGCCGGCGGTCACGGTCAGCACCGATTACCGCGGGGCATCCCCAGAAATCATTGAGTCCCAGGTCACCAAGCCCCTTGAGGACTCCATCGCGGGAATCGAGGGCATTGAGGTGCTCACCTCGATCTCGCGTGCAGAACGATCTCAGATCACGGTGCGATTCAAACTCGATCGCGACCCCGACAGCGCGGCCTCGGACGTTCGCGACCGCGTGGCACGTGTGCGCTCTCGACTGCCCGATGAGGTCAGCGATTCGGTGGTCTCGAAGGTCGAGGCCGATGCCCAGCCCATTATCTGGTTGACCTTCAACAGCGAGACCCTGAGCCTGCTTGAACTCTCGGACCTCGCCAATCGAGTCGTCAAGCCTAGGCTCCAGACTCTTCCTGGTGCAGCCGATGTGCGAATTTTCGGTGACCGTCGATTTGCCATGCGCATCTGGGTCGATGCCCATCGACTCACTGCCAGAGGGCTCTCCATTCAAGATGTCGAAGAGGCCCTTCGTCGGCAGAACGTCGAGGTTCCTTCGGGGCTTATTGAGACCCCAGGCCGCGAGTTTTCCGTCATGGCCCCCACCGACCTTCAGACGCCCGAGGAGTTCGAGGGTATTGTTCTCAAGTCACCCCGTGGGTCTTCTGCGCTGGTGCGTCTGCGAGATGTCGCACGCATTGAGATTGCCCCCCAGGACGAGAAGCGCGTGGCGCGGTTTAAGGGGCGCAACACCGTGGCCATGGGCGTGATCAAGCAGGCCACGGCCAATCCGCTCACGCTCTCATCGGCCGTGCAGAAGTCGCTGCCCAGCGTGCTGCAAGACCTGCCGTCGAGCGTTGACCTGCAGGTGGCCAACGATTACTCGGTGTTCATTGACCGATCGATCAAGGCGGTGATCATCACCATTCTCGAGGCGGTTCTGCTCGTGGGCTTGGTGGTCTTTGTGTTTCTCAAAAGCATGCGGGCCGCCATCATTCCCATCGTCACCATCCCCGTCTCGCTTATCACGGCCTTTGGCCTCATGTACGCCATGGGCTTCTCGGTCAATACCCTCACCCTGTTGGCCATGGTGCTGTCGATTGGCATCGTGGTCGATGACGCGATCGTGGTGCTTGAGAATATTTCTCGTCACATTGAAGAGGGCATGAAGCCCATTGCAGCGGCCATTCAGGGCATGAAGGAGATTAGCTTTGCAGTCGTGGCCATGACGCTTACCCTGGCTGCAGTCTTTGCACCCATGGCCTTTTCATCGGGCCGCACGGGTCGACTCTTCACTGAATTTGCCCTGACACTTGCAGGTGCGGTGCTTGTCTCTGGATTTGTCGCCCTGACACTCTCGCCCATGATGTGTTCGCGGCTGCTCGGCAAGAAGCCTCCACCCCCCGAGCAGGATCGTTGGCGCTGGGTCCATGAGAAGCTCGACCGCTTCGATGTCTTCTTCTCGGGGCTCGCGGCCCGTTACGCCAGCCTACTGTCCACCATCATTGAGAACCGCCGGCTCATCGCCATGGTGGGTGGGGGCGTTGCCATTGTGGGCATTGGCTTTTTCCTTCTGGTGAAGAAGGAACTCACGCCGGTGGAAGACCGTGGCTTTCTGGTCTCCATCATCTCTGCCCCGCAGGGCAGTTCCATCGATTACACCGCCCGCTACTCCTTGCGGCTCGAGGCCATTTTCGAGAAGGTCCCCGAGGTCGACAAGTTTCTTGTGATTGCCGGCACGCCAACCGTAGACAAGGGCATTGCCTTCCTGCGTCCGGTGCCGTGGGAGGACCGCAGTCGAAGCACCCAGGAGATTGCCAAGCAGATTCAGCCGCAGGCCCTCTCCATTCCGGGGGTGAATGCCTTTGTCGTCACGCCCCCATCGCTGGGTCAGAACATACGTTCCCAGCCCATTGAGGTGGTTGTGCTCTCGTCGGCCGAGATTCCCGAGATGGCCGCAGTCACTGAGCAACTGCGACAGGAGTTATTGAAGAACCCCATGCTGCAGGGAGTCGACACCGATCTTCAGATCACCAAGCCCGAGTTTCGACTCGAGGTGGACCGCGAGCGTGCGGCCGACCTCGGCGTTCAGGTAGAGGCCATTGGCCGCACCCTAGAGACCCTTCTGGGTGGCCGACAGATCACCCGCTTCAAGCGTGGCAATGAGCAATACGATGTGATTGTTCAGCTCTCGCCCGAAGGCCGCAGCACGCCCGATGATATTCGGTCACTCTATGTCCGCGGCCGCGATGGTCAACTGGTCTCGCTCGCAAGTCTGGTGCGTGTCTCGGAGACCGTTGCACCCAGAGAACTCAATCACTTCATGCAGCAACGGGCGGTGACCATCACATCCAACCTGGCACCGGGGGCCACCCTTGCCGAGGCGCTCGACTCCATCGAGGACACGGCACGAAGGGTCCTGCCCTCAGACTACCAGCTCGATTACAACGGCCAATCCCGCGAATACCGAGACTCCCAGTCGACCATCGTCTTTGTTTTCATCTTGGCCCTGCTTTTCATCTATCTCGTGTTGGCCGCCCAGTTTGAGAGTTTTGTTTACCCGCTGGTGATTCTTGTGACTGTTCCGCTGGCACTGGCCGGCGCACTGCTCACCATCTGGCTCACACAGGGCTCGCTCAATGTCTATTCGCAGATTGGCCTCATTGCGCTCATCGGGCTGATCACGAAGAACGGCATTCTGATTGTTGAATTTGCCAATCAGCTTCGCGGAGAGGGCATGGATGTTCTCGCTGCGACCCTCAAGGCGACAGCCCTTCGTTTTCGACCGATAATCATGACCACCATCTCCACCGTCTGCGGTGCGCTGCCACTGGCATTGGCCTCCGGCCCCGGTGCAGAGAGTCGACAGGAGATTGGCTGGGTCATTGTCGGAGGCATGAGCATGGGAACCCTGCTCACCCTCTTTGTTCTGCCAACCATTTATGCCTGGGTAGCCTCATGCGAGTCGTCGTTCTCGACACGGAAACAACCGGCCTAAGAGTCGAAGACGGCCATCGCATTATTGAGATTGGCTGTCTGGAGTTAATCAACCGCCGCCCCTCGGGTCGGCGCTTTCATGAGCTCATCAACCCCGAGCGCGAGATCGAGGCCGGGGCCACCGAGGTCCACGGATTCCGTCTTCAAGACCTCGAAGACAAACCCCTCTTCGCAAGCGTGGCGGAGCGTTTCATCTCGTTTGTCGAGGGCGCCCAGATCCTGATTCACAACGCACCGTTCGATACCGGATTTATCAATGCCGAGCTTGCGCGAATGGGTCGGCCGCCCCTCGAGTCCATCGCTGCAGAGGTGGTCGACACCCTGCGAATGGCCAGGGATCTGCATCCGGGTCAACGCAATTCGCTCGATGCCCTTTGTCAGCGATATGGGGTGAACAATACCCACCGCCTATTGCATGGCGCCCTGCTCGATGCAGAGCTGCTTGCCGAGGTCTGGCTTGCTATGACCCGCGGACAAGACAGCCTCGATATTCAAGTCTCCCGAGGCGATGCCGATTCGGAAGCGAATGCCATTGACTTGGCAGCCTTGAATCTTCCTGTGGTGCAGCCCAGTGCAGAGGAGTGGGCGGCCCACGAGAGGATCATGGACGAGATTGCCAAAGAGTGTGGTGGCACCCCGATCTGGCGTCGAGAGGCCCCGCAAAAGGGCCAAGACCCGAATGAGGTGGCTGCGTGAGTGCCCTTCAACTGACCCTGCAGAGGGCTGGGAAGAGCTATGCGCTCACGGCCGAGTCGGTTCTGCGGATCGTCCCTATGTCACAGGTTGAGTTGCTGACCATTGGCCCACTGGCCACTGGCATCGCCGCGGGATATGCTGTTTTGGTTCGCGAGCCCGACACCACCTTCACCGCCGAACCCGAGGAGTCTCGTCGGTCTCGAAGCGCAACACTGCATGAGCGGCCTGCCGACTATCTCGTGATTACCAAGTCCAATGGCGATCTTCGAGAGGCCTATTGGGCAGATCGAATAGACTGGAGTCCCGATGAGCCTGCCTAATTCCGACGATCCTGTTTTCAACGAAGCCGCCGAGCGCCTGAGCTTCAGGGCCAAGCGCGCGCACCGCGTGTTGTTGCTCTCGGTGGCCTGCCTGCTGGCGGGCCTGGGCATGCACGCAACCGACACCTATTGGCTTCCACCACAGACCGGCGCAACCGGGCTTCATGCCAGTTTCTGGGTCTGGCTGGGCGGCATATTGCAGTCCATGGCAGAGCCCTCGCTGCGCGCCATTCGCATTGTCGAGGGATGGATGTCCACCGGCGTTCCTGGCCTGGTGATCTGGGGCCCGATTGCCGTGGGGGTGCTCCTTGTTGCGCTCATTGACCTCGCCATGGTGGCGGTTGCGGTTCGACGCCTTCTGGCCAGTCGGTCGGTGGCGGGTCATTTGATTGCGCCGCATCTTGGCGGTGTGAATCTCAGTGGTGCGAGTCAGACCGGAGATCTCCCTTCGCTGGCTGCGCCTGCAGTCGATTCGAGTGCCGCAGGCTCCGAGCCCACCCTTGCGGCGGAGTCGGCCAAGGCGGAGGGTGGGTCCACCGTCAACGCTGAGGCCACATCCGAGGAGGGTGCAGTCGCCGCATCGAGCGCAAGCGAGCCCTCGGGAGAGACCGCTGCCTCGACCAATACCGCTTCAACGCCCCCCGAGGCCGACGCGGCCAAGCCACTGCCGAGCACCATCGAGGAGATGGAGACCCGCCTCTTTGATTCAGAGAAGGTTCTTGAGCAGGCCCTCTCCGATCTCAAGGAGATGCGTCAGAACGTGCTTAACCTGAGTCTGGACCCCGACGGCCCCAATCGCGAGGAGGACCTCGCCGAGGCCCGGGCCGCACTCGATCGCACGGAAGACGCCCTGGCCAGGGTCCGTGGTCAGCAGCACTCCATGATTGCTGGCCTCGTCAACGTCTCGCGACATGTCCGTTAACCAAAACGTCACCGAGGCACTCGACAGCCTTCTTGCGGGCCTCGACAGCCTGCGTGCCGAGAGGGCCGCGGCCGATCTTCGTGGAACCGAGATGCTTCCCGTGGTGACTTCGGTGGCCGCGCCCGCACCCACCCAGACCAACCCCGTGCCGCGCCCAAGCACCGGCCAGAGCATGCAGGCGCGTGCGGTGCCCAAGCGCCCCGATGCGCTCGATGCACCGCGTCTCATCGCGGCACTTGCCGCGGCCTCGCATCTGCCCGAGACTCAGTTGGATTTGCGGCGAAGCGGCCTCAACCTTCTCAAGCGCCTCTTTCGTCAGCGTGCGGTCTCCATTCCACGAATACACGATTCCGCGCCGGGCCTTCGGGTCTCTCCTCGCATGGCAGCCCTACTGGCAAAACTTCCCCCTGGCCATGTCTGCGCGGTCGAGCACCAGGCACAAGAGGTCCTCTATCTCCAGCCGCGATCCACAGAGATCGATTCAGCCGAGACGTTGGTGGCGGTGGTAGTCGGTGCTGCACCTGTGGGGGCCGTGGCCAAGCCGGGCCCCTGTACCGATGAAATGGTGAGTGTTCGGCTGCCCAAGTGGCCCGAGTTCTGCCGTTGCAATTCGCATGAATTGGGCGGCGTGGTCTTGGCCGATGATAAAACTGCACTTCCTGCTGTGGCCGTCTGGCTCGACGAAGGATTTGAGTCGGCCCCGGGGCTCTTGGGCTCGGCCTGGCTCGATGGCCAGACCCCCAGGCCGCTCTACGCCAGCATTGGCGACTAGAGGGTCTTGATCAGAATCTGTGAGCGGCGGTCCCAGTTGTAGCCAGCCTGGCGCTCTTGCGGCAGTTCATCGACCTTCGCCACCCGAAACCCGCGTTTCATAAACCAGTGAGTGGTTCGCGTGGTGAGAACGAAGATGCTCTGCAGTCCGGCCGCACGCGCCTGCGATTCAATGCTCTTCAGAAGGCGTTCGCCGTCGCCCTTTTCACGGGTGTCTGATCGAACCATGAGGCTGGCGAGTTCGCCCATGGTGGATTCGCCGTATTGATACAGCGCGGCGCAGCCGAAAATCAAACCGTCATGCTCGATGACCGTGAAGCGATCGATGTCACGCTCGATGGTGGCGCGGCCGCGGGCCACCAAGGTGCCATCCGCCTCAAGGGGCTCGAGCAGCGAAGCGATTGCCGCCACATCATCGACATTCGCGGGCCGCAATGCCTCCAGCGTTTCTTCTACCAGCATGAGCCCCACACCATCGTGCGTGAAGAGCTCCATGAGAAGAGCGCCATCGAGTTGATACGGAACAATGTGGGCACGGGCCACGCCGCCTCGGCATGCTCGCAAGGCATGGCTCAAGGTGAAGGCAGCATTCTCACCGAGCTGGCCCAGGGCAAGTAGTTGTTCGGCCTGCTCTTCGGATATCTCTCCCATCCCCTGCTGGCGCGCCTGCGGCATGCCCGATTCGTCGGTGAGGAATATGAGTTTGTCTGCGTCCAGGGCAATGGCAACACTGGTGGCAACGTCTTCGAGCGTGAGGTTGAAGGCCTCGCCAGTGGGTGAGAAACCCAGTGGGGGGAGAAGAACAATCGAGCCGCTGAGCAGGGCCTGGCGAATGGAGTCTGACTCGACCCTCCGAACAAAGCCGGTGTGTTCGAAATCAACGCCGTCGATGATGCCCACGGGCCGTGCAGTCACGAAGTTGCCACTGATAATGCGCACCCTGGAATTGCCCATGGGTGTATTGGGAAGGCCGGCCGAGAAGGCCGCCTCGATATCAAGGCGCAACTCGCCTGCGGCCTCTTTGGCGCACTCGAGAGCGGAGCGATCGGTGATACGCATGCCATGGCTGTAGGCATCGGCGATTTGCCGCAGTCGCAACTGCTCCTCAACCTGAGGTCGCGAACCATAGGCCAAAACAATTCGCATTCCCATGGCCTGCAACAGCGCAAGATCATGAACCAGTGACTCCAGGCTATTGTCGATCACCAACTCACCAGGGAAGGCCACGACAAATGTCTTGTTGCGAAACGCGTGGATGTATGGCGCAACGCTGCGCAGCCAATTGACAAAGGCAGCTCGCTCCGCAACGGTGCCGATCGCCGCAATAGCGGGACCCGCCGATGCCTCGGGCTCGGGCAGAGGTTCGATGGGATCGGTGCGTGGCATTGTGGGTTTGGCTCGTGACATCAACTCATTATAATTTTCTTGTGACTTTGCGCCCCGAGGCCTCCACGGCCTCCATTCTTGAACGTGCCCAGGTGCTCGGTCTTGAGTTCTCAGAAGAACTCCCCATTGCCCGCGCATGGCAGGACATTGCCCAGGCCTTGTTAGACCATCCGGTGTTGATCGTCTGCGGTGAGACGGGCTCGGGCAAGACCACTCAGATTCCAAAGATCGCCTTGGCGGCCGGTCGAGCCGCCAGAGGCCGAACCATCGCCCATACGCAGCCCCGACGAATCGCTGCCACATCCGTTGCACGCCGAGTTGCGCAGGAATTGCGAAGCACCCTGGGCGAGGGGCCGGACGCGAAGGTGGGCTACAAGATTCGCTTCAACGATCGGTCTCGGCCAGGCATTCCCATCAAGCTCATGACCGACGGCATCTTGCTCGCCGAGAGCCAGGCCGATCCCATGCTTCGTCAGTACGACACCATCATCATCGACGAGGCCCATGAGCGCAGCCTGAATATTGATTTTCTCCTTGGCCATCTCCACGGCCTGCTGCAGAAGCGATCCGATCTCAAGCTGGTGATCACCTCGGCCACCCTTGAGGCCGCTAAGTTCGCCAAGCACTTCGCTTCAAACGGCAAGCCCGCCCCTGTCTTTGAGGTCTCCGGCCGACTCTTCCCGGTGGAGATGCGCTGGCGGCCCGCGGCCGATGAGCGCGAGGACCTGATCGATCGTGTGGTCGGCGGCATCGAGGAGGCACTCGACGATTGGAGGGGGACGGGGCTGGGCGATGTCTTGGTCTTTCTTCCCGGCGAGCGTGAGATTCGTGCCGTGGTCGATGCATTGGGTGATCTGCGGGCGGCAGCATTGTCTCGTCGCGCATCGGTCGCGCGCGACTGGGATGTCTTGCCGCTCTACGGAAGACTGGCCCAGGGCGATCAAGAGCGCATCTTTCAGAGCACCAATCGGCGTCGCGTGGTACTGGCGACCAATATTGCCGAGACCTCACTGACCGTCCCCGGCATTGGGTATGTGGTCGACACGGGCCTTTCCCGCGTCAAGCGCTACCGAATTCGCGGCAAGGTCGAGCAGCTTCAGATCGAACCCATCAGTCAGGCCCAGGCCGCGCAGCGGGCGGGTCGTGCCGGCCGCCTTGCTGCAGGGGTCTGCATTCGCCTCTTCTCAGAGGCCGACTTTGCCGGTCGCCCAGCCCACCCCGACCCAGAGATTCACCGATCCTCGCTTGCAGCGGTACTCTTGCGAATGAAGCTCTTGGGCCTCCTGGATGTCGAGCACTTCGCGTTCGTTGACCCACCGTCCAAGCGAGCCATTGCCGATGGCATTGCGCAGCTCAAAGAGCTGGGGGCGATTGATTCAAACGGTGGGCTCAGTGAAATCGGCCGGCAGATGGCCGAGTTGCCACTGGACCCTCGGCTGGGGCGCATGCTGATTGCCGCCCGAAGCAACGGCTGCCTGCGCGAGATGATGGTGATTGTGGCGGCGCTCTCGATTCAGGATCCTCGCGAGCGGCCGCTCGATCAGCAGCAGGCGGCCGACCAGTCGCATCGGCGATTTGCCGATGAGCGCAGTGAGTTCAAGAGCTGGCTCAAGCTCTGGTCCTTCACCGACTCGGCCTTCACAGAGAAGTTATCCAACCGAAGTCTCGATAAGTCATTCAAGGCGGCCTATCTCTCGCCCCTTCGCGTGCGGGAGTGGCGTGATGTTCACCGCCAAGTCCATGACTGGGTGCTGGCACAAGGCTGGAAGGAGAACGAGCGCGAGGCCGACGATCTTCGCCTGCACCAGGCCATTCTCTCGGGACTGCTCTCGAACATTGGTGTTCGAATTGATTCGCCCGGCGATCAGGACGCGAGCATCTCCGCACGCGACCGGCTCTGGCAAGGCACCCACGAGGTGAAGTTTGCGATATGGCCGGGCTCTCATTTGGCCAAAAAACCACCACGCTGGCTCATGGCCGCCGAGCAGGTGGAGACGAGCCGACTCTTTGCAAGAACCATCGCGGCCATCGAACCGGAGTGGGTTGAGGCGGCTGCCTCGCACCTCATCAAGCTGAGTTACAGCGAGCCGCACTGGGAGAAGAAGGCCGGCCGCGTCATTGGCTACTCACGGGGCACGCTCTATGGCCTGACCATCTTTCAGCGCCGCCGTGTCTCATGGGCGCAGCTTGGTCCTCAGCAGGCCATTGAGGCGAGAGAGATCATGATTCGCGAGGGCCTGGTGGCCCAAGAGATGGAAACCGACCTGGCCTTCTTCCGACACAACCAGAAGATGATTCGCGAGGTCGAGCGAATGGAACAGAAGGCGCGTCGCCAA
Source organism: Betaproteobacteria bacterium (assembly GCA_016868255.1). Taxonomy (GTDB): domain Bacteria; phylum Pseudomonadota; class Gammaproteobacteria; order Burkholderiales; family Burkholderiaceae_A; genus Hahnella. Next base: position 94,541 of record VGHN01000004.1, read on the forward strand.
GACCTGCTGGTCGATGAAGAATTGCTGGTGGCGTTCTACGAGAGTGCACTTGCACCCGAGGTGGTGGACTTGGACTCGCTCACCCAGTGGTGGCGGGGGGCCGCTCCGGCCGAGCGCGAGCGCCTGATGCTCAAGCAAGAGGACCTCATGCGCCATGAGGCCGCAGGCATCACCACCGATCAATTCCCCAAACAACTCGAGCAGTCGGGTCTGCGCCTTGCGGTGGATTACCGATTCGACCCCGGGGCCAGCGACGACGGACTCCAACTCACTGTTCCCCTCTCTGCATTGAATCAAGTCGATGGCCAGTTGCTTGAATGGTTGGTGCCGGGCATGCGCAAGGACAAAGTCGTGGCACTCCTCAAGAGCCTGCCGCAGCGCATTCGCCGCGAGTGCCTCCCGCTTGAGCAATATGCCTTGGCCTTTTGTGACCGCTGGTCCAAGGATTGCGCAGGCCAGAGCCTGCTCAAGGCACTCATTGAAGACATCTCACAGCAGACCGGCATTCGTCCCGCACTCGATGACTTTCGCAGGGAGTCGGTGCCCGCCCATCTTCATGCCTTTATTCGCGTGGTCGATGAGCACGGCCGCCTGCTTGGTCAGGGCAGGGACCTTGCAGTGCTTCGAGACCAACTGGGTGAGAAGGCCCAACAGGCCTTTGCCCCCGAGGTCGACGAGACGCCGCATCGCGAGTGGGCCTTTGGAGAGTTGCAGTGGCCCACGCGAATTGAGCGCGCAGGCCAGCAACTGCTGGCCTATCCGTGCATCGAGGACCGCGGCGACCATGTCTGCCTCACCATGCTCGATGACCGCGTGGCTGCCCAGGAGCGGCATGCAAGGGGCCTCACACGGCTCTTTGCATTCGGGCTCAAGGAACCATTGAAGTCGCTGGCCAAAGACATACAGAAGAATCGCGAACTCGGTCTTGCCTGGGTGGGTGCGGGCCAGTCCGATGACCCGGTCGAGGCCATCGCCGCGCTGGCCATTCGCCGCGCATTTCTGGAGCCACCCTGGCCCCCGACAGCCGAGGCCTTTGCCCAGCGACTGGGCGAGGGCCGCAGTCGATTCATGCTCATTGCCCAAGAGGCCCTGCGAAGTCTCTCGGGAATGCTGGTCGAGGCGCAGCAGGTGCAGAAACGCATCGGGGCCTTGAAGGCAAGCGATGCTGCAGTGGCCGATATCCGTGAACAGCTTGGCCGACTCCTGCAGCCCGGTTTTCTGCGCGAGACCCCCGACGAGCGGCTGCGGCATCTGCCGCGCTATCTCAAAGCCATTGGTGTTCGGCTCGATCGAATGCGCACCGACCCCGCCCGAGACCTTCAGCGACTCAATGAGTGGCGATCGGTCGCTGACCCCTTCTGGCGCTGGGCCAAGGTCTATCGGGGTGAATGGTCGAGTGAGGCCGAGGAGTTTCGCTGGCTGCTCGAGGAGCTGCGGATCATGCTTTTCGCCCAGGAGCTCAAGACGCCCACTCCGGTCTCTTCCAAGCGGCTGCAGAAAAGCTGGATTACGCTCCAAGCCCAGCTGCAGTCCTCCTTTCGTTCTTAAATTCGGATTCCGTTTCCATGCCACAACGCGACAAGCTCGTCATTGGTTTGATCATCAACGGCGATGAAATTCTCTCGGGCAAACGAGAGGATCGGCACTTCCTCAAGGCCAAAGAAATCTGTTCGGCCCGCGGCCTCTCGCTCTCATGGGTCATCTACCTGGGTGACGATCGAAGCCGTTGCACCGAGACCCTTCGGCGCAGTTTTGCCAGTGGGGATCTGGTCTTTAGTTTTGGCGGCATTGGTTCCACACCCGATGACCACACCCGCCAGGCCGCGGCCGAGGCCCTTGGCCTTGCACTCGAACTCCACCCGCAGGCGCGCGAGCTCATCGCTCTGCGCAGTGCGGAGTCGGGCCAACCGCTCACGCCCGAGCGACTGCGCATGGGTGAGTTCCCGGTGGGCAGTGACATCGTCCCCAATCCCTACAACCGCATCCCTGGGTTTGCCATCGGGCGCCACTATTTCCTTCCAGGCTTTCCCGTGATGGCCTGGCCAATGATGGAGTGGGTGCTCGATACCCATTACCGCGACTGGTTCCAAGAGGCCGCAGAGATCGACCACTCCATGGTGGTCCACAAACTATTCGAGGCAGCGGTGACTGGCCTGCTCGAGGAACTCACGCGCGATTACCCCGAACTTCGCATCTACAGCCTTCCCTCGGCACCTGTGCCAGGCGACCCCAATGCCCGGCGCCACCTGGAATTGGGCATCAAGCTGCCGATACATAAGTCTGCGGATGCTGCACTGCGAGCGCGTTTCGATCAGGCCTGCCTGCGGTTGCGTGAAGGAGTCCAAGCGCTCGGTGGTGAGATCGCCGAGGAGCGGGAGTCGCGTCGCTGATCGACCGCTTTTTGAGGGCCCTAGCGATCAAATTGCAAAACTTTCTGCGGAGTCTCTTCTAAGTATCGGAAAACAAATAAATTTTTAATTTGCATTCTTGGAAAACCTTGGTAAACTGCCGCCAGTCCGTCATTAAGGGGTCTCTTTTGGCCAATCGAATTCAAGCCTCACTCATCGCAGTTGCCATTTCCGCGGCCTTCGCCGGGGGCAATGCCTCCTGGGCGCAATCCAATCCAAACCAGCAAAAGCCGGGGCAGAAGCAGAGCAACGCCAAACAGTCTGGCCCGGCCAATGCCCAGAAGAAAGCCACTGCGCAGAAGAAGTCCACTCAGCAGGCGAGCAAGACCGCGAAGAAGAAGTCCGATAAGGCCCGCGTGGCGCGGGTTGCGCGCAACCCCGACGACCGAATGTCAGACCACAGCCGTATTGGTGTTCAGAGCGCCTTCTCAGAGGCGAAGCTCAATTCCTCTGCGGTCTTGGTGATGGACCAGATCTCTGGCGAGGTCTTGGTTGAAAAGAATCCCGACGCCATTCTTCCCATTGCTTCGATCACCAAGCTCATGACCGCCCTGGTGGTGGCCGAGGCCGATCTCTCTATGAACGATCTCATAGAGATCTCTCAGGAAGATGCCGATCTTGAGAAGGGTGTGAAGTCCCGCCTGCGCGTGGGCACACTGCTCTCGCGCGGTGAACTCATGCACCTGGCCCTGATGTCCTCTGAGAACCGTGCGGCCCATGCGCTGGGAAGAACTCATCCCGGCGGAATGAATGCGTTTGTTGATGCCATGAATATCAAGGCGGCCCAACTCGGAATGACCGCATCTCGCTTCGTGGAGCCCACTGGGCTCAATGCCGGCAATGTGGCCTCACCCCGAGACCTTGCACGGTTGGTGGAAGAGGCCTATCTGGTGCCGCTGATTCGTGAGTACTCCACCGCCAACGCGCTTTTGGTTCGGGTGGGTGGCAAGCAGCATCAGTTTCGCAATTCCAATTCCCTGGTTCGCGCAGACACCTGGGAGTTGGGTCTCTCCAAAACCGGATTCATTCGCGAGGCGGGCCGCTGTCTAGTGATGCAGGCCGAAGTGGAGCGCAGGCCGGTCATCGTCATCATGCTCGATGCCGCCGGCAAGCAGCAGCGTGTTCGAGACGCCGAGATGATTCGCCGCTGGTTGATTCAGCAGGCCGAAACCAAACCGCCGGCCAATCGGGCGGCAGCCGCACCCCGCGCCTAGCCCTGGTTTTTCCCAAAGCCCAGAGACCGTGAGATCTCATCGGCGGTCTGTCGCAGTGCTTCTACCCAGCCGTCGTTGGCCCGATCGGCGGGGGCTGAAATAGAAAGCCCTGCGACCAGTCGTCCACCATCGTCTCGAATGGCGGCGGCAATACAGCGCACCCCCAGCTCAAGCTCCTCGTTGTCGCGGGCGTAGCCTGCCGCACGAACTGCAGCGAGTTCTTTCTCTAGTCCGCCCACATCGGTAATGCTGTTACGTGTCTGACCGGCCAAGCCGGTTCGCATCGAGTACGAACGAACCTGACGGGCGTCCTCAACCGCGAGAAAGAGCTTTCCTGTGGAGGTCAGGTGAAGAGGGGCGCGTCCACCAATGGCGCGCACCACCTGCATCCCTGAGCGCTCGCTGACGGCGCGCTCGACATACACGATCTCATCGCCTTGCCGAACCGATAGGTTGATGGTCTCGCCGGTGAGCCGATGGAGTTCCCGCATGGGAACGGCAGCGGCATCGCGCACATTGAGCCGCGCCTTGACCAGGTTGCCCAACTCCAAAAGCCGCATGCCGAGCTGGTAGTAGCCCGGCTCGGTGCGGTCGACCATGCGAACCAAGACCAGGTCATTGAGGATTCGATGGGCAGTCGATGGATGAAGCCCGGTCTCTTGCGAGAGCGCCTTGAGCGAGACCGGCTCGGACTGCTTGGCAAGAACGGCGAGCAGTGTGCTGAGTCGCTCGATGACCTGAATCGCGGGCGGTGTAGGGGAAATGGGCTGGGAGGTGAGGCTCATGCTGTTCGCTAGTGGCAGAATGGGAGTTTACAAAAGGGAAGTTGGTTATGTCTGCACCCCGCGTCGCTTTATTTGTCACCTGTCTCGTCGATCTCATGCGACCGGAGATTGGCTTCGCGGCCATCAAGCTTCTTGAGCATGCCGGGTGCGAGGTCACTGTCCCCCCCGATCAGACCTGTTGTGGCCAGCCCGCCTACAACTCGGGAGACCGTCCCTCCGCCCATCGTCTGGCCGAGCGGGTCATTGATCAGCTCGAGGGCTATGACTATGTCGTGGTGCCCTCGGGTTCATGCGGGGGAATGATCAAGACCCACTATCTCGAACTCTTCTCGGATGACCCGGGCCTGCGCCGCCGCATGAATGAGTTGGCGCCCAAGGTCTATGAGCTCACCGATTTTCTCCACACAGTGATGAAAATGGAGGAGGTACCCGGTCGCTCACAAGGCTGCGTGACTTATCACGACACCTGCAGCGGACTGCGAGAACTCGGTGTGCAGGCCCAACCCCGTGAGCTGCTCAAGAAGATCCCTGGCCTGCAGGTCAAAGAAATGAAAGATTCCCGCGCCTGCTGCGGGTTTGGCGGCACCTTCGCACTGAAGTATGGCAATGTCTCTTCTGCGATTGTGGATGACAAGGTCTCCAATATTCAGGCCACACGCGCCGAGGCCGTGGTGCTCGGAGACCTTGGCTGCATGCTCAATATTGAAGGCCGCTTGCGTCGACTGGGCGATGACCGCACCAAGGTGCTCCATGTGGCGCAGGTCTTGGCCGGTGAGATCGACCCCTTGGTTCCTTCTGGAGGCACAGACTAAATGCTGGTTCAGTCGATTCATTTTCAGGCCCGCTCAAAAGAGAAGCTTGCCGACGAGCGTCTGCAACGCAATCTGCGTCGTCTCGCCGAGAAGTTCGTTACGGCCCGCGCCAGTGCCATGCAAGAAATCGATTTCGAAGCCACGCGTGAGGCAGCGGTGGATCGACGCAATCGAACCATTGAGCGACTCGATCTCTGGATCGAGTTGTTTGAGGAGAAGGCCACGGCCCGCGGGGCCACGGTGCTCTTTGCGGAATCGGCTGCCCAGGCTTCCGAGATCGTTGTTGAAATTGCGCGCAAGCACGAGGTGAAGACGGTCACCAAGAGCAAGTCAATGGTCTCCGAAGAGATGGCGCTGAACCAAGCCCTGCGAGAGGCCGGCGTTGAGCCCATTGAGACCGATCTGGGTGAATACATTCTGCAGATCAATAACAACGAGGCGCCGAGTCACATCATCGCGCCAGTGATTCACAAGGACAAAGAAGAGATCTCCGAACTCTTCTCTAAAGTTCACGACAAGCCCAAGCTCACCGAGATTCCTCAACTGACCCGCGAGGCCCGTGAACAGTTGCGCCCGAAGTTTCTTGGCGCTGACATGGGCGTGACCGGAGGCAACTTTGTTATTGCCGAGACCGGGTCGGTGGCCTTGGTCACCAACGAGGGCAACGAGGGCATGGTCACCATCATGCCGCGTGTCCATGTGGTGGTCACCGGAATCGAGAAGGTGCTCGCCACGCTCGAGGACTTTGCCACGGTGGCCCGGCTCCTCACTCGCTCCGCAACCGGCCAGTCCATCTCCAACTATGTGTCATTGCTCACCGGCACGCGTGCCCACGGCGAGCCCGATGGTCCCGACCACCTCTACTTTGTGTTTGTCGATGGTGGGCGCTCGAGCCTCTTGGGAACAGACTTCCAAGACATGCTCCGCTGCATTCGTTGTGGGGCCTGTATGAACCACTGTCCGGTCTATCAGAAGATCGGAGGCCACGCCTACGGCTGGGTCTATCCCGGGCCCATGGGCTCGGTCCTCACGCCCTCCTACACAGGCATTGAGCAGGCCTTGGATCTCCCGCAGGCGGCAACGTTGTGCGGTGAGTGCCATGTGGTCTGTCCCGTGAAGATCCCGCTGCCCGATCTCCTGCGAAAACTTCGTGAGCGTCAGTTCGAGCGACACCTGCGCCCGTGGATAGAGCGACTCGGACTCTCCGCATGGGTCTTTCTCGCAACGCGTCCCAAGCTCTACCGGCTGGTGTTTGGCGTGGCCAATCGTGTCTTGCGACTATGGGCGGGCAAGCGCGGCCGCATTGGGTCTTTTGGTCCGGGCAACGGCTGGACCGACTTTCGAGATTTTCCGGGCCCGAGCAGCAAGCCCTTCTCAGAGCGTTATGTCACTTGGCAGGCTCAGAGGGCCTTTGCCAAATCCGCCACCAACCCAGGCCCCCGGTAAATCAAGCCCGAGTAGACCTGCACCAGGTCCGCGCCCGCGGAACGTTTGGTCTGTCCATCGCCTGCGCTGGCAATGCCCCCCACGCCAATCAGTGCGGTGGTCGGCAGGAGTTGCTGCTTGAATCGTGCGAGCACCGTGTTGGATTTCCCAAGCAGCGGTGCGCCCGATAGTCCTCCAGTCTCGGTGGCATTGGGCATTCCATCGACTGCTGCGCGATCGAGAGTGGTGTTGGTGGCGATGAGGCCCTCAATTCCAATTGAATTGCATGTCTCGGCAATTGCATCAATCTCATCGGTGTCCAGATCGGGCGCAATCTTCAAGAAAAGTGGCACACGTTTGCTGTGCTGCTGCGAGAGCCGTGCCTGGTCCTCTCGAAGTGGCTCGAGCAGCGCCCGAAGGGTCTCACTGGCCTGGAGGCTTCGCAGTGCCTTGGTGTTGGGGGAGGAAATGTTGATGGTGATGTAGTCGGCATAGGGGAAGACTGCCGCCAGACCAATGCGATAGTCGTCGAGTGCCAATTCCACCGGTGTCGCCGCATTCTTGCCAATGTTTAGGCCCAAGATGCCGCGCCTTTCTTGCACCCACTTCGAGCGCTGCACGTTCTCAATGAATGCCTGCAGGCCCAGGTTGTTGAATCCGAATCGATTGACAATCGCTTGTGCGCCAGAGATTCGAAACATGCGCGGCTTTGGATTGCCCGGTTGAGCAAGCGGTGTCACGGTGCCCACCTCGATAAAGCCAAAACCAAAACGGCCCAGTGCATCGATATGCGCTGCATTCTTGTCGAGCCCAGCTGCGAGTCCCACGCGGTTTGAGAATTTCAGGCCCGCCACATGAATGGGCCCCTGCTCGGATTGGTCTCGGGGGATCGGCCTCGATTCGGGCAGAAGGGCCCCCATCCAACGATTGGCAAACTCCAAGCCCGAGAGGCTCACGTCATGCGCGGTCTCTGCCGGTAGGGCAAAGAGAAGAGGGCGCGCGAGGGGATAAAGAGAGAAGAGGCCTGCGCTCATTCCATGGGCTGCCAGCAGCCCTGAACGAGAATCTCTGCAGGACGAAAGCCACTCTTGTAGGCCATCTTCGGGCTCAGGCCTATCCAGTACCCCAGATAGACATAGGGCAGGCCCAAGCGCTGGGACTCGGCGATCTGCCAAAGGATTCCGTAGGTGCCATAGGAGGCCTTGTTGTCGCTGGGTGAGTAGAAGGTGTAGACCGCCGAGAGTCCTTCGGGCAGCACATCGATGAGTGAGATCATCTTGAGTGCGCCCGAGCGCGCCCGAAATGCCACCAATCGTGTGTCGACTCGGCTCTGAAGAAGAAACTGTGCGTATTGGTCGCGGCTGTCTTGGTCCATGCCACCGCCCGCATGACGACCGGCCTGGTAATCGAGGTAGAGCGCGTAGTGCTCATCCGAGAATTGCAATGGCTCTTCCTGGGCAATCAATGCATCGCTCAGGCGATTCCATGTGCGCTTCTGGCTGCGACTCGGCTTGAAGGTGGCGGTGGGCACGCGAAGTGGTTGGCAGGCTTGGCATGTGTCGCAGTAGGGACGGTAGGCAAAGGCGCCGCTGCGACGAAAACCCAACTGAACCAAGTCACCATAGACCTCGGGTGTGATCAGGTGGTTGGGAGTGGCCACCTGCGAGCGAGCGCGACGACTCGGAAGATAGCTGCAGGGGTAGGGCGCAGTCACATAAAACTGCAACTGACTGATTGGAAGGTCGCGAAGGTCAGCCATGGCTAGTCTCGAACACGCCCCAGTCGATGGGCGTGCGGTCCCACGGAGGCGGGGGCTGATCGACGAGTCTTGCGATCCATGAGCTAAATTCTGCACGCGAAATGGGGTTCGCGCCAAGTGTTGCCAAATGCTCGGTCTGCTGCTGGCAATCAATCAGTGGGCAGTCGTGCCGCAGAGCCCATGCAACCAGGGCGGCCAGGCAGATCTTCGAGGCATTGGGCTGTCGACTAAACATGCTCTCGCCAAACAGCATTCGCCCCTGGTTCACAAGGTAGAGCCCACCGATCAATCGCTCACCGGCCCAGAGTTCCACGCTGTGCGCGAGGCCCATGCCATGAAGGCTGCCATAGGCGCGATGAATGGCTGGAGTGATCCAGGTGCCGGCCTGCCCCGGGCGGGGCGCTGCGCAGGCACTCATCACCTGGGCGAAGTCTTGGTCGCTGGTCAGGCGCAGGCCCTCTCGCTGCGCCTGGGCAATCGCCTGTCGAAGGGATCGCCGCAGTTTGAACTGCTGGGGTTGCAGGACCATTCGTGGGTTGGGTGTCCACCAGAGAACGGGCTCACCGGGCCCCGACCACGGGAAGACGCCCAGGCGATAGGCCCGCACCAGCATGTCGGGACTGAGTGCCTCGCTGGCTGCAAGCAGTCCGTTGGCACCCAACTCCTCCGTCCAGGCCAACTCCACATCGGGGAAGGGATCGTCGTTGCCGATCCAGGCCAGGCGGTTTGGTGGCGGCTCGGTCATATCAGAATCGTCTGCCGGTGCACCATGTGGCGGTCGAGCCGCTGGTCCTCAATAAAGAGTTCAAGTGCAGCGCGCACGGAACGAAATGCAAGGTCGTCCCAAGGAATCTCTCCGATGCCAAAGAGTCGTGCATCGGTGGTCTCGGGCCCGGGGTCCAGGGTCTCGCTGCGCATCTGTGCACGAAAGAAGATGTGGACTTGGGCCACATGCGGAATATCAAAGATCGCAAAGACCGGGCCCATCTCCACATCGGCACCCGACTCCTCGAGTGTTTCGCGATGGGCACCATCGGTGGTCGACTCACCCAATTCCATGAAACCGGCCGGCAGTGTCCAGTAGCCGGAGCGGGGCGCAATGGCGCGCTTGCAGAGAAGAATCTTGTTGTTCCAAATCGGCAGCGTGCCCAAGACCAGTTTGGGGTTCTCGTAGTGCACTGCGCCGCAATGGGAGCAGACCGCGCGAAGGCGGTTGTCGTCGTCGGGGATGCGTTGTTCGATGGGCGCTGCGCAGTCGGGACAGTAGTTCATGTATACTTTTCAATTGTTCGGCGCGGGGTGGAGCAGTCTGGCAGCTCGTCGGGCTCATAACCCGAAGGTCGTAGGTTCAAATCCTACCCCCGCTACCAATAACCCATTGAATTTCAATGGGTTTTTTCATTTTTGGGTGTGGAAGAGCAATAAGGTCAAAAGTTTATTGCTGCCCGTCCACCCAAGCCACTCCTAAATCGGAACCCAGCGCAGCAACATCATACGAGGTTCGTTGAGAGAGGGTTGCGGGAATGAGGGGTAGTCCTGTACTTTCCAC
>VGHN01000005.1 GCA_016868255.1 Betaproteobacteria bacterium
GGGGGCATCATATCGGCGCCCCAAACGCCCGAACCTCCCACCTTGATCTTGGTGGCCAACTCTTGAACGGCCGAAGGCTTGCCAGCGTACTTCGCTGCGATGTCCTGAAGGATGGGTCCGTACTTGCGCTTGTCGATTGCGTGACAGGCCAAGCAGTTGTTTCGCTGGAGCAGCACCTTCAACTCTTCGGTGTCTGCATAAACAGCATGAGATGGAACCACCGCAACAATGCCAACAGCAAGGGCCAGAGCAACATTACGCATTTCTATTCTCCATAAAAAACGCGCTGCATCGCTGCAGCGCGTTCTTCTTCATACCCAATTAGTTAGGTGTTACACGATAGATCATGCCACCGCCCTCATCGGCCACATACAGGGCACCGTCGGGTCCAAGAGATATGTGACGGAAACGGCCTGCGAAGGTGGGCCACAATACCTCCTCACGCTTGGCAGTCTTTCCATCCTTGGAGATATCAAGGATGTCAATGCGGTTGCCAGTGGGTGTTCCGTGAATACCAATTCCCGCATAGCCCACTGCCAGGCGACCCTCCCACTGCTTCCACTGTTTACCCACCAGGAAGACACTGCCACACATGCCTTGCGAGAGGCCGTTGTTGTTCCAGGCTGGCGTCATGGCATTGGGATAGGCCTTGGTGTCGGTCATGGGCATGAAGGCTGCACGCTTGGGAGGTTCCATGGCACCCATCTGGTTCGGGGAGTAGCCGCAGTAGTTATCTGGGCACTCGGGCCGGCCATTCACATTGCCACGCGGATCCCACCCACCGTTGCCACCATTGACAAGCCTGGTGACTTCATCGCTGTGCCAGGGGCCGTTCTCGGAGAGGTATGGCTCGTTGGTGCCGGGACGGAAGGCAATGCCCTGTGGGTTGCGGAAGCCATAAGCAAAGATGCGCTTGTCGAACCCAGCCGGCGGATTATTCCCGGCGGCGGCCTTGCCATCGCGGTCCACTCGCAGAACCTTGCCGATGATCTGAGTCGGATGCTGGGGACCTGGGCCGCTGTGGTTGTCACCCGTTGTGACATACAGGAAGCCGTCACCCGGGTTGAAACGCAGGCGACCACCGTTGTGGGCACCGGGGCCACCGAAGGGATGGTTCGACGCCTTGGGCTTGTAGCCAATGTCGTTGATGATCTCCACAATATCCGAGACCGACTTGAGATCGGCACTGACCTTCATTCGCATCACGATGTTGTTGAAACCACCATAGGTGCGGTTGGGGCCCTTCGAACTTGAATAAAGATAAACAAAGCGGTTCTTGTCGAACTCTGGGTCAATTGCAACCCCCTGCACACCGGCCTGGCCGTCGCAGAAGAGATCATTCTTGGTCTGCGAGTACCCTTGGCTTCCGCCAACGCCCAGAAGCCGGTTAACACCACCGGCGGGAAGACGAACGGACAGGCCCTTGCACTTCTCAGTGAAGAACATTGTGTTGTCTTTTAGGAAGGCCATGTCCCATGGCGACTCGGTCTGCAGAAAGTTCTCTGCCTTGACGCTCATCGCTACTGCTGGGGAACTGACCAGTACGGATGCCACGACCATGGCACCGAGTGAAAATCTGAAACCACTCCCAATCATGCTTTTCATATCGACTCCTTTGTAGTTTTGGAGAGCCACAAATTCGGCGCTTTCCCCGGCCTTCGCAAGCCCAAGGCGAAACCGAATCTTACGAGGGGTGTTTGAGCCCACTAACTCGGACAAACCCTTAGTGCCCTGAACCCTTGAGTCGATCTATGCCTTGCCAGACAGAGCATCCGCCTTTTTGGCCCAGACAATGTCCTTCTCAGAAAGCCCACCGATGTCATGGGAATTGAGCATGACATCCACACGCCCATAAGAGTTGCGCCAGTCGGGGTGGTGATCGAGTTCCTCGCTCACCTCGGCCATCTTCGTCATGAACCCAAAGGCCTTCTCGAAGTCGTCAAAGCGAAAGGTGCGCTGCAACGTACCTCCATGCTCATCAATGAATATCCACTGATCCGACACCCCTGCGGCCTCGGCCCCCGACCATTGAATTCGTCTCATGACTGTCTCCTTTGTGCCTGAACCATCTCCAACACACATGAAAGATCCGAGCCCACGCGACTCGGCGCCAACCCAATGGTCTCGGACGGCAGCCCCGCCCGATTGATCCAACAGGTCTGATACCCAAACCAGGCTGCGCCCATGGCATCCCAGCCGTTCGAAGAGACAAACAAGAGCTGCTGCGCCGCATGGCCCAAGGCCTGGGGCCCCAAGGCATAAAGCTTCGGACTGGTCTTGAACTGACGAACCTCGTCGGCCGAGATGAGCCGATCAAAGAAGTCTATTAGCTCGGCATTGGCCATCACCGCCTTGAGCATCTCTCTCGAGCCATTCGAGAGAACCACCATGGGCAGTTGAAACTGAGCCAGCGAGGTGAGCACCGATTTCACCTCCGCAAATGGACGCAGCCGGCGATAGCGGTGCATCAAGGACTCGATACTGTCAGTGTGGAGGGGCAGGCCCAAGCGTTTCAGAACATACTCAAGTGAGGCTCGGGTGAGGGACTCGAAGGATTGGTAATGCCGACTACCTGCGTCATTGGGGTCGGAGAGGCTAACCAGTCGTGTGTACTCAATTTGCTTGTCGCGCCATAGGCGAGAGATCTCCTCCCCACGGCCCGGAAAGAGTTCCTCAGCGGTAGTTGCAACGGAATGGACATCGAGCAGCGTTCCGTAGGCATCAAAGACCAGTCCCTGAGTAGAATTCATAGGCTTTCACTAAAAAGGTGTCTCGTGGACAAGAACAACCACCCAGGCAACAAAAGCTTTCTGCCGAGCAAACCCTGCAAGGCCTGCGGGCGCCCCATGACTTGGCGGAAGTCCTGGGCCAAGAACTGGGATGAGGTGAAGTACTGCTCCGAGGCCTGCCGCAAGTCAAAGGTAACAAAGTAGTTGTCAATTGGGTGCAGAATCCCTTTATGGACACCAGTCACCCGGCGCCATCACAAGAACTCGAGGTCTGTTTCGCTCTGGCGAGCGAAGAGTCTGTGCTCACCCCCAAAGCGCTTGGCAACTGGGAGCGGCTGAGCGGCATTGCGCCGCGTCGAAGGTCGCTCAATGCGGTCTACTTCGACACCAACGATTTTCTGCTCACCAAGAGTCGAATCGGCCTGCGAATCCGACGCGACTCCGGCCGATGGGAGCAGACCTTCAAGGCCGAAACCAATGGCCTGGACCGCATCGAGCACAACCACCTTCTTGCCCAACGCGCCGCCGCACCGATTCCTTCTATTGATCCGTCCGGCCTTCCGGCGACACCCGAGCTTGAGGCGCTCGGTCTCAAGCGCTCGCAAATCGCCACCCTCACCAACCCCCAGGCCCTCGAGGCTCAGTTCGAGGTGAAGGTGACCCGCCACACATGGAAGATCCGCATCAACGAGAGTGAGCTTGAACTCGCCATCGACCAAGGCACCCTTCTGGCCGACGAGAAATCCCGCGACATTCAAGAAATCGAACTCGAGCTGGTTTCTGGGCGTCGGCTCGACCTCTGGCTGGCCAGTCAAGAGCTCTCTGACCATCTCGCACGGTCATCGCGAAGGGCCTTCATCGAGTCACGATCCAAGGCCCAGCGGGGCATGGGCCTGCTCGACCCAGTATTCATTCTGGCAAAGCCCCCCAAGGTTCGGGCCTCTGGTGACACCGCGAACATTATCGCCACCCATCTCCAACGCACGACGCAATGGCTGTCTCTTGAGATTGCAAGGGTGCTGGAGTCTCACGACCCCGAGGGAACACACAGCGCCCGAGTGGCGATACGCCAAATTCGCACTAGCCTGAAGCTCCTTGAAGCCTGCGGTCAGGGTGCCCGAGTGGCATCCTTGATTGAGGAGGCCCGGTGGCTTGCAGATACCCTGGGGAGACTGCGCGACTTGGATGTGGCCATCGAGAAGGTGGTCGACCCGATCCTTGCGGCCCTTCAATCAGACCGAGACCTTCTTGCCTGCCAGGCTGTCATCGAGTCTCGGCGAGAGGTGATTCGCGCAGAGTTAAGAACAACGCTGGTCCAAGAGAGAAGCCGGGGGTTTCTGATACAGCTCTTTAAGCTCTCTGAGGAATTGCCCGGCCTCTTCGGCATGCCAGCGGCCGAGCAGATTGCGCAAGAGCAGAGCGCCTTGCTGCTGCAGAAGGTGAAGAAGCGTCGCAAGCGAGCGGTCGACCCCGAGAGTCGGCATCGGCTGCGACTTGCCTACAAGGCGTTGCGCTATGCCACACCAATACTGGTGCAACTCGGTGGCGACGAGCGGCTGCTAATTGATGCAGCGAAGGATGCCGCCAAACAGCAAGACACCCTGGGCGATGAGCAAGACCGCGCGGTGATGTGGAATACGCTCTCGGCAGCCCTGCTGACTCAAATGGATTCACTTCAAGAAGAACAGCGGCAGCACTTCCTTGACTTGGCCAGGGGATTTCTAATCGGACTATCCACATCCGACCAAGGGTAAGCCCAGGGCGCTGCGCCTCTATACTTCGGCCATGCGTCCCGATTCACCCTGCATTGCCATCTGCTCGACTGCCCAAGGCGACAACATCTGCCGAGGGTGCGGAAGAACCTTTGAAGAAATTGGCAACTGGGTCGGCATGAGCCAGGCCAACAAAGACAAGGTCTGGGAGCGAATTGAAGCCGAAGGAACGGCCCTGCGCTTTACGACCTATCGGGAGCGTGCTGGGCTGTAGGGAGTTGCGGGTTTTAGGGAGCGTGCTGGGCTGAGATTGCCATGGCGCAGCAGTGGGCGCTGGCCCAGGCCCACTGGAAGTTGTGGCCTCCAAGATGGCCAGTGACATCGACCACCTCTCCAATCAAATAGAGCGACGAATCCCTGCGGCTCTGCAAGGTTCGAGGATCGAGACCCTTGGTGCAGACACCACCGCGCATCACCTCGGCCTTGTTCCAACCCAGATGGCCCGCAGGCTTGAGCGAGAAACTTCGGAGTCGATCGATGAGCTGTTCGCGCACCGCACGGCCCAGTTCGGCCCACTTTCTGTCTATGGGGTAATCCTCTCCAAGGCTCAGCGCAAGCCCAGCGGCAAGCCGCTTGGGAAACCAATGCTCAAGCAGTTGAACTACCGAAAATCGACCCATCTCTCTCTCATCGAATAGATTGTCTTGGGGCAATGCAGCCAACCAGTCCACGGAGATGGCCTGGCCCTGCTCCCAGTAATTGCTTGCCTGCAACACGGCCGGTCCCGAGAGCCCTTTGTGTGTCATTAACGCATCCTCCAGGAAGCAGGCCTGACCATACCCATGGCCGGCCTCCCCCACCGAAATCGAGACGCGTTGGGAGACGCCCGGCATCTGAGTAACCCAAGCCTGATCCGTTGAGGTAAACGACATGGGCACCAGGCCTGCCCGTACCGGGGTGATCCCCAAGCCCCGCGAGCGAGCAAAATCAAGGCCCCAGGCCGATGCACCAATGGCAGGAACCGCCATCCCACCGGTGGCCACTACCAGTTGGCGGCACGTCAGGGAGTCGAGCCCAGTGAGAGAGATGCGCCAATGCTCGGCCTCTCGAACCACAGCTGCAATCTCCACAGGGTGACGAATGCTCACTGCCCCCTTCAGGGACTCGGCAAGAAGAAGGCCAATGATGTCTTGCGATGAGCGGTCGCAGAAGAGTTGGCCCGAGTGCTTCTCGTGAAATGGGATTCGATGGGACCGGACAAGGCCGATGAAATCCTGCGGACGATACTGCCGAAGAGCCCAATCGGCGAATCCAGGATTTAGGCTAAGGAAGTTCGCTGGCCCTGAGTCTTGGTTGGTGAAGTTGCAGCGCCCGCCACCACTGATGCGAATCTTCTCGGCGATTTTCTTGGCATGGTCGAGAACCACCACACGAAGGCCCCGCTGACCAAGAATCGAGGCACAAAAAAGGCCGGCAGCGCCGGCCCCAATAACAGCAACATCGAAAATAAGGAGCGCCTTAAGAGGGAGAGCTCATGCGGCCAATGGCACAACTCACGAAAGACTTCACATTGGCCACACCCGCCTCTAGGCCCTGCACCGACCCCTGCTCGGGGTAGCCCATCGAGCGGAGTTTGCTCGCCAGCAAGGTGCGCTGAGTCTCGGGTGCATCCACTAGGATGCGCTGGCTCTCCCGTTCGATCCGAACCGACTCCACACCTTCAATGGCTTTAAGACCCTTCACAATGGAGTTCTCACAGCCACCGCATTTGATGTTTTCAACAAGAAATTCCAAAGCCATGGTTTTGGTCTCTTTCATGATTCAATGCAGTTAGCTTAAATCTTTTTGAAGATGGTGTCTGGGCAGGTGTACTGGCTCTCGGTGCTGGCCGATTCAGGGCTGCCGTCTTGGCATTTGTAAATGCATGTGCGGCGGCCCTTGGTCACGCTCTGCTCGGCGATGTAACAAGGAATTTCAATATTCTGTTTGGGCTGCGAAACTGTTTTGTGCACATTGCTGCTACCACCCTCGCAAGCGAGGAGCCCAAACGAGGCGAACACCAAGAGAAAGATTCGCATGGCCGGCTCCTTCAAAGTTCTCCACACTAGTGGGACCCCATTGGATGCGGTGAAGTTCCACCTGCTAGAGGAGTGGCTCTCCCTGCCTGGGCCTATTGCGGGGTTTGTGACAACCTTCTGCGGCGGCGCAGCCGAACACCGAGGTACCAAGCCCAGTGGGTTAGGAAATAGCCGAGCACCGACGATGACACCGCAAAGATGCACATGCCGAGAAAGACCGCCAAACCAATGTCTCCCAGCTGCAGAAACACACCCAGGCCACCGTCGGCCATCATGGCCTCGGCAAACTTCTCCTGGGACACTGCACTTGTTCCATCGCCGAGGACTCGAATGCCTACAAGGTAGGCAATGAACCAAATCGGGGGGAAGGTAAACGGATTGGTTACGAGGGTGCTGACGGCCGCAACTGGAACGTTGCCGCGGATGAATATGCAGACGAATGCGGCGGCGGGAATCTGCCCGATCGGCAGCAGAAAAGCAAAAAACAGCCCGCAAGAGACACCCACTGCAACACTGCGACGATTCACATGCCAGAGGCTGAAATCGAAAAGCCTTGGGCCAAGCCACTTCAGATACTTGTTCTGACCAAGTTTCTCCTGATCTGGAATCCACTTCTGAATAAACTTTTTGGCCATTGACCCCTCGGGGCAGCGTTGATTTCGCGACTGCCCCGGATCATATCAGCCGATAAAGCTCCGGCATCAGCCGCTCGCCAGAGCCACTGCTTTTGAGCCCCTCAAGCTTTGTACCAACACTCTTGGCGATGGGCGAAGCCAACCTCGTCTGCGCCGACATCTCCAAGTAATAGGCCAGGTCTTTGGCGGCATTTGCCACAGTGAATCGAAGGCCCCGCGGATCGCCCTCTAACCAAAACGGGCGCACCCGATCAAGTGCTGCACCCCGACCACCGCCCTTCTCTAGGGTGTCGGCAAAGACCTCCAAAGAAATGCCCATGGCATCGGCGCAGGCAGCCGCCTCCGAGAAGAGGGCCACCGAACCCAGAGAGACAAAGTTGTGCAGGAGTTTGAGGCGATGGCCCGCACCCACGCCGCCCGCATGGGTGATGTTCTCGGCAAGTTTCTCTAACAGGGGCCTGGCCATCTGAAAGGTGGCCTCTTCGGCACCCACCAGAAGATTCAGGCGCCCCTCCGCGGCCTCCTTGGGCGTGCGTGTCATGGCGGCATCGATAAACAGAATGGACTGGGCGGCCAAAGCCTTCGCCAACTTAACGGTGGAGTCGGGAATGGCGGTTGAAAAATCGATGACCAGTTCCAGGCGATGAGACGACTGCAAAACACCCCCGGGCCCAAGCACCACCTGCTCGACCTGCGGCGAGCCGGTGACACAAATCAGCAGCCAGTCACTGCGATCGCAGAGGGCGGGGATCGAATCCACCGAAGCCGCACCAAGATCCAACAAATCCGTGCTGTCTTGATTGCCTGGGTGATTAAGAAAGGAAACCGAAAAACCGGCCCGAAGCAGACAACCTGCAATGCCATGGCCCATGCGGCCCACACCCACCAAACCCAATCGTTTCTTATTCAACTGACTCTCCCCAATTGATCTCCTGCAAGTTCACGTGACTGCATGGCGCGACACCACAAGGTGGGAGACCGCAAGCGAGACCATCAAAGCGCGAGCGGTTGCGCATAGCCTGTCAGTTCAAGATACCCCCGACCCACCTCCTTCGCATCCCGAATCACCCGCACCGCGCCCTCCCAATAGAACCCCCCGGTGCTCGCCCGCGCATCAATCTCTTGATCATCCATCATCGGCTGAATGAGCACCGACCCACCGCCAAGATGCAGGCGAATCTCCACGGGGTAGCGGGCGCCTGAGTGGGGCGACTGCCAGACGCGCACCACCTCCCATCGCGCAGTTTGGCTCCCGCCGCGCCGCTGATTGAGGCGATCCCGCAGATCCACCTCCGAAAACAAGGCCTGGCCCTGCCCATCTCGAATTCGAAAGAGCATCCAGGACTCCCCCGAATCCAGATGCAGTCCGAGCCAGTCCCAACCGACTGCGCCTCCCATCAGCAGACTGCTCGACCATTCATGGTCGAGCCAGGCCTGACCGGTCAGCGATTGCTCCGCTGCCAAATCCGCCGTGCCTTGCTGGCTCAACCGACCCAAGAAATCCTTCGATAGTCCCAGTGATGCCACCACATTCAGATGGGGCCGACTGTAGTAA
Organism: Betaproteobacteria bacterium; assembly: GCA_016868255.1. Lineage (GTDB taxonomy): Bacteria > Pseudomonadota > Gammaproteobacteria > Burkholderiales > Burkholderiaceae_A > Hahnella. The sequence goes on from VGHN01000005.1 coordinate 8,710, forward strand.
TAGCTCGCCTGTTCCTTGGCGGGGCCCTTGGCCGAGAGACCTGCTTGGCCTCGCAAGACCGGTGGGCGATTGGTTCGTGCCTGGAAGGAGAGTCGCCAGCCGTCTGCAGCAATCAGACCCCGGTAATGGTCAATGCCCGGCGATTCGATCGACTGCCGATCCAGTGTCCAGCGATTGAGCTTCAATGCGGTGTCGGTCTCCGAGAAGACCGCATCCGCAAACCCTGTCCGACTCACCTGATCGGCATGAATCACTCGCTGCGAGCCATCAATCGAGAGTGCGGCGTGAGAAAAGAGGAGTTGTCGGGGTGCGAAACGACTCGGGTTGGAATCCGGATGCGCCGTTCGGCTGCGAAAGAATGTCAACTGAAAACCAACGGCCCGACCCAAGGCTGTGCGAAGCCACCCAGTGAGATACCACCACTCGGTTCGGTAATCGGGGTGCCCACCATGGTCCCGGGGAAATACAAGCGGCCGAGGAGTAACGCGCGCATAAGACTTCCCCTGCAAAGGGCTCGAGGCGTTACTGGTTCGCCAGGGGTGGGCGAGCAATGCAGCAAAACCACACTCAAGGATTCGTCTTCGATTCATCGAGTCACCAATCGGCCCGAAGGGATTGGATGAGTCGGCGCTCATCAATGCGATGCGCCATGGCCATGGCGACCACGACCGAAATCGCCACCAGGCTCAATAGAAGCAGGCCCATCTGTCCCCAGGGCCAGTCGGTCTGCATCGTCCAATGAAACGATTCGGGATTCACCTTGTGGATCAACACCTGACTCATCAGCATTCCCATAAGAGATCCCCACACGCCGCCGAGCAGAACCAGCCCCCCGAGCTCCCAGGCAATGGTTATCGAACGTTGACCGCGCGACTGGCCCATCTGGCTCAGAAGACCAAATTCATGCTCCCTCAACATGAGTTGTGCAGAAAAGCCAATGGCCACGGTGAGTAGTGCAATCAGGATGGCCACGAGTTCGAGTGCATAGGTAATGGCAAAACTACGATCGAATATCCGAAGCGACATTTCGCGGATGGCCTCGGACTCCACCCACTGAATCTCACCCAAACCATCATTGAAAGCAGTGAGTTCCGTTCGCAGGACTGCAGCCGAATGTCCCGGCTGTCGCCAGATGGAAATCGAGGAGATGGCGCGATCACCTGTAATGGCTTGGTAGTTCGCGAGATTCATCACCACCGAGCCATGCTGTCGACCATAGTCACGGAATATCCCTGCCACCCATATCCGTCGGGCAGCCTGTCCACCCAGGGGAAGCGTCTGAACACTGCCAGCTGCCCAGCCATAGAGATCACGCATGGCCTCTGATGCAAACACCACGGGCAGCGATGAGTCACCGACCAAGCGTGCCTCGCCCACCAAGGGCAGTGCAATGCGGGCCGCTGAATCAGAGCGGGGTGCTGAATCAGCGGCAAGGTCTAACCCTCCAATGGGCTTTGCAATGAGAACAACGGGCGGCAATGCAGGGTTGAGTAGAACGCGTTGATGACGGGCCGCCTCTACCCGTGATACGGAATCGAGCCGCCCGAGGCCTTCAATGGAGTCCGCCGACAGCCTCTCCACCTGGGCTGCCGAAGCTTGGTGGCTGTAGAGATCTGCCGGCAGAACCTGCTCGAGCCACTGGCCCACTGAACTGCGAAAGCTCGAGACCATGACCATCATGGCCACCGCGAGTGCCACAGCCGCCACGACCCCGGAGATCAATGCAGCCGAAGAGGAAGAGGCCTGACGAAGTCGCCACCTTGCAAGTCGATTGCCCGCGATCGAGAAGTTCGCAACCAACCATGGCGCCGTGGCCACTGCCGCAACTAGGAGCGTGGCCATGGCCATGTAACCCCCGAAGGAAATCACCCCCCATGCAGGTAGAAGCGCAAAGAGCCCTGCGAGCGCCAGAAGTGCAAAGCCAAAGACAAGCAACGGCTTGGCATCGCGGCCCAGCGACTCATCGGACGATGATCGAAGTTGTTGCGCTGGGCTCGACCAGTCTGTGCGGCGAAGACTCAACCATGCGGCAACCCAGCCCATGAATCCCGCCAAGCCCATGAACGTCCCCATGGTGAGCAGATCGAGTTGCAGATCGGCTGAGCCCGCCCTGAAATAGCCACCGCCGAGGTCGGCCCCGACAAAATGCAGCATCGCAGCCGCAAGGAGTGCTCCTGCCATTGCACCCAAGGCGCCTCCCACGAGTCCAACACAGACGCCAACAGAGAGAAAGATTCGTTGGACCCAGGGCAGCGGTGCACCCAGGCTCAGCAAGAGCGCAACGAGTTGTTGCTGTCTTCGCACAGCCAGTGCCACCGAGAGCGAAATCAGAAATCCGCCGGTGACAAGGGCCACCAGTGCCAAGACCGTGAGATTGACTCGGTACGCACGTGAGACATTCGACATGCGCTGTTCGCGATCGCTCTTTTGCACAAGCATGAGCGGCCACTGCCCCTGCAAGAGGCGGGACTGCAGCAACTCCACTCGAAGGTCTTCACGCACGCGTAGGTCGATTCGGCTGAGTTGACCCAGCCGGCCAAACTGCCACTGGGCGCTGCCCAGATCCATTACTGCAACGGATTCGCCAAGGGCTTGGGGCACACTTCCACGGACCACCAGTGAGACCGTGCGGCCCATGGCCGTGAGGGCGATCGAATCCCCCTCAGAGACCGCAAGCGCTGCCATGGCCTTGGGCGAGAGAAAGACGGAGTCGATCTGAAACAGGGCATCTCGACCCCCCTCAGCCGCCTGCGGGAGAAGAGAGGGCGTGACACGCGCGGCGCGAAAGAGGTCAAGAGCGACAATACGAACTTGGTCGGTTCCGATCTCCAGCGCCGGACTGGCCGACTCGATTCCCAAATCACTTGCCTCGTCTAGAAGCCGCGCAAAATGATCTTCTGGAAAAGTCTCTTGGGATGCCACGAGCTGCAGACTCGACTGGCCATTGACAAGCTCTATAGCCCGCGAAAAGCTCTGCAAGGCGGAATGATTCACCAAGTGAATGGCAACGGCCAGCGCCATCCCAATGGCCACCATAAGGAGCGATGCAAGCCACCGACCCCACTGCTGGCGAATCGCACCCCAGACGAGCCAGAGAAAGAGCCGATTAAGTCCGCTCATCTTCGTGGTTCGGCCGAACCAGCATGCCGTCTGCAAGCCGCCATTGCTCGTCGAGCATCATGGCCGCACGCTCGGAGTGCGTCACCATAACCAGAATGGCGTCTTGCTCTCGACACAACTGCGAGAGCGTCTCGAGCGCCCGATTGGCAGCGCTCGGGTCTAGGTTGCCGGTGGGCTCATCGGCAAGCACCATCTTTGGCGAATGCACCAGCGCACGTGCCAGGGCGACCCGTTGTTGCTCACCACCCGAGAGGGTGCGCGGGAAATCACCGGCGCGGGCGGCGAGACCCAGACGCTCGAGCAAGGCCATGGCCGCGCTATGCGCGCGCTGCTCTGTCCAGTTATTGAGCAAGCAAGGCAGCATCACATTCTGCAGCGCAGAGAGATGACCAACCAGATGAAAAGCCTGGAAGACAAATCCCAGGCGGCTGCGTCGAAAATCGAGCCGTTCGTTGACCGACATGTCCGAGATGGATTGGCCCGCCCAGGCAACCTTGCCCTCGGTGGGCTGCTCAAGACCGGCCATGAGGTTGAGCAGACTCGACTTGCCGCTGCCGGACTCCCCGCAGATGGCAATCTGGATGGGCGGCCGCAGGCAACAATCAACGCCTCGGAAGAGCCAACGCTCGCCAGGCAACTCAAATCCAATTCGAGACAACTCAAGCATCGTATGGCGTCCGCTTCTTATCGATTCTTCCGGGTTTTGGTCCTATGGTTGCGCATCGTAACAACCCACCATCAGGAGCAAGCCATGTTTGGTCGTTCTGCAAGCAAACCCCTTATTGCCCTCACTGCCCTTCTGCTGGCGATCGGCGCGCACGCCGCCGACTCCATCACCATGGCATCAACCACCTCGACAGACAACTCAGGCCTTTTCACGGCCCTGTTGCCAGCCTTCAAGAGGGACACCAACATCGACGTCAAGGTGGTGGCGGTTGGCACTGGCCAGGCCATTGATATCGCCAAGCGCGGCGATGCCGACGTTCTATTCGTGCACGACAAGGAGAAAGAAGAGGCCTTCGTTAGCGATGGATTCGGACTCAAGCGACTCGATGTGATGTACAACGACTTTGTGCTCATTGGCCCGAAGTCAGATCCCGCAAAGAGCAAAGGCACCGACATTCTGGCCGGCCTTAAGGCGGTGGCGGCATCGGGTACCCCATTTGTGTCCCGCGGTGACAAGAGCGGCACACATGCCGCCGAGATTCGATATTGGAAGGATGCGGGTGTCGAGAACAAGGGCGCAGGCTACAAGGAGTGCGGCTGCGGAATGGGCCAGGCCCTGAATACGGCGGCTGGCCTCAATGGCTATGTCTTATCGGACCGAGCCACCTGGGCCAACTTCAAAAACAAGGCCGACCTCGTCATTCTGGTCGAGGGCGACAAGCGACTCTTCAACCAGTACGGGGTCATCGTGGTCAACCCTGCCAAGCACCCCCAAGTTAGGCGGGATGCCGCCCAGAAGTTTGCCGACTGGGTGGTGTCCAGCAGGGGCCAGGCCGCCATCAACGGCTACAAAATTGGCGGTGAGCAGCTCTTTTTTGGCAACGCAGCAAAATGACCTAAATCCCATAGAAAAAGTACGGAATCTTGTCCTTCAAAATTTGTCATAGACAAAGAAGCAAAGTACGGGTTACTCTCTACCTACCCCTTTCGAAGGACAAGAAATGAAACTCACTAGAAAAGTTCACGTTGCCCTCGAAGCCCTGCTGCTGGTGGCCCAGCGTCAAGGGTCATCGCCGCTGAACCTCAACATCATCAGCCGAGAGCTCTCGGTGTCCGTCAGCTACCTCGAGGGCCTCTTTAAGTCCCTGCGGCTTGCGCAGATGGTGACGCCTGTTCGAGGACCTGGCGGCGGCTACCGCCTTGCCCTCAATGCCCAAGACATTGCGGTGTCCCAGGTTGCAGCGGCCGTAGAGCCCAACCAGACCGAGGACCTCGAGCCGTCGGACAAGTCCGGACAGGCCTCGCCCGTCGAGGACATGACCCTTGGCCTTGCGGCTCGGGTGCACGAGGTGGAGCAGCTGTTCCTTGACCAGGTGAGCCTGGCCGACGTGCTCAAGAGCTACAAAGAGCGTCAGCAGAGAACCCTTCGGCTACACCGCCGCTCGCTCCACTCCGAGGCGTATCGCTACTCCGACTCTCGCCTTGGCGAGGAGGCCGCGATGCATCCATGATTCTCCCGCTCGGGAACGTCCTCTTTCACGGCAGCAGTATTCAGAACGTAGAGAGGATTCTCGAGTCGGACAGGCTTCTGCCGACTGCTCGGCTGGTCGGTAGCCTCGCAGCCGGGCTAAGCCCCAAGCTCCTCAAGCATTTCCCGGAATGCAGGGTTGCGAGCCTGTCCCGTAGCCTCTCGGTGGCCCGCGCCCACTCCTCGGGAATAGGGAGAATTCAAGCCGCGGTGCTCATGTTTGATGCAGAAAAAATTAAACAGCGCATCGGTGCCAGGCTCATTGCCTGCAACGACATTTATCTTCAGTCTGGAACTCCGAGACACCTGCTCAATGAGTCAGAGGAGGCAGCCATCGGCGGCCTACGGCCGATCCGATCTCTGGTGATGCATGTCATCCTCTTTAAGACCGGACAGCGGTCCATCTCTGATTTACTGGCCGACCTGCCCCGAATCGCGACACACCCTGGACTGGTGGTCCTTACCGACCGGCGCAAGGCCGAATGGGACACCGAGCCCGAACGAACCTTTGAGCGATTCATTGGCCTGGGGCCTCTCAGAAAGCGACTATCCGCACCCCTGATTCGGCATCACCGAAGATTTCTCGGAGGGCCAAAGCGAATGGAGCTTCTCAAGACGATTGTGGCTAGCGAGGGCTCAGGATGGAAGAAAACACATCCGGAACCCAACGGTGCTCGGACTTTGAGGGCCGGTGGGTCTTGGAAGTGGAGACCCGCTGTTTAGGCAGTTTGATCGGGCCTTTTCGAATACGTTTGTAGGGAATCTGCGTGAGTAGATGGGCAATGCAGTTCATGCGCGCCTGACGCTTGTTGTCGCCCTCTACCCCATGCCACGGCGCCTCGGGGATATCGGTGTGTTGAAACATCTCGTCCTTGGCCTTTGAGTACTCATTCCAGACGGCCCTGGACTTGAAATCGATGGGGCTCAGTTTCCATTGTTTGAGAGGATCGCGGGCCCGATCTTGAAACCGCTTCTCTTGAACCTGCGGACTCACCGAAAACCAATACTTCACCAGGTGAATCCCAGAGCGCACCAACATGCGCTCGAACTCGGGGCATGAGCGAAAAAACTCCTCGACCTCATCTTCACTGCAAAAGCCCATTACTCGCTCCACACCGGCCCGGTTGTACCAAGATCGATCGAAGAGGACGATCTCCCCAGGCGAGGGCAGATGAGATACATAACGCTGGAAATACCACTGGCCGCGCTCTCGGTCACTGGGTGCGGATAAGGCTGCAATTTTGCAGACGCGGGGGTTCAAGACCTCTGTGATGCGCTTGATGACGCCTCCTTTTCCCGCTGCATCCCTGCCCTCGAAGATCACGAGCACCCGTGCCTTGGTGGCCGCAACCCAGGTCTGCATGTGCACGAGTTCCTCTTGGAGTCGCAAGAAAGCCTGTGCGTATACTTCTTCGGTTTCCTTCTTTCCAAGAGTGGGTTTATTCAAGGGTTTCTTGGCTGGAGAAAGCGATTTCGAGCGGTTGGTCATGAGTCTCCCTTATTTACCTTTTGTCATGGTGGTCACACAAATGTCATATTGCACTCTACTCCTTCTCTAATTTATCTGCCCCGTCATGATCGAGCCCGTCGCCTCCACTCAGCCAGCCAGCAACAGTCAGCGCAGCCTCCAGAGCCTCCTTCCGTTCATGCAGATGCTCGGCTACGGCGGACTGCTTCCATTTTTCGCCCTCGCTCTCATCTCGGTGTTTTCAAGTGCCGGAGAAATCCAACAGATCGCCCAAAAAGGCTTGCTCCTCTACACCGCCTCCGTCATTAGCTTTGTTGGGGCCGTATCTTGGGGACTGGCCCTGGCCATGCACGAGCTCTCGGGCCTGCAACGCACCCGTCTTCTGCTCTGGAGCGTGGTGCCCTCCTTGCTGGCGGTTGGGGCAGCCCTGCTCAATGGACGCTTTGCCATTTTTGGGCTCATGGCCGCGCTCTCGCTCGCTTACTGGATGGACAGGCTGCATGGCCAGCAGATGGGCTTTCCGCAGGCCTGGATTCGGCTGCGACTGCAACTCACGCTTGGCGTGCTCATTGCCTTGGCCATTGCCCTATTGGCTTGACACCGAACTGGTCTAAAGGATTCGACCCAGCCTTGCTCGCCAGCGCGCAAGGCGACGACTTCAAAGCATTCATCGCACGCTTTAACCAGCTTGCAGCTGCGCGAGGTCTGCAGACGGGCCAAGGGCGGGCCCTTCAGTTTTTACCGCAGGAACAGCTCCCCGCTGGGAGTTCATACGAATCCCACATTGCGCTGACTGGCGAGGTGCCCACCCGAGACAACCTTCACGACCGGTTCAATACACTTGTATGGCTACACGCGCCAAGAACCAAGGCAATGCTCAACCGACTGCAGGCGGTGGAGTTGCAACGCTTGGGGGGCACTGGGCCGCGCGGCAACACCAGAGATGCTGCCACCTTGATGGACGAAAACCTGGCGCTCCTCGTTTACCGCAAGCATCCACCCCCATTGAGAGACCGCGACTGGAAAAGCCTGTTCTGGGATCAGCGAGGCCATTGGGGACAGGAGTGGACGATCTTGGTCTTTGGTCATGCCCTGATGGAGAAATTACAGCAGCCTTATCTCAGCCTCACGGCACACTGCATCTGCCTGCGCTTGCCAACCGATGAATGGATTGAGGTGGACGCGGCCTTGGAAGAATGGATCAAGGCGCGCTCTTGCCAGACGGCGCAGCTCGAGCGAACCGAGCAGACCGAGCGAACCGAGCGAACCAAGAAAAAGGGTCCAGCGACAGAAGAGCCCTTCCACGAGGAAGCGCTGGGCCCACGAAGCCTCTGCCCACTGCCGCTCTTGGGAATTCCGGGATGGCACGCCGACAACTCATCCGAAGCCTTCTACAACAACGATCGGATCTTCCGGCCCCAACTCAACCGGGCGGTAGAATGAACCCATCATGATGAAATACATCACCATCGCCGGCTGGATTGCCGTGGCCATACTCTTGCTGAGCACGGCACTCAACCACCTGGGCTTCTAGGCTTTTCGAGAAGCCGCCTCAAGAGAACCCGTTAAAAAAGCGTCTAGAAAAGAAAAGGGCTGCGATTGCAGCCCTTTTTTTCGCCCGAACAACGTTTAGAGTTCGGCGATCTTATCGGCAACGCGATGCTGATTGGCCACCACCTTCTCACGAAGTGCAACGATCTGGCTGCGCAACTCCATCACATCCTCGAGGTCCTTCTCGAGCGCATGGCGGTTCTCGCCTTCTTGTTCATAGATCTCCATGATGTGGTTGCGGTTGTTCTCGGCAACCTCCCGGGCCTCGGCCACGCGTGCGGTGTTCTCGGTGACTCGCTGATCATTCTCCGCGGCGGTAACAGACTTCATGTTGCGCTCGAGTTCGCCGTCGATCCATGCAGCATTTGAATTCCCAAGTTCGTCGATGACATCGAAGAACTCGTTGTTGTGGGCCGTGATCAGAATGTTGATCTCAACCATGAGTTTGTTGACCTGAACGAGCATCTCGTTGATCTTGACTGCATTGCGGTTCGCAGCGGCACGTCGCTCAATGCCTTCGATTCGCGCGCGATTCAACATGGAGTTCTTGAAACGCTCCTCGTCGGGGGTCGACGGCTCAAGCTGTTCCAAAATGGCCAGGCGGTTGCGAACCACGTCCTCGAAGGTGGCCGACAAGAGTGTTCCATTTCCGGACGACTCGGCCGCAAAAGACTCCAGCGCCAGGGTACGGTTCTCTTCAATGGCTGAGCGGCCCACAAGGGTCTGGGCGGTGTTGAACCGCACATAAGACTCTGCATCAAAAATACGACGGCGGTTCTTTTTAATCCGCAGTTCGGTGGCTTCGTTCATTTTTATTTAACTCCTAGAATTGGGTGGCGATTAGGCAGCGGCCTTCTCGGCGAGTTCTTTTTCGCTGGGCAGGTTGTTGCGTGTCGAGAGCAGCAGCTTGTTGATGTAGATGATTCCGCGCTGCGGCTTGAACAACTCCGCCGCGTCGTAGACCATCTCCTGGACGTAGTCGGCCTGGTCGGCAGCCACCACGGCGTGCAGAACCTCGGTCTTGGGAATCTCTGGCAGGCCCGAGGACTCAGAGGCCTTGCCCACTGGGGCGCCACGAACCGAGTAGTAATAAACCTCGTTGATGCCCCTTGCACGCAGTTTTTCAGCGATATCGTGTGCACCGCCTTCGTAGAGGATGACCGTGAACTCTCGGGTGTAGTCGAGGACGGTGCCCTCGGGAATCTTCTTGAATTTGTCGATGTTCACGACATGGCTCCCATGGCCGAGGTGGCGCCACGGTCCTCAAGCAGGTGTGCCGGGATGTAGGTGGCCGCCTGCACCAGCGGGGTGGCATAGATATAACCCATGCCCGGGGTGTCAAGACGACCTGCGAGGAACATGCGCTCGAAGATGCGAACCATCTGGTCCTTGGCGACCAAGACGGTAATGATCTCGCGCTCGACCTCCACTGCTACGCCAAGAAATCCCATGCGCTCACGGATGCCCGTGCCCACACCCTGGTGAACGGTGGCGCCCTGAACACCGGCGTCGAGAAGAGATTGGTTGATCACGTCGGCCATCCCCTTCTGCACAACGCAGGTAATAAGAGAGACCTCTGTGAGGTTGACTAGTTTTCGCTTGGCCATGAATGGCTCCCCTGTTTTAAATATTGATGTTGTTGAATCTAGCTCGAGGCGCGGGCCATGTTGGCGGCCACGGCTTCATCCTCTTTGGCCTCAGCGAGGGCGCGTTCGTTTTCTCGCTTGGTCTTCCACTGAACATAGACACCGAGTGCAAGCACCGCCACGATCGGGCAGATAGAGGCAGAGGCCAGAATTCCAAAGCCCTCAACAGCGCCCACGGCCTTACCAAAACCCAGGCCCATGGCCAGCACCAGCGGCACCGTGACAGGCCCCGTTGTGACCCCGGCACTGTCCCAGCCGACGTTCACAAACTCCTCGGTGGACATTGCAGTGAGGATAATTCCGATGATGTAGCCCGGAATCAGGATGTAGAGCAGGCTGAAATCAAAAATGAGCTTGATGACCCCGAGCATGATTCCAACGGCCACCCCGAAGGAGACGGAGTACATGAGCATGGACTTCTTGAACGAGCCATTGGTGAGGTTCTGCACGGTGAGGCCCAAGGCATTGAGCGCGGGCTCGGCCAATGTGGCTCCAAAGCCAAGAATCCAAGAGAAGAGCGCGGCAATAAAGATTCCCACACCGGCGGAATAGAGCGGTGCATTGGGCATGGCCTCGATGGCAGTAAACAACCCAGGCACCAGACTTCCCGCGCCGTCACCGAGTTTTGAAAGACCATATGTGAGACCAACACTGAATACGCACATTCCCAGGACCGACAAGAAGATGCCGTAGAAGATGATGAAAGCGTTGGGAAGCTTCTCGCGAAGCACGAGAAAGAGGACGATCATCAGGAAGATGACGAGCGGCACAATCGCGCGAATGCCGCCAACAATCTCCATTCCAGGGGAGACCGTCCACCACTCCACAGGACCCGTCGCGGCAGCAGCCGCGGCAACAGAGGCCTGCTTGGTAGCGGCCTCAGCAAGGATTGTTTCAACAGGCACGGTCATCTGGAAGTAGATGGCCAATCCGCAGACCGCAACAATTGGGAAAACCGAAGCCAGGGTAACAATGCCAAAGCCTTGCAGCTTGCTGTCCCCCGCACCGCCGGCAGTGGCCACGCCAATACCAAGGGCCAGAACCAGGGGCACAGTCACGGGGCCGGTGGTTACCGCACCGCAGTCCCAGGCCAAACCAATCACGGTGCGCAGATCGGGGTTAAACCAGCAATAGGCGGTCATGAGAACCGCGGGCACCATGCTGATGTAGATCAGCGGCTTGAGGCTCCAGTTGTAGAGGAAGCGCATGGTTCCAATAACCGCTGCAATTCCAACGCCCACGCCAACCACCAGAACCGTGGCATCCACCCGGTCGTTCAAAAGCGTGTAGAGGTAGGGGGCATTCTTGGGGTCGACGATCTGGCCGGCGACCTGCAAGGCGCCAATGGCGGGTTCTGCAAACGTTACGCCGATTCCCAAAAGGAACGCGATGAACAAGACCCCCACCAGAGGCAGTTTCAGCGGCAGCTTGTTCCCAATAATCTCGCCAAAGGGCATCAGACCCAGCTTGAGGCCCTCGAGGAAGATCATCAGGCCGACCATCACAGCCAGAAGACCCAGTCCGAGGGTGGCGGAATCCTTTACGCTCTGGTTGAGCACCAAGAGCTGGAAGAGGGCCAGGTAGGCGGCAAGCGGCACGACAGCCCGAGCCTGCTCCATGAAACGGACCGACAAATAGGGCTGGAGGAGTTTGTAGGTGTCCATGCCGCCCAGACGCATTTTTTCTGGCTTCTGGGGAACCTCATTGCCGTTTTGGTCGAAAAGCGGCCGAGTCATCAGCTTCGAATAGCTGACTTGGTCTGAATCAACGGTGATCGCCTGAACATAATCACCGTAACGAATGGAACGCGGCATGAAACCTCCCCAAGGAATTTGCTAATTGAGGCGGAGCATATCCTTAAAAGGCCGCCTTCGACAACTTTTAAGCAAAAAGTTCATGTAAACCCTTACCCTCGTCCGATAACCACCATTGGGCGTATGCTCCATGGCGCCTTCACCGACCCAACCCCAGCAACGCCGAATTCTTAAAACAACCATGACCACTCAAAGCGACCTTAAAACCCCCACCTGGTCCATTGGCCAGCGCCTTAGCATCCTCTCGGCCGCCCTTGTTCTGGGCGCCCTGATTGGCCTAGCGGCCATGGGATTCCTACTAATCATTCGATTTTTCAATGGCTTATGGGCGGTTCCGATTCCAACGAGCATCGGCCTGAACCTGGAATTCAGCATGGCCGTTGGCCTGGCCTTGCTCACGGCCGCTTTGATCGCGGGCCAGATTCTCACCATGCTCGAGAACGGCCGGCCCCACGGCGGGGCAGACCTGATTGCCGCAGCACAGAGCGGCAAAGGGCCAGATGTTCGGGCGGGAATGATCTCCACCCTTCTGGCCTTGGTGAATATCTCGGGTGGCAGTTCGGTGGGTATGTTTGGTCCCCTCTTTCATTTTGGCGGCTGCCTTGGGGCGGCGCTCAGTCGCTTTTTTAAGTCGCTGGCCAAGGGCCTCTCCCCCGACGTGATTCTCGGCAGCGGAGCGGCCGCGGCCATTTCCGCCGTGTTTCTCACCCCGATTGGGGCGGCTGTATTTGCCCACGAGGCCATTGCGCGACGTTTCGGAGGATTCGGGGCGGGCCCGGTCATATTGGCCTCCTTCGGCGCCTACTGGGTCTCAAAGCTAACCCTGGGCGACTCCCGACTCTTCAAGGTCGATAACCTTCCCCCCATCAACCTGGAGAACGCCGTATTTGCTGTTCTGGTCGGGTTGATCTGCGGATTGATCTCGGCTGCCTATATTCGTGCCTGCACCGAGGCGCCCGCCTGGGCCAAGGCCTCGGGCATCCCACTGCGCTGGCGGCCCCTGGTTCCGGCAGCGCTCTTGTTCCTGCTCTCCCCCATCTTCCCTCACCTTCTGGGCCCTGGTCTGGGTTCGATCGATCTCGCCATCACCGGCGCACTCTCGATTGGCCTCGTGTTGGCCCTCATTGCCCTGAAGATCCTCGCCACATCGACCTGCCTCGGCTTCGGATTCTTTGGAGGCATCTTTGCCCCTGCCCTGTTCCTTGGTGCGCTGGGGGGCGCTGTGGTGGACTCCTTGATCTCCTCGAGCCACATCACAAGCTTTGCCGCAATCGGAGCAGCGAGCTGCATTGCTGCGGTGATTGGTGCGCCGCTGGCGTCTATCATCATTGTTTTCGAACTGACCGGAAGCTACGAATGGACTGTCTTATCCATGCTCTCAGTGGTCGTTGCGAGCCAGATCTCGCGGTCCATGGTTGGGCGCTCCATCTTCGACCGGCAACTCGAGATGCGTGGAGTGGTTGTTCACGATGACCGGCCGTCTGAGCCCCTTGGAGGCAAGCCCGCCTAAGCCAGTCGCAGCGCCAAGCGCCGGCGATTCGGCGGCCGCCGTGGACGAACAGTGCGTTCGTCGTGACCTCGCGGCGGCCTATCGCCTGGCCGCCCATCGCGGATGGGACGACCTGGTCTGGACGCACATCTCGGCCGCAGTCCCCAATGCGCATGGTCACTACCTGCTCAATCGCTTCGGCCTGCGCTTCAACGAGGTCACAGCCTCCAACCTGGTGAGGGTCAACCTGAAAGGGGAAGTGGTGGACGGCAGCAACGCGCCCGTCAACCCCAGTGGGTTTGCCATACATGGCTGTATCCACAAGGCCCGGCCCGACGTTCGCTGTGTTTTGCATCTGCACAGCTTCTGGGCCCAGGCCTTTGCCGCAACAGGCGCAGACTTGGCCCCGTGCTCGCAGCCGGCCATGCGACTGGTCGGCCGCCTAGGACGCCATGCCTACGAGGGCCTTGCCTTTGCCGCAGACGAACAGGAGCGGCTGGTCCAGGCCTTGGGCAACAAAGACGGCGTGATTCTCGAGAACCACGGCATCTTGCTGGTGGGGCGCACCGTGGCCGAGGCCTTCATTCTCATGCACCTCTTCGAGCGCGCCGCCCAGATTCAAATGACTGCAGCCACCAATCCCAGCGGCCTGCGCCTCGTGCCTGCGGAGATTGTCTCCACCACCCAGCGGCAGTGGGTGGGGCCCAACAACGCGCCCGAGGGGATGGATGAATGGCCCGCCCTGCTCCGGGGACTTGCTCGAACAGACCCCGATTTCGATCAATGAGTTTTGTTCGCCATCTTTAGATCACCGAATTTCTATCAACCGAGTTTGATCACCCAAGAGAGGAGTTGCTATGCCCACCATCCGTGTTGAGTTGTTTGAAGGACGCACCATCGACCAGAAGCGCGCATTGGCCAAGGCACTCACCGAGGCCACGGTGCAGACCCTGGGCGGAAGCCCCGATGCAGTCGATATTCTTTTCTTCGACATGAAGCGCGAGGACTGGGCGACCGGCGGCGAATTATGGGAAGACAAGAAGAAATCCTAGAGGACCCATCGCGTCCATGAATGAATCCTCACACGCCGCTCGCTCGCTCAAGGCATAGGGACTGATGCTTCATGCTCGAGGCACTCGCAATGTCCACCGGGATCGTTGCCCTGGCCGAGGTGGGTGACAAGACCCAGTTGCTCTCGTTCTTCCTCGCGGCCCGCTACCGGCGGGCGTGGCCAATTGTTTGGGGAATTCTGATTGCCACGCTTCTTAACCATGGCCTCGCAGGGGCAATGGGCGTGTTGGCGCGAGACTGGCTCGAAGGCGATGCGCTGAAATGGGCGCTCGGCCTTGGCTTTATTGCCATGGCGGTCTGGCTCCTGATTCCCGATCGGCTCGACAACGAGCCCAAACCGATTAACAGCAGCAACCTCTTTCTCATCACCCTCGTGGCCTTCTTCATTGCAGAGATGGGAGACAAGACCCAAGTCGCCACGGTTGGGTTGGCCGCCCACTACAACGATTACCTGATGGTTGTAATGGGGACAACGCTGGGGATGATGATTGCAAACGTGCCCGCGGTTTTAATTGGCGAGCGACTCGCCGAGCGACTGCCCAAGCGAATGATTCAGTCGGTGGCCGCCGTGCTCATGGCAGCACTGGGCGCGGCCATACTCGTTCTTTAGTGGGCCTGAGAAGACCGCATCAGCGAGGCCACATGGCAGGCCACGCTTCGCCCGAGGGCGCGCACCTCGTAGCCCCCTTCAAGGCTTGAGACGATTCGCCCATTGGCGTGCTTGGCTGCGACCTCGACCAGCCGATCGGTGACCCACTCGTAATCCGCCTCGGACCATCGCAGGCCCGCAAGCGGGTCGTCGCGATGGGCATCAAAGCCCGCCGAAATAATGATGAGCTGCGGCGCAAAGGCATCGAGTGCCGGCATCCACTCGGACTCAACCGCCTGACGAAGAGCCTTGCCATCGCTGCCGCCGGGCAGTGGGCAGTTGACCATGTTGGAACCCAGGGGCCGCTCGCCTCGATGGGGGTAGATGCCCTGCTGGAAGGTGGAGGTCATGAGAATGTTGGAGTGCCCCGCAAGAATCTGCTCGGTGCCATTGCCGTGGTGGACATCGAAATCGACAACTGCCACCCGCTCGAGGCCCAGGGCCTCGGCCGCGTAGAGGGCGCCCACCGCCACACTGTTGACAAAACAAAACCCCATGGCCACATGGCGCTCGGCATGGTGGCCTGGCGGGCGCACCGCACAGAAAGCCGTGGCATCTTCGCCGGAGACAACGGCCTCGACGGCCTGCACCACGGCACCCGCAGCGCGCGAGACCGCCTCAAGGGTATGGGGGTTCATGGCGGTGTCGGGGTCGATGACTTGATAGCGACTCTGCGGTGACATCTCCTTGAGCATGGACCAGTGGTCCTCGGTATGGGCGCGCAAGATGTCCTCTTCGCGGGCCATCTCGGCCTCGCGTCGATCGAGGCCGGCCATGAGCCCCGTGGCCTCCAACTCCTGAAGCACCGCACGCACGCGGGCTGGCGATTCGGGGTGGTGAGGCCCCATCTCGTGGGCCTCGAAAGAAGAATGGGTGATGAGAATGGTCATGAAGAAAATTATCGCTTTTCTTCGTACGGCAGCACAGCACTCGCCACTAGTCGATAACCCGTAACGCCCTGGCTGGTCGTGACCCGCGCCTCTTCGAGAACACCATGGACCCAGACCGTGGCCATGCTCTCGGGAAGGTTCTTCATCTTGGTCTGCGAATTGGGGGACACCAAAATAATTTGATTGGCTGGAGGCGGCGGGGTGTGAATGCAAGCGCCAAAGTAGGGGACCAACAAAAACTCTCTCTGCTTGCTGCGATCGGCATCCAAGGGCACTACATAGCCAGGAATGCGAATCGACTGGCCCAGATGCTTTCGAACAATCGGCGCTTCATCCCACTTGCGGCGCAGCTTCTCCATGGCGCGGTCAGCGGCCTCGGTGCCGTCCTTTAGGAAACCCAAGCGGCCCAGCGCCATCATCTCGGCCTGCATTTCTTTGGCCCATCGCTCATCAATTAGATCGTCCCAGCTGATCTCTGGTGGCGCCCCACTGGTGGGTCTCGCCTGGGCCAGTGAGAGGACAGACGACAGAGAGAACAACAGGCAAAGCGCCACAAGCCATCTCAACAAGAGAGGGCCTTGCGCGAAAACAAATGACGGAGAAGAAATCTGCATGGTGTCTTCTAGTTCGATGGCTTCACCTTACCCGATCGAGGGCGGCGAGAGGCCATCGGCCAGTGAGATTCGATAAGCGCGCCAGGCGGGAATGGCGGCAATAAGAATAGCCGCCACGAGAATGGTCAGAAGGGTCCACCAGGCCTCGGCGGGCCAAGAGAACATGGACACCAGCAGGCCCCATTCCGTGCGCAGCCAATCGGCAAACAGGAAAACGAGCGATTGCTGGGCAAGACCGCCCAAGACCAGTCCTGCAATTACCACCAGCGTGGTTTCAAGAACAATGAGTTTTAAGAGGCCCGCAGGCGAGAGCCCGACGGAGCGGAGCACCGCAAACTCGCGTCGTCGTCCCTGTAGAGAGACCAACAACACCGCGGCAACCGACAGAAGTGCTGCAAGGCTGGCCAGCGCTCCCACCAGGGCCAGCGCGTTTTCCACCACCGAGACCACTCGCCAGAGTTCATCGAGTGCGACACCGGGCATGACGGCGGCAACCCCACCGCCATCCATCGACTCGATGTTGCGACGAACCGAGAAAACCTGCCCCCGCGACTCCAGGCCAAGCCAGATGGATGTGAACGACTTCGGTGCAAGCATGGCAGGGTCGATGGCCTGCGGCGACATGGCGCCCCTTCGCAGACTGCCCAAGCCGGGGATGTCCCAGCCCAGATGAATGGCCTCGAATCCCTGCACCGGGACAAGGCCTGCTCGATCAATGGGCGCGCCTGTGGGCGCCAGAATGCCGACCACGGTGAAGGGATGGGCATCGTGGGTCTGCGCCAGCGGCCCCTCTGCTATGCCGTGGGTGAGCACCAGGCGATCACCCAATTTCAGATTGAACTTGGCAGCAAATGCAGCGCCCGCAACGAGCTCGAAGGTCGAGGCCATGGCCTGAGAGGGGTTGGGATCCAGCGGATTGCCCCAGGGCCGGCCCTGTGCAAACGACAACTCTCGGCCCGATGCTTTGTAGTGCTTGAAGAAAAGTTGCTCGGTGCCCCAGACCGGCTGGCCCCGATGGCTGTCGCCGAGTTGAATGGGGAATGCCCAGGCGACACCGCTGAGGCCTCGCACGCGATCGAGGACCGATGCATCGATGTTCGCCGTGGGTCGTCCGATTTGAAAGGCGTTGTAGAGCAGGATCTCGCTCGCACCCGATCGGGCTGCGACGATGAGATCGACGCCACTCACAGCCTGAGAGAAACTGCTTCTTGCATCGGCGCGCAGTTGAACCACTGCGCTGAGCAGGGCGGCCGATACGGCCACCGAGCAGGCCACGAGCATGAGCGCGGAGCGTCTTGACCAGGCACTCGCCGCGGCGAGGCGAACCAGGGCCCTCATTTCAGCGCTCCCTGAGAGCCGAGCCCCGCGGGCGAATAAATTTCAATTCGGTGATCAAAATAATGTGCGAGTCGCTGGTCGTGACTGGCCATGACCAGGCCCACCCCTTGGGAGCGAACCAACTCCAGCATCACCGACATGAAAGATTCCCTTCTTGCCTCATCGAGTGCCGAAGTGGGCTCGTCGGCGATTACCAGTTGGGGCCTTCCAATGAGCGCCCGTGCAACCGCCACTCGCTGCTGCTGACCCACCGAGAGTTGATGCGAGGGCCGGGCCCACAAGCCTTCGGCAAGATCCAGAGACAGAAGCAGTTCCCGGGCCTGTGCCTGCGCATTCAAGGGATTCGCATCCGCACCCATTCGACTCGGATGGAGTTGGATCGGGAGCAAGACGTTGTCCCAAACGCTGAGGTAGGGCAGCAAGTTGAACTGCTGGAATACGATTCCAAGAGACTCTCCCCGCCATCGATCGCGTTGGCCACCGGACCAGCCGCTGAGGTCGTGCCCCAAGACCAGGCAACGGCCATGGGTTGGCAGATGAATACCCGCGAGCAGCGACAAGAGAGTGGATTTTCCCGAGCCACTGGCCCCGGCAAGAAACAGCGACTGGCCCCGCCCCAATTCAAAGCCCAAGGGGCCAAGGGTGTCCGGGGCCTCTTGGGATTGCGAAGGCCAGCGAAAGCGAAGGTCGGAGACCTGCAGCGCAAGAGGAGCGGCTCCGTTCAAGGAATAGGGTTCAGATGGCATGGGGAGGGTCTGCACATCGCCAGTTTGGCGAAGCTTGGAAGAAAAAAGGGCCCCAGCGGATAAGGCTGGGGCCGCAAGGCAGAATGATCTGCAAGGAGACAACAACGCGGAATAACCCGCGCGCATATTGCACCACAGCAATCGATATTTTGCAATGCACCAAACACGGGGTTCATGGAAAATTAATGTAGCGGTTGCACACTTGCATTTATGGTCCTCTGCGTGTTCTTCTAATGGTTGTGCAAGCTTTCCACAGACTCGACCTCCCAACCGTTGAAAGGTTCATCGCGGCGCAGTCGGATGCCACGCGAGTCTATATTGGGGCCGACTCCTGCCGACTCCTGCAAGACAAAGTCTGGCATGCAGACTACACCCTGGTCGTGGTGGTTCACATCGATGGCAACCGGGGATGCAAGCTCTTTGGTGAGACCTCTCGAGAGAGGGATTTCGATCAGCGTGCCGACCGCCCGCAGCTTCGACTAATGAATGAGGTCTACAAGGTGGCCGAGCTCTACCTGGCCTTGGCCAATGCCATTGGCGACCGCGAAGTCGAGGTCCACCTGGATCTGAACCCCGACCCCAGCCATGGTTCGAGTTGCGTGGTGCAGCAGGCCATTGGCTACATTCGCGGGGTCTGCAATGTATCCCCGCGCGTGAAGCCCAACGCATTCGCCGCCAGCTGCGCGGCCGACCGTTACAAAGAGATCTCCAGCAGCCTGCATCTTCCTCACGCGGCATAATGCCGGTGTGACGTCTTTACTCGACCCCGCCGTACTCTTCTTTCTTGTTGGACTCTTTGCTGGGCTGGTGCGCTCGAACCTCGAGATTCCGCCCGCCATCAGCCGCTTCCTGGCCCTCTACCTGTTGATGGCCCTTGGCCTCAAAGGCGGCCTCTCCCTTGCCCAGACCGGCCTCACCCAAGAAGTGCTCGCAAGCCTCGGGCTCGCCATCGTGATCGCACTCATCACCCCGGTCATTGGATTCCTGGTGCTCCGACGCACCACAACCCCATTCAACGCAATTGCCATTGCCGCCACCTACGGGTCTGTCAGTGCGGTGACATTCATTACAGCCAATCAGTTCTTGGATCGGCTGGGGGTGGACCATGGGGGCTATATGGCAGCGGCCATGGCCATTATGGAATCGCCCGCCGTGATTCTTGCCGTGCTGATGGCCAACCTGGTGCGAAAGGGCCAGCTCGGCGGAAGCCAGGGCATTGCAAGTGCACCTCACCCCGGTGGGCTCATGTCAACGCTTCACGAGTCATTCACCGATGGCGCCCAATTGCTATTGCTTGCGAGCATGGTGATCGGCTTTTATATGGGCCCCGAGGGCGCTGCCGCAATGAAGCCCTTCTCGGCCGATCTCTTCAAGGGCATGCTCGCCTTCTTCCTGCTCGACATGGGCCTGCTTGCAGCCAAAAGCATGGGAAGCCTGAAGAATCAGTCGCTGTTTTTGGTGGTGTATGCCGTTGTGGCGCCACTGGTTCACGCAAGCATTTCAGTGGTGCTTGCGAGCTGGGCCGGACTCTCGGTGGGAGACACCACCCTCTTGGCCGTGCTCGCAGCCAGCGCGAGCTACATTGCGGTGCCTGCCGTGCTGCGCGAAGCCATTCCCGAGGCCGATGCCTCGGTCTATGTGGGCTTGTCGCTCGGCATCACCTTCCCGCTGAACATTCTGGTTGGCATCCCGCTCTACTACGGCATGGCCCTGGCCATCCAATAAAAAACCCGCCGCACCTTTCGGTGGGCGGGTTCGTGTAAGACTGTCTGCGCGTAAACGCGAAGACTTACTCAGCAGCAGCGCGGCGAGCGGCTTTCTTGGGAGCAGCCGAGGAAACAGCAGCCTCGGAAGCCTTGGCGGCGGCCTCAACGTTGGTTTCAACCATTTCCACGACCTGCTTGGTGGCCTTGTTGATGGCGTCGAACGCGGAGTTCGAAGCAGCAAATGCCGACTTCATCATGGCAACCATGCCCTCGGTGCCCGAAGGAGCGTTCTTGGTGAGGTCGTTGACGGCCGAAGACATCGCCTTGTTGGCCTCTTCGATGCGCGCCTCAACCAGCTTGGCGAACTCAGCAGCGGCCTCGGCATTGATGTTGTAAATGGTGCGGCTGTAGCTGGTGGCCTTGCCCACGGCAGGCTGGCTGATGGCTTGCGAAACGGCATAGAGCTCGGTGGCGTCTTTGACGTTCATGAGCTGGCTGCTGGCTTCGGTGGCATCGGCAAGATTGGCCTTGGCGGCTTTGAGGTTGAGCTCTAGGTGCTTTTCCATGCACTCGATCGAACGGGCTGCCATTTCAACCATGGCGGCTTGGGTCTGCTTCACACTGTTGAGCACTTGCTCGGGGGTTACTTTGTTGTTCATTGTCTTTCCTTTCGAATTTGGATTGAATTTGTCGATGTCGACAGACACTGTTCTACTGCATGGAATGAACAATAATGGTGCGTCGCACAAAAAGCAAGCGCTGGGCAAAGAAATTTCCTAGTATTTTTATAATTCATTGATTTATATAGATAAAAAAATTTTTTGTGAAGGAAAAAAGGGGGCTTTTAGCCTGATCTCGCAACAATCAGCGCCCTGATTGTTGCGCTTGCACATAGTCCAGAAGCCGCTGCTTCAAGGACCCAGTCATGGACAACTCCAGGGCCTGCAAGTCTTCTCTGAGCCGGTCTGCCTCACCGGCCGATGTGGCCGCCCAGACCTGCAAGAGCGTCTCCTTGGCCATAACCGGGGATTGGCCCAGTGCTGCCAATGCATCCGCCTGCGACTGAAAAGCACGATGAATCAGCCCATCGGAGATGGCGGCTGCGGTGCCCAAGGCCTGCCCAGAGAAAAGAAGCTGCCGAGCACGATCACGACCGATTCGACTCGCGAGCCGCCGACTGCCCAAGACCAATCCAAAGCGAGCCCCGGGAAATCGAAACTCCGCCTCACCAATGGTCCAACGCCCGTCGCAGCTCACCACCAGATCGGCGGCCGCGCCCCAGGTGCGCCCCTGGGCCAAGGCCACCGTCCTACAAGGGGCCATATAAACCGCCGCCAGAAGCGCCTCGATCTCTCGGAATCGCTCTCGCAGGCTCTCATCGGTCTCTTGATCCAGCCCACCCACATCAAAGCCAGTTGAGAAGTCTGCCGACTCGCTGCGAAAGACCACGGTGTGACAGTCACTTAAGGCCAGGGCCTGATCGAGGCAATGGCGAATCGCCGCGACCATTTCTCGGGAGAATGCATTTCGGCGTTTGGGGCTGCAGAGGGTGATCTGGGCCACGCCGGGCATTGCGTCATCCAAGCTTAGTGCGGCCGGTGGCCCGGCAGCGACGGCGGCATCGGCCGGCTGGGCACCACGCGTACTCTGAGCACCACGCGTACTCATTGCCGGTCAGTGCCTTTCAGAGATCTGACAGACCTCGACGACCTTCAAGCCTTTCAATAGACGCAAATCGTGTGCGGAATCGGCAGGAGAGCCCATGGCATACTCTAACGCATGGCTCGCACCGTCTTTTGCATCAAACTCAAGCGAGAGGCCGATGGCCTCGATCTCCCCCCCTCGCCGGGCGATCTCGGCAAACGCATCTTCGAGAATGTCTCTAAAGAGGCTTGGGCCGACTGGCTCAAGCACCAGACCATGCTCGTCAATGAATACCGGTTGAATTTATCGGATGTTCGGGCCCGGAAGTATCTCCAGACCCAGATGGAGGCGCACTTCTTTGGCGATGGCGCCGAGGTGGCCTCGGGCTTCACACCGCCACCCCCCAGTAATTAACGCCTGCCACCCCAATTAGCGGCCCTTAAGCCGCGGCAGAGCCGTTAAGCCGTGACGGCGCGCCGTTAGGCGGCGTCGCTCACCGACGCATGGCGCATGTCACGCCCCTTGACCATAAACACCACGTGCTCGGCCATGTTCTTGGAGTGATCACCAATGCGCTCAAGGGCCTTCGCGTAGAAGAGCAAATCAATCGAGCGAGAGATGGTTCGTGAGTCCTCGAGAACATACGAGATCAGCAGGCGAATGGTGTTGCGGAAGTGGTCGTCGACGATTTTGTCTTCATGAATGATTTCCACCAGGGCCTCTGAGTCTTCCCGTGCGTAGGCATCCAGGGCCCGGTGCAACATGGAGGTGACGTGGGCCGACATGGCGCTGAAGTCCATGCGGGGTGCAACTGCGGGGCCCGCCTCGTAGAAGCGAATGGCGCTTCGTGCCATCTTCTCGGCCTCATCGCCGCAACGCTCCAGATCCCGAATCATCTTCAATGAGGCGACCAGGAAGCGAAGGTCGTAGGCAATGGGCTGGCGTTTGGCAATGACGTTGTTGCAGATCTCGTCGATCTCGACTTCGAGCGCATTGACCCGGTGCTCCATCTCAAGAACCTCCTTGAGCTGGGCGGTGTTGCCTGTGGCAAAGCCGACGATGGAGAACTTCATCATCTCCTCGACCTGGCCGCCCATCTTCATGAGTTTGGTTCGAATCTCTTCGAGTTCGTTGTCGAACTGCTGAAGGGTGTGCTGCTTATTCATCCTTGGATCCCTTGCGTTTCAAGTTCCAGCAAGGATACCTCCCCGCACCCCGGGGAATATGACAATTTCGTGTCAGCTGGGGGCATTCTGACCATTGCGGTCATTG
Organism: Betaproteobacteria bacterium; assembly: GCA_016868255.1. Classification (GTDB taxonomy): domain Bacteria; phylum Pseudomonadota; class Gammaproteobacteria; order Burkholderiales; family Burkholderiaceae_A; genus Hahnella. The sequence goes on from VGHN01000005.1 coordinate 31,922, forward strand.
CGACTCATCACCCGCACCCCACCGGCAGTGGCCACCAGCACCTCGTGGGCGCGGTGCTTGAAAAAGATGCCGCAACAGACCACCCCTGGCAGGCCGTTGAACCAGTCCTCTGATTCAGCGGGGTCATCGATGCGCAGCCCGGTGATGTCCAATATGGGATGCCCATTGTCGGTTCGCAGATCGGCACGCCTTGCGATTTGGGCCTCTGGGAATCGTGCTTTGATCGCCCATTCAATGGGGGCGATTGCCGATTCAATGACCTCGAGGGGAATTGGAAACGCGCCCAGGCGATCGACAAGCTTGGATTCATCCACAATGCAGATGAATCGACGCGCCGCACTGGCGACGATCTTCTCTTGTGCGAGTGCGCCACCCCCGCCCTTGGTGAGTGCCAGGCCGGGCTCCACCTCATCGGCCCCATCGACATAGAGGGCCAGTGGCGACTCCAACTCAGAGACAGGCATGACGCCCAGGCCTTTTGCACGAAGCCGCTCTGACGTGCGAGCCGAGCTCGAAACAGCCGCCACCAAGGGCTTGCTCGATGCAGCCAGTGCATCGATGAACAAATCCACTGTGGAGCCGGTGCCCACGCCGAGGAAGAAGGGCTGATCGGGGAGGCGTTCAACGGCGGCCTGGGCCACCAAGACTTTTAGAACCTGCTGATTCGATGCGTTACTCATAAGGCACTATACAATCCCTTTCAACCAGGCGGCGCTCACACGCATGCCAACCAAAACGTTCTTGCGCATACCCTTGCATATACCCAATTCCAATATCGAGGATTCACCCACCCGTGTCGAAGAAAAATACCGAAGTGAAGTACGACTGCTCAAAGTGCCCCGGTTACTGCTGCAGTTACCCCCGCATCATCGTTACCAAAGAGGACATCGAGCGTCTTGCAGGCCACTTCAATGTCTCCTTCGATGAAGCCAAGAAGCGCTTCACCCAGGCTTATCGATACGAGTCCAAAGAAGAGAAGATCAAGGAGCAGATTCTTCGACACCGCAAGGACGATGTCTACAAATCCACCTGCCAGTTTCTCGATCCGGTGAAGCGGCGCTGCACCGTCTACCAGGCCCGACCCGCCGTGTGTCGTGAATACCCGAATGGCAAAACCTGTGGCTACTACCAATTCTTGAAGTTTGAGCGCAAGCAGCAAGGCGACAAGGAATTTATCCCCAGCGCTTGAGGCCTGCCGTTTGACAATGCATGGGGTGGATGGGGTGACCGATGGGACTCGAACCCACGACAACCAGAATCACAATCTGGGACTCTACCAACTGAGCTACGGCCACCACGCAATCAATTTCGAAATAAAACTTCCTGGCCTGCCGGGAGGGAATTGAACCCCCGACCTACAGCTTAGAAGGCTGTTGCTCTATCCAACTGAGCTACCGGCAGTTGTTGGTCGGGGTGGAGAGATTCGAACTCCCGACCCTCTGCTCCCAAAGCAGATGCGCTACCAGGCTGCGCTACACCCCGAGAGTTGGGGAGTATACCAAGCCCAGGCCCGCCAATGATCTGTCAGAGATTCTTCACAGGGAAGAAACCTGGTAGTCATCTTTGGGCCGCAGGATAGTGCAAACCATCTAGGGGGGCACGCCACTTGAATGCGCTCACCTGGGAGTGCCTCTCCTGGTCTTGGCCCTTAACCAAAGCGACCCGTGATGTAGTCTTCGGTTTCTTTGCGCTTGGGCTTAATGAACATCTCGTCGGTCTTGCCAAACTCCATGAGCTCTCCCAGGTACATGTAGGCAGTGAAGTCAGAGACGCGGGCTGCCTGTTGCATGTTGTGGGTCACGATTGCCACGGTGTAATCGGTCTTGAGCTCATGCACCAATTCCTCCACCTTCGCCGTTGAAATGGGATCGAGGGCCGAGGTGGGCTCATCGAGCAGGATGACTTTGGGCTTAACCGCCACTGAGCGGGCAATGCACAGACGCTGCTGCTGACCACCCGAAAGAGAGAGACCGCTCTGACCGAGCTTGTCCTTGACCTCGCCCCAGATCGCTGCCTTGGTCAGGGCCCATTCCACGCGCTCGTCCATCTGTGCCTTGTTCATGTTCTCGTAGAGACGAACCCCAAAGGCAATGTTGTCGTAGATGGACATGGGAAACGGCGTGGGCTTCTGAAAGACCATGCCCACCTGGGCGCGCAGAAGATTCAAGTCTTGCTTGGGGTCCAGCACGTTCTTCCCATAGAGATTGATCTCCCCCTCAGCCCGTTGCCCCGGATAGAGGCTGTACATGCGGTTCAAGGTGCGAAGCAGCGTGGACTTTCCACAGCCCGAGGGTCCAATGAAGGCAGTGACCTTGCGCTCGGAGATATCCAGATTGATGTCCTTGAGGCCCTGAAACTTCCCGTAAAAGAAGTTCAGGTTGCGACACTCAATGGCGTTGGGCAGATTCGAGGGTTCGTACGACGGCATGGGAGATATCCTCTTTTAGACCTTCACTTTTTCACGGAACAAGACACGCGCCATAATGTTGAGTACCAGTACGGTGAGCGTGATAAGAAGTGCGCCTCCCCAAGCCAGCCGAACCCAGTTGTCATAGGGGCTCATGGCGAACTGGAAGATCACGTTCGGAAGATTGGCCATCGGGCCATTCATGTCGGTGGAGAAGAACTGGTTGTTCAGGGCGGTAAACAGCAGAGGCGCCGTTTCTCCGCTGATTCGAGCAAGGGCCAGCAGCACACCGGTGACCACGCCCGCCTTTGCGGCGCGAAGTGTCACGAAGGTGGCCACCTTCCACTGTGGCGCGCCCATGGCAAATGCCGCCTCTCGAAGACTGCCAGGCACCAGACGAAGCATGTTCTCGGTGGTGCGCACCACAACCGGCACGGCAATCAAGGCCAGGGCCAGGCTGCCTGCCCAACCAGAGAAGTGCTTCACCTGATAGACATAAATGGCGTAGACAAATAGCCCCAAGACAATCGAGGGTGCCGAGAGCATGATGTCGGTAACAAACCGAGTAATCTCTGCGGTCTTGCTGCCATCGCCGTATTCGGCCAAGTAGACCCCGGCAAAAATTCCAATGGGGGTGCTCACCACAGTGGTAACCCCGACGATCATTAGGCTGCCCACAATGGCATTGGCCAAACCACCACCTTCAGAGCCCGGCGCGGGCGTGGACTGGGTGAACATGGCCCAATCCAAGGCGGCAAAACCGTTCTTAAACAGAATAAAAAGGATCCAGAGCAACACGAACAGGCCCAACACCATGGCAAGCATGGAGAGCGTGAGCCCGATCTGATTAGTGCGCTTGCGCTTCTGATAGAGACTCTGGTTCATTGGTCGTGGTCTCCGTTTTAGGTCTTGGTGCCCTTGGCACGCTCGGTTCGAATAATCAGAATCTTCGCAGCAGCCAGCACCACAAAGGTGATCACGAAGAGGAGGAATCCAAGTGCAAAGAGTGTGTTGAGATGAAAGTCGCCCGCCTCACCAAATTCATTGGCGAGAGTCGAAGCAATGGAAGTGCCGGGTGCAAAGAGAGAGGGCAGGAGACGCTGCGAGTTTCCAATAACAAAGGTCACCGCCATGGTTTCGCCCAGCGCACGGCCCAGGCCAAGCATGATGCCGCCGATCACCCCCTTTTGGGTGTAGGGCAGCACCACGTGGCGCACCACCTCCCAGGTGGTGCAACCCACACCGTAGGCCGACTCCCGAAGAATGGGCGGAACAATCTCAAAGACGTCTCGCATGACCGCTGCAATAAAGGGCAGCACCATGAAGGCCAGGATAATTCCAGCGGCGAGGATTCCAATTCCGTTCATGGCCCCGCCGAATAGGGGCCCAATAACCGGCATCTGACCAAGGGTGGACTGAAGCGCAGGCTGGCCGTACTCGGCAAACAGCGGCGCAAAAATGAAGAGTCCAAACATGCCGTAAATGATTGAAGGCACAGCGGCAAGTAGTTCAATGGCCGTGCCCAAGGGGCGGCGCAGCCAAACGGGACAGGTCTCTGTAAGAAAGAGTGCAATGCCAAAGGCAAGTGGAACGGCGATGAGCAGGGCAATCGAGGCGCTCATGATCGTGCCGTAGATGGCAATGAGTGCGCCAAACTCCTCGTTGATGATGTCCCACTCAATGCGCCAGATGAATTCGATTCCGAATTTCTGGAAGGCAGGCCAAGCTTGAAAAATAAGTGAACCAATAATGCCCAGCAGGGCCAACAGCACCAAGAGCGAAAACGAGAGCGTGACCTTGTGAAACCAGAAGTCCTGCAGTCGCTGCTTCTGGACCACAGCGTTCATATCGACTGCGCGCTGATCTTCACTGCTGAGGACTGAGGACATGGTTCCGATACTCCAGAAAGACTCCGCCCGAGAGCGGGCGGAGTTCTAGGTAAAGCTTACAGCGGAGGAGATTACTTGACTTGAATCTGCGACCAGACCTTGGAGGCGATCTGGGCAGTCAAGGCATCGGGCAGGGGCACGTAATCGAGCTCGAGGGCCTGCTTCTTGCCGTTCTTGAAGGCCCAGTCAAAGTACTTCAGCGCCTCTGCGGCGTTGGCCTTATCGGTCGGCTGCTTGTACATGAGGGCAAAAGACGCACCGGTGATGGGCCAAGACTGCGCGCCCTTTTGATTGACGAGGGAGATTCCCATGCCGGGAACACTGAACCAATCGGCACCGGCTGCAGCGGCAGCGAAGGTGGCGTCATCGGGATTCACATACTGGCCATCGCGGTTCTGCATGGCCATGTGAGGAATCTTGTTCTTCTTGGCATAGGCATACTCCACATAGCCAATCGCTCCCTTCACGCGGCTCACGTTCGCGGCCACGCCCTCGTTGCCCTTGCCACCCACAGAAGAGGCAGCAGGCCACTTCACAGCGGCGCCCTTGCCAACCTTCTCTTTCCAGATTGAGCTCACCTCATTGAGGTAATCGGTAAGGATGAAGGTGGTTCCCGAGCCGTCGGCACGGTGAACAACGGTAATGGTCTGGTCGGGGAGTTTCTTGCCGGGATTTAATGCGGCAATCTTGGGGTCGTTCCAGTTGACGATCCAGCCCATGAACATCTCGGCCAACACGGGGCCCGTCACACGGAGCTCACCAGGCTTGAAGCCATCGAGGTTGAGAATGGGCACAACACCGCCAAGAATCACAGGAAACTGCACCATGCCGTCTTTATCCAATTCGGCACCGCTCAGAGGTGCATCGGTGGCACCAAAGGTGACCGTCTTGGCACGGATTTGGCGGATGCCACCCGAGGAACCAATCGACTGGTAGTTCAGGCTGACGTTGCTGGCCTTCTTGTAGTCCTCGGCCCACTTCGAGAAGATGGGGAAGGGGAAGGTTGCACCAGCGCCAGTAATTGTCTGTGCGGAGGCATGCAGGCTGAAGGCCGCTGCGGCCACGCCCACGAGCGATTGGATGAGCATCTTTTTCATTCAAAAACCTCTCTGAGTGATCAGTGGATTGACAAGGCGGCGCAAGCACCGCGCTAGCCAGAACACTACAGAGGCTTTGTGACACTTCCATGACAATCGGGCGGGATTTCCCGGGCCTTGGGAAGTCGGGCCGAGACCATGGTGCAGACCAGTAGCATGGCAAACGACCCCAATAAACAGGCCTGCAGTCCACCCCACTGGTAGAGCAGGCCCGAGAGCAAAGTGCCGATGAATCGGCCCGCGGCATTCGCGGCGTGATAGAGGCCCACATCCTCGGCCGCCTTCTCCGATCCCGCATAGGCCAATACCAAGTAGCTGTGCACAGAGGAATTCACGGCAAAGAAAAAGCCAAAAAGACCCAAGACAGCCACCACCCACCATTCGTTTAAAGACTCTCGGCGAGTTGCTCGGCGAGTTGACGGGCCGCCTGCGCATCGTCGCATTCGACCATGATGCGCAGCAGGGGCTCGGTGCCCGAGGGTCGAATGAGCAATCGGCCGCGGCCATTGAGTTCAGCGGCCACCTCTTTCTGGGTCTTCTTAAAGGATGCGGAGGACTGCCAATCCTGACCTGGGGCAAGCGGTTTGTTAATGAGCACCTGCGGGTAGAGATCGAGGTCTTCAATGAACTCTGCAAGCGACTGCTCCGCGGCCACAAGCGCAGCCAAGACCTGCAGGCCGCTGACAATGCCATCGCCGGTGGTGTGCCGATCGAGACAGAGCAAGTGGCCCGAGTTCTCCCCACCGAGTTGCCAGCCGGTTTCCTTGAGCATCTCCAATACATATCGATCGCCCACCTTGGCCCGCCGGAAGTCGAGCCCCATGTGCATGAGGCGACGCTCAAATCCGAAATTGGTCATGAGGGTTCCCACCACACCACCCACCGCGGCCTTCCCGCGACGACTCACGCGCTGCTTCACAATCGCGTAAAGAAGTTCATCGCCTCCATAGATGCGGCCCTCTCGATCGCAGACCACAATACGATCGCCATCGCCATCCAATGCAATCCCGTAGTCGGCCCCCGTGGCCATCACTCGCTCGACCATGGCCTTCGGATGCGTGGCCCCCACCTCGCGATTGATATTGAATCCATCGGGCTCATGGCCCATGCGAATGACATCGGCGCCAAGCTCGTGAAAGACATCGCCGGCCACATGGTAGGCCGCACCATGCGCGGCATCCACAACCAGCTGCAGGCCCTTGAGTGAGAGTGTGGTGGGGAAGCTGCCCTTACAGAATTCAATGTATCGGCCAGCCGCATCATCGAGTCGCCGCGCCTTGCCCAGCCGTGCCGACTCGGTACAAGCGAGGTCTCCGGCCATGGCCTGCTCAATCTCGAGCTCAATCGCATCGTCGAGCTTCTCGCCCTCGCCGTTGAAAAACTTGATGCCGTTGTCGGAATACGGATTGTGGGAGGCGCTAATCACCACACCGGCCGAGAGCCGCAGGGTTTTTGTGAGGTAGGCAATGGCGGGGGTGGGCATGGGGCCAGCAAGAACAACATCGACCCCCGCACTGGCCAGGCCCGACTCCAAGGCGGCCTCGAGCATGTAACCCGATACCCGCGTGTCTTTGCCGATGAGCACCGAGGGGTTGGGATCATGGGCGGCAAGAATCTTGCCTGCGGCCATGCCCAGACGAAGAACGAACTCGGGCGTGATGGGCGGTTCGCCCACCTGCCCACGAATGCCATCGGTTCCGAAATACTGTCTTTTGCCTGCCATAGCGGAATTGTAGGTGCTCTGCGGGTAGTCTCCCAAACAATAAAAATCAGGAAACAATTGCGGCGTTCAGTACCCTCCAAACCCGAAGGGCATCGACCGTCTCGCGCACGTCGTGAACACGAATCACGCTTGCCCCCGCCTGGGCGGCAAGCACTGCTGCTGCAAGACTTCCCCCCAGGCGCTCGTGGGCAGGAGCATCTTCGCGAGCACTGAGTTGCCCAATCATTCGCTTACGAGAGACCCCAACCAGAACCCGATGCTGGCCACACAGCAGATCGAGTGAATCAAACAACGCAAGGTTGTGATCAAGGGTCTTGCCAAAGCCAAAGCCTGGGTCGAGCAAGATGCTTTCTGGAGCTACGCCAAGTCCTTCGAGCAACTGCTGCTGCTTTTGAAGAAAGCCGTGCACCTCTTCCACCACACTCTCGTAGCTTGGACTTTTCTGCATCTGCTGCGGCTCCCCCTGCATGTGCATCACGCAGACCCCAAGACCCCTTGCGCGGGGGTCGCGAAGCAGCGCCTGCATCTCGGGGTCCTTGAAGCCACCCACATCGTTGATGAGATCGATGCCGATGTCTAAAGCGGCATCGACCACGCTGGGTCGACGGCTATCGAGTGAGAGTGGAAGGCCAATGTCTTGCAAAGCCTCGAGAACGGGACCAACCCTCTGCAGTTCCTCGGAGGGGTCGACCGGCGCAGCGCCCGGCCGCGTGCTCTCTCCACCAATATCCAGAATATCGGCCCCATCGGCCTTCATGCGGTGGGCTGCATCCAGAGCCTGCGCCAAGTGAATATGCCGCCCGCCATCCGAGAAGGAGTCGGGGGTGATGTTGAGAATGCCCATGACCAGGGGCCGATCGAGACGCAGCCGATGCCGCCCACAATGAAAAAGGCCTGCCGAGGGGCAGGCCTTGGATACAGACTGCACTGACTTAGGCCGGGGCTGCTGCACCATCTGCGGCCACGCCAGCTGCTGGCCCCTTGGCTGGAGTGCCACCGCTGGTGGGTGGGCCCGAGGGGCGGCTGGGCGGACGTGGATCTTGGCCCGACATGATGTCGTTGATCTGGTCTGCGTCGATGGTCTCCCACTCGAGCAGGGCCTTGGCCATGGCATGCATCTTGTCTTTGTTGTCCTCGATGAGCTTGCGCGCACGGGCGTATTGCTCATCGATGATGCGACGAATTTCCGAATCGACCTTCTGCATGGTGGCCTCGGAGATGTTCGTGGTCTTGGTGATGGAGCGGCCCAAGAAGATCTCGCCCTCGTTCTCGGCATAGACCATGGGCCCAAGGGTGTCGGTCATTCCATAGCGAGTGACCATGTCGCGGGCCAGACCCGTTGCACGCTCGAAGTCGTTCGATGCGCCCGTGGTCATCTGATCCATGAAGACCTCTTCGGCGATTCGCCCACCGAACAAGACAGCGATGGTGCTGAGCATGCGCTCTTTGTCCATGCTGTAGCGATCGCCCTCGGGCAGCTGCATGGTCACCCCCAGTGCGCGGCCACGGGGAATGATGGTGACCTTGTGAACAGGATCGGTCTTGGGCAGCAGACGCGCCACCAGCGCATGGCCGGACTCGTGATACGCGGTGTTGCGGCGCTCTTCCTCGGGCATGACGATGGAGCGGCGCTCGGCACCCATAAGGATTTTGTCCTTGGCCTTCTCGAAGTCTTCCATCTCCACCAGACGGCCATTGCGACGGGCCGCGAAGAGCGCAGCCTCATTGACCAGGTTGGCCAAGTCGGCACCCGACATGCCGGGCGTGCCGCGGGCAAGGATGTCTGCTTTGACATCGGGCGCCATGGGGACCTTGCGCATGTGGACGTTCAGAATCTGCTCGCGACCGCGAACGTCGGGCAGTGGGACCACCACCTGGCGATCGAAACGACCCGGGCGCAGAAGCGCGGGATCGAGAACGTCGGGACGGTTGGTGGCAGCAATAACAATGATTCCCTGGTTGGTCTCAAAGCCATCCATCTCAACGAGCATCTGATTGAGGGTCTGCTCGCGCTCATCGTTTCCACCGCCGAGGCCTGCACCACGCTGACGGCCCACCGCATCGATTTCGTCGATGAAGATGATGCAGGGCGATTGCTTCTTGGCATTCTCGAACATGTCGCGAACACGAGCGGCACCGACACCCACAAACATCTCGACGAAGTCGGATCCAGAGATGGAGAAGAAGGGCACCTTGGCCTCGCCGGCAATGGCCTTGGCGAGCAGGGTTTTACCGGTTCCGGGCGAGCCCACCATGAGCACACCACGCGGAATACGCCCGCCGAGTTTCTGAAACTTGGATGGGTCGCGCAGGAACTCAACGAGCTCGGTGACCTCTTCCTTGGCCTCATCGCAGCCGGCGACATCGGCAAACGTAATGTTGTTGTTGTTCTCATCGAGCATGCGGGCCTTGGACTTGCCAAAAGAGAAGGCACCGCCGCGGCCACCGCCCTGCATCTGGCGCATAAAGAAGATCCAGACGCCAATGAGCAGAAGCATGGGGAACCAGGAGACAAAAATGCTCATGAGCAGCGAAGGCTGCTCATCGGCCTTGGCCGACACCGTGACGCCATACTTCATCAGGTCGGAGACCATCCAGATGTCTTGCGGTGCATTGACTGAAATGACACGGTCGTCGGTGGTCTGCGCACGCACAATACGCCCGTCGATAGTGGCGGAGCGAATGCGTCCTTGTCGGGCCTCTTCCATGAACTTGGAGTACGAGACCTCGGCACCCATTCTCTGGCCGCCATCGAACTGACGGAATACCGAGAACAGCACTAGACCAATCACCATCCAAATTGCGACTTTGGAGAACGTGTTATTCACTTCTGGATCCTTTCAGCGAAGCCAACTGGCTTCTTGAGGCTACACGAAAATTAAAACCCAACTCAAAACCCGACTAAGTTACTAGGATATACCCAAATCCTTTGTCCACCAAGCTTTGACCCACTTCACGCCCGAAGATCCCTTCCGAGCAAAAAAAGCTCGGAAGACTCTGCGCGACTCGCTGCGGGCTTTCGCGAGCTGACTCGATCGAAGACCCGCTTAAAGGCTTCGACGAGCTGGCTGTAGCCACTGCCTTGGAATGTCTTGACCAGCAGAGCCCCCTGGGGCTTTAAGTGCTGTTGCGAGAAGGCCAAGGCCAATTCGCAGACATGCATGATTCGAGCGGCGTCGGCCACACCCACACCCGATAGATTGGGGGCCATGTCCGACAAAACAAGATCGACCTTGCGCCCCGAGAGGCTTTTGGCAAGGGCCTCCTCCACCTCGGCCTCGCGAAAATCACCTTCTAAAAACGCCACATCGGCAATGGGGTCCATGGGAAGGATATCGAGCGCAATGATCTGCCCTTGAATGCCAGGCTCGCCCTTCTTCGCGAGCTTCTCGCGAACCACCTGTGACCAACTCCCGGGTGCGGCACCCAAATCCACCACCGTCATGCCGGGTCGGATGAGTCGGTCTTTCTCATCGATTTCAAGAAGTTTGAAGGCCGCCCGTGAGCGGTATCCCCGTTGTTGCGCCTGACGCACGTAGGGGTCGGTGACATGCCGATGTATCCAGGCGGGGTTGCTCTTATTCTTGGCCAGGCCAGCTACTCGTATCGAACGTCGAGGATTTCCACCTCGCGCGAACCACTCGGGGCCACCACCGTCACAACATCGCCCACCACCTTGCCGATAAGGGCCCGAGAGATGGGGCTGGAGACAGAGATCTTTCCCTGGCGAAGGTCGGCCTCGTCATCGCCCACGATCTGATAGCGCGCTTTCTCTCCCGATTCAATGGTCTCCACCTCGACGGTCACACCAAAGACCACCCGGCCGTCTTTCTCAAGCTCCTTGGGGTTAATGATCTGGGCCGTGGAGAGCTTGCCCTCGAGTTCGGCGATGCGGGCCTCGACAAAGCCCTGCCGCTCTTTGGCCGCGTCGTATTCAGCATTCTCAGAGAGATCGCCTTGAGCGCGGGCCTCGGCAATGGCATTGATGACCGATGGCCGCTCCACGTGCTTGAGGCGGTGGAGCTCCTCGCGGAGCATCTCGGCCCCTTTGACCGTTAATGGGGTGGAAGACATATCAGAGACTCAACTGGCGATGCAGACCCTGCAAATCATAGACCTCTAACCGCGCATGCGCGATGGCCTGCATGCCCTCGACCGCGGCACGCGCCCCCGCCAGCGTGGTGTAAGTGGTGACCCGCTGGGCCAAGGCAGTGGTACGAATCGATCGGGAGTCGGCCATTGCCGTGCGCTTCTCTTCAACCGTATTGATGATGAAATGCACCTCGCCATTCTTGATCATGTCGACCACGTGCGGGCGGCCCTCGGTCACCTTGTTCACGGTGACCACCGGGATGCCCTCGGCCGCGATGGCCGCAGCCGTGCCTCGCGTGGCAATGATCTTGTAGCCCAGGCCATGGAGCATCTGGGCCACTTCGATCATGCCGGGCTTGTCGCTGTTCTTCACACTGATGAAGGCCAGTCCGCCCTTGGAGGGGTCGGGCAGTTGGGTTCCAGCGGCAATCTGTGATTTCACAAAGGCCTCGACAAAGGTGGGCGCCACGCCCATGACCTCGCCGGTCGATTTCATCTCGGGACCAAGAATGGTGTCCACACCAGGGAATTTCACGAAGGGGAATACGGCCTCCTTCACCGAGAAGTAGCCCGGTGTCACCTCGCGAACCACGCCTTGGTCGGGCAGGCTGCGGCCGAGCATGGCGCGGGCTGCGATCTTGGCCAGCGGCATTCCCGTGGCCTTTGAGACAAAGGGCACGGTTCGGGATGCACGTGGATTGACCTCGAGCACAAAGACCGAGCCATTCTGAATGGCGAACTGCACGTTCATGAGGCCCACCACATTCAAGGCCCGCGACATGAGTTCGGTCTGGCGCTTGAGCTCGGCAATGAGATCGGCCGAGAGGGAGTAAGGCGGCAGGCTGCAGGCGGAGTCGCCCGAGTGAACACCGGCCTGCTCAATATGCTCCATCACCCCACCAATGAGCACCTGTTTGCCATCCGAGAGGCAATCCACATCGACCTCGATGGCATCGTTCAAGAAACGATCGAGCAAAACGGGGGAATCATTCGAGACCTTCACCGCCTCGCGCATGTAGCGCTCGAGGTCGCGCTGCTCGTGAACAATCTCCATGGCGCGGCCACCGAGCACATAGCTCGGCCTCACCACCAGTGGGTAACCAATCTCTTGGGCCAAGCGAATGGCCTCTTCTTCATTGCGGGCCGTGCGGTTCGGCGGTTGAAGGAGTTCGAGTTTGTACAGCAGCTTCTGGAAGCGCTCGCGGTCCTCGGCAATGTCGATCGACTCTGGCGATGTGCCGACAATCGGCACGCCCGCAGCCTCGAGCGACTTGGCGAGTTTGAGCGGCGTCTGGCCCCCGTATTGAACGATTACGCCAACGGGCTTTTCGAGCTCCACGATCTCCAAGACATCCTCGAGTGTGAGGGGCTCGAAATAGAGGCGATCGGAGGTGTCGTAATCGGTGGAGACGGTCTCGGGATTGCAGTTGACCATGATGGTCTCAAAGCCATCCTCGCGCAGGGCCATGGCCGCATGCACACAGCAGTAATCGAACTCGATGCCCTGGCCAATTCGGTTGGGGCCTCCCCCCAGCACAATCACTTTCTTCCGATCGGTTGGCCGCGCCTCGCACTCTTGCTCGTAGCTTGAGTAGAAGTAAGAGGTTCCGGTGTCGAACTCGGCGGCGCAGGTGTCCACACGCTTGTAGACCGGGCGCACCCCAAGGCCCTGACGAAGCTTGCGAATGGCACCCTCGGTGGTGTCGAGCAGATAAGCCAATCGGCGATCGGAGAAGCCCTTGCGCTTGAGTTCGCGTAGCAGAGGCTCGGTGAGATCGCCCAGGGTCTTTTTCTCGAGGGCGAGTTCGATATCAACAATCTCTTTGATTTGAACCAGAAACCAAGGGTCGATGTGGGTCAGGGCATGGACTTCTTCGACCGAGAAACCACCGGCAAATGCATCGCCCACATACCAAATTCGCTCGGGGCCGGGCTCTCCCAATTCCTCTTCAATGGCCTCGCGGTCGGTGGTCTTCTGATTGAGTCCATCGACCCCCACCTCGAGGCCTCGCAGCGCCTTCTGGAAGGACTCCTGAAAGGTTCGGCCCATGGCCATGACCTCGCCCACCGACTTCATCTGAGTGGTGAGGTGGCTGTCGGCCGTGGGGAATTTCTCGAATGCAAAGCGAGGAATCTTCGTGACCACGTAGTCGATGGACGGCTCAAAGGAGGCCGGTGTGGCACCTGCGGTGATTTCATTGCGCAGTTCATCGAGGGTGTAGCCCACCGCCAGCTTGGCTGCCACCTTTGCAATCGGAAAGCCCGTGGCCTTCGATGCCAGGGCAGACGAGCGAGAGACCCTTGGGTTCATCTCGATGACAATCATGCGGCCGTTGTCGGGGTTGATTGCAAACTGGACATTCGAGCCGCCCGTGTCCACACCAATCTCACGAAGGATCGCGATCGATGCATTGCGCATGATCTGGTATTCCTTGTCGGTGAGGGTCTGTGCCGGGGCCACCGTGATGGAGTCGCCCGTGTGGACGCCCATGGGGTCGAGGTTCTCGATGGAGCAGACAATGATGCAGTTGTCGGCCCGGTCTCGAACCACCTCCATCTCAAACTCTTTCCAGCCGATGAGCGACTCTTCAATGAGCAGCTCGCTGGTGGGTGAGGCCTCGAGCCCGCGCTTGCAGATCACCTCGAACTCTTCAGCGTTGTAAGCAATGCCACCGCCCGTGCCGCCCAGGGTGAAGCTGGGCCGAATCACGGTGGGGAAGCCCACCCCGCCGGTGAGTTCTGCAATTCGTCGCTGAACCTCCCAGGCCTCTTCCATAGAACGGGCAATGCCCGACTGGGCCGAGTCCAGGCCAATCTTGGTCATGGCCTGCTTGAACTTCAATCGATCTTCGGCCTTCTCGATGGCCTCTTCGCGCGCACCAATGAGCTCCACCTTGTATTTGGTCAACACACCATTGCGAGCCAGATCGAGCGCGCAATTGAGTGCCGTCTGCCCACCCATGGTCGGCAAGAGGGCATCGGGCCGCTCTTTCTCGATGATTCGCTCGACCATCTGCCAGGTAATGGGCTCGATGTAGGTGGCATCGGCCGTGCCCGGGTCGGTCATGATGGTGGCCGGATTGCTGTTGACCAAAACAACGCGGAAGCCTTCTTGCTTGAGGGCCTTGCAGGCCTGGGCGCCCGAGTAATCGAACTCGCAGGCCTGACCGATGACAATCGGGCCTGCACCAATAATGAGAATGCTCTTGATGTCGGTGCGCTTAGGCATTGGAAGACCTCATCGCATCGAAGAACTGATCAAAGAGCGGAAGAATGTCGTGGGGGCCGGGACTGGCCTCGGGGTGGCCTTGGAAGCAGAAGGCCGGCGCCTGCGTATGGCGAAGTCCTTGAATGGATCCGTCGAATAGAGAGACATGACTGACTTCGAGATGGGCCGGCAGGCTCTTTGGATCCACAGCAAACCCATGGTTCTGAGAGGTAATAAACACGCGGCCACTGCGAAGGTCTTGCACCGGATGGTTGGCTCCGTGGTGGCCAAACTTCATCTTGAAGGTCTTCGCACCAGCGGCCAGCGCAAGAATCTGATGACCCAGGCAAATGCCATAAAGCGGAAGCTTTGCTTTCATGGCCTCTCTTGCCACTTCAATCGCATAGTCGCAGGGCGCCGGATCGCCGGGGCCATTCGAGAGGAAGAGGCCATTGGGCTTGAGGGCCATGGCCTCTTTGAAGGAAGTCTGAGCGGGCACCACGGTTAACTTGCAGCCACGCTCCACCAGCAGACGCAGAATGTTGCGCTTCACGCCGCAATCGAAGGCCACCACATGGGGGCCCTGGGCTGGGCGATCTGCATGGCCCTGGCCCAACTGCCAAGGCCCGGAAGTCCACTGATAGGCCTTGTTGGTGCTCACCACCTTGGCGAGATCAAGGCCCTCAAGACCGGGGAACTCACGGGCTTTTTTCAGGGCCTCGGCGGCCATCTCGTTGGTGTTCGCGTCTTTCGGCGAGGCCGCCAGAATGCAGGCCGACTGCGCGCCGGTGTCTCTTAGGCGACGCGTTAGGGCCCGGGTGTCGATCCCAGCAATGGCCACCACACCCGCCCGGCGAAGGGCGTCGGAGAGACTCATCTGGGAGCGGAAGTTGGAGACCACGGCCGAGAGATCACGAATGACCAGACCCGCTGCCTGTATGCCAATGGACTCATCGTCCTCATCATTCCAGCCGGTGTTGCCAATGTGGGGATAGGTGAGCGTGACGATCTGTCGGCAATAACTGGGGTCGGTGAGGATTTCCTGGTAGCCGGTCATGGAGGTGTTGAAGACCACTTCCCCGACTGTGCTGCCCTGGGCCCCGCTGGAATAGCCCTGAAAAATCGTGCCGTCTGCCAAAGCAAGAACAGCGACAGGTGTGCTGTGGGAGGCGGTCGCAAGATTTCCAGCCGCATCGCTCCCCGCTGCGGCCAGCAGTTCGGTCAACTGCAAAATTAACTCCTCAGGATTTTGGCGATTATACGCGCCCGACCGAGGCCGCCACGGGGCGCCAAGAGTCGCTCTGGCACCTTGGACGCCAGATGAGAATCCGTGCTGGCAGGCTAGGCGGCGGAAACGAAGATAGAGATCGTGAGAAAAAAGCCCGCAAACCAGACTAGGGAGCGCACCATCGCCCAGTCGGCCACGTAGGTAAGAATGAAGAGGGCACGGGCCACCACGAAGGCAATGGCCATCTGATCAACCGCCTCGGAGGGCCCACCCGAGGCATGGGCCACAAAGACCGCGGCGGTGAAAAACCCAAAGGCCTCCCAGCTATTTTGCTGAGCCGCCGTGGCCCGCTTGCGAAATCCCTCTTGGCGGTCGAGCCACTCGCGGGGGTTGTGATTGTCGTAGGCTTCACCGCCTGCCTTGGCAATGCCCGCACAGACGATGGGCAGCACGGCCACAATGAGCAAACACCAGAATGCAATGGTCAATTCGGTTCCCCTTCAGAGGCCTGCATGGTGCGACGATCGCGAACGGCCTGGGCAATGGTGCCCAGATCCACATACTCCAACTCCCCCCCAACCGGAACGCCCCGGGCAATCCGAGTAACACGCCTTGGGGGGACGAGTCCCCTGCCCCGCAGAACCGTCTCGATGGCGTGGGCCGTGGCCTCGCCCTCGGGAGTGAAATTGGTGGCAATTAGTATCTCTTCAATGGCATCGTCCTCGGCCACGCGCTCCAATAGGCGCTCGAGATGAATCTCCTTCGGGCCCAGGCCATCGAGCGGGGAGAGTCGGCCCATTAGAACAAAGTAGCGGCCACTGAAAGTCTGCGTCTGCTCGAGCACCAATAAATCGGCCGGGGTCTCCACCACACAGAGTTGGCTCGGGTCGCGCTCGGAATCAAGGCAGGTGGGACAGATGGGCTGCTCGGTGAAATGGTTGCACTTCTGGCAGGGCCGCAGCCTCTCAATGGCGTTCAGAAGACTTCGCCCGAGGGCTTCGGCCGCGGGCCGATCGTGCTGCAGAAGGTGAAAGGCCATGCGCTGCGCTGTTTTGGGGCCCACGCCCGGCAGTCGCGCGAAAGCCTCGGTTAGGGCGGCAAGCGATGCGGGCTGTTCTTGGGCCACTGGCTGGGCAACCGGCCGGAAGCGATTAGAGCTTAAAGCCCGGCGGCAGGGGCAGACCGGCCGTGGCCGCAGACATTCGGTCCTGGCTTTCTTGCTCAACCTTCGCGTGCGCGTCGTTGAGCGCTGCAACGAGGAGGTCTTGCAGGGTCTCTCGGTCATCGGGGTCGCTGGTCATGAGGCTCGCATCAATCACCACCGCCTTGACCTGATGGCGACCATCCACAGTGGCTCGCACGAGTCCTGAGCCCGCCTGGCCCTCGATGGTCATCTCCGAGAGACTCTCTTGGGCCTTCTTGATCTTCTCTTGGACCTGTTGGGCCTGGCGCATCAGACCGGCGAGTTGATTTTTCATCACGATGGGTTCTCCTTCGAAGGGGTTTGCTCTGTCTCTTCCACTGGGCCGATCCATCGAATGGAGCCCGGCACAATCGTCGCATCAAATTCTCGAATCAGTGCCTGAACCAGAGGGGATTCAGCAATCGACTTCTCGGCTTGAAGCTGCAGGGCTTGGGCCCGAGCGGCATCGCGCTCGGCTGCCGTGGTTCCCGACTCTCCCGAGAGCACCTCCACTTTTAAATCCAGGGGTTCACCAAAGTGATCAGAGAGAAGGGCCTCGACGCGCTTGACCAATGCAGCCTCTGCGAGCGTGTCGATGGGGACCGACAAGACCAAGCGTTGGCTCGCAGCCGTCTCCAGCCGACGAAAACTCGATTGCTGCAGGAACTGGCGACTCAGGCCATTGGCGGCCACCCGCTTGGCCTCCTCGGGCCAATTGATTGGGGTCAACGCGCCAAGACCAATCTGGGCTGACTTCTTGGGGCCCGCATTGGCAGGGCCACTGCGTGAGGCCGGAGATGCCACTGGAGAAGTCGGCGCAGGCGATCGAAAGGGAACGCTGGTCGAGCGCGAGACCTGAAGCGGCGCGACTGCGCCACTGGTGGCACGACCCGATGCAACCGGGGCCATCGACTGGCTGGGCTCAAAGGCGAGCAGCCGAATGATGGTCATCTCCAACCCAGTGGCTTCATCGGGGGCCAAGGAGAGGTCCCGACGTCCCAGAATGGCAATTTGGTAGAAGAGTTGGGCCTGGTTGGGACTGACCAGTCCGGCCAGGGCCTCGACATCGGCTTCGAGGTGCTCATCCATGGTCGCCCGGGCTGACTTGCCCGCCGATGCACCGGCCAGCACATGATGAACACCCACCTCATGGAAGATCCGGGCGAGGCCATCGAGAATCGCATCGGGGGCACCCCCCGCGAGCAGCAACTGATCGATCTGAGAAATGGCCTGGGCGCCCTCGCCCGTGGCAATCGACGAGGCCAATTCAATGAGCGCCTGACGCTGCACAAGCCCAAGCATCTGGGCGACCCCCTCTTCACTGACCGCGCCACCCCCAAATGCAATGGCCTGGTCCGTCAGCGAGAGGGCATCGCGCACGCTGCCCCGGGCCGCCTGGGCAATGGTGGTCAGTGCCGGGGCCTCGGCGGGAATGGACTCCTGCGCCAGAACATGCGAGAGATGGCCCACCAGCAATTCCTTGCGCAGGTTCTTCAGGCTGAACTGGAGACAACGGGAGAGGACCGTGACAGGAATCTTCTGCGGATCGGTGGTGGCCAAGACAAACTTCACATCGGCCGGCGGCTCCTCGAGTGTCTTGAGCATGGCGTTGAAGGCATGGCTCGTGAGCATGTGCACCTCGTCGATGACATAGACCTTGAATCGACCCGAGGTCGGTGCGAAGCGCGATTGCTCAAGAAGTTCTTGAATATCGGCCACGCCACGGTTGGAGGCCGCATCGATCTCGATGTAATCAACAAAACGACCACGATCAATCGACTGACAGGCCGAGCATTGCCCACAGGGCTCGGCCACAGGACCCGTCTCACAGTTGAGGGCCTTGGCAAGGATTCGGGCCAGGGTGGTCTTGCCCACCCCGCGAGAACCCGTTAGTAAGTAGGCATGGTGAAGGCGGCCGGTGCCCAGGGCATGCTGAAGGGCACGCACGACATGGTCCTGACCCACGACCGATGCAAATGAACGGGGCCGCCACTTGCGCGCCAATGCGAGCCCGGCCACCGACTGCTCGGCGGCAGGGACTGGAAGATCTTCGAAGAGGGCGTCGGACATAGGGGCTCAGGGTGGCGAAGGTGGCGAGCCGGACCCCCGGCACTCATGAGGACCCGCTGTGGCTGCTTCGTTCCCGACCTGACCAGGTTCACAGGCTCACGATGCGGGGCGGCCCGCCACTTGGCAGTGTACCAAGCGGCCCTCTTCAAGCATCCAGACCTCTCCATCGGCCGTGAGAATCCACGACGAAATCGCATGGCCAGCGGCCTTGTCTTGGAGTGCCTGCTGATAACGAGACAACTGCGCGGCGTAGTCGCTGAGTTCAGATGAGAGGCATCGCCATTTGAAATCGATGATGCGGATTGCCTGCGGCCCGATGCAGACCCAGTCGGGTCGAATCACCGCGGCCGATGCATCCGACCATTCCCTCTCGATGGCCAAGGCGTGGCCGGCCTGCTCGAAAATCGCTGGCGGCTGATCAAGGCCCAAGAGTTCTCTAGACCTGGGGGCGTGGACCATCGACCACGCCGACTCGATGACTGCCTGCGCATCGTCGGGCTTGAGGGCATAGGAGGCCAATGCAAGCGCCCAGAGCGGGCGATCGAGGCTCGGTTTGGATAAGGAATGGCCCATGAGAAAACGCCGGCCCATGATTTCAAGCAGCCGATGCAGGGCCCGGCCCTGGCGAAGCGAGGTGGACTCGAGAACCATCATGCCAAGCCACCCTGGGCTGCGGCGAGCGCAGGGGCTTGATTAACCCTGGGGTTCCAAGCAGGCAGCGCCGATTGGGCCCGCAACATGCAGCCCGACTTCTTGGCCTCGGCCGCACTCAGGAGCAGGACACGGCGGGCCCGCGTACAGGCGACGTAGAAGAGATTGAAATCTTCCTGCTCGATGAGTTGGTCTCGCTCTTGCCAGAGCGGTGCTGTGAAATCCGTCAGCGCATGGCGGGTGCTGTGAATAAAAAGATTTCGCAGGCTTCGGCGGTCTTCAGACCAATCGAGCAGCCAGTGCAGGCCTCGATCGTTCATGGGTTTGTCATTGAGGCCGGCGAGCACCACCAGATCGGCCTCGAGGCCCTTGGCCGAATGAATGGTTTGAATGGTCACGCAGTTGGGCCCCTGGGCCACGCGACCCACCGAGGGGCCCTCGCCGTCTCGGGCGCGGGCAAGTTCGGCCATGTCGTTGGCAAACCTTGCAAGACTGGGGCTGCGCCCGCCATCCCACTGAAGCGTGAATGCAAGAAGGGCCTCGAGGTTGGCGCGGGTCTGTGCCATTTGCGAGGGACCGTAATCAGCAAGACGGGCTTCGAGATTGGAGTCCGAGATGATTTGCTGCAGTAGGTCGTGGACCGGCAGAAGCGACATCTGGGCCCGCCAGTCGCTGAGCATTTGGTGGAGTTGCCGCTCCGCGTCAGCGGCCTGGGGCTCTTTGACACGCTCGCAGAGGACCTCCCACCATGAGGAATCGGCCTGCATTGCGCGCGCCGCAATGGCCTCGCAATCGGCAAGCGGAAATCCGAAGAGCGGCGAGACCATGGCCTGCGCGAGATCCGCATTCGAGAAAGGATGGGCCAGCCATCGACAAATACAGAGCAGGTCCTCGACCTCGGGTTGGTCGAGGAGTCCACCTTCTCGATCGCTTCGGTAGGGAATGCCCGCTCGATGCAAGGCCCGCTCGTAGTCGCGAACATGGGTGCGACCCCGAACAAGTATTCGAACCTCGGACCACTCGAGCCAGGGGTTGCTCAGACGAAATGCATGCAGGGCCTGTGCAATGCGCTCGCCCTCCTCTTGCCAGGGGAGTGACTCGGCCTTCTCGGGCACCGGCAAGACCGCCACCCAACCAGGCAAATTGCTCTCGTGGCATGCGTGCGGCCGAAACCGAGGCGAGGCTGAATCGGCCGCTGCGGGAGGCAGCAAGAGGCGATTCAAGGCATCGACCACCTGCGGCGAGCAGCGCCGGGTGATATCGGTGGCGTCTCGCACCGCATTGAAGTTGGCCTCGAGCCACCGAGAGGCGGCCGCAAAAACCAGAGGATCGGCGCCACGGAATCGATAGATGGCCTGCTTGGGATCGCCCACAATGAAAACGCGGGGGGCATCGGCATCGGCGCCGCCTGAGGCCACATGGGCCTCGAGCCATGCCAGAAGAATGGACCACTGCACGGGGTTGGTGTCCTGAAATTCATCGACCAAAATCTGGCGATAGCGACAATCAAGACGACCGAGCAAGGCGGGCCCCAACTCCGAGTCAATGAGGCCCAGTGCGGCCTGCTCCAATCCATCGTAGGTGGTTTCGTTGTGTTGGCGGGTCCATTGATTCGATTGCTCAATCCAGACCAGGGCCGCACGGCAGAGCGCTCGGTGAATCGCTGATTGCAAAACCAACTCGCTGCGGTCAAGGCATTCGGCCCACTCGTGACCAAGCATTTGAATGGTGGCCCAGACATGGTCTGCGGCATCGCCCATTTGCGCGAGGTCCTTCTTGTTGAGCAGCCTGCTCTGCTTGAGCCGCATGCGCGGACGGCCGTGGGAGCCGTTCCCAACCAGCAAAAGACTGGTGAGCGTGTCGTGCTCAATGCGCGGCCACTGGCCAAAGAGGTCTGCCCATTCGGGCTTGTCAATGACCAACTCCAGCGCTGACCGCAACCCATTGGCCAGTGGGGCACGCGATTGAAGAAAGGCGTCTCGAGCAGCGCGCATGGCTTGTCGGGACTCTTCAATGCCGGGCCCCTTCTCGGCCGCGACCCGCCTCAGAACCGATTCCCATGAGGCACTGACATCGGTGAGCGCCTCTCGCAAGGCGGTGGGTCCGATGCAGCGCAGGAGTTCGGTGAGTTCAAGCGCCGGTTGTTCGGATGCAGTGGCCAGGAAATCACGCCAGAGCGTGGTTTCTAAGAGTGAGGCCTGTTCGGTAACTCGCAGAGTAGAGAGCGGAGCCGCCGCCACCGGCGAATAGGAGAGGATCTGGGTGTACCAGGAATGAAAGGTGCCCATGGTGGCGGGCACCTCGGCGAGCAGCCACTCCTCGTAGGCCGAGTCGACTCGGGCCATGGCCGCAGCAAGCGCAGGGCCCTGCAGCCCATAGCTTGTGAGGATCGCTGTGGCCTGCTCGGATGGGCACATGGCCAATGTCTCTAAGACATCGCGGACCCGCGCCAGCATCTCGGCTGCGGCCTTCTTGGTGTAGGTGAGCGCAAGAATCTCGGAGGGCGCAACCCCCGAGAGAAGGCTGCGGACAATTCGTGCTGTAAGAAGCCAAGTCTTGCCGCTTCCCGCACAGGCCTCCACTACAACGGACCGGGAGGGGTCGGTGACCAGGCCAACGTTCACGCGCGACTCCCCCAGACACGCACTCGACAGATGCCCCGTGCCGCACATTGCTCGCAGGTCTTCTCTCCGGCCATGCCCGCCAGCGGTTGCATCGCATCCCCGGCCTGAAACGCGGCCAGGCGCTCGAGCAGCGCATTCCAATCATCGGGTATTGCTTGCATCTCAAGCCACTCGCTGCCCTCCCAACTCATCGAGACAAAGCCCATTTCTTTGGCACTGCACCCAGACTGAGTGAGCATCCAGGCATAGGCCTGAAGTTGGAGGCCGAGGTACTCCTTCTTCACTCGGTCTTGAATACTCTTGGGGCGGCTCACTTTGAAATCGATGAGCCTCGGGCCGTTGTCCTGGCCCACGCGATCGAGCCAATCGAGTCGGCCCTCGAGGGTGAGTCCGAGCGACTCAATGGGCGCGCGCATGGTCATTTCGCTATTGACGTGATCGAGCGGCGCCTGATCGGCGAGCCATTGGGCAAAACCCGGCACGATGGCGCGCAACTGCTCGGCCATGGGAGGGCTTAGTTCACCGGCCTCGAGCCATGCATCGAGCCGCTGGCCCAGCCATTGCCGCCATGCCTGCTCAGATTGTGAGTCGCTCGGCTCTGCAGCCAGTTCGCTGGCGACGGCCTGCTCGGCCATGCGGTGCACCCAGGTGCCCAAATCAAGGGCATCTTCTTCATCTCGCAGGTCTCGTAAATCGGTGAGGCCGAGGGCCGTGCGCCAATAAAAACGAAAGGGACAAATCAGCGCATCGGCCAGTTGCGAGACACGGACTCGCGTCAGCGGTGACTGCAGTCTCGCAACGGGGGGAATGGAAGCGTTGAGACCAGTGGCATTGGGTCGAGCCAATGCCGATGAGTCGCGCCAAGACCGCGGTGCATGGGTGCCGGTCAACAAGGCAAAGGCCCGGGCCAACGGCGCGGCCCAGAGGGCACTGGCCCCACGCTCTTGGGACTGGGCGATGACCAAGGTGGGGCAGCCCCGATCTAGGCTCGAAGCAAACTCGAGCAGAAATGCCGCCTCTCGCCAGCGGCGGGGCGGTGCGCCCTCGGCGATCTCCATTCGCCCAGGGGGCAACAATTGGTTGCGACCCAACCTAGGGAAAGCGCCCTCGTGGGCACCGATGACAATGAGGGAATCGAGTTCATTGATGTGGGCCGCCTCGATAAGCCCAATGATTCGAACCGATGCATCCGGGGCTCGAATCGGGAGACGAAGCTCGGTCATCGCTCGGCCGAGCATGGTGCGAATCATCCGCAGATCGACTGCGCGCCCTCCGAGCGATGCGCCCAATCCGCGAAGGGCGGCCCAGACGCGCTGACCGGCCGCATCGTTGAGCAGAGCCTCTTCGAGTCCCAAGGCCCGCAGCAAGGCCTCGATGCGTTCCACAGTGGCATTGGTCGGGGTGGTGGTCGCACCGCCGAGTTGCGCCAAGAACCATCCGTGAAGCTTCGGGGCCCACTTCGCGAGATAGAGGCGCTCGGAATGGCTCGAGCGAAGCGACCGATAAAAGCCCGCCCACTCGGACTCGGCAAGCAATCCGAGTTGCGAGAGGCATTCGGACACCGGAGGACAACGAATCCATGTCATCCAGGCCCTGCGATCGTTCGGATCGAGCAGAATGGAAATGAGCCCGTCGATGGCTGTGAATGCAACAGTGGTATCGAGTGCCCAGCCAGAGGGATCGTCGAGATCAATGGCGCGAGACTTCAAAACCGCCGCCAGTCGACGGGCTGCGAGTCGATCGCCCGCCACCACTCCGATCTGTTTATGGCCAGCCGAGAGCCATTGACCAATTTGATCGGCTGCGCATCGTGCAGTGCTCTCGACGCCATCGGTCTCAACCCAATCGACGGTCGACATTCGCGAGAAGGATGGGCTCGACTTCCAATTCGCAAGTCGGGAGCGCAGGGGTGCCCAACCCTCTGACGGTCGCTGGGGCGACCACTCGGCCCGCGACAAATCGGTGAGTTCGGGCCAGAGCGCAGACCAGCCATGCTGGGCTTCGATTAATTCGGGCTTGCCGACTTGAACCGCCTCCCACTGGCCTGGCCAGGCCAACTCACAACGCACCCAATCGAAGAAATCGAAATGGCCAGAGACCAGTAGCCTGCCCTTGCTGGTGTGGCGGCAGGATGCCGCACGGGCGGAGACCCACTCGGCAACATCGAGAGACTCTTGGCTGGCCTCGTAGAGGCCCAGGATGAGTTCAAGGCCAGCGAGCGCCGCGGGCTCTTGGTTGGTGGGCGCCCCCGAATGCATCCAGTGAAGACGCAACCAATCCCAACGCTCAAAGAGCAGGGCCCACTGCTCGGCCAACTGCCAAGCACTGGAGACATTCGGCGCCAACGAGGTGCGAAGGGGCTTGGAGGCCAGGATGGCATCGGCCAGCGCCCCGACGCGCTCAACGAATGGGCGCGGGAGATCGGTATCGTCTCGCGCCAAATCAATGGCCCTTAGCGCAAGGGCCGAGTCGATGTCCGAGATGGTGGGCATGGGCAGCGGCCCATTGGGGGGAAGGCCAGCCCATGCCGTGCGGGCCACTGCCGCGAGGCTGGCGCGGCTAGAGAGAATTTGGTTCACGCCGTCTGCGGCGGCGGCCTCAACCCATTGAGACCCAGACTGCGGCCCCTGGGTCGCAGGGGGCCGCCCAGGGGGCCATAGCGCCCGCTGAAGAAGAAGGGTCTGCTCTCTGGCGAACCCAAGCACATGGGGCATCGTCTGAGCAATCAATTGGGCACTGGCCATGGCGCTATGCTATTCTGCGGTCAGGTCGTTCCCGGGATCATGCGCTGATCCCCCTGTCCACCCCACTGGTGGATGCCGATCTCCCAAGATCCAATCACTCTTACACCCCAATTCAATTCAGTCATTCTTATGAGCCAAAACGTTATTGCCGTCACCGATTCAAGCTTTGAAACCGATGTCATGAAGTCCGACCTGCCCGTGCTGGTGGACTTCTGGGCCGAGTGGTGTGGCCCCTGCCGCATGGTGGCCCCCATTCTTGAAGAAATTGGTGGTGAATATGCAGGCCGACTCACCGTGGCCAAGCTCAACGTCGACGAGAACACCGCAGTGCCCGCCAAGCACGGCATCCGTGGCATCCCCACAATGATCCTGTTTAAGAATGGCGCGGTGGTTGCGCAAAAGGTCGGCGCCGCCGCCAAGTCCCAACTCACCGCCTGGATTGATAGCCACCTCTGATTGCCCCGCTCCATCAGGGGGACGGCCCAACCGCTCCCCCTGATCTTCCAACCGCTGCGCCTCGGCCAGCCCATCGCCTGACCCATCCAATATGTATCTCTCCGAACTAAAAGCCCTCCCCGTCACCCAACTCGTCGAGCTCGCTGGCTCACTTGAAATCGAGAACGCAAGCCGCCTGCGCAAACAGGAGTTGATGTTTGCCATCCTGAAGAAGAAGGCCAAAACGGGCGAGCAGATTTTCGGCGATGGCGTCCTTGAAGTCCTGCCCGATGGCTTCGGATTCCTGCGCTCGCCCGAGTCCTCGTACCTCGCGAGCACCGACGACATCTACCTCTCGCCCTCTCAGATTCGTCGCTTCAATCTGCATACCGGCGACTCGGTCGAAGGCGAGGTCCGCACACCCAAGGACGGTGAACGCTACTTCGCCCTGGTGAAGGTCGATCAGATCAATGGCCAGCCCCCCGAGGCCTCGAAGAACAAGATCCTCTTTGAGAACCTCACGCCCCTCTTCCCCGACGAACCGATTCGACTCGAGCGAGAGATGAAGGGCGAAGAGAACATCACCGGCCGCATCATCGATATGGTCTCGCCCATCGGAAAAGGCCAACGGGGCCTCTTGGTGGCGCCGCCCAAGAGCGGCAAGACCGTGATGATGCAGACCATTGCCCATGCCATCACCACCAACCACCCCGAGGTCACGCTCATTGTCCTGCTCATCGACGAGCGCCCCGAGGAAGTCACCGAGATGCAACGGTCGGTGCGCGGTGAGGTGGTTGCGTCCACCTTCGATGAGCCTGCCACCCGACATGTGCAGGTGGCCGAGATGGTCATTGAGAAGGCCAAGCGCCTGGTCGAACACAAAAAAGATGTCGTGATTCTTCTTGACTCTATTACCCGATTGGCCCGCGCTTACAACACCGTGGTGCCCACCTCGGGCAAGGTCCTCACCGGCGGTGTCGATGCCAATGCCCTGCACCGACCCAAGCGTTTCTTCGGTGCCGCTCGAAACATCGAAGAAGGTGGTTCGCTGACCATCATTGCCACGGCGCTCATCGAGACCGGTTCGCGAATGGACGAGGTGATTTATGAAGAGTTCAAGGGCACCGGAAACATGGAGGTGCACCTCGAGCGTCGCCTTGCCGAGAAGCGCGTCTACCCGGCCATTAATATCAATCGCTCGGGAACCCGAAAAGAAGAATTACTCATCAAGCCCGACCTGCTCCAGAAGATCTGGATTCTTCGTAAACTCCTGCATGACATGGATGAGATTCAGTCCATGGAGTTTCTGCTCGACAAGATTCGCCAGACCAAGAACAACGGCGAATTCTTCGACATGATGAAACGGGGCGGCTAGGCTATACTCCTGGGCTAACTTAACTTGGCGCTACGTAAGGGCCTTCTGGCAGAAACTGGGGCATGACCCAACGGTTCTCGGCGAGCGCAACAAAAGGATTGATCATGAAAGAGGGCATTCACCCCAACTACCGCGAAGTGGTCTTCGTGGACATGTCCAACGACTTTAGCTTTGTCACCCGCTCCACGGTCAACACCCGCGAGACCATTAAATGGAAGGATGGCAAGGAGTACCCGCTCTACAAGCTCGACACCAGCTCCGAGTCGCACCCCTTCTACACCGGCACCCAGAAGCTAATGGACACTGCAGGACGGGTTGAGAAGTTCCGTCAGAAATTCGGTGCCAAGCGGGGCTCGGCCGCCACCAAGAGCTAAATCCCCGCTCTGCGGGAATGGCGCAGGCATCGATGCGCGCGCCCACTCGACTCCGAGAAGCCCTCTCCCGCTGGGGCGAAACACGCCCCCTTCCCGGCCTCGCGGCCAGTGCGGCCAGGCCGATCCCCTGGCCACTTCTGCTTGGCCTGGTCTTGGCCTTTGCACTCGCAGGAGTCTTTGGGCGCGGCCCCTGGCGCGGCGATGACATCCAAGGAATCGCAGTTGCCAGCAGCCTGATTCAGTCCCTGCTCTCACTGCTTGCTGGCAGTCCGCTCTCGAGCATCGATACCCATAGCGGCGGATGGATCCCCAGCCTGGCTGGCCAAGTGGTCTCCGAAGAGGGCCCACTGCTGGCTTGGATTGCCGCCCTCTTGATTGTTCCACTGGAGCTCGCAAGCCTCGCACTGACCGGAGGGCGAATTCCAATTGATGTCTTCGATGACTTGGTGCGCCTGGTCTCTGCGAGTTGCCTGGTGGTGGGGCTCTATGCCCTGTGGCGCGCAACCGACCGCATGGCCCGGCGTCGCGAGGCGCGTCCGGTCGACCCCCTTGGCATTGGGCCCGATGCCAATGCCTTCGGTCGAACCATGGGCGACTGCGCCGTGTTGCTCTGTATGGCCTGCCTCGGCAGTGTGGAGCGCTGGCACGAGTCGGGTTCCACCAGCATTGGTTTTCTTTGCCAAGCACTGCTTCTCTGGGCATTGGCCATCGCGCCCGAACACCCCAAGCGCGCCGGCTACATGGCGGGCTCGGTCTTGGCGGCCTTCCTTCTGAGCGATGGGCTCGAGTCATTGCTGGCCTATGGCCTGGGGGCCGCCCTGGCGCTTGCACTGGCCCCACCCCTGCGCCTGGTCTGGCGTGTCTTCGCTGCGAAGGCCGGCCTGGCCCTGCTGGGCATTGTGCTTGGCTGGTTACTGATGGCGGGCATGGTCGAAGGCATGGCCGCCCTGCAATCTTGGTGGCTGGGCCAATTTCGAATGCAGTGGCAATCGCCCCTGCGCTCACTCAATGAGTGGGCCTGGACCTGGTGGCCGCTGTGGCCCATTGCGCTGGCCATGCTCATTCAAGCCAAGCGTCATGGGCTGCTGCGCCTGCCCCATCTTCTTGCCCTCTGGGCCATGCTCGCCGGGGTCCTGCTCGTGAACCTATTGGGCCTGGGCCAGGCCACGCCCTCCAAGTTGCTTCCCATTGCCCCACTGGCCATGCTCTGCGCCTTTGGCCTGCTCTCTATTCCTCGCAACCTTACAAGCCTGCTCGACTGGTTTGCCGTGGTGGTCTTCACCGCCTTGGGGGTCTTTATCTGGCTCTACTGGACCGCCATGTATTTTCAGTTCCCCGCCAACTTGGTGGCGCGACTCGACTTCCTCGCACCGGGACTCCGCGTGGAGCGCCCCGGCCTTCCCGAAATCTTAATCGGCGTTGGTGTGAGCGGTGCCTGGCTTGGGTTGGTGATGTGGCGTATCCGCCGAACAGGCAGCCACCTCTGGCGACCCGTGGCCCTGAGTGCCGGCGGCCTCGCCCTGGCCTGGATTCTTCTCACCACACTCTGGCTACCCGGAATTCAAATTATTAAAGGCTATGAAGGCAGCGTGTCTGGACTCAATGCCATTCTTCATCGAAATGCCGAACAGATGAAAAGACCCATCGAAGCCGCCTGCGTGGCCACGCCCGAGAATGACACCGCGGCCAAGCTCCTGGTGCTCGCCACCACCGACTTCAGCCTTGCAAACAATGGTCCCTACCGCAAGAGCGCCTGCCCCTTCCTACTAAGAACCGAACCCACTGCCCAGCGGCAGTTGCCTGCCAATTACCGGCTCATTTGGATTGGTCGACGTGCCACCGAGCGGCGCGAACGCGAACGCTATGTGCTGTTCCGGGTCGAGGAGCCAATGAATCCTGCCGCGCGGTAGTAGCGCAGCTCTTCAATCGACTCCATGATGTCGGCCAGGGCCGTGTGTGCGCCCTTCTTCGTGAACCCCTTAACAAGATCGGGTTGCCAACGACGGCCCAGCTCTTTGATCGTGCTGACGTCCAGGTTTCGATAGTGGAAGAAGGCCTCGAGCCGAGGCATGTAGCGGTTCATGAATCGGCGGTCTTGGTGAACACTGTTGCCGCAGAGGGGTGACTTGCCTGGCGGCACCAGGGGAGCAAGAAACGCAAGCATGGCCGACTCGGCCGACTCCTCATTGAGTGAGGAGGCCTTCACGCGGTCGATGAGTCCCGATCGGCCATGGGTGTTCTTATTCCAATCGTCCATGGCATCGAGGTGCTCAGTCGACTGATGCACCACCAAGACCGGTCCCTCGGCCACCAGTTGCAGTTCGGAGTCGGTCACCACCACCGCCAATTCAAGGATGCGATTCTGTTCTGGGTCGAGTCCACTCATCTCCATGTCAATCCACACCAGATGGGTTTCGTTCGGCGCGGGTTGCGCTGCAATTGGGTTGCGGGCTTGCTCAGTCATAGCCTTGGATGATCGCACGGATGTGACATGATTCCCGAAGCATGCTGCCCCTTCATCAGAGAGACCCGAGTTGCCCACGCCCGATCGGTGCATAGCCCGCGTAATGCGAGCCCATGGCGCCAACGCCTGGGTGCAGGTCGACGCCGAGGCAGTGGTCCTGGCCCAACTCAAGGGCCGAAGCATCGAGGCCATTACCAACGATCGCGTGGTGCTCGATACACAAACCGACCCACCGCAGATCATCGAGGTTCTCGAGAGACGCAATAGTTTGCTTCGACAAGAGGGCCAACGCGAGAAGCGGCTCGCCGCAAATATTGACCTCGCACTGGTGATACTCAGTGGCGAACCCAGTTTCTCCCCCGAGACCACCTTGCGTGTGATGGCCGGGCTGATCGCCCAGCAGATCCCCTTTCTGCTCGTCGTCAATAAGTCTGATTTGGATGGGCCCACGCAGATGGCGTTGAAGAGCCTCTCGCGCATTCAGCCGCTGCATGAGACCGCGCCCGAATGGCCATGGGTTCTTGCGAACTCAAGGCAGGTCAATGGACTCGATGCGCTTCACCAACAAATTGAATTGAAGTGTTCAGAGAAGTCCAAGGTGGAGCCGGCGAGCATTGCGCTCATGGGCGAGTCGGGCATGGGCAAGAGCAGCCTGCTCAATGCGCTGGTGCCCGATGCCAAGGCCCAAACCCAGGCCATCTCCGAGGCATTGTCATCGGGTCGCCACACGACCACCAGCAGCCAGGCCTATCGAATTCCCCAGGCCCCAGGCAAGCGCTCCCTCTGGCTCATCGACACGCCAGGCTTTCAACGTTTTGGTATCTCGCACTTGGATCGAAGAGATGTCGAGTCGATCTTCCCCGAGTGGAGTTGGCTGCAGCAAAGGGGCTTCTGTCGCTTTCAAGACTGCGCCCATTTGCACGAGCCGGGCTGCGTGGTTCAAGCGGCCATAGAAACTGCCGTGAATACGGGGCAGATGGAATGGGCCAATGCTTTGGAGGACAAGCGCGGCCTCTGGGAGCGACTGCTTAGCTCAGCCAGCGCCCCAGATAGAAGATCAACACGATGAAAAACCACATGATCACCGCACGCCAGACCAAGCCCACCGAGGACTTCATGCTGTACTCGGTGGCCTCGCGAAGATCGGGTTCGGCCGAGAGCCCTGACTGACCCTCCCAGTCGTACGGATCCGAACCCGCCGGCTGGGCATCGGGAACCGTGAGACGAACCCCGATGGCCCCCGCACCGGAGGCCACCAAGACCCGATCGGTGTCGTCCAAAGACATGGCGGGTGAGACGCCTGCGCGGGATCGCCACATGGCGATGGAATCTTCAAAATTTCCAACAATCGCGAAAATGATCGCAGTGACCCGAACGGGCAGCCAATCGAGCCAGCTATAGGCACGGCAGGCAACCTCAGAGAAGTGATCACTCACGGATGCAGCCGGTGAGACCTCTGACTCCAGGAGTGCCCGGGGCGCCGAGGCGCTGGTGCGCTGGGCGATGGGACGGCCCCAGGCGCGAAGCAGTTGGACATTGAGCCAATAGGCCAGTGCACCGCTCGGGCCCGGTAAGACAACGAACCAGAAGATGGGACCAAAGACGTGCCGCTGGGCAGCGACCAAGGCCAAACGAATAGACTCGCGGACCACCGCAGACTCATTGCCCGTCTCGGCGGCCGAGCGGGCCACCGCATCGGCCTGAGACTCCTCCACCCACTGGCCAAGAATTCTGCGCGCCTCGGGGAGGTCTTCATTTTTGAGGGCCGCATGGATGTCACTGAACCAGTGGCTGAACTGGCGAAAACCCAGCGTGAGGTAGAGCACGGCCACCGCAAAAAGCAACTCAAGCAGGGGATGGATAAGGCCGAGCAAGGCCGAGACCACCATGCTTCCGATGGCGGCACCTCCCACGATAAAGGCCCAGGTGAACCATATGGCGCGGCGGCGCTCGGGATCGAGGGCACCACGAACCTCAAGGAGCTTGTCTTCGACCCAGCCTTGAGCTAGATTCATCTGACGAATGGGCCTGAGCTGCTCGAGCACCAGGGCAATGATGAGGGCCAGTAGAGTCATTCGAGAGAGAAAACCTTCAGAACATTCACGCTTTGTGTTGAGACCATGCAGCAAAAAGAAAGTGATAGAGATTTCTCACCATGGCCGCAGTGGCACCCCAGATAAATCGACCCTGATAGGGCATGGCAAAAAACTCGATAGGCCCTGATTCTATCCTGAGGCCCCTTCGCTGATGATTCTCGGGGTTCATCAGAAACGACAAGGGCACCTCGAAGACCTCATCGACCTCGGCTGGATTGGGTCGATACTGGGCCTGCGCACTCACCATTCCAATGACGGGCGTCACAGAAAATCCAGAGACAGTCTGATAAATCGGCAGGCAATGAAGGGCCTCGACCTGCTGGGGTTCCAGGCCAATCTCTTCCTGGGCCTCTCGAATGGCGGTGAAGGCGGGGTCGGTGTCGCTGGCCTCGGCCGCGCCACCGGGAAGACTGATCTGACCGGGATGATGCAAAAGGCTGCCAAGCCTTTGGGTGAGAACCAGCTTGCAGCCCTCTGCCGATGGACGCAGTCCAATGAGAACCGAAGCGGGTCGAAATGAAGAGACTTCAGCGAGTCGCTCGCGGCGATCGGCGAGAACCTCGGGGGACCAGACTGGAAACTGCCCCCCTTGGGCCGCCCTGCACCACCGGGTTAGAGACGCGGGGAGCAAGACCTCGTCAGGGATGGCGGGGCCGGCCTCGAAGGGTCGGTGCTCGGCCTCTTGGGGATTGAAACGGGGCGTGGTCAGAAGCCCTGCCCCAGTTGGATTTAGGCCTGGGCCTCTTGGGCAAGTGCGGCATCGCGCTCGGCAACCGCACTCGAACGGGGCGCGAGCTTCTCGCGGATTCGAGCCGACTTGCCGGAGCGCCCGCGCAGGTAGTAGAGCTTGGCACGACGGACATCACCGCGACGCTTGACCTCTATTTTTGCGATGAGCGGTGAATAGAGCTGGAACGTCCGCTCAACTCCCTCGCCGGCCGAAATTTTGCGCACGATAAACGATGAATTCAGGCCACGGTTGCGTTTGGCAATCACCACGCCTTCGTAGGCCTGCACACGCTTGCGGGTGCCTTCCACAACATTCACGCTCACCACGACGGTGTCGCCAGGGGCAAAAGCAGGAACCACCTTGCCCAGACGGGCAATCTCTTCCTGTTCGATTTGATCAATTACGTTCATCTGAATTTCCTTAGTCTTTCCCAGACGCCGCCGCATTGGGTTTTACTTTTCTCGTGGCCAGTAAATCGGGCCGGCGCGCCTCTGTACGTGCAAGCGATTCGGAAAATCGCCAATCTGATATTTTGCCATGATGTCCGGATAAAAGCACCTCGGGGACGGGACGGCCCTCGAAGACTTCCGGCCGGGTGTACTGGGGAAACTCCAGTAGGCCCTGCATAAAGGATTCCTGCACCGAGGACTGGTCATCGCCCAGAGCCCCCGGCAGACGCCGAGCAAGCGCGTCCATGACGGCCAGGGCCGCAATCTCGCCCCCAGAGAGCACAAAGTCTCCCAGGCTGATTTCCATGTCCACCCAGCCATCGATGAAACGTTGGTCCACGCCCTCGTAGCGGCCGCAGACCAGGGTGAACTGGGACTTCTTTGGCTCGACCCCCAAGGCCATACCAGCGATCTGCTCTTCCACCCAAGTCTGCTCGAGTGCCTGCCCCGAGGGGGACATGAGCACCACTGGGCCGGGCGTGTAACCCGCCTCTTTTGAGGCCTTCTTGCAATGGAGGACCGCATCCCGAAGGGGGGCAGCCATCATCACCATGCCAGGGCCGCCACCGTAGGGGCGGTCGTCCACGGTCTGGTGAACATCGCCAACAAACTGTCTCGGATTCACAACGTTCAAGACCACCAGGCCCCGGTCAACCGCACGGCCACAGACGCCATTGCGTGCCCATGCCTCGAAGAACTCGGGAAATAGAGTGACGACATCGAAACGCAACATGGCCTAGGCTCCCTTAAGCCAGTCGGGGTCCCAATCCACACGGCAGAGACGGGCGGGGATGTCGACCGAGTCGACATGGCGCTCGACAAAGGGAATCCAGTGCGGCCCCACCACGAGCCAGTCATGCACACCATTGGTCTCCATGCGCTCGACCGTGCCGAGCATGAGGCCCTCACGGTTCTCGACCCGACAACCAATCAAATCCACCCAGTAGACCTCGTCTTCGCTGGGCGGCGGAAGGGCGCTGCGATCGACACCCATCTCCGAGGCATCGAACCACTGCGCCTTCTGAAGGTCATCGACCCCTGAGAGAGAGAGACGAAAATCCCGGCCATGGGCGGTGATCTGAAGGACCTCGAAAAGACTGCATGTTCGCCGACCCGGCCTCGAACGAATGCACAGCAGATGCGGCTGTTGAAGGAGCGCCGATTCAAAGGCCGAACCGGGGTGCAGGCTTCGCAGGCGCAACTCGCCTCGCAAACCCACCGGGCCAAGCACTTTGGCGAGGGCAACAAACTGCGGGGGAAGCGGGGCCTCCGGGGGAGCCCACTGAACCGGTGTGGGGGCCGAAGGCGCTGCGGCGCCCAGTCGGGAGAGCCGCCGGAGCTGGTAGGCAGAACCCGCCAGCCCCTGAGAAGGGGACTTAGGCGGCCTTGGCCTGGCTTGCAAAATCTTTGACGAGTTGGGTGACGCGATCGCTGAGCTGGGCGCCGTTGCCACGCCAGTGCTCAATGCGCTCCATGCTCAATTGAAGGCGGGGGTCGTTGCCCTTTGCGATGGGATTAAAAAAACCCACGCGCTCAATAAAACGGCCATCGCGACGGCAGCGTGAATCCGCAGCCACCACGTGGTAAAAAGGGCGCTTGTGTGAACCGCCCCTTGCAAGTCGAATGACTACCATTGCTTTGTCCTTTGAACGTACACCACCGAACGCGGTGAAACCTGGAAGTCTACCAGCCCTCCAACCGATTGAAAAGATCGGGCGGCGGCTTTGAAGCGACGCAGGCTTCTGAGTGGCATGGCAGGTGCCATGGCGACCCTCGGCACGACTGGGCTTGCGGGCATTGGCGCCCTGCTGCCAGTCTCATCTCCGCAGGCCAAAAAGAAGTCTCCGCCCCCCCAGGCGCTGCCCGAATGGCTCCCCAGCCCCATCGTGCTGCCGTTTTTAGAGGAGCTCTCGGGTCGAGAGAAGATTCCGATGGCCTGGCTGCTGGGTCAGTTGGGACGGGCCGAGCGACAAGACCGGGCCATTGCCCTGGCCAACCCACCGCCCGGCGACGGACTCGGGCCCGCTCGATCCGTGCAACGCGTCATTCAGCGCAGCCTCGATGCCCAATTGGTTGCCAACGGCAACGCCTACCTCCGAATGCACCGAGATGCCTTCCTGAAAGCGCAGGAGGAATACGGCGTTCCAGCCCGTGTGATTGCTGGAATCCTTGGCATCGAAACCCGCTACGGCCGCATCATGGGCAGTTTTCCAACGGTCGACACACTCGCAAGCCTGGGGTTTGCCAATGAGCGTCGGGCTGAGTTCTTCCGCAAAGAGTTGGCTGCGCTGCTCGTGCTGGGCCGAGAGTCCGGCATAAAGCTCAACGACCTCAAAGGCTCCTTCGCGGGTGCGCTGGGCATTCCTCAATTCATGCCAAGCAGTTGGCGCAACTATGGCGTCGATTTCGATGGCAACAAGCGAATCGATCTCATCAACAGCCCAAGCGATTCAATCGGCTCGGTGGGGCATTTCTTGGCGCGCCATGGTTGGCGTCGCGATCTACCGAGCCACCTGCCCACGGCCATGACTTCAAATCCCCAAGACCGCCCCCCACAACTTCAGCGAGTCATGGTCGATGGCTTGGAGGCCAAGCACACAGTGGGCGATTTGGTGCAGGCGCAAGTCCTCGACCCGGAGGTGAGTCTGCCCAGGGCAATGCAAGCGAGCCTCATTGCCCTGCCCGACCCCGACCTGGGTGAACTCTACTGGGTGGCCACGCCCAACTTCTTTGCCATCACCCATTACAACCGAAGTTACTTCTATGCGGTTTCGGTGCTCTCCCTGGCCCAAGCGGTAAGCTTTCGCGGCTAGGCGGGTCGGTTCGAGTCTGCGACTCCATCGATTGAGGAGACCGGCGCCAACAGGCCTGCCGCGGCCTCATGGTTAAAGCGGCCCTCCAACCAAGCCGCTCGAACATCGGCGATCGACCAGCAATCCACCGCCATGACCTCATTGTCCTCGGGCCGGGGCTGCCAATCACTCGGTGCATCCCACTCATAGACCCAGACGCGCTCGATATGAAGCAAATCCTCGACCATTCGTGCCACCCGCACCAACCCCCAGAGGCGCAGGGACTCGGGGGCAAACCCATGAATGCCCGCCTCCTCTTGCGCTTCTCGCTGAATCGCCTGGTCGGGGGTCTCATTCGAAGGGAGTCCGCCGGCCACACAGCTGTCCCAGAGCCCCGGATCGATCGCCTTCTGAAGAGAGCGGCGTGCCACCCAATAGCGGCCACTGGGTGCTCTTGCATTGAGTTGGACGGATTGGGCCAGCAACCCCAAAGGCCGAAAGAGGCTCCGCTCAAGGGCCACCGGTCGGCCATGGTCTCCGAAGATGACTTGGCCCGAGGCACCGATCAGTCGCTGGCGCTCATCTCTCCACCCCGTGAGTCCAGCCGCCGATGCGCCCTTGCGAATCCGCTGCTCGAGGGACTCGAGTCCCGATTCATCGAGATCCAATTGGCCTTGAAAAAAAGGCAAGAGCTTGGGAGTCGCCCAGCCAACGGGTTCGCCCCTGAATGACCATGGCTGCAGACCCGCCGCAATGAGTTGCTGCGAATCGATTTCGCTTCTTAAGGGGGTGGGCGAAGGACACTCACCCTCGAGACAGGCTGGGCCTATGATCATGGCTATGTTGAACCAATGTTTGACAGTGCAGAGGATCTTCGCACGGACTCTCTACGCACTCAGTCTTGCAGCAATGCTCGGGCCCGTGGCCTCGACTTGGGCCGAGTCGACATCGGCCTCGAGAGAACTGACTGAGCCGCTTGTCTTTATCAAGGCCTTCGATGGCGATTCAATGGTCCTAAGAAACAGCCGGGGCAAGACCGTTCAGGTGCGACTGGTCGGTATCGATGCGCCTGAGAAGAATCAAGCCCACGGGCAGGCCGCCAGGGAGCGGTTGGAGTCGTTGTTGAATGCCGAGCCGATTGAGGCGAAAGCCGTTAAACGAGATGGCCACGGCCGATGGATTGCGCAGTTGAGTGTGGGTGGGCGAGACATCGGCCACACCATGCTTGTCGAGGGCCACGCCTGGTACTTTCGTCGGTATCGGGCCGACCTCACGGTCTCGGCAAGGGCTCGCTATGAGGAGGCCGAAGCCGTCGCACGCGAAGAACGCAGGGGGTTGTGGGCCAGCGACGAGGAGCCCATTCCCCCTTGGCGCTACCGCGAGAAGCGCCGCTGACGAATGACCTCGTAGCAGGCCACCGCACAACTCGCTGATACATTCAGACTCTCGACACTGCCAAGCATCGGAAGGGCCGCGAGTGAGTCGCAATGCTCGCGTGTCATTCGACGAAGGCCTGCGCCCTCGGCACCAAGAACCAAGACCGTTGGGCCCCGCAAGTCGGCCTCGAATAGGCTCGCCTCACCCGTCTCATCCAAACCAATGACCCAATAGCCTGCCTGCTGAAGACTCTCAAGGGCGCGAGAGAGATTGGTGACACGCAAATACGGCACCTGCTCGGCACCGCCTGCTGAGACACGCGTGGCCACCTCGTTGAGTGGTGCCGACCGATCCTTGGGAGCAATCACACCCTGCACACCCGTGGCATCGGCTGTTCGCAGAATCGCACCCAGGTTGTGTGGGTCGGTCACGCCATCGAGTGCGAGCAAGAGGCCCGCATGGGTGGTCTCGCTGGACTGGAGTGCTTCAAGGAGTTGTTCAAGGTCATCGAAGCCCTGTCGCACCTCTGCCACCGCCACCACGCCCTGGTGGCGTTCACCGTGAGAGAGGCCATCGAGCTTGTCGGCCGAACACATCTGGACGGAGATCCGTGCCGCGTCCAATTCCACGCGCAGGGCCTTCATTCGACCGTCCTTGCGATTGGCGTCCATCCAGACGGTCTTGATCGTTTCGGGGGCCGATCGCAGGCGCGCCCGAATGGCATGAAAGCCCAGCAATCGATCGTCGGACACGCTCAACCCCTGCGCGACTTACGCGATGCCGAGCGCTTGCCGGGTGCGATGCGACCGGGGGCTTGTTTGCTCTTTCCAGCCTTCGCCACCGATTTCTTGTTGCGTCCCGCCACGGAAGCAGGCCGGTCCGAGGACTTGCGCCCCCGCGGCGGCATGGTGTCGTAGAACAAGCCATCGTCTCCAAAGGCCGCAAAGCCCACCTCTTCGGAATCGACCACCGTCTTGTCTTTCTTGACCGCCCTAATCATTGAGGGCACCAATCGAAATTCGATTCGCCGCGCCTCCAGGTCCACCCGCGAGACTTGCACAATCAGGGGGTCGTAGAGACGGAAGCGACGGCCGGTGCGTTCTCCACGAAGCTCATGAATGGTCTCGTTGAACTGGAAGTACTCGCCACCGAGTTCCGAGACGTGAATCAGGCCTTCCACAAACAAACTATCGAGCGTGACAAAAAGACCAAACGAGGTCACGCCTGTGACGGTTCCCGGCAACTGTTCCCCCACACGGTCCTTCATGAACTGGCACTTCAACCAGGCCTCCACGTCGCGAGACGCCTCGTCAGCGCGCCGCTCTGCCGCCGAGCAATGGTCACCAATAATTCGCCACCGCTCGGTGGCATCCGATCGCTTCGATGGCTCATCGGAGCGCTGCCCATACTTGGGCACGTAGTTGGCGCCACTGAGAGCGGCCTTGATCACGCGATGCACGAGCAAGTCGGGATAGCGGCGGATGGGTGAGGTGAAATGGGCATAGGCCGAATAGGCCAAGCCGAAGTGGCCTGAATTGTCTGGGGTGTAGATGGCCTGCTGCATTGAGCGCAGCAGCAGGGTCTGGAGGAGGCGCGCATCGGGCCGAAGCTTGATTTCGCGGGAGAGTCGCGCGTAGTCAGAGGGTTGGGGTGCATCGCCTCCCGCCAGCCGAAGGCCCTGGGTCTTGAGGAACTCGCGCAGCGATCGAAGCCGCTCGGGTGTCGGCCCCTCGTGAACCCGAAAGAGTCCCGTGCGCTTTTGTCGCTCAAGAAAATCCGCGGCCGAGGTGTTGGCCGCAAGCATGCACTCCTCAATGAGCCGATGGGCATCGTTGCGCATTCTCGGCATGATTTGCTGAATGCGACCATGGTCATCGGTCTTCATGTAAGTCTCAACGGTCTCGAGTTCAATGGCCCCGCGCGATTGACGTTGGGCCGCAAAGACCTTGTAGACCTCATAGAGTGTCTCGAGCGGACGAAGCCGGGGCCCGAGGACACGGGCCTCGGGGCCTGTGGGGTCGGCCAATGCAGCCCAGGCCTGGTCGTAGGTAAGTCGAGCCGCAGAGAGAATGACTGCATCGTAGAACTGATAGGCCCGCACCATACCTGTCTCTGACACCACCATGTCGCAGACGAGTGCCAATCGCTCAACGCCCGGGTTGAGCGAGCAGAGACCGTTCGAGAGGGCCTCGGGCAACATGGGAATGACGCGACGGGGGAAATAAACCGAGGTCGCTCGCTCAAAGGCATCTCGGTCCAAAGCGTCATCGGGCTTCACATAGTGGCTGACATCGGCAATGGCCACAATTAGTCGCCAGCCCTTCTTCGGAATGACCTCCGCATAGACGGCATCATCGAAGTCCCTTGCGTCCTCGCCATCGATGGTCATCAGAGGCAGATCGCGCAGGTCGATGCGGTCCTTCACATCAGCAGTTCGAACCGCCTTGGGCAGTCGCTCGGCCAGTCGCTCGGCCGCGCTCGAAAAACGATGCGGCACATCAAACTTGCGAACCGCAATCTCCACCTCCATGCCCGGGTCGTCGATCGAGCCCAATCGCTCGACCACACGGCCCACTGGCGGCGTGTAGCGGGTGGGGGGTTCAATGATCTCCACCATCACCACCTGGCCGGGCTCGGCCCCACCGGTGTCGGATGCGCCGATCAAGACATCGTGTTTAATGCGCTGGTCTTCCGGGGCCACCAACAGAATGCCGCGCTCCTGGACCAGGCGCCCCACAATATTGCGGGTGTCGTGCTCGACCACCTCTTGAATGGTTGCCTCGGGACGGCCTCTGCGATCGGTGCCGATCACCTGCGCCCGAACGCGATCGCCATGCATGGCCTTGAGCATCTCGCGGGGGGAGACAAAGACATCGTCCCCGCCGGTGTCAGGGCGAATAAAACCAAAGCCATCCCTGTGGCCGATTAGGCGGCCTGTAAAACTCGGTGAGTCGTTGCCACCCTCCTCTGTGGGACGGCCCTTTTTGCTATTGGTGGCAGTGGCGCGTTGTTTTGACAAATTTAACTTTCGGGCTACAGTGTGCGACTCGATCGCGGGTGGGCTCTTCGCCGACCCAGCGCTCAAGCCCAGATGGCGGAATTGGTAGACGCACTAGGTTCAGGTCCTAGCGGTGGCAACACTGTGGAGGTTCGAGTCCTCTTCTGGGCACCACTCCTCATTTGTTTGTTGCCCTCGAATTGAAAGCAGGGCGAAACATTCTTAGCGCCCTGCGGCTCCAAAGGGATGCTCCATCAGAATAGTCTCATCTCGCTCGGGCCCCGTCGAGATCATTGCAATGGGCGCACCGGTGACCTCCGAGAGTCGAGTCAGGTAGTTGCGGGCCTCTTGGGGCAAGCCGCTCCACTCACGAACACCGGCTGTTGAAGCGGACCAACCCGGCCAGTCCTCGTAGATCGGACGACATGCCTCGACCGCATCGGCCCCAAACGGCAAAACATGCGTTGGGCCATCGGGCGTCTCATAGCCGGTGCAGAGACGAATGGTCTTGAGGCCATCGAGCACATCGAGTTTGGTGATGCAGAGGCCAGAGACACCATTGATCTGAATGCTTCGACGCAGCGCAGCCGCATCGAACCAGCCACAACGCCTCGGCCGCCCGGTGACCGATCCAAACTCATTGCCCTTCTCGGCCAAATGCCGTCCCACCTCGTCTTGCAACTCGGTGGGGAATGGGCCCGAACCCACACGCGTGGCGTAGGCCTTGGTGAGTCCCAGCACATAGTCAACCTGACCGGGGCCAATGCCTGCGCCCGCCCCCACAGCACCCGCCACGCAGTTGCTGCTGGTCACGTAGGGATAGGTGCCGTGATCGATGTCGAGCAGCGAGCCCTGAGCGCCCTCGAATAGCAGCGCATGCCCCTGGCGCATAGCCACGTCCAATTCATTGGGAACATCGGCCGCCATTCGCAATAGGCGAGGCGCCATTCGCATGAGCTCGGCATGGGTCTGACTGGGATCAACCGCCTCGGCCTTCAGGAATCCTGTGAGCACGTGGTTGTGTAGTGCATAGGTCTCGCGGAGTGTCTCCATGAGACGCTGGGGATTCTTTAGATCGATGAGGCGCACAGCGCGACGCGCCACCTTGTCCTCGTAGGCGGGGCCAATGCCGCGGCCAGTGGTGCCAATCTTGGCATCGCCCTTGGCGGCCTCGCGGGCCCGATCGAGTGCCACATGCACAGGAAGAATCAGCGGGCAGGCCCAACTAATGAGCAAGCGCTCTTCCACCGACAGCCCACTGGCCTGGAGTTCATCAATCTCACCCAGCAGGGCTTCGGGAGACAAGACCACCCCGTTGCCAATGAAGCAACGAACCTTGGGATGCAGAATGCCCGAGGGGATTAATCGAAGAACCGTCTTGCGTCCATTGACCACTAGGGTGTGGCCCGCATTGTGGCCGCCTTGAAAGCGCACCACCCCATGAACTTGCTCGGTGAGCCAGTCGACAATCTTTCCCTTGCCCTCGTCGCCCCACTGGGTGCCCACAATCGCAACATTGCGACCAGCACGGCTGGCTGCCCCATTCATCGGCTTCGTCATCACTGCATCCTTCTCTAAACTGAATTCAAGACTTCTCGGTCAGGACCCAGCCCGACCCAGAGGGCTTCAGGCGAGGGCCTGTCCATTGCGACAATTCACCCTCTGGCAAACAAACCACTCGGCGGCCCTGCCCACGCAGGCTCGCAATGGCCTCTCGAAGCGGCACCTCGTCTCGCCATGGTGCGGCCACGATCGACGCGGTCTTGTTTGAATCGGCATCGGCAGAGTCCACCAAGGATGCCAGTGCACGAAGCTCGAGACTGAATCCAGTCGCCGCCCTTGCACGACCAAAGGCCTCGCCCACGCCGTCATAACGGCCCCCTCGGACAATGGCATCGGGCCATGCCTTCGAACTGATCGAAAACATAATCCCATTGTGATAGCGCCAGCCGGCCAAATCGGCGAGGTCGACCGTCAAGGCACATCGAGGATGCTGAACAAAAAGTGCCGAAGAGGCCACCCGCTCGAGTCGATCGAGCGCCTCTTTGATCTGCGCAATCGGTGGCAGAACAGACCGCGCCCGATCGATCACATTATTGGGACCCGTTGCCGGACCATAGAGGCCCAGCAGGGCCTCGCAAGCCGAGCGGGTCGAGGCCTTCAGCCCCATGGCCGCGTCCATCAACCGGGGCCGGTCTTTGAGCGCGAGGGCTGCCAACACCGCCTCCTCGACCTCGGCAAGTCCTGGGTCGGCCTGCATCAGAGCAAGAAAAATTCCGCGGTCGGTGAGATCCAGATGCACCTCTTGCAATCCAGCAGCATCGAGACAGGCCAGGGCCAACTCCTGAATCTCTAAATCGGCCTCCAGGCCCGCATGGCCATATAACTCGCAGCCCAGTTGGAGTGGTTCTCGAGAGGAGAGCAGACCGGCGGCCTGCGAATGCACCACAGAGGCGGCATAAGAGAGCCGCACCACGCCATCGCGGCCGAGTTGATGGGCATCGATGCGGGCCACCTGGGGAGTCATGTCCGCTCGAATTCCAAGCAGGCGTCCCGTGACTGGGTCGGACATCTTGAAGCTTCGGCGATCCAAGTCCTCCGAGCCCGTGACTCGAAGAGACTCTGCGTACTCGACAAGCGGAGGAATGACTTGGTCGTATCCATAGCCACCGAATAGATCAAGCAGCCGCCTGCGCAGCCGCTCGAGGCGAGCGGCCTCCACTGGGAGGACATCCGAGAATTGATCGGGAAGGTGCCAAGCGTTCATACGCCCGATTATCCCTGAGCAAGCCCAAGCCCGCTCAGGGCAGTGTGACCAAGCGGCTAGCGCTTGCTATTGGGTGCGCGGAAGTAGCGGAAGAACTCGGACTGCGGGTCCGCCACAATCACGTCGCTGGGCTTGTTGAAGGTTTCTCGGTAGGCCTGCAGGCTGCGATAGAAGCTCGCAAACTCAGGGTTCTGACCAAAGGCCGAGGCATAGGAGGCGGCCGCCTTTGCATCTGCATCTCCCTTGATCACCTGGGCTCGGCGATAGGCCTGGGCAAGAATGCCCTCTCGCTGCCGATCGGCGTTGGCGCGAATCTTCTCGGCCTCTGCACCACCCTGTGATCGACGCTCACTGGCAATCGCCTTGCGTTCGGACTCCATACGACGAAAGACCGAATCGCGAATTTCCTCCGCGAAGTCCACCCGACGCAATCGGACATCCACGATCTGCACACCAATCTGTTTGGCGTCCTCCGAGATTCGGGCCAGGATTCCCTCCATGACCTTTTCGCGCTCGCCAGAAATCACCTCGTTGACGGTTCGCATGGCAATTTCGTTGTTGAGACCATCGCGAAGGGCTCGGGCAATGCGGTCTTCGGCACTGGAAATGCGGCCAGCCACGCTGGTGTAGAAGATCTTCGGATCCGCAATGCGCCACTTCACATAGGTATCGACCACCACGTTCTTCTTTTCGCTGGTGATGAAGCGATCGGCATCGGGCGAATCAATGGTGAGGGTGCGCTTCTCTAAGAAC
Organism: Betaproteobacteria bacterium; assembly: GCA_016868255.1. Lineage (GTDB taxonomy): Bacteria > Pseudomonadota > Gammaproteobacteria > Burkholderiales > Burkholderiaceae_A > Hahnella. Next base: position 75,448 of record VGHN01000005.1, read on the forward strand.
ACCACGTTTTGAAAGGGCGGGGGAAGTTTGAAGTGCAGGCCCGGGTCGGCGATGACGCGCTTGATTTCACCCAAAGCAAACACCAGGGCGTACTGACGCTGATCGACGACAAAAATACAGGCGTTGATCACAAAGCCCAAGGCAAGAACGACCGAGGCAATGCCAAATAAGCGGTTCATTATCGGGCCTCCCTCAGACGGTCACGCAGACTCGGGGCCGCAGCAGGACGGGCCGGTTCGGGCGCCGCGGCGGGTACAGAGGGGCTTGCAGGTGCTGCGGCATTGCCTTGGCCCGAGGCTGCAGCGGCCGAGGCCGCGCTCTGCCGTGCTGCATCGGAGGTCTGCTGCAGCAGTTTATCGAGGGGCAGATACAGCAGGTTGCTATTGGACTTGGAGTCCACCATGACCTTGCTCACATTGGTGAAGACCTCTTGCATGGTCTCGAGGTACATCCGCTCTCGAGTCACTCCGGGGGCCTTGTTGTACTCGGCCACCACCCGACGGAAGCGCTCGGAGTCACCCAGCGCCTGAGCCACGATGCGCTCCCGATAACCCTCTGCTTCTTCGACCAGACGCTCGGCCGAACCGCGCGCCCTGGGAATGACATCGTTGGCATAGGCCTGGCCCTCGTTCTTGAGCCGCTCGGCATCCTGCGCCGCCTTAATGGCATCGCTGAAAGCCGCCTGAACCTCTTCAGGTGGTTGAACATTTTGAATCGTGACATTCACGATGGTGATTCCAGACTCATATCGATCGGCGATTCGCTGCGTAATGTTGAGGGCCTCGCGGCCAATGGCCTCTTTGTTCTCATAGAGAACGGAATCACTGAGACTGCGGCCCACCACTTCACGCATGGCGGTCTCGGCCGCCTGCTGAACGATGTCATCGGGGCGCACGTTGTTAAACAGATAGGCCTCGGGCTGCCCAACCCGGTATTGCACCGCGAACTGAATGTCGATCATGTTCTCGTCTTTGGTGAGCATGAGCGAGTCTCTGCTCTGTCCGGCCCGCTCACCACGGTAGCCCACTGTGGCCTGCCGCAGCTGGGCCACATTCACGAGTTCGTGGGCCTCAATTGGATACGGTGCCCGCCACTTGAATCCAGCCCCGGTGCTATAGGCGTATTGGCCAAAACGCAGAACGAGGCTGGTCTGGCCTTCTTGAACAATATAGAAGCCACTGGCGAGCCAAATGAGGAGAAAGCCGCCGAGGACCATGCCCACCAATCCGCCAGAGAACTGGATGGGAGGAAGGCCACTGCCACCACCCGATCCGCCCCCGTTGCCGCGGCCACCATTGTTTCCACCCCATGGATTGCGCGGGCCGTTGCCGCCACCGCCCTTGCGACCACCGAAGAGTCCGCTCAGGCGTCGGTTGAAGTCTCTCCAGACCTCATCGAGGTCGGGGGGTTGGTTGCCGCCACCACTGGGGCGACGGTTGTCGTTGTTATTCGAGGGCTCTTGGCCCCCTTGAGACTCGGGCCTGGACTCATTGCCACCATCGCCCTTGGAATCGCTCGAATCGGATCCCTTGCCCCAACGGGGGTCACCCAGAGAAAAAATCTCTGTCAGGCGATCGAATCGGAAACCGCGGAGGCCGTGCCCCAATCGTTGAATAATCTGCATAGTCTGCTTAATCGATGAAAGTGGCTTCTGCGCTGACATGCACTGCATGATCTGATTCCGGCCAGCCGTGTGAGACCACGCCCTGCCGAACTCCCGCAAGGCCTATTCCTCGCGAAGCACTCAACCATACGCGGCAGATCCTACCATGCGGGTCTCGCTCGACCCGTGGGGGCATTCCCGCCAGATCGATCTTGTTGAAGACCTCGATGCGCGGGACCTCGGCCGCCCCAACTTCCTGAAGGACGTCCTCGACAGCGGCCATCCGAGAGGACCGCTCGGGGTCCGAGGCGTCCACAACATGCAGGAGCAAATCGGCATCGGCCGCCTCTTGGAGCGTGGATTGGAAGGCCTCGACCAGGGTGTGGGGCAAGGCCTTGATGAACCCCACCGTGTCCGAGAGAACCATGAAACGATCGGGGGGCTCCAGGAATACACGCCGACTGGTGGTGTCCAAGGTGGCAAAGAGTTGATTGGCCGCGAATACGCCTGCATGGGTGAGCGCGTTGAATAGCGTGGACTTTCCTGCGTTGGTGTAGCCCACCAGCGAGACATTCAAGGTGCCGGCCTTCTCGCGGGCCCGGCGCCGATTGATTCGCTGCTTCTCCATGGTGGCCAGGCGGGCCTTGAGTTGGCGCACCCGTTGGCCGATGAGTCGGCGGTCGGTCTCGAGCTGTGTCTCACCCGGTCCGCGAAGTCCGATACCGCCCTTCTGCCGCTCGAGGTGCGTCCAGCCCCGGACCAACCGCGCAGAGAGGTAATCGAGCTGGGCGAGTTCAACCTGGAGCTTGCCCTCGTGGCTGCGGGCCCGAAGGGCAAAGATATCGAGGATCAGGGCCACGCGGTCGATGACCCGCTGACCGATCAGACGGGAGAGATTTCGCTGCTGGGCCGCACTGAGTTCATGGTCGAAGACAACCAGTTCGATGCCCATTGAGAGACAGGCAAGCCGAATCTCGTCGGCCTTTCCTGCTCCCACAAACAAGGCGGGGTCTGGGCGGTCGCGACGGCCCGTGACGCAATGAAGAACCTCTGCACCGGCGGATTGGGCAAGGGAGGCAATCTCCTCGAAATCGGGCGGGCCCGCTCGGCCAATCTCGAGCGCAACAATGAGAGTGCGGGGGGCGCGAGAGAACTCGGAGGACGCACCTTGCGCGGACGCCGAGAAACTGGCGAGGTCGCTCAGCTCTCGACCTCGGGGGTGAAGTTCACCACGCGCGAAGGAACGATGGTGGAGATGGCATGTTTGTAGACCATCTGAGTGACCGTGTTCTTGAGAAGAACCACGTATTGATCAAAGGATTCGATGTGGCCCTGAAGCTTGATTCCATTGACGAGGTAAACCGACACCGAGACATGCTCTTTGCGCAGGGCATTGAGGAAGGGGTCTTGAAGTGCCTGACCTACGTTCTTAGACATCACCATGCTCCGATTTAGTTATGGGTTATGAGACGGGAGACACCAACATGATTGAGACCAAACTATAGCCCAATGATTCCCCGGAATCCCCGGACGATGGCCTTGAATCAGTCCGACACAGCGTAGGGATTTGTTGTCTTCTTCCATTCAATTCGCAGCGGTGTGCCCTCCAGATCGAACCGTTGCCGAATCTGAGATTCAAGGTAGCGCTTGTAGACGTCGGTCACTGCATCCAGCGAGTTTCCATGGACCACCACAATGGGCGGATTCTGTCCCCCCTGGTGGGCATAACGTAGTTTTGGACGAATGGATCCGCGCCGAGGGGGCTGTTGGCGCTCGACGGCCTCTCGCAGGGCCCGCGTGAGTTTCGGCGTTGAGAGCTTGCGCGTTGCTGCCGCATAGGAGTCGAGGACCGAGCGCATCAAGGCATCGACCCCATGTCCGCGCTGGGCCGATAAATAATGAAAGCGGGCCCAGGCAATAAACGGCAGCTTGCGGGTGACTTGGCGCTTGACCTCATCGCGCACCACAGAGTCCAGGCCGTCCCACTTGTTGACGCCCACGACAAGCGCACGTCCCGACTCGGCCACAAAGCCTGCAATGTGGGCGTCTTGATCAGAAATGTCTTGTTGGGCATCGAGCAGAAGAATCACCACGTGGGCGGCCTCCACCGCCTGCAGTGTCTTGATCACCGAGAACTTCTCAATCGCCTCGAAGACCTTTCCCTTGCGGCGCAGCCCCGCTGTATCTACCAATCGGTATCGATGGCCGTCGCGTTCAAAGCCAATCTCAATCGCATCGCGCGTGGTGCCTGGCATATCAAATGCAATCACCCGCTCTTCACCCAGAAGGGTGTTGACCAGGGTCGACTTCCCCACATTGGGCCGCCCGACAATTGCCACACGAAGTCCCTTGGCAGGCAGTCGTCGGCCGGGCGTGGACTCGTCAACCAACATCTCTTCCTCGTCTTCGGAGTCGGCCTCCTCATCTTTGTTCACTGGCAGTCGCGCGAAGACCTGGTCCATTAATGAATGGACCCCATCGCCGTGGGCTGCGGAGAGGGCGAACGGCTCACCCAGGCCCAGCTCATAGAACTCGCCGGTTCGGCCCTCGGCCGTGAGGCCCTCGAGCTTATTGACCGCCAATACAACTGGTCGACCGGAGCGCCGGAGTTGCTCGGCAATCTGAAGGTCTTGGGGCGACACGCCAGAGCGGCCGTCCACAAGTAAGACCACTGCGTCGGATTCGGCCACTGCCTGAAGACTCTGCCGCGCCATCTGATGAAAAATGCCGTCCTTGGCAATCGGCTCTAGACCACCGGTGTCAATTACCCAATAGGGACCCGGGCCCACGCGGCCCTCGCCATAGTGACGGTCTCGGGTGAGGCCAGGATAGTCTGCCACCAGCGCATCGCGTGAACGGGTGAGGCGATTGAACAGGGTGGACTTGCCCACGTTGGGGCGGCCCACCAGGGCAATCACCGGCTTGGCAGACATCGCGCCGCTTAAGGGCGAAGCAGGTAGAGCCGGCCCGACTCCGTCTGCACCACCAGGCCCTGCTTGGTGACCCGCATGGGGCCAGAGGGCTTGGCGTCCAATCGCATCCGAGCAATGAACTGGCCGCTCTCGCGAGACAGGCCATGCAGATAGCCCTCGCCATCGGCCACCCAAATGGCTCGGTCAAAACTCACCGGTGCAGAGAGTCGCCGAAGAAAGAGCCCTTCTTGGGTCCACAAGGATTCGCCCTGCGAGCGCTCAAACGCAGTAATGCGATCGCTGCTGTCGACTCCCACCACCAGTCGCTGATCAATCGCCAGCGGAAGGGCTCCGGCAAAACGTTTCTGCCAAATCGGGCGGCCGTTTTCCACCGCATGGCAGGCCACCTGGGTCTGATAGGCCGACACGCAGACGGTGTCGGCAAAAATGGAAGGGGCCCCCAGTAAGTCGGCAATCCGCTCGACTTCGTTGCTTCCCCGAGGGACTGCTGCCTGCGTCTCCCAGCGAAGCGCGCCATTGGCGCCACTCAGCCAGGCGAGACGGCCGCCGGGGAGACCCACCAGCAAGTCGGCAACACCCAGGCCCTCGCCCGAGGCCTCCTCATTGGTGGAGGCAATTCCGCGCATGCCCGACTGCCCATGGAGGACAAGGCTGGGAAGGGTTCGCTGAAAGACCCACCGTCGCTCACCCGACACCAAAGACCAGGCCACCACTCGGTTGTCGGCAAGTCGCACCACCGCATGGCCACCCGATAGAACCGGGGCCTCGAGTGGAAGGCCACCCAACGGCACCCGCCAACGAAGTTCGCCTTTGGAGTCGATGAGGGCCAAATCACCCGCTTGGGTTACGACGGCAAAACTGCCCTCGCCCGCACCGCCGCCCGAGGCAACGCCCGCTTGAATCGGGGCCTTGAGATCCACGGTCCATTTCGACGCGCCAGTGGAGAGATCGAAAGCACGCACGACCCCCGCACGCTCGGCAATGACCACCAGGCCATCTGAGACGCCGGGGGAGAACCATCCCTGGCCAGATGAGGCGGGGGATGTCCGCCCAGCGCTCGATTGCCAAACGACTTTGAGAGACAACTCAGACTTAAAGTCATTGAGCCTGGCGGGCTTAGGCTTGCTCGGGCCCGAGCATCCGGACAAGACCAAGCCACCCACGAGCGCGATCGCCATCAGGCCCAGGCGACCCCGCACTTGGGATCCGACGATGGTGAGTGGACTCATGGCTTTGCCCCTGATTTGGATTGAGAAGAGACGGCGGGCGCATCGGGCGGAGACGACTTGAAGGCATCGAGCGTCGACAACTTTCGACCGAGCAACTCTTCGCTGCGACCACCGCCCTGTGGGCCTGCAGCAGCGTATGCCTTCTTCGCAGACTCCCACGCGGTGCGAGCCTCATCGAAGCGGTTCAGAAGCAACAAGACATCACCGCGGCGATCGAACACGGCCGCCTCGAAGGACGCAGGGGGCTTGCCATCGAGCTGCTTGAGGGCGGCATCGAGGCGATCGAGATCGATGAGCACCGCGGCATGACGGAGTCGAGCAATCCATGCAATCGAGGGGTCGGAATGGTTCGAGGCCTTTTCGAGAAAGCCCGCGGCCTTCTCCAAGTCGCCGGTCACTGAAAAAACCTTTGCCAATCGGAGCGCCGCCAACGCGGCCTGAGTGGTCCCAGAAAAATCTTTAATCAGCAATTCACCATTGGCGGTAGCCACATCGAGCCTCTGCTGTTCCAGCGCAGCCTCGAGTCGACCGAGGTAGAGGCTGGCCTTCTGCGCATTACTGGAATCCCAGAGACGATAGCCCTGATAGGCAGTCCACCCACCGGCAATCGCAATAAAGAGCGGAAGTATCCATCGGCGGTTGTCCCGCCAGAAGCCCTTGATCGCATCGAACTGCTCTTGCTGCTCTAAATCTTCACGCACTTCACGGTCCTCTTCTTAATTCCTCTTCATCTAGCAATGCCTGCATCCACTCCACCGCGCCGGCCAAGGGCAATGTGATCTGGGCAGACTGATTGGTCTGCGGGGTCAGCGGCTTTTCACCATTCTCCCCCGCCCGAAGCACTTTCACGGTGACTTGATTGGAGGCGAGTTCTGACTCGCCCATCAGCACGGCGAATCGAGCGCCACTCGCATCGGCACGCTTCATCTGAGACTTCAAACTGCCGCCACCTGCATGCATTTGAACAGACAATCCAACATTGCGGAGTTGTTCGGCACAAGCGAGCGCATCCGAATCGGAGCCCTCGACCCAGTGGACCAGATAAACATCGGGGCCCGCACTGGCACCCAGCCGACCCACGGCCTCGAGCAGCGCCAGCAGTCGCTCAACTCCCATGGCCATTCCGCAGGCAGGTGAGGGCTTTCCACCCATCTGCTCAATAAGACCATCGTAACGTCCGCCACCACAGACGGTGCCCTGTGCACCAAGTTTATCGGTCACCCACTCGAACACGGTGAGGTTGTAATAGTCGAGTCCTCGAACCAAACGCGGATTGAGTTGATAAGGAACACCTGCGGCCTGCAAGGCGCCCAAGACCCGCTCCTGATGCGCAAGCGATTGGGGCCCGAGAAAATCGGGGAGTCGAGGGGCACCCTCGATGAGACCGGCCATCGCCGGATTCTTAGAGTCCAGAATTCGCAAGGGGTTCGAGTGCAAGCGGCGTTGGGCTTCGGCATCCAAGTCGCCCGCATGCTTCTCGAAATAGGCAATGAGTGCCTGGCGATGGGCCAGCCGCTCCTCGGTCTGCCCCAGTGAGTTGATCTCGAGCCCTGGCCGATCGGCCAGCTCAATCCCCAGGCGCTCCCAGAGCCGCCAGACCATCAAGAGTTGCTCGGCATCGACCTCGGGTTCGGGCTGGCCCAGGGCCTCGACACCGAACTGATAGAACTGTCGGTAGCGCCCCTTCTGCGGCCGCTCGTGTCGGAACATGGGGCCGAAATACCAGAGTCGTCGCGGCCCCTCGTAGAGCATGCTGTGCTCGATACTTGCGCGCACCACCGCCGCCGTGTTCTCTGGCCGCATGGTGAGTTGCTCACCATTGAGCGCATCGGTGAAGGTGTACATCTCCTTCTCCACGATGTCGGTGACTTCGCCAATGCCACGAACGAAGAGGGCCGTGGACTCCAATATGGGGGTCCGAATCTGGCCATAGCCGTAGTCACGAAAGAGATTGGACACAAGGGACTCCAACCACTCCCACCGGGCCATCTCTTCCGGCAGCAGGTCATTCATTCCCTTGACCCCGAGAATCTTCTCGGGGCGCTTGTTATCACCCATGTTGCCGGTCACCCACTCCGTATCGCCGCGCAACGTAATCGGCAATGAGTCCCTGAAACTCCTCGGCAATCCGCTCGCCTTTCAGAGTGGGACCACGCTCGCCATCAATGTAAACAGGCGCGACGGGCTGCTCGCCCGTGCCGGGCAGGCTGATTCCAATATTGGCGTGCTTGCTCTCACCAGGCCCGTTGACCACGCAGCCCATCACTGCCACGTTCATGGATTCCACACCGGGGTATTGATTGCGCCATATCGGCATCTGGTCGCGCAGATAGTCTTGCACCTTGCTTGCAAGTTCTTGGAAGAAGGTGGAGGTGGTTCGACCACAGCCCGGGCATGCCACCACCAGTGGCGTGAATGCCCGGAGGCCCAAGACCTGCAGCATCTCTTGGGCCACGACCACCTCGCGGCGTCGATCACCGCCCGGCTCGGGGGTGAGAGAGACACGAATCGTGTCACCGATTCCCTCTTGCAGGAGAACCGCCATGGCCGCTGTTGAAGAGACCACACCCTTGGTGCCCATTCCGGCCTCGGTCAGCCCCAGATGCAGGGGAAAGTCGCAGCGCCTTGAGAGTTCTCGATAGACGGAAACAAGGTCTTGCACGGCCGAGACCTTCGCCGAGAGGGTGATGCGATTGCGTCCGAGGCCCCAGGCCACGGCCTGCTCGGCACTCTGAACGGCAGAGGTCACCAAGGCCTCTCGCATCACCGCCTGCGCATCCCAGGGCGTTGCACGCGCCGCATTCTCATCCATGAGTCTTGCCAAGAGTTCCTGGTCGAGACTCCCCCAGTTCACACCAATACGAACCGGCCGCTCGTAACGCATGGCCGCCTCGACCATGGCGCCAAATTGTGTGTCGCGCTTGGCGCCACGACCCACATTGCCAGGGTTGATTCGATACTTCGAGAGTGCCTCGGCACAGGCGGGCACCTCGGCCAAGAGCTTGTGTCCATTGAAATGAAAATCCCCCACCAGCGGCACTGGGCAATTCATCTTGTCGAGTTGCTCTCGAATGGCCGGCACGGCCTGGGCCGCCTCGATGGTGTTGACCGTGATTCGAACCATCTCCGAGCCGGCAAAGGCTAGGTCGCGCACCTGGATGGCGGTGCCAATTGCATCGGCGGTGTCGGTATTGGTCATCGACTGAACGACAACGGGAGAACCGCCACCGATCACCACCTCGGTGCCCGCCCATTTCACGTGAACAGCCTGCTTTGGTTGTCGGCTCGAGGGCCCACAGGGAAACGGAATGCAAGCGCCAGGCTCGCCGGTCGGCAACGATTTCTGCGCATCGCCTTGAGATGCCATCGGCTCAGGCCCTTTCATGAATTTCAATGCGTTGGCTGCGACGGGTGCGGTCTTGGACCTGGCCCGCCAATTGACCGCAGGCGGCATCGATATCGTCGCCTCGGGTTCGTCGAATCGTCACCACATGGCCCGCCTTCGAGAGAATGTCGGCAAAGGTTTTGATGCTGGTCGAAGTCGATCGCTCATAGCCCGAGCCCGGAAATGGATTGAACGGAATGAGGTTGAACTTGCAGGAGACCGACTCGCGCTGCACCAAGTCAATGAGCATCCAGGCCATTTCGGGAGTGTCGTTCACGCCGCGAAGCATCACGTACTCAAAGGTGATGAAGTCGCGCGGCGCATGGGCCAGGTAGCGCCGGCAGGCCGCCATCAATTCAGAGAGCGGGTATTTCTGATTGAGCGGCACGAGTTGCGATCGCAGATCATCGGTCGGTGCATGCAGCGAGACGGCCAAGGCCACGGGACAGGCCTCGGAGAGCCGATCCATCATGGGTACGACACCCGAGGAGGAGACAGTGACGCGACGCCGCGATAAGCCGTAGGCATGGTCATTGAGCATGAGTTCGAGCGCGGGGAGCAGTTGATCGAAGTTGAGCAGCGGCTCGCCCATGCCCATGAGCACGACATTGGTCACCGGAACAGGCAGTGCGCGGTTGGCCATGTGCAACTGACCAATGATCTCGGAGGTGCGCAGGTTTCTAGCGAACCCCTGGCGACCCGTGGAGCAGAAACGACAGTCCACAGCGCATCCTGCCTGCGAAGAGATGCACAACGTGCCGCGGTCGTCTTCTGGGATAAAGACCGTCTCGATTGCATTGCCCTGGCCGGCATCGAGCAGCCACTTGCGGGTGCCATCGGAGGAGAGGTTGTCGCGCAAAACCGGCATGCCCTCGATCACGGCATCGGTGGCCAAGCCCGATCGGAAGGACTTGGCGAGGTCGGTCATGGACTCGAAATCGGTGGCCTGGCGTTGGTGCAACCACTGCAGCAACTGCCGGGCCCTGAATGGCTTTTCACCGCGCGACACCACCCAGGCCTCGAGGGCCTGAGGGCCGAAATCAAGAAGGTTGACTGGCGCGGCGGTGTCGATGGTGATCCGCCATTAGCCGCGACTATGAATAGCCAGGCCGGGGAAGAAGAAGGCAATTTCCTGTCGGGCTGTGTCGGGGCCATCGGAACCGTGGACCGCGTTGGCATCAATGCTGTCGGCGAAATCCGCGCGAATCGTGCCGGCCTCGGCCTTCTTGGGATCCGTGGCGCCCATGAGGTCGCGATTGAGACTGATGGCCGAGGGACCCTCGAGGACCTGGACCATGACCGGGCCAGAAACCATAAAATCGACAAGGTCTTTAAAGAAAGGGCGGTCTCTGTGAACGCCGTAAAAAGCCTCGGCCTCCTGGCGAGAGAGGTGCATCATTTGAGCCGCGATGATCCGCAGTCCAGCCTTCTCAAACCGTGAATAGATCTTGCCAATAACGTTCTTGGCCACTGCATCGGGCTTGATGATGGAGAGTGTGCGCTCAACTGACATAGAAAACTTTCTTGAAAAAGGTTGAATTTTTGGGCTTTCGCCGCATCTAAGAGGAGTCAGGAAAGATGCATTTTTCTCGGGTTTTAGAGCGGTTCTCAAAGGGGTATCGAATCAGCCCCGCCCTCAAACCCTTGATTTGTCATCCAAACCTGTAATTATATGCGTTGAACTTGTCCTTTTAGGAGACCAAACACAATGATTCCTCAGCCATACGACATTCGATCCTCGGGTGGGTTGCAGTCCTCCACCCAGAATCGCGTCCTTCGCAACACCTACTTCCTGCTCGCGGCCACCATGGTGCCCACAGTTCTGGGGGCTTGGGTGGGCATGTCTGTTGGATTCTCACTTTTCGCCGACAGCCCGCTCATCAGCATGCTGCTCTTCTTGGGCATCGCCTTCGCCTTCTTCTGGGGCATCGAGCGCACCAAGCACTCGGTCACCGGCGTCTACCTGCTCCTGGGCTTCACCTTCTTCATGGGCCTAATGCTCTCGCGCCTGGTTGGTTTTGCGCTTGGAATGGGCAACGGTGCGCAACTCATCGGCGTGGCCGCAGGCGGAACCGGCATCATCTTTTTCGGCATGGCTTCGCTCTCCTCGGTGGTCAAGAAAGACCTCAGCAACATGAGCAAGTTTTTGTTCATCGGGGTGCTCCTGCTCATCGCGGCCTCGGTTGCCAACATCTGGCTGCAGATGCCCGCGCTCATGCTCACCATCTCGCTGCTCGCTGTGGTGATTTTCTCGGTCTTCTTGCTCGTTGACCTGCAGCGCATCGTCAACGGTGGGGAAACCAATTACGTCAGCGCTACGCTGTCGGTCTACCTCAGCATCTACAACATCTTCAGCAACCTGCTGGTCATCCTGATGTCCCTCTTTGGCAGCAGCAAAGAGTAAGGAAAGCACCGGCTAACCGAAACGCCCCGATTCCAGTCGGGGCGTTTTCTTTTTGATCTACTCCGCATCAGACCAAGAGGCGATCAAAGACCGCAATCGACTCCACATGGGCGGTCTGAGGAAACATATTCACCATGCCCGCCCCGCTCAGTTGCCACCTGCCCTGGTGCACCAGAATCGCGGCATCGCGCGCCAGAGTCGCTGGGTTGCAAGAAACCATCACCATTCGAATCGGCCCTTGGCCTGCCTGCGATTGGCTCGCAAGCGCCTCACAGAGTGCCTGCGCCCCCTCTCGGGGTGGATCAATCAAAGCCCTCTGAAAGATACCCAGCCCAGCGAGTCGGGCGGCATCCATCTCGAATAAGTTCTCCGTCTTGTAGGACACCCGTTCGTTCATTGAGAGCGCGCTCGCATTGCGCATGGCCTGCTCCACCAGTGTTGCGCTCCCCTCAATCCCCACCACCTCCCCGGCCCGCTGTGCAATGGCCAGACTGAAATTTCCAAGGCCACAGAAGAAATCAATCACGCGATCGCCGGCCTCGATCTCGAGTAGACCAATGGCCCGCCGAACCAACGCCCGATTGATCTGAAAATTCACCTGGGTGAAGTCCACTGGCGAGAAGGGCATCCGCAGCCCAAAATCGGACAACTCGTAGCTCAACGGCTTGTCGTCTTGAGCCCGCATGGGCGCTGCGGTGGCAGGACCTCCCGGCTGCAACCAGATACAAACGCCCTGGGCATCGGCAAAATTTGCAAGGCGCTGCCGATCCACTTCGGAGAGTGGCTCCAAATGCCGCACCACCCAAACCATCGCGGAATCGCCATCGCCCGCAGCGAGTTCAACCTGAGGAATAGCGCGAGCGGCATCCAACCCGGCCATGCAGTCGCGAAGTGCCGGCAACAACAAGGACGCCTTGCTCTGCAAGACGGGACAGTGGCGCAGCGGTGTCACATAGGAACTGGCACGTTCGCGAAAGCCAAGAATGAGGCCCCCTTTCTTGTCGACCCACCGAACCGAGAGACGGGCACGCGATCGGTAGGCAAATGACGGTCCACGAATGGGGACGAGGACCTCCTGGGGCCGCAGCTGCCCGATATGCCAGAGCGCATCCTCGAGCACGCGCTGCTTGATTGCCACCTGCGCATCTGACCCGGCATGCTGCATGGAACAGCCACCGCAAACGCCATAGTGGGCGCAGGGCGGTTCGACCCGGTCCGACGAGCGGCGATGCCAGCGAATCGCTCGTGACTTGATATAACTTGGCCGCTCTCGGGTCACCTCCACATCGACCCGCTCGCCAGCAAGGGCTCCCGCAACGAACACCACCTTGCCCTCGAAGTGAGCAACCCCCTGCGCCTCGAGATCGACTGACTCAATCTCCAGTGGGCCAATCTCCCGCATGGCCTTGGGGGCCCCGATGGTGCGCCGACCCATATGCGCTAGGCCTCGGTGGACCAGGCCTCAAGAAATTTGGCCCAGTGGGCCCCAGCCAGCGGCAACTGCTTCTGGCCCACCCAAGCACTGATTGTTGTTCGAACCAATTGAATTTCGTCGGCGTAGGCCTGCGCAGAGAGAGCCCCTCGAATTTTCTGAAAGCGCAAATAGAGCAAGTAAGTGTTGACGACATCGGTCTCGCAATAGGCCCGCACTGAATCACCGCGGCCCTCAAGGAAGGCATTCCAAACCTGGGCCCCGTCCTCTCCGAGTTTTCCGGGAAAGCCACAGAGTTGTGCCATCGCATCCAAGGGTGGGCTCGCCCCTCGCGAATAGGCCGCCAAGACATCCATCAGATCGAGGTGCCGCGAGTGGTACCGCCCCAGGTAATTGTTGAACTTGAAGTCACGGTCGTTCTCGCCCTGATCCCAATACTGCGCCCCCACCACACCGTGGATCATCGCCCGCTGATGAAGCACGGGCGCATCAAAACCACTTCCATTCCAACTCACCAACTGCGGGGTGTAGCGGTCGATCGTGGCGAAGAATTGCCGAATGCGTTGGGCCTCATCTGCATCGGAGGCAGACTGGCCATCGCCCAGACATTTGACCTTGAAGCCCTCGTCATCGCGAAAGGCACAGCCAATTACCCAGATGCGCTGCAGGTGGTGCGGAAGAAAATCGGACTGGCCATTGGCCTGACGCGCTGCCCGCAACTCCGCCACGGCCTGGCCATCGTCGGCATGAGACGAATATCCCAAGCGACGAATGCCCGCCGAATCGGGGATCGTCTCGAGATCAAAAACAAGAATGGGGGTCAACGCGAGGGCAATACCGTCATGGGATCGATCGGCTTGCCACCGCGCCTGACTTCGAAGTGAAGCATCGGTCGATCTGCATCGGTCATCCCGAGTTCCGCAATCTTCTGGCCACGCTTCACCGTCTGACCCTCCTTCACCATGATGCTTCGATTGTGGGCATAGGCCGTGATGAAGTCCTCGGGGTGTTTGACGATGACCAGGTTGCCGTAGCCACGCAGGCCATTGCCACTGTAGACCACACGCCCCTGCTCGGCCGCATAGATGGCCTCGCCCTGCGCGCCCGCCAGTGCAATGCCCTTGCTACCACCCTCGGTGAAATTGGTGATCACCTGGCCGTTGGCAGGCCAGCCCCAATTCAAACTGCCCGCGGCCGCTGCGCTGCTGGACTCTGCCGGGGACGAGCCGGAGGGGGGGGGTGTGGTACCGGGTGGCGGTGCCGCAGAAGCCACCGGAGCCGGGGTCGACGAGGGAGATGTGGCCTGGCCCTCGATGGGCCGAATCTGAATGCCACTGCTCGGTGAAATGGGCTGCGTCTGAGTCAGATTGGATTGGGCGCTGGCCACGGGTCCTGGTGCGTTCGGGTCTTTCACACGCAGGAGTTGCCCCACATCAATGAGATTGGGGTTCTCAATTTTGTTCCACGCCGCCAACTCCCGCCAATCCACGCCATGCTCAAGTGAGATGCCAATGAGGGTATCGCCGCGTTTGACTCGATAAAAACCAGCCGGTGCTGGCGGCAACTCAGAGAGAAGCCTGCCATCGGCCGTGCGCTGATCGGCAGACTTCGATGACTGAACCTTGCGCTTCTCAATGGGGGCGGGACCCTGCATTTGGGCACAGCCCACAACAACGAAAAGAAGCCCCAACGCCACGGCGCGCAATACCGGGGCACCCGCTGAAGAATGCCTCGAGACCTGCTTCGCCGACCCGTGGGAAAGATTAATCAACGCTGAACCCCTTTAACAATCGGCACAAACTGCACCAAATCAAAGTCCTCTCGCTCAAACTCGGAGGCCTGGGGCTCGGTGTCACCGCGCCGCACGGCAACCAATCGCTGCTCAGGCCATCCAACCGGTGCCACCAGCACACCACCATAACGCAATTGTCTCAACAAACCCTGGGGAATGTCGGTGAGGCCTGCGGCCAGAATGATCCAGTCGAAGGGCCCGTTGAGGGCAGCCCACTCCAGGCCATCGGCCAGAACCAGATGGAGATTGGGCCTTGCCAAGTCGGCAAGGTTCCGCCGAGCCAGGGTGTGCAGCCCCTCGATCCGCTCCACGCTCACGGTGGTCGGGAATAGATGAGACATCACCGCGGCCTGATAGCCGCAGCCCGTTCCAATCTCCAACGCCAAGCCACCCGCGAGAGAGGACCCCAGACGCAGCGCCAGGCTCAGAGATCGCGCAACGATATAGGGCTGTGAGAGAGTCTGCTGAAAGCCGATCGGCAACGCAGTGTCCTCATAGGCCCGACTCGCGAGGGCATCGTCTACAAAGACATGCCGCGGCACCTTCGCGATCGCATCCAAAACGCTGGCATCCGATATTCCTTGTTCGGTGAGACGACCAAGCATTCGCTGTCGCATGGCATCACTGGCCAGGCCCGGGTTCTTACTGTTGTCGACCAAAGCCCGCTCAAGATCGGGGCGTCTCTTCACGGTGGCCGCCGAGTCCGCCTTCAAAACAGATCGACCCCAGCGCGGCTGCAGACGGCTCAGGGGATCGTCCGGACCGGCGGTGTCCTTGCCCGGGTTGGACCGCCTGTTTAGGGGAGGGACTCGAGCCAAGCCGCCACCTCATCGCTCGCTGCCGAATCGCCAAGGTCCACGCGCAGTGGTGTGATCGACACCTCTTGATTCTGAAGAGCGTGGAAGTCGGTGCCCGGGCCCGCCTCCTTGATGGCGCCAGGCGCTCCCACCCAGAACATGGGCTCGCCACGGGGTGACTCCACGCGCACAACGGGCTGGGCCACATGCCGGCGGCCCAGACGAGTCATTCGATAGCCCTTCAAGGCCTCGAGGGGCACATTGGGAATATTCACATTCAAAAGGCGGGGCGATGCGAAGGGCCGTTGAATCAACCCAGCCACCACGCGTTGTGCCACATACACCGCCGTATCGAGTTGACCAAAGCCGCGGTCTGCCAACGAAAAGGCCACCGATGGAATTCCGAGCAAGAAGCCCTCCATGGCTGCGGCCACCGTGCCCGAGTAGAGGGTGTCCTCGGCCACGTTCTGGCCATTGTTGATGCCCGAGACAACGAGGTCGGGCCGATGCTGGAGAAACCCCGTTACCGCAACGTGCACGCAGTCGGTGGGCGTTCCGTTGACATAGTGAAAGCCAGAGGAGGACTCGCGCACATAGAGTGGGCGATCGAGCGTCAGCGAGTTGCTCGCGCCACTGCGATCGGCCTCGGGTGCAACCACGGTAACCTCACCGAAGCCACGCATGGCCTCTGCCAGGGCGGCAATTCCGGGGGAGAAGTAACCATCGTCGTTGGAAACCAGAATTCGAAAAGGCACTAAGTCTTTTCCTCTTCCGGCCAATCCCGAATGTAGGCCTTGAGCATTCGGTTCTCGAAACTCTGGGCCTCCAAAACCGCGCGGGCCACATCATGGAAAGAGACCACGCCCAGAAAGGTCTGGCCACTCACCACAGGCAGATAGCGCTCACCACAATCATTCATGACTTTTCGGAGTTCATCGACCGTCATCTCGGGGTTCACGATCGTGGGCTGGGCATTCATTACTTCTTTGACCTTGATTTGAGCCATGGTGGGGGTGGGGCCTGCCAGGTTCTCTTTGAGGCGCTTGGCCATCACTCGATTCACCTCGCGAAAGGTCAGCATCCCCACAAGCTTCCCCTCGGACATCACCACCAAGGAACCAATGTCTTCTTCATCGAGAGTGATTACAGCATCCGACAGAAGACTCTCCGGCCCCACGGTGAAGAGAATGTTCCCCTTCACACGAAGAATTTCTTCAACCTTCATGGCGCTCCCTCCCCCGCTGGTCTGTCCAGGTTTTCTCTAGCTTGCATGCTAGCACCGCGGGCTTGCAATGGGATCTCCGCGGCAAGCACCGCGCCAAAAAGAAAGAGCCACCAGGTGAGGTAGGTCCAGATGAGCAGCAACGGAAAGGCAGCAAGGGTGCCGTAGATCTGCCGATAGGTCGGCACAGACACCAGCACCCCACCAAAGAATTGGGCCGCCAACTCGGTCAGCAAGGCCGCAACGCCCGCGCCGATTAGGGCGGCACGCCGATCCACATACACCATGGGCAAGATGGTGTAGCAGAGCGTGTAGGCCAGCCAGGTGAGCAAGAGATTCATCCAGTCCCACCACGCCAGACCCAGCAGGGTTCCGAAACTCTTGGGCGAGCCCACAAGCCACGAGAGCCCCATCGCACCAGCCCCCACGGCCAGCGGGCCCAGAAGAAGGGCCACCCAGTAAATCAGCAGTCGCTGATAAAAAGACCGAGAACGATCGGGTCGCCAAATGAGATTCAGGGTCTTGTCGAGCGTGAACATCATCACAGTGGCCGTGATGCCCAAGAAGACCAGACCCACCAGCGAGAGCCCTGCGGCCTTGCGAACAAACTGATCCAGGTAGCGAGACAACTGGCTGCCCACGCCATCGGGCAAGAAATGGGCAACGATGAGGGCCTGCAGATTCTTGCGAATCGACTCAAAGTCAGAAAAGCTGGTCGACACCGCCAAGGCCACCGTGAGCAGAGGCACCATGGCCAAGAGCCAGGCAAAACTCAGGCTTGCAGCCGCCTGACCCATACGAATCTGGGCCATCCGCTGCCAGAGCCTTTGCAGAAAGAGGCCTACTAGACGAAGGGTGGGCGGCGGGTCTGGGCGAGGCATCGTGGCTATGATAACGAGCATGACCTCAACGCCTATTCTTGTTCTCTATTACAGCCGCCATGGCGCCACCCATGCACTCGCTCGCGCCTGCTCCGAGGGCATCGAGTCGGTCGCTGGCTGCCAAGCCGTGCTTCGGACGGTGCCCGCAGTCTCCACCACCATCGAGGCCACCGAGCCATCCGTTCCGCAGGAAGGCCCCCCCTATGTGGAATACGAAGACCTTCGCCGCTGCGCAGGCCTGATGATTGGGTCTCCCACGCGGTTCGGCAACATGGCCGCCGCGATGAAATACTTTCTCGACGGCACGATTTCCAATTGGATGGCCGGCGACCTCATCGGAAAACCTGCCGGCGTCTTCACCAGCACATCGAGCATGCACGGGGGCCAAGAGAGCACCTTGCTGAGCATGATGATTCCCCTCCTGCACCACGGCATGACCATTGTCGGCCTGCCCTATTCAGAGAAAGACCTCAGCGGCACAACCACTGGCGGCACCCCCTATGGGGCAAGCCACTGGGCCGGCCCCGATGGCAAGCGCCCCATCTCGGATGAAGAGCACCGCCTCGCTGTGGCCCACGGCAAGCGGCTCGCTGAGATCGCCAAGGCATTGCAAAAGCGTTGAAGCAAATTCCCGCTCCCTGGGGCCGAGTCAACGCGGTGGCCTTGCTGCTCATGGTCGCCTACGGCGTGCTCTGGGAGACCTGGTGGAATCCGGTTCGAGAGGGATCGATGCTCTGGCTCAAGGTCATTCCACTGGCTCTGCTTATTCCGGGGCTCTGGCAGTCGAAGATGCGCCATCTCCAATGGCTCTCCCTGCTCATCTGGATCTACTTCGGCGAGGCCCTGGTTCGAATTGCCAGTCCTCAGGCCAGCGAGGCCTGGCTCTCTGCCGGCTGGTTGCTGCTCTCACTCATTAGTGCGGTATCGATCTGGCGAGGTGCCCGGGCATACCGCCGCCAGATGGCCATTGGTGACTCGCCCTGAGACGATAGGCGCCGCCACTCTCGAGCACCCGCTTGGCCATGAAACAGGCCATGCCAGTGCCGCGCCATTGCAGTCGCAGGCACTCCCGCATTGAGCCCCGACTGAAAGTAGTCCTCTAGGATGGGAATCAATTGCTCGCGATCCTCCGGTGCGCTGCGAGAGAGAGGCGTCTGCCGGAAGAGTTCGGCATCCAGTTGCGCCAGCAACCAGGGCTGGTGGTAGGCGGCCCGGCCAATCATCACGCCATCGACCGCAGGGCCGGCCGGGTCCTCACCGAAAAAACCAGAGGCCTTCTCCACAGAGTCAATCCCGCCATTGGCAACAAACACAGCCTCGGGGAAATCGGCCTTCAATTCTCGAACGGCAGACCAACGCAGTGGTGGAATCTCTCGATTCTCCTTGGGCGAGAGGCCTTTCAATAGGGCGCCTCGGGCATGAACAATGAAGACACGGCAGCCCACATCAAAGAGACGGCCAACAAATTCAGAGACAAATCCATAGTCATTGCACTCATCCACACCGATTCGGTGCTTCACAGTGACCGGCCGATCCACGGCATCTTGCATGGCCTTGATGCAGTCGGCCACCAGAGTGGGCTCTCGCATGAGGCAAGCACCAAAGGCACCCCGCTGCACGCGCTCGCTCGGACAGCCACAGTTCAGGTTGATCTCGTCGTAGCCCCAATCGGCCCCAATTCGTGCAGCGCGGGCCAGTTCCTCGGGTTCACTGCCACCAATCTGAAGCGCCACCGGATGCTCGCACTCGTTGAAGCCCAAGAGTCGCTGGCGGTCGCCATGCACAATGGCCCCAGTGGTGATCATCTCGGTGTAGAGCATGGCGTGGGGAGCGAGTTGCCGATGAAAGAAGCGGCAGTGGCGGTCCGTCCAATCCATCATGGGGGCCACGCAGAGGCGATGCGAGGTGCTGCTGAAGTTGTCGGGAGTGGCTGTCATTCACGCAGTTTAGAATGTTTGGTGCAGGCGCCTGAAGCCCGCGCCTCCGTAGCTCAGTGGATAGAGCATCTCCCTCCTAAGGAGAGGGTCGCACGTTCGATTCGTGCCGGAGGCGCCAAAAAAAGAGGCGAGAAAGGTTTCCCAATCTCGCCCAATCACTTGCTGGCCGGCATGGCCAGCATCCCCCACTTCAAGTGATAACCGAACCTTACCGCGCCTGATTGAATACACTCATCAGTCATTACCCTGAGAAACTTTTTATGTCCTCCGTACTCAACGCCGCAAGCTATCGGTTTTGTCCAATCGTTGACCCACGCAAAACCCGCGAAGACCTCCTGACTGCAATCGAGCAGTGGCCGGCACTCAGAGGCACGGTTCTGGTGACGCCCGAAGGCCTCAACGCCTTCCTGGCTGGGCCTGAGCAGGAGGTCCGATCATGCATCGATTGGCTGCGTTGCCTACCCGGCTTTGAGAATCCAGAAGTGAAATGGAGTTGGTCTGACCATGTCCCGTTCAAACGCATGCGGGTCAAACTCAAGAACGAAATCATCCGCATGAACAACCCGGTCATTCGCCCCTTCGAGGGTCGCGCACCTGCTGCCGCGGCGGCAACGGTGGCCAATTGGCTCGCCCAAGGACACGACGATCAAGGCCGCCCCGTGGTCATGCTCGACACGCGAAACGCATTTGAAGTCGACCTGGGTCGCTTTGAGAACGCCATCGATTGGCGCATTGAAAAATTCACCCAGTTTCCGCAAGCCCTGCAAGACCATCTCGACGAATTGGAAGGCAAGACGGTTGTAAGTTACTGCACAGGCGGCATTCGCTGCGAGAAGGCCGCACTCTTTATGCAATCACTCGGACTCGAGCATGTCTACCAACTCGAGGGCGGCATTCTCAAATACTTTGAAGAAGTCGGTGGCGACCACTGGCGTGGCGACTGCTTCGTCTTTGATGAACGCGTGGGCCTCGACCCCACGCTTTCGGCCCTCTCAGAGCGAGAGGCCCAAGTGTCGGCTCCGCCCGAGCCAGCACAGAGTCGCTAGCCGGGGAAGATTCCCGTCGACAAGTAGCGATCGCCACGATCGCAGACGATGAACACCACGGTGGCATTCTCAAGCCCGGCCGCAATTCGCATGGCGATCAAACAGGCGCCTGCGGCCGAGGGGCCGCAAAAGAGCCCCTCCTCCAACGCAAGGCGGCGGGTCATCTCTTCGGCATCGGCCTGGGTGACCTCTTCGATTTGATCAATGTATGCCTTCTGACGAATCGGTGGCACATAAGCAGGAGACCACTTTCGAATGCCTGCAATCCATGAGCCATCGGCCGGTTGTGCCCCGATGATTCGTATCGATGGGTTTCTCTCCTTGAGATAACGAGAGACACCGGTGATGGTCCCGGTGGTTCCCATGGCGGAGACAAAATGCGTCACCCCACCAGCGGTGTCTCGCCAGATCTCCGGGCCGGTGGTCTCGTAGTGGGCAATCCAGTTGTCGTCATTGGAGAATTGATTGAGCACCCGGCCCTCGCCCCGCGATTGCATGGCATCGGCCAGATCACGCGCGCCCTCCATGCCCTCTTGCTGCGTTACAAGAATAAGTTCGGCCCCATAGGCCTTCATTGCCTGACGGCGTTCAATCGATAGGTTGTCGGGCATGATCAGCACCATTCGGTAGCCACGAATGGCAGCGGCCATGGCCAATGCAATTCCTGTATTGCCACTGGTGGCCTCAATCAGAGTGTCGCCGGGCTTGATCTCACCACGCGCCTCGGCGCGCGAGATCATCGAGATCGCTGGCCGATCTTTCACCGAGCCGGCGGGGTTGTCGCCCTCGAGTTTTCCCAGCAGGCGGTTGCCGCGTTTGAGTCCAGCCAAACCCAAGACCCGGTCGAGCGCAACCAGGGGCGTCTGCCCAATCACCGATTCCATTGCACCGTATTCTTTTTTCATCTGATTGCTTCCCGCATCAATTAGGCAACCGCGGAAATCGGCCTGCGAGCAGGCTCAATCTTTCTGCAGCCGGGCAACTCCACCGAATGCACCACATCAACCAAGCAGTCAACCGCTGCACGACGAGAAAAACTCTTTCTCCAGACCAGGCTCACGCGCCGATTGGGCACTGGGTCGTCGAAGGGAATCATGGCCAGCAGCGGGTCCGGTGTGGCTGACATCACCGCCATTTTGGGCAACACCGTGATGCCCAATCCAGAGGCCACCATGTGCCGTATGGTCTCGAGCGAGCTGCCCTCGAAGGTGCGCTGGATGCCGGCTGCATTCTGTGCAAACCGAGCCGACTCGGGGCAGACCTCCAAGACATGGTCTCGAAAGCAGTGGCCTGAGCCGAGCAAGAGCATGGTCTCCTGTTTGAGATCGGCCGACGGCACCGCACCCTGGCCTTCCAAGGGATGCCCCTTGGGAACGGCCACCATAAAGTCTTCGTCGTAGAGTGGCATGACTTCCATGCCCGAGCCGTCGAATGGCTCCGCAAGAATCACCACATCAATCTCACCATTGCGAAGCTGCTCGAGGAGTTTCTGGGTGAAGTTTTCCGAGAGGATCAATGGCATCTGTGGATGCCGACGGATCAGTGTCTTCATTACCCGCGGCAAGAGATAGGGGCTAATGGTGTAAATCACACCAAGCCGGAGTGGTCCAAGCAATGGGTCTCGGCCCTGCGCGGCGAGTTGACTCAATCGACTCACCTCATCGAGAACCCTTTGTGCCTGCGCCACCAGTTGCTCGCCAATTGGGGTGAGGCTCACCTCGGCACCGCCGCGCTCAAAAATCTGGGCCTCGAGTTCAGACTCGAGTTTCTTGATGCTCACCGACAAGGTGGGCTGGCTCACAAAGCAGGCCTCGGCCGCACGCCCGAAATGCCGCTCACGGGCCACAGCAACGATGTATCGCAATTCGGTCAGTGTCATGGTCGGATCAGAAGAATCTACACACTCGCAAGAAAACGGTCTCGGCCGTAGGCCCAACGATTGAGCAGGGCCTCAACCTGCTCGGGACTGACATTGGCCCCAGAGCGCAAATCACCCGAGGCATTCAGGTGGCGCTCGGCCCAGTCCACTGCATATTCAATGAGCCGTTGATCCCGCGAGAGGTCGCTGAATCGAAGGCTCGGCTCGCCGGATTGTCGCACGCCCAATAGCTCCCCGGGCCCACGCATGGCCAAATCGCGTCGCGCCAACTCAAAGCCATCGTCGGTCTCATAGAGTGCCCGAAGGCGCTCGCGAGCGGTCTCCGAGAGGGGCTCCTCGAACATCAGAATGCAACTGCTCTGGCCCTGGCCACGGCCCACCCGGCCGCGCAACTGATGCAACTGGGCCAGACCGAAACGCTCGGCCTGCTCAATCACCATGAGTCTGGCAGCAGGCACATCCACACCCACCTCGATAACCGTTGTCGCCAGAAGCAATCGCGCCTCACCTGCGACAAAACGTGCCATCGCCTGCGCCTTCTCGGCCGCTGGCATTCGTCCATGCAAGACCTGGAGCTTCTCACCCAGGGTCGGCCGCAGCCATGCCTCGGTCTCACTCAATGCGGCGTAGGCTCGCTCCGCATCCTCCTTCTCGTCGATGATGGGGCAGACCCAATAGGCCTGCCCTTCACTCTCAAGAAAATGCACCAGCCGCTCCAAGACTTCGTCTCTGCGAGTGCGAGAGACAAGCCGCGTCTGAATCGGCTTGCGTCCTGGGGGTCGCTCATCAATGACAGAGACATCCAAGTCAGCCAGATACGTCATGGCGAGACTTCTTGGAATGGGTGTGGCTGACATGCCAACGATATGCGCCACATGGCCCGCCGACTGCTGCTCTCGAAGCGCAATGCGTTGGGCCACCCCAAAGCGGTGCTGTTCATCAACAATTGCCAGGCCAAGATTCTTGAAGACCACGTCTTTCTGAATGAGTGCGTGGGTTCCCACCACCAGGCGGCAGGCGCCCGAGGCCACCGACTCGTGTCGACGACGGCGCTCGGCCACGCCAAGCCCCCCCTTGAGAAACACCACCTCCACACCCAGTGAAGACATCCAGTCGCTGAACTTGCTGTGGAGTTGCGCGGCAAGAATTTCAGTGGGGGCCATCACCGCCACCTGACAGCCCGAGCCCAGGGCATGGGCCGCAGCCAGCGCAGCAATCACGGTCTTGCCACTCCCCACATCGCCCTGAATCAGTCGATGCGCAGGCCGCTCCTGGGTGAGATCAGTGCGCAACTCCTGCCAAGATCTTTTCTGGGCTGCAGTGAGTGCAAAGGGAAGCAATTTGATTAGTTGGTCTGCGAGTCCCTCTGCATCATTAAGTGCGGGGGCACGGTCTTTGGCACGGCTTCTTCTTGCCCGACGCAATGCAATCTGCTGGGCGAGCAACTCATCGACTCGAATCCGATTCCACTCCGGGCCCTGCGCATCAATCGACTGCCGAACGCCACCGACCAAGGCCGGCGCCCGATGCAGGTACTCAATTGCTTCGGGCAGTCGCTTCAAACCCAAGGCCGCAAGAGACAATTCAGGCAGCCATTCCTCTGGAAGATGTTTCTCGAGGGCCAGACCCACCTGCCGACGAATCGTGGCCTGCGCCAGCCCTTGGGTGGTGGGATAGACCGGGAGCATAGGCTGAGTGGCCAGTGCCTCGGGGCTGAGCCACCCCGACCGCACCCTTGGATGCACAAACTCCGGACCCGCCAGGCTCAGGCGAGCCTCTCCAATCACTCGAATCTCCCGGCCCTCGGTGAAGTCGTCGGCCATCGATTGCTTAAAGTAGAAGTAGCGCAGGCTGGCCCGACCTGTCTCGTCTTCCACCTCAACGAGCAGGGTCCGCCGGGGCCGAAAGACCACCTTGGCCGATCGCACCCTCACCTGGAGTTGAACAGACTGGCCCGACGCTACCCTGGCAATGGGCCAGACCGCAGACTCATCCTCGTAGCGCAGTGGAAAATGCAGCAGCAGATCAATCGGCCGCTCGAGGCCAAGTTTTCGAAGGCCCTCAGGCCAGCCAGAAGCCGGCACCTCGATCGAACCTAGGTCGTGCCGACCACCATGGTGGCCTCTGCCTCAACGGCTGCCGCGCGCGGCAGGCTCGCCACACCCACCGCGGCCCGGGCGGGATACGGCTCTGAGAAATACTGGGCCATTACTTCATTCACCTTCGCGAAATGCGAGAGATCGGTGAGGTAGAGATTGAGTTTGACCACGTCGGCCAGAGAACCGCCGCTGGCCTTGGCCACGGCGGCCAGATTGCGAAAGACCTGGTGGATCTGCTGCTCGACCCCCTCGGGCGAGGCATCGCCGACCAGGGCCATGGTCTTGGGGTCTAAGGGAATCTGGCCCGAGAGCCAGACGGTGTCGCCTACCCGAATCGCCTGCGAATAGGTGCCAATGGCTGCGGGGGCATCGGGGGTGGATATGACTTGGCGTGCCGGCATCTTTGATTCCGTATATAAATGCGTGAATTAACCGGATGATAGCCGCCTGCGCCGATGCCTTGGCACCAAGGCGAGGCCGGCCACCACAAAAACGGGAGTCCAAGCCAATGATTTACGAGTGTTCAACCAACCCCAAGTACAACGAGTACATGGACTTCGCCGAGATTCGTCGAAACGGGGCCATCGTGAAGGTGGAGGAGATTCAAGACTTCCTCGCCAATCAGAAGACCCCTTCGGGCAAGGCCTATCGATCGATGCGCATCATTGCCGAGTACAACGTCGAGGAGAACCTTCGCAGAACCATTCAGAAGATTGCCTGCTCCGAGCCCATGGGCGGCGGAGAGGTTGTGGCCTTCGATGAGCGAGACAGTGAATGGTCAGTGATCGCGCCGGGGTCGGGAACAGACGACAAGCTCAAAATCCTGGAGAAGGCCAAGCTAATGGGCTTCTAGGCCTCTGGGGGCCTCCGTCAACGAAGACTGGCTAAACTTCATGGATGTCACGCGCATCCACCAAATGGCTACTGGCCCTCGCTGGCTTTTTGTTATCTGCCGGACTCTGGGCCAGCGAAATTGTCGGCAAGGTCATTGCCGTCTCCGACGGCGACACCATTACGGTGCTCGCGCCAGGCAACAAGCCAACGAAAATCAGACTGGCCGGCATTGATGCTCCAGAGAGCAAGCAGCCATTTGGTCAGAAGAGTCGCCAGCACCTCGCGGATTTGGTGTTCGGCAAAGAAGTGCGCATTCAGGTGGTCAACAAAGATCGCTATGGAAGGATCGTTGGAGTGGTCTACCTCCCGCAGACCATGCCCAATGGGGAAATCCTGATCGACGTCGACCTCGCGCAGATTGAATCCGGCCATGCCTGGGCCTACCGTGACTACCTCCGCAGCCTGCCCACCGGCAAAGCAAATAGTTACCTAGCCGCGGAGAAAAGTGC
>VGHN01000006.1 GCA_016868255.1 Betaproteobacteria bacterium
GCTGAAGAAGGAGGCTGGGTTGTTGCTGCGCCTCTCGGACTTCACGTTGCCGCATGGCATGGCAAGGGTGCTGTTGGCGGAGCAGTTGTATCGGGCATGGTCGATCGGGAGCGGGCATCCGTATCACAGGGCATAAAACGTCGCTTTATAGGAGCTCTGCGCCCGCGTCTCCGCATGGTCGCTGCGCTCCAACATGCGTCGCCATCGAGCGCACGAGCTCCACTTCCTAACGTCGCTTAGGCCCGGACATGACCGGACTGCCCGCTTCGATCGATCTTCTTGGGACCGGGGATGGGGGTGATGTTCGCGGACGAGGCGTGTTGGAGCAGAGCGACCATGCCGAGTCGCGAACATCACCCCGCCTGTTTGCACCGCAACATGCATCAATCCAGATATAAGCACAGAATGTCTGGACCATAAATCCACACTCAGCAATGCCCTATTTCGACATGTTTCGCTCACTTCCAGCATTTCTAGCCACCCTCTCCTCCATCGCCATGCTCGCCGCCATGGACCCGCTGGGCTCCGCACAGGCCGCAGACGACCTCCCCCCCATGAAACTCGAACGGGTCGGCAAAGATGTCTATGTGATTCAGGGCCAAGCCGGCCAGGCAAGCTCGGCCAATGCGGGCTTCATATCGAATGCGGGTGCAGTGGCCACTGGCCAGGGGCTGGTGGTCTTCGATACCCTGGGCACGCCCGCACTCGGCGCCAAGATGCGCAAGCTCCTGGAGGAGGCCAGTGGCGAGAAGGTGAAGGTGGTTGTGGTCTCGCACTACCATGCCGACCACTTCTACGGCATCCAGGCCTTCGAAGGCAAAGACATCGAGATCATTGCCCACCCCAAGGCCGATGAAGTCTTCAATGAGGCCAACACCAAGAACCGCCTGGCCCAGCGCAAGCAAGACCTCTTTCCTTGGGTGAACGAAGACACCAAGCTAGTGCTTGCCGCCCGCAAGGCCAAGGTGGCCCCCGGCAAGAACGAGACCTTTAAGCTTGGGCGCTACAGCTTCACGCTCATTGATGGCTTGGGTGCCCATGCACCCGATGACCTCATGATGCGAGTCGATGAGTTGGGCGTGGTTTTTGCCGGTGACCTCTTCTTCACTGGCCGGGTGCCCTTTGTTGGCAATGCCAATCCGCGCATCTGGCTGGCCGCGCTCAATCGAATGGCAGAGAAGCCACCCAAGATTGCCATTCCCGGGCACGGTGCGGTCTCACACGACCCCCAGAAAGACCTCGACCTCACACGCCGCTACCTTGACTTTCTCTCCAAAGAAATGGCCAAGGCCGTGGCCAATCTTCAGAGCTTTGATGAGGCCTATGCAAGCATTGATTGGTCTGGGTTTAAGAACCTGCCCGCCTTTGCTGCGGCCAATCGGCTCAATGCCTACGGCGCGTATCTGCATGCTGAGCAAGAAGCGTTGAAAAAATAAAACAAGATGCAGGGAGAAACAACATGACACCAATACGGCAGGGCGTACCCATCTCAGCGGTCTTCAAATGGCTGGGCGCTGGCTGGCGAGACTTCACCCACACAGGTATGCGCGGCACCTACTACGGTGTCTGCTTTGCGGGATTGTCTGGGCGCGGGTCTCGGTGGTGCTATTTGCGCTCTTTGCCTCTCATGACTACCCCACGGTGCAGAGCATGCTCGATCAAATCATCAGCTTTCAGAACATTGAATTCATTCTGGTCTGGATGGGCGTGGGCTTTGTCTTCGCGAGCCTGGTGCTATTTATGCCGCTGATGGTGATCACGGCCCCACTTGTGGGCCATGCCACCTGGCATGCCTACCGGGAACTGGTGGGCACGTAGGCCGAGATATTCTTCTCTAAGCGATCGATCGCATCGCGAAGTGCGCGAAGCTCGCTCTTGTGCGCATTGAAGGTTTCGCGCTTGACCAATAGATCGGCATCGTTGATGAGGTAGTCCACCCCCTTCTTGGCGAGGGCCGCCAAGGGGTGGGCCTGCAGCCAGAGATTCACGGGGTGGAGGCGCTCACGGAAAAGCGCCATGAGAGGGGCGAGCTGCTCGGCCACCGCAATATCGCCCTCGATTCGAATACCGCGCATGCTGCTTGCACCCTGGCCTGCGCCTTGCGGCCCTTTGCGGATGATGTCGTCTACGGCCGATGAGAAAAACTCTGGGGTGAGGCCCAGAATGACATCGAGCCTTTCGCGGGGGGTGTCTCGCACCAGCCCTGCGCCTTCGAGCAGGCCATCTTTGGCAAAGACCCACTCGAATGATTGGCCCTGCATGGGGCCACTGCCCGACCACTCCAGGGCCACTCGCTTTCCGGCAAGACTGCGGAGCTGCTCGTGCAACTCCTCGTCTCGCTCGATTGCAAAGTTGACCCCAGAGAGCAGGGCGCCTGAAAACATTACTGCTGGGTGATACCCGCCAGCAGCCAGCCGCTGGAGCCGTCGCGGCGCTTGTGCAGTGTCCAGATTTCGTTGAAGGGATCGGCTGCGGCCTCGGCCGACTCACGAATAAGGCCGTGGAAGAGGATCTGAACCTCTTCAACTGCATGCCCATCGTCGTCCTGGGTGTGATCGAGGCCAAGCCAGTCGGCCTGCAGGCTCACCACACTGGTGTGGTTGCCGCCCTGGCGCTCAGAGAGTTGTGCGGCCAACTCGGCGGCCATGGCCTCGGTGCAGAAGCCTTTGATCTGATTGAGGTCGCCCGAATCCCAGAGCTTTTGCAGGCTGGTGAACTGGCCCTTGGAGACGTTAAGGAACTGGTCGATCTCGGCCTGTGAGGGCTGGGGAACCGAGGAGGCCATGTTGGGCATGGGCTGGCCCCAGTGGTTGGCAGAGGCACCAAAACCCTGGTCGTCGGCCTGGCCGGTCTGGCCAGACTGACCATAGGGCGCGCGGTTGTACTGAGAGGCATCGTCATTCGCACCCATGCGGAAATTGCCCGCTGGCGAACCACCAGCACCCGCTCCGGCCGCAGCAGGCTGGGGGCCGCGCATGCGAGAGAGGATGAGGCGAACCACGATAAAGCCCACGATCACCATAAGCAGGATGAGCATCATGTTGGCGAGCTCTTCACCAAAGCCCATGTAGGAGGCCAATGCGGCCAGGCCAAGACCGGCGGCCAAGCCTGCGACAGGGCCCATCCAGCTGCGGGCAGGTGAGGCGGCTGCGGCGGCAGGTGCAGCAGCCTTTGCCGGAGCGGCCGCCGCGCCAGCGGGCTGGCCTGCGGGGGTGGCCGGTGCGGGGGTGGCCTGGGCCGGTGCGGGCTTCGAAGGTGGCGCAGCTTGGCGGCCCATGGAGGAACCGCCCCCCATGCGCTTGGCATCGGCCGAGGGAGCCACACCGAGAAGGGAGACAGCCAGAACGGCTGAAAAGGCAACTGAAAGCACTTTAAACATGGAATTCTCCTGAAAATTGGGACTTGCTCTTCATGCCCCTATTAGACCTTAACGGCCTGGTGAAGGGCCACCACCCCGGTGGTGTGTAGGGAATAACGCACCACCCCAAATCCTGAGTCTCTGATTTGCTGCGCAAGTTCCCCGGCCGTGGGGTGCATGCGAATGGATTCTGCAAGGTATTGATAACTCTGCCGATCGTTGGCCAGGCGCTCGCCGAACCAGGGCAGGAGCTTGAAGGAGTAGAAGTCGTAGAGCTTCTCCAGGGGCTTGGCCACATGGGAGAACTCCAGAACCAGCAGCTTCCCAGTGGGCTTGAGCACCCGCAGAATCTCTTTGAGGGCGCGGTCTTTGTGGGTCATATTGCGAAGGCCAAAGGCGAGCGTGACCCGATCAAAAGAATTCTCGCCAAAGGGCAGGGCCTCGGCATCGCAGACCATGGCGGGGAGTCGATGACCGGAATCGAGCAGGCGATCGCGGCCACGGCCAAGCATCTGGGCATTGATATCGGTCATGACCACCCGGCCGGTGCGCCCCACCCTCGGGGCCATGGCCATGGCCAGATCGCCTGTGCCGCTGGCGACATCGAGCACCTGATGGCCCTCGCGCAGATGGGCCTGCGCCACCGTCCAGGCCTTCCATACCCGATGAAGGCCCATGGACATGACATCGTTCATGAGGTCGTAGCGCTCAGCCACCGAGTCAAAAACCTGCCGAACATGGCCCGCCTTCTCGGACTCCGGGACCTGACGAAAGCCGAAATGGGTCTGGGAGTTGCTCAAAGCTTTTCGATCTTCACGCTGGGCATGCCGCCCCCTGAGCCTCCACCCGCCCCGCCCGCCGCACTCGGGGCGGCGGACTTGCCATGCGAGGCGCAACTGGCCGCGGGCGGCTGCGGCGCAGCCCCGGGCACGGGGTCTCTGGATGCACCGGCATGCTCGAGCCTGGCGAGGTAGTCCTGCCAGAGGCCTTCATGGTGATCGGCCAGCCACTTCAAATACGTCCAAGAAAAGATGCCCGACTCGTGGCCATCGCTAAAGAAGGGTTTGATGGCATAGAGGCCCACCGGCTCGACGGCATTGATGCCGACATTGCGCTTGCCCACCTGGAGCACTTCTTGGCCGGGCCCATGGCCCTGGACTTCGGCCGAGGGGCTATAGACACGAAGAAACTCAAATGGCAGCCGGGTGGAGTGGCCCGAGAAAACCACCTCGAGGGCCTTGGTCTGCGCATGAACCACGATGGACTCGGGTGGCGGAGTGCTCACGCGACTATCGAAGGGCGGGATGTTGGCGGTCGAGGCAACTGTCATTGACTTGTCATCTTTTGGGAATAGAGTGCCATGGTAATGGCGTCCACTATTTTAGTTGTTGAGGATGAACCCGCGATTGCAGAGCTCATAGCGGTGAATTTGAGTTTTGCAGGCCACAAGGTTCTTCGTGCAGCCGACAGTATCTCGGCAGATACCCTTTTGCGGGCAGAAAAACCCGACCTCATTGTGTTGGATTGGATGCTGCCTGGATTAAGCGGGGTGCAGTTTGCCAAACGGCTGCGCTCGGATGAGAAGACCAAGGACGTGCCCATCATCATGCTCACTGCGCGCTCGGAGGAGTCCGACAAGATCGAGGGGCTTGAGAGCGGGGCCGATGATTACGTGACCAAGCCCTTCTCACCCAAGGAGTTGCAGGCCCGTATCAAGGCCGTGCTTCGCCGGCGCATTCCCGCCCTGGCCGACCATGCAGTGGATATCTGTGGTCTCAAGCTCGATCCCCAGACCCATCGGGTGTTGGGCAATGGCAAGGCGCTCGAACTCGGGCCCACTGAGTTCCGGCTCTTGCACTTCTTCATGACCCACCCCGAGCGGGTCCACAGCCGCAGCCAACTGCTCGACCAGGTCTGGGGCGACCATGTCTATGTGGAAGAGCGCACTGTGGATGTCCATATCCGCAGGCTGCGCCAGTCGCTCGCCCCTTCGGCCCACGACCGGCACGTTGAGACGGTTCGGGGCAGTGGCTACCGCTTTACCGCCCAGCCCCTTACTCAGTAGGCGCCCCTGAGGCACGGCACCCCATAATCGGGGTCTATGCTGAGCCTCTGGATCAAGGTCGCCCTCACCAGCGGGCTGATCATTCTCTTGAGCCTGGCCTCCGAACTGGTCGGTGGTCCTGGTGCAGGACGCAACACGGCCATTACCTGCCTGGTGATCTGGGTCTGCTTTCAGCTATATCACCTGCAGAAGATGAACCGCTGGCTCTCGGACTTTCGCATCAGCCAGACCCCCACCGGCCTGGGGACTTGGGATCGGCTCTATTCCTCCATCTACCGCCTGGCCCGCTCCTATGAGCGGCAGCAGGCACAGACCAACCAACTGCTGGCGAGCTTTCGCAGTGTGACCGAGGCCATGCCCGATGGGGTGGTGGCGCTGGACCACCACAACCAGATCATCTTCGCGAGCCATCGGGCCGAGCAGCATCTGGGGCTGCAGCTGCCCACCGACCAGGGGCGAAACATCCTCAACCTGGTGCGCCACCCCCGATTTGCCGACTACATTGAAGGGGAGGAGTGGTCCGAGCCCGTGGTGCTCCATGGCCTGCCCACGGCCGATCGAAGCCTTCAGCTGCAACTGATTCCCTATGGCGACGAGGAGCGCCTGCTGATGTCGCGCGACATCACGCAACTCGAGCGACTTGAAACCACCCGAAAGGACTTCGTGGCCAATGTCTCGCATGAGCTGCGCACGCCACTGACAGTAATTGCCGGCTTTATTGAGACCATGCAGGAATTGCCCCTGGATGCGAAGAAGCGCTCGGAGGTCCTTGAGACGATGGGTTCACAGACCCAGCGCATGCAACGCCTCATCGATGACCTGCTCCTGCTCTCGCGGCTTGAGTCTTCGCAGAAGGCCCTTCAAGAGCAGCGCATTGACATGTCTGCAATGCTCAACCGGCTGGCCCACGAGGCCAAGATGCTCAGTCGCGAGAGCCACCAGATTCTTGTCATGCCACTGCCCGAGGGGCAGACCAATTTACTTCTGGGCGATGAGCACGAGCTCGCCAGTGCCTTTGGCAACTTGGTGAGCAATGCCATTCGCTACACACCGGCCGGGGGCGAGATTCGCTTGAGTTGGCGGCAGAGTGCGCAGGGCGCCGGAATCTTTATGGTGGAAGACAATGGGCCGGGCATTGAGCCGCAGCATTTGAGTCGACTCACCGAGCGCTTCTATCGAGTCGACAAGGGCCGCTCGCGCGAGACCGGCGGCACGGGATTGGGGTTGGCGATTGTGAAACACATTGCCTCTCGACACGAGGCGGAGCTAAAGATTGAGAGTCAGTTGGGCCAGGGAAGCCGCTTCTCGATTGTCTTTGAGGCCAACCGATGCTTGAGGGCGCAGTCGTAAGCGAGCAAACCTAGACGAGCACCCGCTCGATGCCGCCCGCGTTGGCATTCTTCACATAGTCTTGCATCCAGCCCTCGCCCATAAGGTGGCGGGCCATTTCGACCACGATGTAGTCGGCCTCCACACCGGTGTCGGGCGTGTAGCGCGAGAGCCCCTGTAAGCAAGACGGGCAGGCAGTCAGAATCTTGGTGGGCGTTGTATCGGCACCCAGGGCCAGGGCCGCCTTCTGCATTTCTTCTTGCTTGCGAAAACGAACCTGAGTGGAAATGTCTGGCCGGGCGATGGCCAGCGTGCCCGACTCCCCGCAGCAGCGGTCGTTCTTCTCGATGCTGCCGTTGACCGATGCATTCATGAGTTGATTGACCACCTTAATGGGGTTGTGCTGCTTCATGGGCGAATGACAGGGGTCGTGGTACATGTAACGAACCCCCGTGACGCCCTCGAGCTGCATGCCCTTCTCGAGCAGGTACTCATGAATATCCATGATTCGACAGCCCGGGAAGATCTTGTCGAATTCATAGCCAGCGAGCTGGTCGTAGCAGGTGCCACAAGAGACCACCACGGTTTTGATGTCGAGGTAGTTGAGCGTATTGGCCACTCGGTGGAAGAGAACACGGTTATCGGTGATGATCTTCTCGGCCTTGTCGAACTGACCAGAGCCCCGCTGCGGATAGCCGCAGCACAGATAGCCAGGTGGCAATACGGTCTGCACACCAAGCCGCCAGAGCATGGCCTGGGTGGCGAGCCCCACCTGCGAGAAGAGCCGCTCCGAGCCGCAGCCTGGGAAGTAGAAGACCGCCTCGGTCTCGCTCGATGTCCGCTGCGGGTCTCGAATGATCGGCACGTATTGGGCATCTTCAATATCGAGCAGGGCCCGGGCCGTCTTCTTTGGCAACTGGCCCGGCATTTTCTTGTTCACAAAATGAATCACCTGCTCACGCAGCGGCGGCAGGCCCTTGGTTGCAGGGGGCTTGGTGGTCTGGGCCTTGGCAAGCTTCTTGAATAGTTCATGAGCCATTCGCTGGGCCTTGTAGCCCCAGTCAATCATGACCTTGCGAGTCAGGGCAATGGTCTGGGGATTGGTGGCGTTCAAGAAAAACATCGATGCCGCGGTGCCCGGGTTGAAGCGCTTCTTGCCCATGCGGCGAAGGAGGTCTCGCATATTCATGGAGACCTCACCAAAGTCGATGTTCACCGGACAAGGTGTCAGGCACTTGTGGCAGACGGTGCAGTGATCGGCGACATCGGCGAACTCTTCCCAATGCTCGATGGAGACACCCCTGCGGGTCTGCTCCTCGTAGAGGAAGGCCTCGATCAGAAGCGATGTGGCCAGAATTTTGTTGCGCGGCGAATAAAGCAGATTGGCCCGTGGCGAGTGGGTGGCACAGACTGGTTTGCACTTGCCGCAGCGCAGGCAGTTGGCGAAGGAATCGGCAATGGCACCAATGTCGCTCTGCTGCATGATCAGGCTCTCGGCCCCCATGAGTCCAAACGAGGGGGTGTAGGCCCCGCGAAGATCTGCGCCTTTTAGTAGCTTGCCGGCATTGAAGTGCTGATTGGGGTCGACCTTCTTCTTGTAGTCGGCAAAGGCACTCATCTCTTCCTGGGAGAGGAACTCAAGCTTGGTAATTCCAATGCCATGCTCCCCAGAGATCACACCATCGAGTGACTTGGCCACGTCCATGATTCTTGCCACCGCCGCATGGGCCTGCTGAAGCATCTCGTAATCATCGGAGTTCACGGGAATGTTGGTGTGGACATTGCCATCGCCCGCATGCATGTGCAGGGCCACAAAGACCCGCGAGCGCAGCACCTTCTTGTGGGTGGCCTCGAGCAACTCCATGATGGGCGCGTAACGCAGCCCCGAGAATAGCGCGCGAAAAGGGTCTCTCAACTCGCGCTTCCAAGAGACGCGAATACGACGGTCTTGGAGTTCAGCGAGGGTGGGGTTCGTCTCTGCATCCAGGTTCGCGAGCAGGTGGGCCCACCGAGACTCCACTTCGGCCAGTGTCTCGAAGGCCTCGGCGAGGCGGCGCTCGAGTTCGGCCGCCAGATTCTCTTGGGTGTCGTTGTCGTCGGTTCGGTTCAAGGCGAGCACGCCCTTGGCCTGAACATCGTTGAGGGCCTGGCGCAACGCGCGAGTGAGCTTGAGTTTGTTTGAGATCGACAACTCGATATTGATGCGCTCAATGACATTGGTGTAGTCGCCCATGCGATCGAGCGGAATGACCACATCCTCGTTGATCTTGAAGGCATTGGTGTGGCGAGCAATGGCCGCCGTGCGCGAGCGGTCGGCCCAGAAGGCCTTGCGCGACTCGGGCGAGACGGCCACAAAGCCCTCGCCTGCCCGCCCATTGGCAAGGCGAATGACCTCGGAGGCCGCACGGGCCACCGCCTGGTCATCGTCACCCACAATGTCACCAATCAGAACCATCTTGGGCAGGCCACCGCGCTTGCTCTTGGTCGTGTAGCCCACGGCGCGAAGGTATCGCTCATCGAGGTGCTCAAGACCCGCAAGCCTTGCACCACCGGGCTCGGCATCCAAGAAATCTTTGATCTCCACAATCGAGGGCACGGCCTGCTGGGCATTGCCAAAAAACTCCAGGCAGACGGTGCGGGTGTGGCTTGGCATGCGATGCAAGACCCAACGGCAGCTGGTGATCAGGCCATCGCAGCCTTCCTTCTGAATGCCCGGGAGTCCACCGAGGACCTTGTCGGTGACGTCTTTGCCCAGGCCCAGTCGACGAAAGCAGCGCCCTTCAATCTTGAGTTCTTCCTCGGAGAGCGGCTTGCCAATAAAGCGGCCGCCATCACCCTTGCCAGCCCAGTCGCCCAGCGCACGGGTGTATTGGTCGGCGCGATAGCGGCAGATGCGAAATGTGGCCCAGGCCTCGTCGTGGATCTTGCCCATGCTGTGGCCAATGCGGGTGACTTCGAGCCAGTCGCCGTTGGGGTCGACCATGCGCCAAGACGCAAGGTTGTCGATGGCCGTGCCCCAGAGCACGGCCTTCTTGCCGCCGGCATTCATGGCGATGTTGCCACCCACACAAGAGGCATCGGCCGAGGTGGGATCCACCGCAAAGACCAGCCCTGCTGCATCAGCGGCATCGGCCACGCGCCGAGTCACCACGCCTGCACCGGCATAGATAGTGCCCACGGCATCGCTGCAGCCGGGCAAGACCAATTTCTCGACCGCACCCAATGCCTCGAGCTTCTCGGTGTTGATGACCACCGACCTTGGGGTCAGCGGAATGGCGCCACCTGTGTAGCCAGTGCCGCCGCCTCTCGGAATGATGGTGAGTCCGAGCTCGATACAGGCCTTCACCAATGGCGCCATCTCGGCCTCGTCGTCTGGCATGAGGACCACAAAGGGATACTCCACTCGCCAGTCGGTCGCATCGGTGACATGCGAGACCCGCGAGAGGCCATCGAAACGAATGTTGTCGGAATGGGTGAGCTTGCTGAGCTTGCGCAAGACCCGTTTGCGAAGGGCCTCGGTCTCATCGAACTGGGCATTGAAGCGGCCGACTGCGGCACGGGCGAGTTCAAGCAATTCGGCCACTCGGCGGTCGCGAGTGGTGGCTTCTTCTTGATCATTCGCGGCCAATGAAGCGGCGGCGGTGCCAATATCGGCGGCACCACCACCTGCGCTGGCGTCACCAATTGAGCCGACCGAGCCTGCACGGCGCGTGTCAATCTCTCGCAGGCGATGCTGCAGGGCCTCAATGAGCATGGCCCGGCGCCGCGGGTTCTTTAAGAGGTCGTCTTGAAGATAGGGGTTGCGATCGACCACCCATATGTCGCCGAGCACCTCGTAGAGCATGCGGGCCGAGCGGCCTGTTCGACGCTCCTGACGGAGTTCATCGATGAGATCCCAGCCGCGTGCTCCCAACACCCGAATGACAATCTCGCGATCCGAGAAGGAGGTGTAGTTGTATGGAATCTCTCGGAGCCGCGCTGGCGCAGGCTGGGCAGAGGCTTCGGTCTGGGCCAGAACCGAGGGGGGAAGCGGTGCATTCATGAACGCCTGATTCTACGACCCTTTACACTGCGCAAATGCCGACGGATTACCTGAGAAAGATTCTGACCGCGAGGGTCTACGACGTGGCCCAGGAGTCGCCTCTGGAGGAGGCCCCCGCCCTGAGCCGCAGGCTTGGCGCAAGGGTATTGCTCAAGCGCGAGGACACCCAGCCAGTCTTCTCCTTCAAGCTCAGAGGGGCATACAACAAGATGGCCCAACTCGGGCCCGATCAGCTCCAGCGCGGTGTCATCGCGGCCTCGGCGGGCAACCATGCCCAGGGGGTGGCCTTGGCGGCCAAGCAGTTGGGCTGTCAGGCGGTAATTGTCATGCCGTTGACCACCCCAGAGGTGAAGATTCAGGCGGTGCGCAACCGCGGGGCCCGGGTGGTGCTCCACGGTGACTCCTACTCCGATGCCTACGCCCATGCGCTCGAGCTTCAGAAGAAGGAGGGCTTCACCTTTGTTCATCCCTTCGACGACCCCGATGTGATTGCTGGCCAGGGGACCGTGGCCATGGAGATTCTTCGCCAACACCCCGAGCCCATTGATGCCGTGTTCGTTGCCGTAGGCGGCGGTGGTCTGATTGCGGGCGTGGCCGCCTTCTTCAAACAGCTGCGACCCGAGACGCGAATCATTGGCGTGCAGACCCACGACTCCGATGCCATGGCCCAATCCCTCGAAAAGGGCGAGCGGGTGATTCTCAAAGAAGTGGGGCTCTTCTCGGACGGCACGGCCGTCAAGCAGGTGGGCGAGGAGACCTTCCGGCTCGCGCAGAAGTTGGTCGATGAGATGGTGCGAGTCGACACCGACGCTGTCTGTGCGGCCATTAAAGATGTCTACGAGGAGACCCGCTCGATTCAGGAGCCTGCAGGGGCCTTGGCCGTGGCAGGAATGAAGGCATGGGTGGCCGCCCAGGGTGGGCAGGGCGGACAAAGCGCCAGGCGGCCCGACGGCAGCCCACTCACGCTTGTGGCCATTACCTGCGGTGCCAATATGAATTTCGATCGCCTACGTTTTATTAGCGAGCGAAGTGAAATCGGCGAGGGCCGAGAGGCCATCTTTGCCGTGACCATTCCAGAGGAGCGCGGCAGCTTCAAGCGCTTCTGCGGCATGCTCGGCCACCACAACGTCACCGAGTTCAATTACCGAATCGCGGATTCGAGCGAGGCCCATATTTTTCTGGGCCTGCAAATCGCCAGTGCAGAGGAGGGCCAGGCCATTGCCGCATCGCTTCGTGAGGCGGGCTTTGCCACGCTCGATCTCTCGAACGATGAGATTGCCAAGGCCCACCTGCGACACCTGGTCGGTGGCCACTCCGAGCTCGCCAAGAACGAGCGGCTTTATCGCTTTGAGTTCCCGGAGCGGCCGGGGGCCCTGATGCGCTTTCTCTCGGCAATGAACCCCAGCTGGAACATCTCGCTCTTTCACTACCGCAACCACGGCGCCGACTACGGCCGAATTCTGATTGGCCTGCAGGTGCCCGTAAGTGACGAGTCGCAGTTCCAGTTGTTCTTGGAGCAGCTGGGCTATCCGTACTGGAACGAGAGCGACCACCCCGCCTACCGCCTGTTCCTGGGATGTCAGGAAAGCAGACTGGCCTGAGCCCGGCAGAGCCCCTAGGCTCTCGCGATGCATCGAATTGCCATTGTCGAGGACGACCGCCGGCTCGCCCAGCAACTCAATGATTTGCTGCGGGAGCGCGGCTGGCAGGTCTTTGTCTTTCACTCGGCCGCCGGGCTTCTCGAGAGCCTGCCCCGGCAGCGCTTTGACCTTGTCTTGCTCGATCTGGGCCTGCCCGATCAGACCGGGCTTCAGCTCATCCGCTCCATGGGGGCGCTTGGCTTTGAGCAATCGAGGGGGTCGCTGCCCGAGATTGTGATGCTCACGGGCATAGTCGATGAGTCCATGCTCGAGGAGGCCTTTGCGCTGGGGGTGCGCGACTATGTCCACAAGCCCTATCGGGGCCGGGAGTTGGTCGCACGGCTCTCGGCGATTCTGCGTCGACAGCCCGCCGTGTTGCCCACTGCATTGCCGACCACATTGCTCCCTGCGGCCGCTCCTCATGCCACCCATCCCCATTCGGCCACGCCCCATGCCGCAATCAGTGGCCTTCGGCTCGAAGCAGACAACCCCCTTGGGCCCGGCGCCTGGCTCAAGGGCCGATGGGTATCGATGACCGAGAAGGAGTACCAATGCGCGGCCTACCTGTCGGGGCGCATGGGCGAGACGATCAGTCGCGATGAGATCCGCTCACAGGTCTGGGGCTACAACAGCCAAGTGGAGACCCGAACCGTGGACACCCATGTTTCCCGAATACGCAAGAAGCTGCTCTCATGCCCCGGACTTGGCATCCGACTCGCACCGGTTTACGGTGTGGGCTACCGAATGGAGGTTTTTTCGTAGAATCGGGCACTTATGCAGCTTTTGGCCTTCGGACTCAACCACCACTCCGCCCCCCTGTCGGTGCGCGAGCGGCTGGCATTCCCGGGGGATCAGTTGCGCGAGAACCTTCACCACCTGCGCACCAGCCTGGCCGAGACCGCGCCCGAGCAGGCCCTGGTCTCGACCTGCAACCGCACCGAGCTCTACCTGGCCACCGAGACGCCCGACCACGCCAAGGAGCAGGCACTCGACTGGCTCGCCGAGCGCTCGCAGTCCAGAACCAGCGACCTCTCCGACCACCTCTATGAGCACCAAGACCCCCAGGCGGTTCGGCATGTCTTTCGTGTGGCCAGTGGCCTGGACTCGATGGTCTTGGGCGAGCCGCAGATTCTTGGTCAGCTCAAGCAGGCTGCCCGCGAGGCCCACGAAGCCGGCAACCTAGGCGTTCATCTCCACCATCTCTTTCAGCGGGCCTTTTCGGTGGCCAAAGAAGTTCGCACAAGCACCGAGATCGGCGCCCACTCGGTCTCCATGGCCGCAGCGGGCGTGAAGCTCGCCCAACGAATCTTCGGTGACCTCTCGCAGACCTCGATGCTGTTTATTGGCGCAGGCGAGATGATCGACCTCTGCCTCTCGCATTTCTCTGCGCAACATCCCACCCGGCTCATGGTGGCCAATCGCACGGTGGCCCGCGGCGAGATTCTGGCCCATCGCTACGGGGGCCAGGCCATGGCGCTGTCTGGCCTGCCCGACCAGTTGCATCACTTCGACATTGTGGTGAGTTGCACCGCCAGCAGCCTTCCCATCCTTGGGCTGGGCATGATCGAGAGCGCGCTCAAGAAGCGGCGCCACCGGCCCGTCTTCCTGGTCGATCTGGCCGTGCCCCGCGATATCGAGGCCGAGGTCGCCAGCCTCGACAATGCCTTTCTCTACACCGTGGACGACCTGGGTGGTCTAGTCAAAGAGGGTGTGGAGGCCCGCCAGGGTGCAGTGGTGCATGCCGAGGCCATTATTGAGAATGGCGTGCAGCACTTTATGCAGTGGAAGGAGACGCGCCAGCAGGTCCCTCTCATTAAGGCCCTCTCGGGCGAGCTCGAGGTGATACAGGCACAAGAGGTGTTGGCTGCGCAGCGCCGTCTGGCCCGAGGCGACTCCCCCGATGCCGTGCTGCAGGGACTGGCCCATGCGCTGTCTCAGAAGCTTTTGCACGGCGCCTACGCCGGGCTCTCCAGCCCCGACGTTGAGGCACGCGAAGAGGCCGCCACATTGGTTCGGCGGCTCTTTAAAATCTCCGACTCTCTTTAGGCCATCGCCCCATGAAATCCAGCCTGCTGACCAAGCTGCAGCAGATACAGCAGCGTTTTGCATCGATTGAGGCCGAGCTCTCGGACCCGGAGATTGCCTCGCGGATGGATGACTACCGCCGACTCACCAAAGAGCGATCGGACCTCAGCGATGTGGTGGCCGGCTATGAGCTCTACCTCTCGCATGAGAATGACTTGAATGCAGCGCAGGACTGGCTCTCGGACCCTGAGTTGAAGGAGTTCGCCAACGATGAGATTGCGCGGCTCAAGCTCGCCATGGAGGCCGATGAGGCCAGCCTTCAGCGGCTCTTGTTGCCCAAGGACCCCAACGATGAGCGCGATGTCATTCTGGAGATTCGTGCGGGCACCGGCGGCGATGAGTCGGCCTTGTTTGCGGGCGATCTGCTGCGCATGTACATGCGCTATGCCGAGCGCAACCGTTGGCAGTCAGAGATTCTCTCGGCCAATGAGTCCGACTTGGGCGGCTATCGCGAGGTAATTGTGCGGCTCGCGGGCCAGCGGGTGTATTCACGGCTCAAGTTCGAATCGGGTGGCCACCGCGTGCAGCGTGTGCCAGCCACGGAGGCCCAGGGGCGCATTCATACCTCGGCCTGCACCGTGGCCGTCTTGCCCGAGGTCGATGAGATTGGCGAGTTGGTCTTCAGCCCCGACGAACTTCGCATTGATGTCTTTCGCGCCTCGGGCGCCGGTGGGCAGCACGTGAACAAGACCGAGTCTGCGGTTCGCGTCACCCACCTGCCCACGGGCATTGTGGCCGAGTGCCAAGACGATCGCAGTCAACACAAGAACAAGGAGCGGGCCATGAAGGTCTTGGCGGCTCGGGTACGTGACAAGCAGCTTGCCGAGCAACAGGCCAAGGAGGCCTCGACCCGAAAGCTCATGATCGGCTCGGGAGATCGCTCCGAACGAATTCGAACCTACAACTTCCCGCAAGGCCGCATCACCGACCATCGCATTAATCTGACGCTCTACAAGATCGATCAGATCATGGACGGCGACCTGGCGGAGATGACCGACATCTTGATTGCCGAGCACCAGGCAGAGTTGCTCTCTGCCTTGGGTGAGTGAGCCAAGACCTTCCCTCTCACGAGCGCTGGGCCATTCTGGAGTGGTCTACCGGCAGGCCTCGAGAGTGGTTTATTGCACGCCCCGAGTCCGAGTGGCTCTCGGTGGCGGAGGCGCCACTGGTGACGCGCTTGTTTGCAGCACGCACTGCGGGCCAGCCCCTGGCTTACCTGCTAGGGGAGCGCGAATTCTACGGTCGCAGATTCTGGGTTCGGCCTGGGGTGCTCATTCCTCGGGCCGACACAGAGTTGCTCGTGGATGCAGCACTTGAGGTCGCCCGGAATGGCCTTCGAATTCTTGATCTCGGTTGCGGCAGTGGCTGCCTGGGAATCAGCCTTGCACTGGAATTGCGTGCGAGAGGCCGGGTCTGCTCACTCACCATGGTGGACACCTCGCCCGTGGCCGTTGCAACCAGCCGCAACAACGCCCGATGGTTGGGGGTCGATGCCGAGGTGTTGTTGGGTGACTGGTGGGAGGCGATTGCCACGAATGGCGATAGCGCCCAGCATCCACGCTTTGACCTGGTCGTGAGTAACCCACCCTATGTCCGCCCCGATGACCCCCACCTGCAGATGGGCGACCTACGGTTTGAGCCCAGCCAGGCCCTGGTGGGCCATGCCCCCACTGCCGATGGCCTGGCGGACTACCGCCGAATTCTCAAGGGGGTGCCTGCCCACCTGGCCCCCGGCGGCATGCTTTTACTCGAACACGGCCATGACCAACAGTCAGATGTTTTGGCCTTGGTGAGGCAGGCTGGCCTTGTGGATGCGCAAGGCCTTCACGACCTCTCGAATCGACCCAGGGCAGTGCGGGCCTTTGCGCCCCCACCGGGGCACTATGATTGAGTCTTTCCTCCCATCAACGCATTACTCTCAAACTCGATAGAAGGACAGGACAGCCATGGATGCCAAGGCATTTGTTGAGAAGACCGTCAGCGACAACCCAGTGGTGCTCTTCATGAAGGGCTCGGCCCAGTTCCCCCAGTGTGGCTTCTCTGGCAAGGCCATTCAGATTCTCAAGAGCTGTGGTGTCACCCAGGTGGCCACAGTCAATGTGCTTGAGGATGAGTCGGTGCGTCAGGCCGTGAAGGACCATGCCAACTGGCCCACCATTCCCCAGCTCTATGTGAAGGGCGAGTTCATCGGGGGCAGCGACATCATGACCGAGATGCATGAGTCGGGCGAACTCGAGACGCTTCTGAAGGACGCGGGTGTGGTTGGCTAAAAAGAAGTGGTGCCGACTATCTGACTCGAACAGATGACCTACCGCTTACAAGGCGGTTGCTCTACCAACTGAGCTAAGTCGGCGCGAACTACGAACTCGATTTTCTACTATTTCACCCGGCGAAGCGCGGGGCGGCCGCTGCCGCCACTCGATGGCCTGGAGGGGCCTGATGAACCCGATGGACCCGACGTTGGACCCCTGCCGCCTGCCACAGGCCCAGAGGGGGGCCTGGGATCATCGTCTTCTGAGGATGCGGGAGACTCCACCGAGACATCTCTGAGCCCAATGGGCTCGGCCAGATCCTTGGCCACCTCGAAGGCCATTCCGTGGCCTGTCTCTTTGGCATAGATGGCGGTCACGCGATCGATTGGGACCCAGATTTCTTCGGCCACGCCAGAGAATCGCGCGGTAAAACTCACTTCGGTATTGCTCATCTGCAGCCGATGGGTCGCGAGCGCGCTGACGTTGAGAACGATTTCACCATTGCGAACATGGGCCCGCGGCACACGGGTGGTCTCATTGACCGCCACCGCCAAATAAGGCGTGTAGCCATTGTCCGTGCACCACTCATAAATGGCGCGCACGAGATAAGGCTTGGTGGAGGTGGGCTCGGTCATGGGCGCTTGTTTATCGACGCATTACCTTCTCAGACGGCGTGAGTGCCTCGAAGAAGGCCGGGCGAGCGAAGATTCGCTCGGCATACTTCAACACAGGGGCCGCCGCCTTGGGCAGTTCAATGCCGTAGTGGTCGAGGCGCCAGAGGAGCGGCGCCAGGGCGACATCGATCATGGAAAACTCCTCGCCCAGCATGAATTTCGACTTTGTCACCACAGGTGCGAGTTGCGAGAGTCGGTCGCGAACAATGCCACGGGCCTTCTCTATTTTCTTGGCGTCTTGCTTCTCGAGGGTCTCGATGTGCAAGAAAACCTCGCGCTCAAAGTTGAGCAGCAAGAGGCGGGCGCGGGCGCGTTGAACGGGGTCGGCCGGCATGAGTTGTGGGTGCGGGAAGCGCTCGTCGATGTACTCATTGATGATGTTGGACTCATAAAGAATGAGGTCGCGCTCAACCAAGATGGGCACCTGGCCGTAGGGGTTCATGACATTAATGTCTTCGGGTTTATTGAAGAGATCGACATCGCGAATCTCGAAGTCCATGCCCTTCTCGAAGAGGACGAATCGGCAACGCTGACTAAAAGGGCAGGTGGTGCCGGAATAGAGAACCATCATTTGAGTCTTCTCCTAAAAAATTTGGGCAGACCCTCTTGCCGAGGGCCCGCCCCTAAACATGCCGGCCGATCCAATAAGGCCTCGGCTAACGAGTCCTTTTACTTCACATCGCGCCAGAAGGACGCATTGAGGCGCCATGCGAAGACCATGAAGAGCGCCAAAAAGATGAGGACCCAGACGCCAACCTGCTTGCGGGTTTGGGCCACGGGGTCTGCCACCCAGGCAAGAAACGCGGTGAGATCCGCCACGAGGTTGTCGTACTCAGCGGGGTTCAGGCTGCCTGGCTTCTCGTTGACGAAGCGGCTGAAGACCTCAGACCCCTGGCCATGGCTAGACACCTTCTTGAACTCGGCGCGGTTCTGGCCCTGCAACTCCCAGAGCACATGGGGCATACCCACTGCGGGGTAGACCGTGTTGTTCCAGCCCGTGGGGCG
The DNA here is from genome assembly GCA_016868255.1 of Betaproteobacteria bacterium. Lineage (GTDB taxonomy): Bacteria > Pseudomonadota > Gammaproteobacteria > Burkholderiales > Burkholderiaceae_A > Hahnella. The sequence goes on from VGHN01000006.1 coordinate 18,451, forward strand.
ACTGGGGTCGAGGTAGTAGCCGCGCAGATAGGTATAGATCCAGTCGGCACCAGTACCTGCTCCCGATGAGCGCGAACGAGCGGTAAGGGAGAGATCGGGGGGTGTCTTGCCGAACCATTCTTTGGAGTCTTTGAGTGGGATGGTGGAGAGAATGGGATCGCCGAACTTGGCCTGCGTGAGGATGAGATTGGACTTGATCTGCTCCTCGGTAAGACCAATGTCACGCAGCTTGTTATAGCGAACCTGAGAAATACCGTGGCAGCCCAGGCAGTAATTCATGTAGATCTTGGCCCCGCCTTGGAGCGCGGCCACATCGGTGAGTTTGCCCTCGGGGAAGCGATCGAGGGCCACGGCAGGACCTGCGGCTTGGAGAGCCGGTGCGGCACCAAGTCCCAGAACCATGGCGGCCGATGCAATCAGGGTGCGGATGTTTTTCGTTGCGTTCATGAACAATCTCTTTACTGTGTTTGCACTTGATTCGGACTTAATGGGCTTGGAAGATCACGCGGTCGGGCACCGGCTTGAACTCACCCAGGGGGGTCCAGAGTGGCATGAGCATGAAAAAGCCAAAGTAATAGATGGTGCCGAGCTGCGAGACGATCTGGCCCACCGGGGTGGGGGGCAACACGCCCAGATAACCGAGCACAAAGAAGTTCACCACGAAGATGCCGTAGAGCCACTTCTGCCAGCTGGGCCGGTACCGAATGGACTTGACCGGGGACTTATCGAGCCAGGGCAGGAAGAAGAGAATGATGACCGCACCACCCATGACTGCCACGCCCCAGAACTTCGCGTCGAGCAGGCGGAAGAGGACAGCAAGCACGAGCATGGCGGCCATGCCGGCGTAGGCGCCCATCTGACCAAAGGGCTTAAAGCGGTAGAAGCCATAGGCGCCGAGCAGGGCAGCGGCCACAAATGTCCAGGTGAAGACATCAGTAACCGCACGCAGCATGGAATAGAAGGGCGTGAAGTACCAGACCGGGGCAATGTGAGGTGGCGTCACCAATGGGTCGGCCGGGATAAAGTTGTTGTACTCCAGGAAATAACCACCGAATTCCGGGGCGAAGAAGACGACCGCGGCAAACAGAATGGCAAACCCGGCAAAGCCCATGATGTCGTGGACGGTGTAATAGGGATGGAAGGGGATTCCATCGAGCGGAATGCCGTTGGCGTCTTTCTTGGCCTTGATCTCGACACCGTCGGGGTTGTTCGAGCCCACCTCGTGCAACGCGATGATGTGGGCCGCCACCAGGCCAACCAGCACGAGGGGAATGGCAATCACGTGGAAGGCGAAGAAGCGATTGAGGGTGGCATCGCCCACAACAAAGTCGCCGCGAATCCAGATGGCGAGGTCGGGCCCAATGAGGGGCACGGCCGCGAACAGATTAACGATCACCTGGGCGCCCCAGTAAGACATCTGGCCCCAGGGGAGGAGGTAGCCAAAGAAGGCTTCTGCCATGAGGCAGAGGAAGATCATGCAGCCGAAAATCCAGATGAGCTCACGGGGCTCGCGGTAGGAGCCGTACATAAGGCCACGGAACATGTGCAGGAAGACCACCACAAAGAAGGCCGAGGCCCCCGTGGAGTGCATATAGCGAATCAGCCAGCCAAACGGCACCTCGCGCATGATGTATTCCACGCTGGCGAAGGCCACCGGAATGCCCGCAGCATTGAGCGAGGCATCGGGCTTGTAGTGCATAACCAGGAAAATGCCCGTGATGATCTGAATGCCCAAGACCACCATTGCGAGGCTTCCGAAGAAGTACCAGAAGTTGAAGTTCTTCGGGGCGTAGTACTCCGAGAGATGGGTCTTGTAGAGCGAAATCAATGGAAACCGGCGATCGACCCAGCCGAGCAAGCCATCGGCCTGCACTTGTTTTTCCGCTGCCATTTTCAGTAATCCTTTAAGAGCGTCTTGGTTTAAGAGAGTCTAAGAGTCCAAATCTTTTCGGCCTTGCACGGGCTGGCAATCGGCCGGGGTCTAACTTATTTATGCCTCGCCTTTCTCGTCCTTCCCGATGATCAATCGAGAGTCGGAGAGGTACATGTGACGAGGAACTTCAAGGTTGTCGGGCGCGGGCTTGTTGGCAAAGACCCGGCCAGAGATATCGAAGGTGGAACCATGGCAGGGGCAGAAGAAGCCCGTCTTCCAGTCGGCGGAGATGCCCGATGCGGAGCCACCCTCGAACTTGGCCACCGGCGAGCAGCCCAGGTGGGTGCAAATGCCCACGGCCACGAGGTACTCGGGCTTGATGGAGCGGTGCTCGTTCTTGGCGTAATCCGGAACCGGATAATCCTGGCGGTCGGACTTGGGGTCGGCCAACTGAGATTCCGTGCCCTTGAGGCTTGCCAGCATGTTGGGGGTGCGGCGAACAATCCAGACGGGCTTGCCGCGCCACTCAACAATTTTCACGCCGCCCGGGGCGATGTCGCCAATGTCGACCTCGACCGGAGCGCCAGCAGAGCGGGCCTTCTCGGAGGGGGTCATGGAGCCCACGAACGGAATGGCGGTTGCGGCCGCGGCCACACCACCGGCTGCGCCGCAGGCAATCATCCAGTTGCGGCGGGAAGGCTCGGCGCCCTTGGGCATATCAAACGAATTGCCCGAGGTAACTTCGGAGGCCAGGCCCAGGAGCGGCTTGGCGGCGGTCTGCTCTGACATTTAGACGGCTCCTTCAACACGGGCCCCCTCTTGCGGGGCCCGAAACAAAAAGATTTTTTCGGGAAACCCCTTATGTTAGCCCAGCTAGGGGTCGGACTTCCAGCCATAATCCCCCCATGCTCAATCGGCTCTGGCTCCTATTTGCCCAGGCAAGCACCCTGGTGCTTGCAGGCATCTTTGTCATCAGCACCCTCAAGCCCCAATGGCTCGAGGATCTGGGGTCGTTTTCGGGCGCCATGCAGGGGGATCACCGCATTGCCCTTCCAGATGGCCAGACCCAGGAGGCCAGCCTTCTGCAGAGCCAGGCCCCGCCGCCTGCAAGCAGCCTTCGCGAGGCAGCAGCCCGCGCCATGCCCGCAGTGGTCTACGTATTCACCACACAACGCTCGCGGCAGTCGGCACAACACCCTTTCCTGAGCGACCCCACCCTGCGCCGATTTTTCGGCGACCAGTTTCCCGCCCCCCGTGGTGACGGCGGTCGAGAGCCTGCTGGCCTGGGTTCGGGCGTGATTGTGAGCCCGCAGGGCTATGTGCTGACCAATCACCATGTCATTGAAGGCGCCGAACAGATTGAAGTGGCGCTGGCCGATGGCCGGCGCGCATCGGCGCGGCTGGTGGGCACCGACCCCGAGACCGATTTGGCGGTGTTGCGCATTCGTCTGGAAGACCTTCCGGTGATCCGATTCGGCAAGCCCAGCGAGATTCGAGTGGGAGACACCGTGCTCGCAATTGGTAACCCCTTTGGTGTGGGGCTCACAGTCACGCAAGGGATTGTGAGTGCGGTGGGCCGCAAGCAACTCAACCTGAGCACCTTCGAGAATTTCATTCAGACCGATGCGGCCATCAACCCCGGCAACTCGGGCGGCGCCCTGGTTGACGCCAACGGCAACCTGATCGGCATCAATACCGCCATCTATTCACGCTCGGGCGGCAGCATGGGCATTGGATTTGCCATCTCAGCCGATATGGCCAAGCAAGTCATGGAGAGCCTGGTGCGCGACGGCCGGGTGAGCCGCGGCTTCATTGGCGTCGAGCCCCAAGACATCAATACCGACATTGCCGAGACATTCAAGCTTCCTGCGCCCGAGGGCAGCATCATTGCGGGTATTCAGCGAGGCGGTCCCGCCGAGAAGGCAGGCATGCGAGTGGGCGATGTGGTGGTGGCAGTCAATACCGCAAAGGTGCGCAACTCATCGGAGTTGCTCTCGAATGTCGCGGCGCTCTCACCGGGTCAGCGGGCCACATTCACCGTGATTCGCGATGGAAAAAGCGCCGAGGTGAAGGTGACTGTTACCGAGCGGCCTGCACCGCGGCCACCGGGACGACAGTGAAATCAATCAGCAAGAGATCAAGCGCCGCTTGATCGCCATTCTCGGCCGCGGAATTCGCCGGCAGCCCAGGATAAAAATTACTCCGCGGTACCGCTTGCCTCCGACGACTTGGGTGTAATCCAGCCCGATAGCCAGATGCCAAGTTGGTAGAGCAGGCAGAGCGGAATAGCCAGCATGAGTTGGGAGATCACATCGGGGGGGGTGACAATCGCGGCCACTACGAAGGCGGCCACGATGAAGTAGGGCCGAAACTCAATCATCTTCTGCAGGCTCACGACACCCATGCGAATGAGCACCATCTGCACCACGGGCGTCTCAAACGAGAGGCCAAACACCAGGAAGAGGCTCAGGGCAAAGCTTAAGTATTTGTCGATGTCGGTCGCCATCTGGACACCGTCGGGGGTGTAGGCTGCCACAAAACCAAAGACGGCTGGGAACACAAAGAAGTAGGCAAAGGCCATGCCCACCAAGAAGAGCAAGAAACTGGTGACGATAATCGGCATGGCCAGTCGCTTCTCGTGGGTGTAGAGGCCCGGGGCGATGAAGGCCCAGGCTTGGTACAACACATAAGGCAGTGCAACCACAAAGGCCACGAGCATGGTGACCTTCATGGGTACAAAAAATGGGGCGGTCACATCGGTGGCAATCATGCTGCTACCCGCGGGAAGCGCTGCCAGCAAGGGGTTGGCGAAGATGCTGTAGATCTGCGGTGCCCAATAGACCAGGCCAACAAAAACAATGAGAACTGCAAGTGCCGCCCGAATGAGTCGGTCGCGAAGCTCAAGGAGATGGCTCATAAAACCCTCTTCGGACTTGGGCGCCTCGGTCGAAGCGCCCTCTCCCTCCTGAGGCTTATTGGGCTCTTGCGGATCAGTCATAGCGGGCCCGCTTCACGTGATAGCGCTTGCGAAGTCTTGCGCGCAGCTTGTCCCGAACGCGTTGATCGGCCTGCTCGTCTGTCCAACTTCTCTCTGGCGCATTCATGAAGTAGCCAGAGCGGCGATCGAAGGCGGTGGAGAGTTCATCGTCGCTCCATTCGCCCACGGTGCTCGAGACGGATTCGGCCACGCTGCTGACTTCCTTTTCAACGCCTTGCATAGATGACTGAAGGGACGCACCCACCTCCTCGACGGACTGCTTGGCCTTCTTGAGTTCTTCGAGGTCCATCTGCCGCTGGATGTCATTTTTAACATCCGAGACATAGCGCTGGGCACGCCCCAAGAGGGCGCCAACGGTGCGAGTGACAACAGGGAGGCGCTCTGGCCCGAGGACTATCAGGCCCACCCCCGCAATCAAAACCAACTCTGTGAATCCGACATCCAGCACGATTGGGGGGCTCGCCGTTTAATGCGAGCCAGTCAGTGTCCTGAGTGGGTCTTGTCCTTGGTCTCGACGTCGATGGTGCGTGACTCGACCTGGGCCGTGGCGGTGGGCGCGGAGTTGGGGGCAGTGCCCTCTGGTCCTGCACCGCCCTCTTTCATTCCATCTTTAAAGCCCTTCACGGCGCCACCGAGGTCTGAGCCCAGGTTGCGAAGCTTCCTGGTGCCAAAGACCAGAAGAATGATCAGTAAGACGATCAGCCAGTGCCAAATGCTAAAGGTACCCATGTGGACGCTCCGAAAGGAAAGGGTGCAAGGGCCTCGGAACTAGAACGAGGCCGAACTGCCAAGCGGCTCGGGGCCTCCCAGCAGATGCATGTGAAGATGATACACCTCCTGCCTGCCCACCCGACCGGTATTCACTACGGTGCGAAAGCCCTCTGGCGAGCCATTTTCCGCGGCCAGCCGCTGGGCCAAAACCATCATTCGGCCCATGAGAGGTGCATGCCGGTCCTCGAGCGCGGCCATGGACTCGATGTGTTCCTTGGGGATGATCAGCAGGTGCAGGGGCGCCTTGGGATGAATGTCCTTGAAGGCCAGGAGTTCATCATCTTCATAGACCTTGGCCGCGGGAATCTCGCCCACAACGATTCGGCAGAACAAACAACTCATGGTGAACAACGCATGCGGCAGCGCTCCATTTACTTTTCTATTCTTGAGGCCTTCTCATCGAGACCAGATATGCCCTCTCGCCGGGCCAACTCCAGAAGAACGTCGTTGGGGTGAAGTCCGTGCTGGGCAAGGACCACCAGGCTGTGGAACCAGAGGTCGGCCATCTCCGAGACGATTCGATCGGGCGTACCGTCCTTGGCGGCCATCACCACCTCGGTGGCCTCCTCGCCCAGTTTCTTTAGGGCGGCATCGGGTGCCTTGGCCAGCAGTTTGGCCACGTAACTGCTCTCGGGGCTCTGGCCTCGGCGCGAGGAAATCACCTGCGCGAGTCGCGTGAGCACGGGGGACTCAGTCGGCCCAACCGGATAACCGGCAGGGTCATTGGAGGGATTGGGGTCCATGGCTATTTGGAGCGGTAGATGTCGTTTGGATCTTTTAACACAGGATCCACCGCCTTCCACTGGCCGTTCTCGAGCACCGAGAAAAAGCAAGACTCCCGGCCGGTGTGGCAGGCGATGCCTCCGGCCTGCGTGACCTTCAATACCACTGCATCGCCATCGCAATCGAGATGAACCGAATGAACTGTCTGCACATGGCCCGACTCCTCGCCCTTGCGCCAGAGACGCCCTCGGGAGCGCGAGAAGTAGCAGGCGCGGCCGGTTTGAACCGTCTCGCGCAAGGCCTCCTGATTCATGAAGGCCACCATGAGAATGCGCCCCGAGGCATGGTCTTGCGCAATGGCTGTGACTAGGCCCTGCTCATTGAAGTGCACTGAATCAATCCAGTCGGACACAGACCCCCCTCTGGGCCATGAAGGCCTTGGCCTCGCCCACCGTGTGATCACCGAAGTGAAAGATGCTCGCCGCCAAAACCGCATCGGCCTCGCCTTGGGTAACTCCATCGACCAGGTGATCGAGCGAACCCACACCGCCGGAGGCAATCACCGGAATGTTCACGGCCCGCGACACGGCGCGCGTGAGTTCGAGATCGAAGCCTTGCCGTGTGCCGTCTCGGTCCATGCTGGTGAGCAGAATTTCTCCTGCTCCAAGGGCCTCGACGCGCTGGGCCCACTCCACGGCATCAAGCCCGGTTGGGTTTCGGCCCCCATGAGTGAAGACCTCCCAGCCTTCCCCATTGCTGCGGCGCTTGGCATCAATGGCCACAACAATGCACTGGGCACCGAATTTGTCTTTGCAAGCGGCAATAAGAGAAGGGTTCTGTATTGCGGCAGTGTTGATGCTGATCTTGTCCGCCCCTGCATTGAGAAGTCGAGAGACATCCTCTACTGCGCGAACACCACCGCCCACCGTGAGCGGAATGAAGACCTGATTGGCCACGGCCTCGATCACCGGGAGAATGAGCCCGCGGTCATCAGAGGAGGCAGTGATGTCGAGAAAGGTGATTTCATCTGCACCCTGCTCGTCGTAGCGGCGCGCAACCTCGACGGGGTCGCCGGCATCTCGCAGTGAGACAAAGTTGGTGCCCTTGACTACGCGACCCTTGTCGACATCGAGACACGGGATGATTCGCTTGGCCAGCACGGTGGGCTAGGCTTGGCCGTCGATCAGCGCCTGTGCCTGGGCGAGATCGAGTTGGCCTTCGTATAGGGCCCGGCCCAGAATGGCGCCGGCCACGCCCTCGGACTCCACCTCCATCAGGTCGCGAATGTCTTTGATGCTCGCCACCCCACCCGAGGCGAGGATGGGAATGCTCACGGCCTGGGCCAATCGAACAGTGGCCTCGACATTCACGCCCGACATCATGCCGTCGCGGCCAATGTCGGTATAAAGAATGGCAGAGACACCATCGTCTTCGAACTTCTTGGCGAGGTCGATGACCTCGTGACCGGAGAGTTTGCTCCAGCCGTCGGTGGCCACCTTGCCGTCTTTGGCATCGATGGAAACGATGATTTGGTCGGGGAAGGCGGCGCAGGCGTCCTTCAGAAGCCCGGGGTTCTTCACCGCCGCAGTGCCAATGACCACAAAAGAGGCACCATCGTCGAGATAGGTTTCGATGGTCTCGAGGTCGCGAATGCCGCCGCCGATTTGAACCGGAAGGTCATCGCCCGCTGCGCGAATGATGGCGCGCACGGCCGACTCATTCTTGGGGCGACCGGCCACTGCGCCATTGAGGTCGACAACATGCAGGCGCTTGGCGCCCTGGGACTTCCAGTGGGCGGCCATGTCGGCGGGTCGGTCGGAGAAGACGGTGGCCTTTTGCATGTCGCCCTGCTGGAGTCGAACGCACTGGCCGTCTTTGAGATCGATGGCGGGAATTAACAACAGAGACATAAAAGGAGAAGGGTTTGGACGGTTATCGGTTCAAAACGGCATTCATGGCACTCGTGGTTAAGACGGTTTCCATTTCAGAAAGTTTACTAGCAGCTGCTGGCCAGCAGCCGCACTCTTTTCTGGGTGAAACTGGGTGGCCACAATGTTGTCTCGAGCCACCGCACAGGCAAACCACTTGCCATATTGCGACTCGGCCAGGACATCGGCCTGGTTGAGCGGCGCCGCATGGTAGCTGTGAACAAAATAAAACCAATGGCCATTGTGGACACGATCGAGGTCCTGCAAAACTGGGTGCGGCCGACTGGTCCGCACAAGATTCCAGCCCATATGGGGAACCTTGAGTGGCGCAGCATCGGCGCGCACCGCACCCCGCTCGGCCGAGAAACGAACCACCTCGCCTTTGAAGATGCCCAGGCCCGGCGTATTCCCCTCCTCGCTTCGCTCAAAGAGCATCTGCTGGCCTACGCAGATTCCTAAAAAGGGTTTGCTCGCAAGCGACTCGAGCAGGGCCTCGTGAAGCCCGGATGCGCGCAGGCTCGCCATGCAATCTGGCATGGCCCCCTGCCCAGGAAATATCACTCGCTCTGCCTTGCGAAGGCCTTCAGGTCGAGAGACTAACTCCACAGGCAGTGAGAGACCGGCGCGATACGCCGCGGCCTCGGCCGCACGAACCACGCTGCGCAGATTGCCCGAGCCGTAGTCGACGATCGCGATCACAGCGCAAGACAGCCGAGCGAACTAGAGGGTGCCTTTGGTCGAGGGGATCGACTGGGCATCCAAGCGCGGGTCCATCGAGACGGCCATGCGAAGGGCGCGGCCAAAGGCCTTGAAGATGGTCTCGCACTGGTGATGCGCATTCTCGCCCTTGAGGTTGTCGATGTGGACCGTGACCATGGCGTGATTGACAAAGCCCTGGAAGAACTCGTGAATGAGGTCGAGGTCGAACTGGCCCACCACGGATCGCTTCCAGACACAATCAAAGAACAGGCCGGGCCGGCCCGAGAGGTCGACCACCACTCGCGAGAGCGCCTCATCGAGTGGCACGAGGAAGTGACCGTAACGAACGATGCCCTGCTTGGCGCCAATGGCTTTGGCAAATGCCTGGCCCAGCGAAATGCCAAGGTCTTCCACGGTGTGGTGGGCATCGATCTGAAGGTCGCCCTTTGCTCGCACCACGAGGTCCATCAGGCCATGTCGTGCAATCTGATCGAGCATGTGATCCAAGAAAGGAATGCCCGAATCCAACTCGCGCTGGCCGGTGCCATCGAGGTTGATGCTGACAAAGATTTGGGTTTCCGCAGTATTGCGTTGAACTTCAGCGACTCTCATAAGCCAAATGATACATTCGCGCAATGAATGCGTTCTGGAGTCCTTTGATCGAGCGGCTCTCGCCCTACGTTCCCGGAGAACAACTGGCCGTCGATCAACTCATTAAGCTCAACACCAACGAGAACCCCTACCCCCCGTCGGCGCATGCGGTCGAGGCCATTCGCGCAGCGCTGGGTGTCGACGGAGAGCCGCTTCGTCTCTACCCCGAGCCAACCTCACTGACCGTTCGCCAGGCAGCCGCCAAGTACTGGAATCTCTTGCCCGACCAGGTCTTTGCGGGCAACGGCAGCGATGAGGTGCTTGCCTTTGTTTTTCAGGGCCTGCTCAGCCGCGGACGGCTGGGCTTTCCGGACATCAGCTACAGCTTTTATCCGTCTTACTGCCGGCTCTATGGAATGGAGGCCGAGGTCTTTGCGCTCAACGATGGCTTCGAAATTGATTTGCCTGCAGTTCCCAAGGACTTGGACTCCGTGATCTTTCCCAACCCCAATGCACCCACGGGCAAGGCATTGCAGCGCGAGTGGATCGAGCGGTTTCTAACAGAGCGTCCGTCAACACTGGTGGTGGTCGATGAGGCCTATGTCGACTTTGGGGCCCAATCTTGCGTGCCACTGATCGATCGGTTTGCGAATCTGGTGGTGACACAGTCGCTCTCGAAATCGCGGGCCCTGGCCGGAATGCGCGTGGGCCTGGCGTTTGCACAGGCGGGGCTCATCGAAGCGCTGGTGCGAGTCAAAGACAGTTTCAATTCCTACCCCATTGACCGCCTGGCCGCTGCAGCGGCCGTGGCCTCGATTGAGGATCGAGACTGGTTCGAGAGCAATCGCAAAGCAATCATCGCCGATCGCGATTGGCTGACCGGGGCGTTGCAGTACCTGGGCTTCGAGGTACTGCCCTCGCAGGCGAACTTTGTCTTTGTGCACCACCCAGGCCATGCCGCTAAGGGTTTGGCACAGGCACTGCGCGAGCGAAAGATTCTGGTGCGTCATTTCGAGAAGCCGCGCATCTCGGAGTGGTTGCGAATTACTGTAGGAACCCGGCCCCAGTGCGAGGCGCTTGTTGCGGCCCTATCAGGCATCACAGGCATCACCGACATGACAGGCATGTCAGGCGCCAACCAAGCGGCGCCTGCACGCTAGTCCTTGAGCCGCATCTCCGCCGCCCGGGCATGGGCCGGCAAATGCTCCCCCCAGGCCAAGGCCGAGGCCACCCGTCCAAGCACCTGAGCGCCCTGCTCGGAGACGTTGATGAGCGAGGTGCGTTTCTGAAAGTCATAGACTCCCAGGGGTGAAGAGAAACGGGCCGTCTGCATGGTTGGAAGGACGTGGTTCGGGCCGGCACAGTAATCACCAATGGACTCGGATGCATACCGACCCAGAAAGATGGCGCCCGCATGTCGAATGCGGCCGACCCACTGCTCGGGATCTGCGGTGGAGACCTCTAGGTGCTCGGGCGCAATCTGAGAGGCAATCTCACAGGCCTCCTCCAGATTGCGGGTCTGAATCAGGATGCCGCGATTGCGAAGCGAGGTCTCAATAACGGCTCGCCTGGGCATATCCGGCAAGAGTCGATCGATGCTCTCTTGAACGGCATCGATATAGGCAGCATCCGGCGTAAGCAGAATGCTCTGGGCCATCTCGTCGTGCTCGGCCTGAGAGAAGAGGTCCATGGCGATCCAATCGGGATTGGTCTTGCCGTCGCAAATCACCAGAATTTCGGAGGGGCCCGCAATCATGTCGATGCCCACCTTGCCAAAGACCTGGCGCTTGGCCTCTGCCACATAGGCATTGCCGGGCCCAACGATCTTGTCGACTGCGGGCACGCTGGCGGTTCCATAGGCCAGGGCGGCCACGGCCTGCGCCCCGCCGATGGCGAAGACGCGATCGACCCCTGCAAGATGCGCGGCCGCAAGCACCAAGGCATTGCGCTCACCCCCGGGCGTGGGCACCACCATGATGACTTCGGGCACACCCGCCACTTTGGCAGGCAGGGCATTCATAAGAACCGATGAAGGGTAGGCCGCCTTGCCACCGGGCACATAGAGGCCCACTCGATCGAGTGCCGAGATGCGCTGCCCCAACTGGTTGCCATGCTCATCGCCCATCGACCAGGACTCCTGTCGCTGGGCCTCGTGGAATATACGAATGCGCTTGGCCGCGGCCACCAGGGCCTCGCGGTGTTGGGGCGAGAGCGACTCAAATGCAGCCTTGAGTTCGGCAACGGGCATCTCAAGTTGCTGCATAGATTTGGCCGAGACACGATCGAACCGTGCGGTGTACTCCAGAACAGCAGCATCACCGCGTTTTTGAACATCCTTCAAGATGGCCTTGACCGTCTGTGAGATGGATTCGTCTTGCTCGGAGTCGATGGCGAGCATGGTCTTGAGCCGCTCCTGAAAGTCGGCCGCCACACTCGAGAGACGCGTGATGGGCAGGGTCTGCCCGGGAATGCGTTCGGGACTATTCATTGTTTGGCCTCCGACTCGATCAGTGCGTGGCGCTCAAACTCCTGAATAAGGGGCTGGATTTCAGAGAGGCGTGTCTTGAGTGCCGACTGATTCACGATGAGCCTTGAACTCACCTCTGCAATGGTCTCGATCTCGACCAAGCCGTTGGCCTTGAGCGTCGAGCCCGTTGAGACCAAGTCCACGATCACATCGGCAAGGCCCACCAAGGGTGCCAACTCCATGGAGCCATAGAGCTTGATCAAGTCGGCATGAAGCCCACGGTCGGAGCAGAACTGGCGAGTGGTGGCAATGTACTTGGTCGCCACCTTCAGTCGTGCCCCTGGCTTCATGCGCGAAGCGATATCGCTGTTTTGTGCGGCGGCCAGGCTCATTCGGCAGCGTCCCAGGCCGAGGTCAACAGGCTGATAAAGCCCGGTGCCGCCATGCTCAAACAGGACATCCGAGCCCGCAATGCCCAGTTCTGCAGCCCCGTATTGGACATAGGTGGGAACGTCGCTAGCGCGAACAATAAGAAGGCGAAGGTCCGCGCGCTCGGTGGAAATAATCAGGCGACGCGACTTCTCTGGGTCCTCGGTCGGGGCGATGCCCATGGCGCGCAACATCGGCAGGGCCTCTTCCAGAAGCCTGCCCTTTGAAACGGCCAGAGTGATCATTTGCCTCCCCCCACGCGGGTCACCTGCGCACCGAGACTGCACAGTTTCTCTTCCATTCGATCATAGCCACGATCGAGGTGATAGATGCGATCGATATCGGTGACCCCATCGGCCACCAGGCCCGCAATAACAAGTCCTGCAGAGGCACGAAGGTCTGTGGCCATGACCCTTGCGCCCGTGAGGCGCTCAACGCCCTTGACCACGGCGGTGTGGCCATCGATCTCGATCTGGGCCCCGAGTCGCCGCATTTCTTGGACATGCATGAAGCGATTCTCGAAGATGGTCTCCACCACCAGGCCCGTGCCCTGCGCAATGGAATTGACCGCCATGATCTGCGCCTGCATGTCGGTGGCAAAAACGGGGTAGGGAGCGGTTCGAACGTTGACTGCCTTGGGGCGCCGATCTGCACGGCCCCAGATGCCTTCGGCCGTCTCTTCAATTTGAAGCCCGCCCTCTTGGAGTTTGTCGAGCGTGGCTCGCATCTGGTCGGCCCGTACACCCTGCGCAAAGACTTCGCCCCCGGTGGCGGCCACCGCACATAGAAAGGTGCCGGCCTCGATGCGATCTGGCATGACGGTGTAGTCGGCCCCGTGGAGCGACTCCACCCCCTCGATGACAATCCGATCGGTGCCCGCGCCTTGAATTCTCGCGCCCATTGCCACCAGACAGTTGGCAAGGTCGACCACCTCGGGTTCACAGGCAGCGTTCTCAAGCACGGTGGTGCCCTGCGCGAGGCAGGCCGCCATCATTAGGTTCTCGGTGCCCGTCACCGTGACCATGTCGGTGGTAATGCGGGCGCCCTTGAGTCGGCCGGATCGGGCACGAATATAGCCGTGGTCGATTTCAATCTGGGCGCCCATGGCTTGGAGGCCTTTGATGTGCTGATCGACCGGCCGCTGGCCAATTGCGCAGCCACCGGGCAGGCTCACCGTGGCCTCACCAAAACGCGCCAGCATTGGCCCAAGAACCAAGACCGAGGCGCGCATGGTTTTTACCAACTCATAGGGCGCCTCTAAATTGTCGACCTTGTCCGCACGAAGCGCCAAGGTGTCTTGGCCATCGAGCGACTGTCCATGCCGCTCGCAGGCCATGCCCATGCCCTCGAGAAGACGTCGCATGGTGGCGACATCGCGAAGTGGCGGCACGTTGTGAACAACCAGAGGCTCCTTGCTGAGCAAGCCAGCGCAGAGAATGGGCAGCGCCGCATTCTTGGCACCAGAGATGCGAACAGTGCCCCGAAGGGCATTGCCGCCCTGAATTTGAAATCGATCCATTTTGTGGGGGGCTTAGTGTTGTTGCGCCCACTCAGCGGGCGTGAGCGTCTTCATGGAGAGCGCGTGAATTTCCTGGCGCATGCGATCGCCCAGGGCGCCATAAACCAGTTGATGACGGGCCACCAGCCGCTTGCCTTCGAAGGCCTGACTGACGATCACCGCTTCAAAGTGATGGCCATCGCCATCGACCGCGATGTGCTCACAGGAGAGGCCATCGGCAATGTATTTCTGGATATTTTCAGGGGTGACCATCTCGCTATTTTAAGTCAGTGTCTTCGGTCTCAAAGATTCGACGGAAAACCTGCTCCAGCCGCGATCGCCCCTCGAGGGCCGAAGCCCCCGACAAGAGGCTCTGTGTATCGGAGACTGCAACAAGCTCGCCTCCCTTGAGGAAACCAATGTGTCTGCAGAGGCTCTCGGCCTCTTCCAGGTAGTGGGTGGTGAGGATAATGGTGTGGCCCTGTTCATTGAGTGACTTCACGAAACGCCAGAGGCTCTCGCGCAACTGAATGTCCACGCCTGCCGTGGGCTCATCGAGCACGATGACCGCCGGCCGATGCACCAGTGCCTGCGCAACCAGCACGCGCCGCTTCATTCCGCCAGAGAGTGCTCGCATATTGGTCGCCGCCTTGTCCTCCAGGCCCAGGGCATGAAGCAGCTCGTCGATCCAGAGGCGGTTGTCTGCAATGCCAAAAAAACCCGACTGAATCTCAAGGGTCTCGCGAACAGTAAAAAATGGATCGAAAACCAGCTCCTGGGGGACCACCCCCAGGCAACGCCTGGCAGCCACGGAGTCAGTCAGCACGTCGTGGCCCATCACTTCGGCCCGACCCGTGGAGGGTCGAACGAGACCGGCCATGATCTGTATGAGTGTGGTCTTGCCGGCCCCGTTGGGCCCAAGCAATCCAAAAAAATCGCCGGGTTGGATCTCAAGGTCGACCCGAGCCAAGGCATGAACGGGACGACCACCCGAGGTGGCATAGGTCTTTCCGACCCCCTGGAAAACAACCGCCGGGGTCATGCGCGGGCGATGAGCCGATCGACCGACGAGAGCTTGGCCAGCTCGAGCAAGGCCGCCGGCATGGCGATCCAGACCAACTCAAATCCGAGTGAACGGGCGTAACGCTGAAGACCCAAGACCACCGCAAGCGCCGATGTGTCGACTCGCCCGAGGTTCGAGAGGTCGACTCTGCATTTCAGCCCTTGAGGATTGTTGCCACGCCACGCAAGCAGCTCTGCCTGCGCCATGGCGAGCGCTGCATTGGCAAGGTCACGTGTGAGGGGGCCGACAAATGCCCGCATGTCTAAGAGGCCCGGGCTTGAAGAGACTTTCGAATACCGGCGTTTTTGGACTCGAGGGCAGTGATCAATCCATCGACCCCTTTGGAACCAATGAGTTGGGCAAACTGGGCCCGATAGTGATCAACCAGCCAGAGACCCAAGACATTGAAGTCATAAATCTTCCACCCGGCGGCGGTCTTGTGAAGCCGGTAGTCGAGTTGAATGGGCTCCTTGCCGGCTCGGACCACCAAAGTGCGAACCACCACATCGGTGTCCTCTGGGGCGTAACGAGCTGGACGGACCTGAACACTGGTGTCCTGAACCTGCCGCAGGGCATCCGCATAGGTCAGGAGGAGCAACTCACGAAAAGCTTTCATGAGTCCCTCTTGCTGCTCCGGTGTTGCCCTTCGCCAGTGAATGCCCACCGTCAGCGCGGTCATTTTGCCGAAGTCCACAATAGGCATCACGCGTTGGTCGACCATGTCGTTGAGTCTGGCGAGGTTGCCACGCTGCAGAGATCGATCGGCCTTGATCGAGTCGAGAATTTCTTGAGTCACGCCCCGAATGAGCTCGTCGGGCGGGCGGTTGTTGTTGGCGTGGGCCCCTGACAAGAGCCCGAGCGAGGCGATTGCGGCAAAAACCAGAGCCAACAGTCCCGAGGCCAGTGGGGGCCGCTGCCTATGGACCGGGGCAACAAAAGGGGCAAGAAGCGACGATGAGCAGGTATTCATAGTGAGTTTCGAGTGGGTCAGTTGCCGACCTGTTGCTGGCGGCGTGCCAGATAGGCGTCCCTAACGGAGAGGTAACGATCGAAGGAGAGGGTATCAATCATCGGCTCGATCTCCAAGAGCCCGGCCCGCGTGTCGACGATCTTCAGACCCCAGGTGGCGACCCGGCCGCTGGTATTCATATCCAGCAGAGGGCCAATGGGATCGGCGGCAATATCCAATACCGTTCCGACCGCATCTCTGCCGCTACTCGGGCCCAGGAATGGCAAAACAATATAGGCACCGGGCTCCGCCCCCCATCGACCGAATGTCTGGCCGAAGTCCTCCTTGCTGGTCTTGAGAACACCCATTTCCGTTGCGGGGTCTAAAAATCCGAGAATCCCGATGGTGGTATTGATAAGCACCCGCCCCCCGGACTGTCCCGCCTTCATGCCCTCGGCCTGGAAAATATGATGAACGGTGCTGACCAGATCAGAGAGGTTGCCAAAAAAGTTGCTCACCCCTGTGCGAATGGGTTGGGGCACACCGGACTGGTAGGCCTGCGCCACAGGCTTGACCACGGCCTCATCGACCTTGGTGTTGAATTCAAACATGGAGCGGTTGTAGGCCTCGTAAGGATCACGGGGATCATAAACGTGGCCCTCTGGAAGATTTGTCGCACAGCCACTCATTAGAGTGATGGTCGCGGCGACGAGCAGAACCTTCTTCATTGCCGCCTTCATTTAGAGGCCGATCCACCGGGCTCCCGGTTGTAGAGAAATTGCGAAATCACACTCTCTAAACCGAGGGCAGACTGGGTCAGTCGAATGCGGTCTTTGTCCTTGAGGGCCTGCTCCTCGGCACCTGGAAGGAGGCCCACATACTTCTCACCCAACAGGCCCGCGGTGAGAATCTGGGCCGAACTGTCTTTGGGGAAGGAGACCGAGGAATCGATTTCAAGAGTGACCACCGCCTGATAACGCTTGTCATCAAACCCGATGGAACTGACACGACCCACCAACACGCCGGCGCTTCGAACGGCCGCCCTCCGCTTCAACCCCCCAATGTCGTCAAAGTAGGCAACGAGCTCATAGCTCGATGCAGTGGACCAACTCGTCAGATTGCTCACGCGAAGTGAGAGAAAAAGAAGGGCCACGAGCCCAAGAAGCACGAAAATGCCGACAAATAAGTTAATCGTTTTTTGCATAGGTGAAGACTATCAGAAGGCTGTCTTGAGAAATCCGGTGTGGGGCGGCTAGTTCGAGCTAAACATTAGAGCGGTGAGCACGAAGTCCAGGCCCAAGACCGCCAGAGAGCCGGCGACGACCGTTGCGGTGGTCGCGCGCGAGACCCCTTCGGGAGTGGGTCGACTGGAGTAACCCATGTAGAGCGCAATGGAGGTCACAGCAAAGCCGAAGACCATGCTTTTCACCACCCCGTTGATGATGTCATTCCAAAAGTCCACGCCCTCTGACATCTGGGACCAGAATGCGCCGGCATCCACCCCGATAAGGGCCACGCCTACCAGCCAACCGCCCACCACACCGAGTGCGGAAAAAAGGGCAGCCAACAATGGCATGGCGATGAAGCCGCCCAGAAACCGAGGGCCGAGTATTCGCTCCACAGGATCGACCGCCATGGCCTCTAGAGCGGCGAGTTGCTCGCCCGCTTTCATTAGGCCAATTTCTGCCGTCAGCGACGTTCCTGCGCGGCCCGCGAAGAGCAAAGCAGTCACCACCGGTCCCAGTTCGCGCACCAAAGAGAGGGCCACCAGCAAGCCCAGGGCCTCTTCCGAGCCATAGCGCCGAAGGGTGTAGTAGCCCTGCAAGCCAAGCACAAGGCCAACAAACAAGCCAGAGACAAGGATGATGGCGAGTGAATGATTGCCAAGAAAGTGAACCTGTGCGGAGACCAACTCCATGCGTTTGACGACCCGCGGCAGTCTCGCGATGACAGCGGCGCATAGCCGAGCAAACGCGCCCAGACCAATGAGAACGCCAATCACCCACTTCCCCAGGTGAGCCACACGATCGAGCAAGCCAGTCATAGAAAGTCGTCCTCGAGCGCCGCAGCGGCCATATGAAACTGCACTGGGCCGGATTCGTCGCCCGCTAAAAATTGGCGGACATAGGGGTCCACCGAGTTGCGCAACTCTTCTGGGGTGCCCAATGCAACGAGCCGTGCACCGCGCTCGGAGGGCGCCAACACCGCAACGCGGTTGGCAATGGCAAAGGTCTCTGCCACATCGTGGGTGACCACGATCGAGGTCGCACCCAGGGCATCATTGAGCCGGCGAATCAGTCGAGCGGTGACGCCCAGGGATATTGGATCGAGGCCCGCGAAGGGCTCGTCATAGAGAATCAACTCCGGGTCTAGTGCCACGGCCCGGGCCAATGCGACGCGTCTGCCCATCCCGCCCGAGATCTCGCTGGGCATCAGGCTGGCAGCACCACGCAGCCCAACCGCCTCGAGCTTGAGCAGAACCAAATCCTTGAGCAGGGACTCCGAGAGCCTTGAGTGCTCTCGAAGCGGAAAGGCCACATTCTCGAAGCAATTCAAATCGGTGAATAGGGCCCCGAACTGAAAAAGCAGACCGATCCGCTTGCGCAGGGCATACAAGCTCTCCTGGTCATCGATTCGCAAGGGTTCACCGAGCAATTCAATCGACCCGTTCGTGGGCCTGACCAGGCCGGCGACCAGCCTCAGGAGGGTGGTCTTCCCCACCCCTGAACCGCCCATGATGGCCAACAACTCGCCCTGACGAACTTCAAGACTCAGCGAATCGATAATGGGGCGACGCCCATAAGAAAACTGCACGTCGTTAAAACGAAGTGCGGGAGTGGTTGATGATGGGGAGGTAGAACCAGCGTTGCCCATCGCCCCGATTGTAACGACAGAGGCCAGAGGGGCGGCTTGACGGGCCGATCGAACCCATGTTGGCAAGTGAATTGCTTTAAACTCGGTCTCCATGATCGGCTCAACGCCAGAGATGTCCAAAGAGTCGCGCGCCCTGATGGCCCGTTTGAAACAGGTCGTCGTGATCGAGGCCAACGCCATCTCAGGCCTTCTCGATCAACTCGATAACGCCGCCCTCGAAGCGGTTCGACTGATCTCCCAGTTGAGCGGGCGCCTCGTTGTCTCCGGAATGGGCAAGAGCGGACATATTGCGAGAAAAGTCGCAGCCACCTTCGCTTCCACCGGTACCCCAGCTTTTTTTGTGCATCCCGCCGAGGCCCAACACGGCGACCTTGGAATGATTCAGCCCGAGGACATCGTTTTGGCGATCTCTTACTCGGGCGAGACCGAGGAGATCAAGGAGATCGCGCCCATCCTCAAACGCATGGGTACTCCCCTGATTGCCATCACCGGGAATCCAGAATCGAGTCTGGCCCGATTGGCCAATCTCCACCTCGGAGCAAGGGTCGAGGAAGAGGCCTGCCCATTGAACCTGGCTCCCACAGCCAGCACCACTGCAGCGCTGGCCCTCTGCGATGCCTTGGCAATGGGTGTGCTCGAACTTCGTGGCTTCAAGCCGGAGGACTTTGCGCGCTCTCACCCAGGGGGCAGTCTTGGCCGACGCCTGCTGGTGAAGGTCGAGGACGTAATGCGATCTGGGACAGAGATGCCGAGCGTGTCGCAAGACACCCAGCTTCAAGAGGCCCTGGTAGAGATGGGCAATAAACGCCTGGGGATGACCGTCGTTTTGGACCGAAATGGCAAAGCAATGGGCCTCTTTACCGATGGTGATCTGCGTCGGCTCCTCTCACAAGGTCGGCTGCGGGCCGATTTAAAAATGTCGGAAGCCATGACCCCGGGTGGGCAATCCATCTCCCCCAAGGCGCTCGCCTCAGAAGCGGCCAACCGAATGGACACACAGCGCATCAACCACCTTCTGGTGAGAGACGAGACAGGCGAATTGGTCGGTGTCATTGGTCTTCATGACCTCCTTGAAGCGAAGATCGTATGAACGACCTCACACTTCAGGCGCGCGCGCGAGACTTGTTGTGGATGTCATTCGATGTCGATGGTGTTCTCACCGATGGCAGCCTCTTCTATGGAGAATCTGGTGAGGTGATGAAGCGATTCAATGCCTTGGATGGGCATGGAATCAAAGAGCTGCAGAGCCGCGGCGTGGGAATCATGATTCTCTCGGGGCGCAGTCATGCATCGGTGGCGGCCCGTGCCCGAGAACTCGGGATTGAAGAGGTCTTTCAGGGCGTTGGGGACAAACTCGCCTCGCTCACAGGCTGGATGGAAGGCAAGGGCTTGAGCATGACCCAGATCGGCCACATGGGCGACGATCTGCCCGACCTGCCCGTTCTCAAGGCTGTCGGATTGGCCGCGTCCGTTCCAAACGCTCATTCGCGCGTATTGGAGTGCGCCCACTGGGTCTCTCGGTCGAAGGGGGGCGAAGGCGCTGTGCGTGAACTCTGTGACTTGGTGATTGGGGCCAAACGATGAGGGGGGCCTGGCGAGACCGTGTGGGCCAGTGGGTCAGTCTCTCGCTGCTGGCCGTGCTCACCACCGGCTCTTGGCTAATCGCAACCATTTTGTCGACGGGCGAATTCACATCGACTGCGCGAGACAGCCAAGACCTGACATCCGTGGTGAAGGCTGCAACAATTTACCGCACCGGACCGGATGGCGACCGCGAGCAAGAAATCAAGTCGCTGCGTCTCGAACAGTTCAGGGATGGCCGCTCCACCTTGGCTGCGCCGGTTCTTATTCAAACCAAACCGAATCAAGCCGTGGTTCAAGTGGGGGCCCGGCAGGCCGACATATCCTCCGATCAGAAGGTGGTCAAGCTCAAAGGAAAGGTTGTGCTTGAGCGGTCGGCATTCAACGAGGGGGCTGCCGTTCGAGTGCAGACCGAGAACCTCGAGTACCTCGTGGATGACGAGATTGCCAAGACCTCCGACCCGGTCCGCGTTCAGCGAGGGAACTCGGAATTGCATGGTGTCGGAATGTTTGCGAATCAGAAGACCGGGCGACTCGATGTGCTTGCGGACAGCCGAATGGTGATACCCCAAGAGCCCAAGAAGGCCTCAAAAGCGCAGAGTTCGAAAGCCCAGTAAGCCCATGATTCCAAGCCCCCCCGTCACCCCCATGTCCGCTCCGCCCAGGGGGCATCTCCTTCGCAAGATGGGCTTGATTCTTCTGCTCGGGAGCATCGCTGCCTGGGGACCTTTATGGGCCGCCCCTGCGTCCGATAGAGAGGCCCCGACAAAGGTGGATTCCGACCAACTCAAGCACGATGACAAGAAGGGGTTCACTGTTTTCACCGGCAGCGTGGTCCTCACCAAAGGCAGTCTCGTCATGCGGGGGGACCGGCTCGAGTTGCAACAGATGCCGGATGGGTCAAGCCGAAGTGTCTTAACAGGAAACCCTGCCCGTATTCGTCAGCGCAGGGCTGTGGAAAATGAATGGATGGTGGGTAATGCCAGTCGAATTGATTACGACAGCCAGACTGAGATCTCGGTCTTAACTGGCAATGCGGTTATGCGGCGTCTCGCCGGCGAGACCGAGAAAGACCGCATTGCTGGAGATCGGTTGGTCTACACGAGTGTCACGGAAGTATATGAAGTGCAAGCCACCGACGGCAGTGGCCGGGCCACGATGTCGGTCATGCCCAACACAGGCTCCGGTAGAGCGGGCCCAGGCAAATAAATGGCCAGTGAACTCGCCGTTCGGTCGGTCCGCAAGATGTATCGAGGACGCATGGTGGTAAGAGACGTCTCACTGAGCGTGAAGAGTGGCGAGGTCGCCGGGCTTCTTGGTCCGAACGGGGCGGGCAAGACCACCTGCTTCTACATGATCGTTGGCCTTGTTCCACCCGACGCCGGAGAGATTCTTCTCAATCAAGCGGAAATCACTCGGCGGCCGATCCACGAGCGGGCCCGGTTGGGCCTGTCTTATCTGCCGCAGGAAGCCTCTGTTTTTCGGCGACTCACGGTGGCCGACAACATCCGTGCCGTGCTCGAGTTACAGAGAGACCCGCAGGGCAAAAAACTCTCGGCAACCGTCATCTATTCGGAGTTAGAGAACCTTCTCGAAGAGTTACAGATTCAGGGTATTCGCGACAGCATGGGTCAGTCGCTCTCGGGCGGTGAACGTCGACGTGTCGAAATCGCCCGCGCATTGGCCACATCGCCGCGATTCATTCTTCTCGATGAGCCGTTTGCAGGGGTCGACCCCATTGCGGTGATTGAGATTCAACGCATCATTCGCTTTCTCAAAGAAAAGGGCATTGGTGTGCTGATTACGGACCACAACGTCCGAGAGACCCTGGGCATCTGCGACCACGCCACCATCATCAGCCAGGGGCAGGTTCTGGCCCATGGTCACCCCGAGGAGATTGTCGGGGACCCGCGAGTGCGCGAGGTCTACCTGGGCGAACACTTCCGAATGTAGCCATGAAGATTTCACTGACCACCAAAATTGGCCAACAGCTGAGCCTCACGCCTCAGTTGCAGCAGGCCATTCGTCTTCTGGCGCTCTCCAATCTGGAACTTCGGCAGGAGCTCGAGCGCTTCTCACTCGACAACCCATTGCTTGAGATCGATGAGCCCCGTTCCGATGTCGATGGCGATGGTGAGGTCGTTCGGGAATCCTCTGAGGCGAGCGAGGAGCCAACCAGCAGCGACTCGGCCGAGTCCGAGGCCGACAGCGGGGATGGGCCCGATCACTACAACACAGAGACCGACAGCCTGGCGGACTGGAAGAGCAGCGGGGCCGGGGGCGATGACAATTACTTTGAGCCCGGGGAGGCGAGCCCCGAGAGCCTGGCCGACCATCTTCGGGAGCAGGCCGCAGGACTGCACCTGAGCAACCGAGACCGGGCCTGGCTCGAGATCTTGATTGAGGCGCTCGACGAGGACGGCTACCTACGGGACGATCCCCAGGAACTCGCCGATGGCTTTGCGGAAATGTTCGAGGCCCACTTCGATGGTCCGCTTGAGCCCGAAGAGTTGTCCGTGGGTCTGCGCCTGCTCAAGTCCCTTGACCCGATTGGTGTTGGTGCACAGTCATTGGAGGAGTGCCTGCGACTCCAACTCGAAGAGTTGCTCGCCCAGCACGACCCCGAGGACCCCGCCCGGGCGACGGTGGAGCTGGCCATTGAACTGGTGCAAGACCACCTGCCCGAGCTCGGAAGCCAGGCCATTGCCAGCCTTGCAAAATCATGCGGCCGGCCCAAGGACCTGGTTGCTGCGGCCTTGGCGCTTGTGCGTGGCCTCGAGCCCAAGCCCGCCACCGCCTACCAGACACAGGCCGCGGCTTACCTAATCCCCGATGTGATCGTGCAACGAGATCGAAAGGGGCGCTGGTCGGCGCGGCTCTCGCGGGGTGCTTTGCCTCGGCTGAGTATTAATTCAGATTACGCCCGACTGATACGCGACGGCGCGGGCGACACCGGTCTGCAGCAGAAGCTTCAGGAGGCGCGGTGGATGCTCAAGAACATTCAACAGCGTTCCGACACCATTCTTCGGGTCTCGCAGGCCATTGTCTCGGCCCAGCAGCGCTTCTTTGAAGAGGGTGCAAAGGCCATGAAGCCCATGGTTCTGCGTGACATCGCCGATGCCTGCGAACTCCATGAGTCGACGGTCTCGCGGGTGACCACCCAGAAATTCATGCTCACACCGCTGGGCTGCTTTGAGTTGAAGTATTTCTTCAGCAGCCATGTCGGCACAGACGATGGGGGAGCCGCTTCGGCCACCGCCCTGCGTGCACAGATTCAGGAATGGATTGCGGCCGAACCCTCGGACAAGCCACTCTCCGACCAATCGATTGCCGATCGATTCGCGGAACAGGGCGTGGTGGTCGCCCGTCGAACGGTGGCAAAGTACCGAGAGGGGCTTCGAATTCCCAGTGCCAGCCTGCGCAAGCGGGGCTAAAGAGGAAGATTCAAAAAGGTTCAAACAACAACCCAGAGGAGAGCGCCATGCAGGTCACCATCACAGGACACCATCTGCCCATCACCGAGGCCATCGAGACCTACGTCGAGCAGAAGCTCTCCAAGGCCTGGCGGCATTTTGGCCAGGGGATTGAGGCCCACGTGACCCTCTCGGTTGAAAAGCTTGAACAGAAGGCCGAGGTAACTGTTCACTTTCAAGGAAAAGACCTTCACGCTGAGGCTGCCCATACAGACCTCTATGCCGCCATCGACCTTTTGGCCGACAAAATCGACCGCCAGGTGGTGCGCTACAAGGAACTCCATCAGACCAGCGTCCACAGCGGGCGGGGGGCCATTGCGGGCTAATGATGCGGTGCAACACAAAATGGCCCAAACGCCTATAATTTGGCCTTCTGAAGGCTTTATGAAGGCAGCCCTATGAATCAGATTTGCAAACTCCTTGCCGTTGAGAACATTGTTCTTGGGGCGGAGGCCTCGAGCAAGAAACGTGTCTTCGAACAGGCGGGCCTCTTGTTCGAAGAGCACCAAGGAATTGCCCGCAGCAAGGTATTTGATTCCCTCTTTGCCCGAGAGCGTCTTGGCTCCACCGGTTTGGGCGATGGAATCGCCATCCCCCACGGCCGCATCAAGGGACTCGAAGACGCCGTTGCAGCCATCTACCGCCTGAGCGAGCCCATTGCCTTCGATGCGCCCGATGGCCAGCCCGTCTCTCTACTGATTTTTCTGCTCGTCCCCGAACAGGCCACCCAGCAGCATCTAGAGCTCCTCTCGGAAGTGGCACAGATGCTCTCAGACAATACGGTGCGAACGGCGCTTTTCGAGAGCCAGGAGCCGGCGGCATTGCATAAAGTCCTCTGCGGCTGGCAGCCAACAAGCTAGACTGCAGCATGCTCAATGTCCAACAGTTCTTCGATGCCTATCGGGAGCTGTTGCGTCTCACCTGGATCACCGGTCAGTCAGGCGGCGGCCGTCATATCTCCGGCCCCTCCTTCGAGAGCGCCGACCTCATCGGCCACCTCAACCTCATTCACCCCAACAGAATTCAGGTGCTCGGTGCGGCCGAGGTCGACTACTACAACCGACTCGACCCCCAACGCCGCTCCTACCTCACTGCAGAGCTTCTCTCGGGCGAGCCACCTGCCCTCATCATTGCCGATGGACTGGTCCCCCCCTCTCAGCTCTTCGATGCCTGTGACCGCGACGGCCATCCCTTGCTTCGAAGTGGCCTTCAGTCGGCCCGCCTGATTGACCTCACCCGCATCCAGCTAAGCAAATCTCTGGCTCCCACCACCTCCACCCATGGTGTCTTTATGGATGTCTTGGGGATCGGTGTGCTGATCAGCGGCGAGTCGGGCCTGGGCAAGAGTGAATTGGCCCTTGAACTCATCACCCGGGGCCATGGCTTGGTGGCCGACGACGTGGTGGATTTCGCCCGCATTGCACCCGATACCGTCGAGGGCAAGTGCCCGGAGTTGCTTCGCAACCTTCTGGAGGTCCGCGGCCTTGGCCTGCTCGATATCAAGGCCATTTTTGGTGAGACCGCCGTGCGACGCAAACTTCGGCTTCGCCTCATCGTGCAACTCGTGCGACGCTCGGCCATCGATGAGTACGAGCGCCTCCCGCTCGAAGCCCTTCAGGAAGAGGTGCTTGGCCTGCCCATCCGCAAGGTGGTTATTCCAGTTGCTGCAGGCCGAAACCTCGCGGTCCTGGTCGAAGCGGCGGTTCGCGACACCGTGCTGCAAATGCGCGGGCTCGACACCGTCAAAGCGTTTATGGATCGACAGCAGGCCGCCATGCGAGCTAGCGAAGAGAACAATAGTCAGACATGACAGGCGCGCCCTCTCGACTGGTGCTGCTTACAGGGCTCTCGGGCTCGGGCAAGTCAGTGGTACTCAATGCACTTGAGGACGCCGATTACTTCTGCGTTGACAACCTTCCACCGGCGCTGCTCCAACAATTGGTGGAGTCGCTGCTCGAGAAGGGCGAGACCCGGATGGCCGCCGCCATCGACGCGAGAACGGGGGTTGATCTCGAGGGCTTAACGGCCACACTCGAGCACCTTCGAAACAAGGGAATCCACACCACTGTTTTATTTCTCACTGCCCGCCCCGAGATTCTTCTTCAACGCTATTCGGAGACCCGGCGTCGCCACCCCCTGAGTCACGACGATGCGGGACGGGCCGACGAGGAAGGGGGCGGTCGATCGCTGCGCGAGTGCATTGAGTTGGAGCAGGATTTAATGGCCGGCTATGCAGACCTTGGCATGCCCCTCGACACGAGTGACCTCAAGTCCTCGGCCCTGCGCAGCTGGGTGCGCGAACTCCTCACTCTCAAGGCCGCGCCGCTGACCCTCTCTTTCCAATCCTTTGCCTACAAAGAGGGTATTCCCCTTGATGCAGACTTGGTCTTCGATGCGCGCTGCCTGCCCAACCCCTTCTATGAGCCCAAGCTTCGAGAACTCACAGGCAAAGACAAAAAGGTGGTCGACTTTCTCAAGTCGCATGCATCAGTCGATCAGATGGTCGATGAGATCGAGGGTTACCTGCAGCGATGGCTTCCTCACTACCAGAAGGAGCAGCGCAGCTACCTGACTGTGGCGGTTGGCTGCACGGGGGGTCAGCATCGATCGGTCTACTGCTGTGAGGCCCTGGCGAATCGATTTCGCGCGAACTGGCCGGTGCTCGTGCGCCACCGCTCATTGATGGGCCGCGGCCTCGACTGATCGGATCCGGACCTTCGCAGCCGCGCTTGCGTTGAGGGCCTCAACGGAAGATTGAGCCCATGAGTTTTTTCACAGGCGAGGGCAGCGCTAGGCCAGGCAGTTCAGCCTGAGAGAACCAGTGTCCGTTGGGAGGGTGGCCGTATCGCTTGCGAATATCCGATGCCTTGGCCTCTCGCCACTCGATGATCCACCGCCGGTGCGTGAAGTCGTGAACCAGTTGTCCACCGCCGGTCGATTCCCGCGGCCATTCCAGCGCCATTGGCCATTCGGGTGGTGTCCAGAGCCCCGCCCAGATTCCACTGCCAGGCCGCTGCACCAGACACCAGAGTGGTCCATCTGAAATGAGAAGCCAACGCCGGTATTCCTCTGGCCGGGTCTTTTGAAGACGGGGCACCGGGTAGCGATCCACCGTGTCCGTTCGATATGCCACACAGATCTTGGTGAGCGGACAGCGATTGCAGAGGGGTTGTCGAGGCAGGCAAATCGTGGCGCCCAGGTCCATGATCGATTGCGTGTAGAGCGGCATGGCCCCCTCGGACCCCGGGGGCGGCAGTCGCTCAATGGCCTTGGGCCAGAGCGCGCGCTCGAGCGCAGCGCTTGCCCAAGGCTCGGGGGCGGCCGTGCAGCGCGCAAGCAGTCGCTTCACATTGCCATCGAGTATGGCCTCGCGCTGGCCATAGACCACCGACACAATGGCAGCGGCTGTGGAGCGGCCCACCCCAGGCAGTGCAGTCCAGTCGGCCAGCGTTTGGGGAAAGACAGCCTCCCCGCTCTTGCAAATAAGCCGCGCCGAGGCCCAGAGATTTCTTGCCCTCCGGTAGTAGCCCAGGCCACTCCACTGTGCGAGCACATCATCGAGTGGTGCGCCCGCCAGGTCCTCGACTCTTGGAAATCTCTGAATGAATCGATCGAAATAGGCCTGCACAGTGGTGAGTTGCGTCTGCTGCAGCATGATTTCCGAGAGCCAGACAAAGTAGGGGTTGGCCATCGCTCCCGCCAATGGGTGCCACGCCATGCCCCGACGGCCATGGACAGCGCCCCATGCAAGCACAGCCTCTGAGAACCGCTTGGAGTTCATCGTCGCTGGCAACCCGCGCAGAAAAATGTCGAGCGCTGGGCCTGAATAATTCGTCGAAGTGGTCTGCCGCAGGCCGGGCAGGGCTGGCCCTCGCGCCCATAGACAAGGTGCCCAGACTGATAGCCCCCGATGGAACCATCGGCATGGCGATAGTCGCGAAGGGTGCTTCCCCCTGCCTCGATGGCCTCTTTCAGCACCTCGACTAGGGTCTCTGCAAGGTGCAGCGCGCGGGGCCGACTGAGTCGGCCCGCCGCCAGCGCAGGGTGAATGCCCGATCGAAATAGAGCCTCACTCGCGTAGATATTGCCCACGCCCACCACGGCCCGGCCATTCATGAGCCAGGGCTTGATGGCCTGCCGAACGCCTCGAGAGGCGGCGTGGAGGGAGGCCCCGGAGAAGCCTGCAGAGAGTGGCTCGGGGCCAAGGCCTTGAAGGCCCAAAGTCGCATCGCTCGGCACCCCGTTACTGTTCGTTCCAACCAAGCCCTCTGCATGTGGCACAAGGCAGAGGTCTCCGAATCGCCTTGGGTCCACGTAAGCGAGCAGGCCATCGGTGAGGCGCATCTGCCAGTGGCGGTGCAAGGCCCCCTCCTTCTGGACCGCCGCATGGGTGAAGGCATGGGCCACAGCGTCCGCCTCGCTCCGGTCGGCAGACCAACTCAGGTTTCCCGTCATGCCCAGGTGAACCAGGAGCCAGTGCCGATCCAGACCAATGACAATGGTCTTGGCCCTTCGAGTCACGGTGCGAACGCGCTGACCAATCAAGGGCTCGAGAGCCTTGGCATTGCCATTGAAGCGACGCAGGGGCAGGCCGCTGCATCGGAGCGTCTCGATTCGCTGGCCCACGAGGTGGGGCGCCAACTCCTGGACAAGAACCTCCACTTCGGGCAACTCTGGCATTGGGCTTTCTAAGAGGGGAATCTGGAGTACTGTAGATGCCATGATGCCTCGGCTTGTCATTCTTTTTTTCCTAGGCCTTCTTGGCTTGACGCCCGTGCAGGCGAGCACCGGAGAGCGCAAAGCGGCTGGTGCCAGCCCATCCACAAATCCCTCCACACGCACCGCAGCCCAACTCCAGGCCATGGCCCCACGCATGGTCTTTCAAATTCTTGTCAGTGAGTTGGCGGTCCAAGAAGGGCAGCTCGCTCTGGCTGCTGCCACCTATGGCGCCCTGGCCGAGGAGACGGGCCAGGCCAATGTCGCCGAGCGGGCAACCAAGCTTGCCTTGAGCGCCCGCTCTGGCCCGCAGGCCCTCAAGGCAGCAAAAATATGGCTTGCCGCGGCACCCAACGAAGAAGAGGCCCAAGACACTGTCGATGCCCTCGAGGTTCTCTTGGGCCAGCGAGAGGAGTTGGTGGCCTCGCTCATCAAGCGCCGCGAGCAGGCCCGCAAAGACAAGAAGTTGGAGGCCTTCTACGATCGGCTCTCTGGCCTTGCCTCTCGCAGTCCAGACAAGCTCGCCGGGCTGCAACTCTTGGAGGCGGTGGCCCAGCCCGACCTGAGCGTCTCTTCGGTCCTCTACTCACGAGCCATGCTCAATGAGCAGGCCGGTCGTCCGCAAGAAATGGAGACACTTCTGCGGCAGCTCATCGCCAAGGACCCCAAACACGCCCACGCCTTAAACGCGCTTGGATACAGCCTGGCCGATCGCGGCGAGCGACTGCAGGAGGCCAACGATCTGATCAAGGCGGCGGTGGCGCTCTCTCCAAACGATGCGCATATTCTCGACAGCATGGGCTGGGTGCTGTTTCGTCAGGGGAAACTCACCCAGGCTAGAAAATGGCTCCAAAAGGCCCATGCCAAGCAGCCCGATGCGGAAATCTCAGCCCACCTGGGAGAGGTGCTCTGGATCATGGGAGAGACCGACCAGGCCCTTGCGGCTTGGCGGCGCGGTCTGAGCAACGACCCGCACAACAAAGTCTTGTTCAAGACGCTCGAGCGCCTGGCCATTCCGCTCGATAGGCTTGCGCCCTCGATTCCCAGAGGGCAATGAGGGCCGCCTGCCGCACCATGGGGGCCAACTGTCCCCCGGGCTTCATGGTGTTTAAAAAAAAGCTTTTGATGTTTGCACTACTCGCATCGACTGGTGGCTGCGCACCTCTGCACCAGCAGGGCCCACGGCCAGAGGCGGGTGTGAGTGGCCCAATGATTGCGGGCAATACCGGCCTTCCCACTGGCTCCGAGGCCCAACCGTCGCCCCCCACAAAAATCCTTCTCAGCGGACGATTCGCAGTGACGCTCGAGGGCCTGGACCGCGGCATGAGCGGCCGCTTTGAGTGGGTCTATGGGACTTTGGATCAGGCCGCAGACACTGTGTTTTTGCAAGACAGTTGGGGGCGGTCCCAGGCCATTCTTAGACGCAGTCCCAGACCAGTTCTCGAGAACATGGCTGGGCAGTCGGCATTCAGTAATCGCTTGGGCGAGTGGGTCCTTCACAACGCCCGCAATCAGCCCATGGGCCAGGCCGAGGTCAATGATTGGCTCGGACAGCACCTGGGCATTGACATCGCGGGGCTTGAGCCCCTTGGCCGAATGCTCTCCGAGGGGCTGGGCAGGCTTCAACAGGCGCAACTCGACTCACCCCCTGTGGTCCTGCATGCGCAGTTGCATAGCCAGCGGCAGCTGACGCTGAGAATTATTGCGGACCGCGATTCGGCTCCCCCCAACACGACACCCAGCCCCCAATGACCCAGACCGCATCCATCGCGATTGAGGCGCCCGCCAAGATCAACCTCTTCCTCCACATCCTCGGCCAGCGCGAGGATGGCTACCACCGAATCCAGAGCCTCTTCTGCCTGATCGACTGGTGCGACAAGCTCCACATCGCGGCCAACCGCTCTGGACAGATCACGCGTGTGGGCGACTACGAGTGGCCCATCGAGGCCGACTTGACCGTGCGCGCAGCGCAAGTGCTTCGTGCGAAGGCCATTGCAATGGGTCGGCTCTCGAACGAGGCAGGCTGCGCAATCGCCATCGACAAGCAGATTCCTGTGGGCGCTGGGCTCGGGGGTGGCAGCTCGGATGCGGCCAGCACCCTCATGGCACTCAATGGCTTGTGGGGCCTTGACTTGGATGCGGCAAGCCTGGCTCAGATTGGCCTCTCGATCGGGGCCGACATTCCGTTTTTTATCCATGGCGAGTCGGCCTTGGTCGAGGGCATTGGGGAGCAGATGAAGAGTCTTGCGCACGCATCGCGTTGGTTCGTTCTTGCCGTTCCGAGCGTGCATGTGCCAACGGCCCAGGTCTATCGGGATGAGCAGCTCGCGCGCGACACACCCGAGATTCGCAGCAGCCTGCTGCTCAAGGAATGCCAATCAGACACCTGGACCTGGGGACACAATGACCTACAGCCAGTGGCCTGCCGCCTGTATCCCGCCGTGGCCCGCTATGTCAGCCTGCTCAAGATGGCCGCGCAATTCTTTGGAATCCCGCCCGAGGCTGTGCGCATGAGTGGCAGTGGCGGCAGTGTCTTTTGTAGTTGCGCCAATCGAGCGATTGCAGAGCAACTTGCGGACGCCCTGGATCGGGCCGACCCCGGCGGCCTTCATCGGGTCTGCGAGTCCCCGACTCGGCATCCCGGCTCGGTCGAGGTACGATAGAGGTCTGTAGCAAGTCCGTTGGGGAGTCGCCAAGTTGGTCAAGGCACCGGATTTTGATTCCGGCATGCGAGGGTTCGAGTCCTTCCTCCCCAGCCAAACACTGCCCTTTCACCGGATTCGAATGCATGCTTATGGCGGACCGACTTCCAGCTGGCAATGGCTCTCCCGAGGGGATCATGCTTTTTTCCGGCAATGCCAATCCCCGATTGGCCGCCGAAGTTGCTCGTCACCTGGCCATTCCATTGGGTCGCTCCTCGATTGGTCGGTTCTCCGACGGCGAGGCCACGGTCGAGATCCTGGAGCATGTTCGGGGGCGAGATGTCTTTATTCTTCAGCCCACCTGTGCGCCCGCCAACGACCACCTGATGGAAGTGATGTTGATGGCCGATGCGCTTCGCCGCGCCTCGGCAAGTCGCATCACTGCGGCCATCCCCTACTTTGGCTACGCCCGTCAGGACCGCCGCGTGCGCTCGGCCCGGGTACCCATCAGCGCCAAGGTCATCGCCAACATGCTGCAGTCGGTGGGCGTGAATCGACTCCTCACCATGGACCTTCACTCCGATCAAATTCAAGGCTTCTTCGACATTCCAGTCGACAACATCTACGCCGCACCAATCATCCTCGCGGATGTCTGGAAACACGACTATCCGAATCCCATCGTCGTCTCCCCAGATGTCGGTGGGGTGGTCAGGGCCCGGGCCTTTGCCAAAGAGCTCGACACCGATCTGGCCATCATCGACAAGCGTCGGCCCAAGGCGAACGTCTCGGAAGTGATGAACATCATTGGGGACGTCAGTGGTCGGAGTTGCCTGATCATGGATGACATGGTCGACACAGCCGGCACTCTCACCAAGGCCGCCGATGCGCTCAAGGCCCAGGGGGCCGAGCGCGTCATCGCCTATTGCACGCATCCGGTCCTCTCTGGCGGTGCGGTTAGTCGTGTGGCGGCCTCCTCACTCGACGAGTTGGTGGTCACAGACACCATCCCCCTGAGCCCAGAGGCCAGCGGCTGCGGCCGCATCCGGGCCATCACCTGCGCGGGTCTCATGGCCGAGACCATCATTCGCATCGCGAAGTCGGACTCCGTCAGCTCTCTCTTCTTGGCCTAATCCGTTATAATCCTTGGCTCTCTGGCGTGGCTGGTCGCGGCTCGTTGGTTGAAGAAAACCCCTCTTTAACGAAACCCTATTTTTGCGGAGTGCATCATGAAATTTTCCACGTCTTCCGTGGTTGCAACCCGCCGCTCTGTCGAAGGATCGCGTGCGAGCCGCCGCCTTCGTCGTGACGGCAAACTGCCCGGCATTGTTTACGGTGCAAAAGGCGAAGCCATTTCCATCGAAATGGACCACAACCCGATTTTGCTTGCACTGCGTGTCGAGTCGTTTCACGCATCCATCCTGAACCTTCAGCTCGATGGCAAATCCGAGCAGGTTCTCCTGCGTGACTTTCAGATGCACCCTTTCAAGCAGCAGGTACTCCACATCGATTTTCAGCGCGTTGAGGCGGACAAACTCCTCCACAAACGAGTCCCGCTTCACTTCAAGGGCCAGGAGTCCTCGCCTGCTGTGAAGCTCGAGGCCGCCTTGGTCAGCCATGTTCTGAACGACGTTGAAATCAGCTGCCTGCCCAAAGACCTCCCCGAGTTCATTGAAGTCGACCTCTCACAACTCACAGTGGGCCATGCGGTTCATGTCAAGGACCTCACCCTTCCCAAGGGCGTCAGCCTCGTTCTGCACGGCCAAGAGAATCCCGTGGTGGTCACTGCCACCAAGCCCGGTGGCAAGGGCGACGACGCGGCTGCGGCCGGAGACGCGGCACCCGCGGCGGCTTCTTAATCCGAGGCACGGGGTCCGTCGGGGCCATGGGCTTTCGTCTCGTGGCCGGCCTTGGCAACCCGGGGACCGAATACGCAAGAACCCGCCACAACGCGGGTTTTTGGTTTTTGGACGCGCTGGTGCCGAGCGGCTGGTCAAGAGATAGTCGATTCCAGGCGGAAGTCGCCCAAGGCAGCGGCGCATCAAAGGGGATCTGGTTCGCCAAGCCCCTCACCTTTGTGAATCACTCGGGCGATGCCGTGGGTGCCATTGCCCAGTTCTATCGAATCGAGCCAAGTGAGATTCTCGTGGTCCACGACGAGCTCGACCTCGACCCTGGTCAAGTTCGACTCAAGCAAGGCGGTGGCCATGGCGGACACAACGGGCTGAGAAGCATCTCGGCTCGACTCGGCGCGGATTACTGGCGACTTCGCGTGGGTATTGGTCATCCCCGTCGACTTGGCCTGGCCCAAGAGGTGGCCGACTTTGTTCTGAGTCGTGCCCGCGCCGAGGAAGAGTCCCGCATCGATGAGGCACTCGGGCGTTGCCTGAAGGCACAAGACGAACTGCTCAATGCACCCGACAAGGCGCAACGAGTTCTCCACACCGACTCCAAGGACTGAACCCAATATGGCACTTCAATGCGGCATCGTGGGCCTGCCCAATGTGGGCAAGAGCACCCTATTTAATGCGCTAACCAAGGCAGGCATCGCAGCCGAGAACTACCCCTTCTGCACCATCGAGCCCAACACAGGAATTGTGGAGTTGCCCGATCCACGCTTGACTGCCCTGGCCGGGATCGCGCAGCCGGAGCGGATTCTGCCGGCAACAGTGGAGTTCGTAGACATTGCGGGCCTCGTGGCTGGAGCAAGCAAGGGCGAGGGCCTGGGCAATCAGTTCCTTGCCAATATTCGTGAGACCGATGCCATCGTCAACGTGGTTCGCTGCTTCGAGGACGAGAACGTGGTCCATGTCAACGGCCGCGTGGATCCCCTGGCCGATATCGAAACCATCGAGACCGAACTCGCCCTGGCCGACCTCTCGGGCGCCGAGAAGCAGCTAGCGAAAGTTCAGAGGCCGGCCCGGGCCGGCGACAAGGAAGCTGCGCGCCTGGTCCCGGTGCTCGAGCGTTGCCTCGAACAGCTCAATCAGGCCAAGCCCATCCGCGCATTCGAGTTCACCACCGAAGAGAAGGCGCTGATACGACCCTTCTTCTTCATCACGGCCAAGCCCGCCATGTTTGTCGCCAATGTCAATGAGTCGGGCTTTGAGAACAACCCCCACCTGGATCGGCTTCGCGAGTATGCGAAGTCACAGGGGGCCCCAGTGGTGGCCATCTGTGCCGCCATCGAGGCAGAGATTGCAGACATGGAGGATGCCGACAAACAGGTCTTTCTCTCCGACATGGGCATGCAAGAGCCGGGGCTGAACCGGCTCATCCGTGCTGCATTTGAATTACTAGGACTGCAGACCTACTTCACTGCAGGACCCAAGGAGGTGCGCGCCTGGACAGTGCGGCGTGGGGCCACGGCACCCCAGGCCGCAGGCGTGATCCACACAGACTTTGAGCGCGGCTTTATTCGGGCCGAGGTCATCGGCTTTGACGATTACATTGCCCACAAGGGCGAACACGGGGCCAAGGAGGCGGGGCGCATGCGCCTCGAGGGCAAGGAGTACGTGGTGCAGGACGGTGACGTCATGCACTTCCGATTCAACGTCTAAGCAAGGCCCTAGCCCGCTGCTACGCAGTCAACGAAGTAATCGGGCCGGCCCCCGACATCCTGCTGGACCAGGCCATGGATATCGGCCTCGAAGCCAGGGAACTTCGCATTGAAGTCCCGCGCAAACTGCAGATACCCAACAATGGTTTTATTGAATCGCTCACCGGGAATGAGCAAGGGAATTCCTGGCGGATAGGGCGTGAGTAGGCTCGTGGTGATGCGTCCCTCGAGCTCGTCGATGGGCACACGCTCGGTCTTTCGATGGGCCACGAATGCGAATGCGTCGGCGGGCTTCATGGCCGGCTCCATGTCCGAGGTGTACATCTCGGTGGTGAGTCGGGCGATGTCGTACGACTTGTAGGTGTCGTGGAGCTGCTGGCAGAGCTCCCGCAGGCCCACCCGCTCATAGCGAGGCTGGGTTGCGCAGAATTCTGGAATGACCCGCCACATGGGTTGGTTCTTGTCATAGTCGTCTTTGAACTGCTGCAGGGCCGTGAGCAGTGTGTTCCAGCGGCCCTTGGTGATGCCAATCGTGAACATGATGAAGAAGGAGTAGAGACCGGTCTTCTCCACAATCACACCGTGCTCGGCGAGGTACTTGGTCACCACCGAGGCGGGAATTCCTTGGGCATCGAACTCGCCCTTGATGTTCAGACCCGGGGTCACGATGGTGGCCTTGATGGGATCGAGCATGTTAAAGCCCGGGACGAGCTTCTCAAAGCCATGCCATTCGTCTTCGGGTTTGAGCTCCCACTGGGTGCGTTTGGCCATGCCGTGTGAATCGGCCTGCACATCCTCCGGCCCCCAGACCGAGAACCACCAATCCTTTGGTCCGAACTCTTCGGCCACCTTGCGCATGGCGCGACGAAAGTCGAGCGCTTCCACCAGACTCTCCTCGACGAGGGCCGTTCCCCCCGGAGGCTCCATCATGGCGGCCGCCACATCGAGCGAGGCGATGATTGCGTACTGAGGGCTCGTCGAGGTGTGCATGAGGTAGGCCTCATTGAAGAGGTCGCGATCGAGTTGCCGCCGATTCGACTCCTGCACAAGAATTTGCGAGGCCTGCGAGAGGCCCGCAAGCAGCTTGTGAGTCGACTGGGTTGAGAAGACCAGCGGCTCATCCGGCCGAGGACGGTCCTTGCCGATTGCATGCATGTCTTTGTAGAAATCGTGGAAGGCTGCGTGGGGCAACCAGGCCTCGTCAAAGTGAAGCGTGTCGATGGTATTGCCCAGGACCGACTTAATCATCTCGACGTTGTAGAGAACGCCATCGTATGTGCTCTGGGTGATGGTGAGAATTCGTGGACGGGCCTGACCGCTCTTCTTTGCGAGCTCCCAGGCGTCTCGGGCAAATGGATTGCTCTTGATTTTTTCTTCGATGGCAGCGGGCTCGAACTCGCTCATGGGAATGGGGCCAATGATGCCGAGGTGATTTCGCGTTGGCATCAGAAACACTGGGATGGCACCCGTCATGGTGATCGCATGCAAGACACTCTTGTGACAATTGCGATCCACCACAACGATGTCCCCCGGAGCCACCGAGGCATGCCAGACGATTTTGTTGGAGGTGGAGGTGCCGTTGGTCACAAAGAAGCAATGGTCGGCATTGAAAATGCGAGCTGCATTTTTCTCGGAATCGGCCACAGGCCCTGTGTGATCGAGGAGCTGGCCGAGTTCATCGACCGCATTGCAGACATCAGCGCGCAGCATGTTCTCGCCAAAGAACTGGTGAAACATCTGGCCCACTGGGGCCTTCAAGAAAGCCACGCCACCGGAGTGGCCGGGACAGTGCCATGAGTAGGAGCCGTCCTGGGCGTAATGCAGCAAGGCCCGAAAGAACGGGGGCGCCAATGAATCCAAGTAAGACTTCGCCTCGCGAATGATGTGACGTGCGACGAACTCAGGCGTGTCCTCGAACATGTGAATGAAGCCATGGAGCTCGCGAAGGACATCATTCGGGATGTGCCGCGAGGTGCGGGTCTCGCCGTAGAGATAGATGGGGATGTCGGCGTTACGAAAGCGAATCTCTTCGACGAAGGCACGCAGGCTCTTGAGCGCCTGGGTAACCTCATCGGCGCTGCCCTCGCCGAACTCCTCGTCGTCAATCGAGAGAATGAAGGCAGAGGCCCGCGACTGTTGCTGCGCGAACTGGGCGAGGTCCCCATAACTGGTGACACCAAGCACCTCCATGCCTTCCTTCTCAAGGGCCTCGGCCAATGCCCGAATGCCGAGCCCCGAGGTGTTTTCGGAGCGGAAGTCTTCGTCGATGATGACGATGGGGAAGCGAAACTTCATTCGGCAAACCTTTCCAGCGATTGGGGAATTGAGCGATTATGGCCTTTAGCACTCTAGACCATCGAGTGCTAAGCGTGCTAAAGTTTTATTGGAGTTTTCCTTTAGGAGGTCTCTGCCGTGACCAACCACGCCCTGATCCTCAATCAGCTCAGCCCCGGCGCCAACCTGGAGGCCTATCTGCGCAATGTCGCGCAGATGCCTCTGCTCACCGCCGAGCGTGAAGAAGAACTCGCCCTGCGATTCCGCACCCTGAACGACCTGGATGCGGCGCGAGAGTTGGTGCTCTCTCACTTGCGATTGGTGGTCGCCGTGTCCCGCCAGTACGCGGGTTACGGGCTGCCTCAGGCAGACCTCATCCAAGAGGGCAATCTGGGCCTGATGAAGGCGGTCAAGCGCTTCGACCCCACTCGGGGGGTTCGGCTGGTCTCCTTTGCCCTGCACTGGATCAAGGCCGAGATGCACGAGTACATTCTTCGGAATTGGCAGATGGTCAAGGTCGCCACCACCAAGGCCCAACGAAAGCTCTTCTTCAATCTAAGAAGCCTCAAGCGTGCACTCGGGGCGGAGCAGGCGGTGTCGGGCGACCAGGCGGCTTTAATCGCCAAAGAATTGAATGTGGCGCCCGAAGAGGTGCTGGAGATGGACCGCCGACTCTCTGGTGGCGACACTCCACTTGAAACCAAGAATGCCGAGACAGACGATTGGCAGGGAACCCTGGGCCCGATCGCGACACTCGCCGCACAGGATGCCGACCCCGCTGAGATCATCGCCCAGTCGCAGGAGGAGGCCCGCACCAAGTCCATAGTGATCCAGGCGCTTGGCGAACTCGATGCCCGAAGCCGAGAGATCCTCAGTGCAAGATGGCTGCACGATGAAGACGAGCGTGCGCCCACTCTTCATGAACTCGCCAGCCAGTACGGCGTGTCGGCAGAGCGGATTCGCCAGATTGAGGCGGCCGCCATGCGAAAAATTCGCACGCAACTCTCCGCAGCGGCCTGACCCAGACCCTAGTTTGCGGCCTCAAAAGGGCGCGATAAGGGGTTATCCTAGGCCCTCATAAAAGAACGATATGGGGGGAGTGGATGCTTACAGCGGTCTACCCAGGGACTTTTGACCCTTTCACGCGCGGCCACGAGGATTTGGTGCGCCGCGGAAGCAAACTCTTTCATCGCTTGGTGGTCGGGGTCGCCGACAGTCGCGCCAAGGGTCCTTACTTTTCCATGAACGAGCGATGCGAGATCGCGCGAGAAATCCTTGGCCATTACCCCAATGTGGAAGTCCATCCATTTGAAGGCCTGCTCAAAGATTTTGTTCGCGAGACCGGGGCCAACGTGATTATTCGAGGACTGCGAGCCGTCTCCGACTTTGAATACGAGTTTCAAATGGCCGGGATGAATCGCTACTTGATGCCCGATGTCGAGACCATGTTCCTCACACCCTCTGACCAATATCAGTTCATCTCGGGGTCTATCGTGCGCGAGATTGCCTCGCTCGGGGGCGATGTGAGCAAGTTCGTTTTCCCCTCGGTTGAGAAGTGGCTGAAGGAGAAAATGAAGCAGCCGCAATAGGTCAACAGCGCTCTCAGGACTCCAGGCCAATCATTGCCCGTGCGAAGGCCCTGGGCTCAAAAGCCTGCAAGTCCTCAATGCCCTCGCCCACTCCGATAAAGCGAACCGGGATGGGGCGCTCCGTTGCCAGAGAGAGCAAGACCCCACCCTTGGCCGTTCCATCTAGCTTGGTGACCACAAGGCCGGTGAGGCCCAAGGCATCATCAAAGGCCTTGACCTGGGCCAGCGCATTCTGCCCCGTTCCGCCATCGACCACGAGCCAGACCTCGTGCGGCGCGGTCTCCATGGCCTTGCCAATCACTCGCTTGACCTTCTTGAGTTCTTCCATGAGGTGCAGTTGCGTGGGCAAGCGGCCTGCGGTGTCGACGATGATCCAATCGGCCCGCCGAGCCAAGCCCGCCTTCACCGCATCAAAAGCAACAGCGGCGGGGTCCCCTTCCGATTGGGCGATGACAGCGACCCCATTTCGGCGCCCCCACTCCTGCAGCTGCTCTTGGGCCGCGGCGCGAAAGGTATCGCCCGCTGCGAGCAACACCCGGCGTCCAGCCGACTGCGCATGGTGAGCGAGTTTGCCAATAGACGTGGTCTTGCCCGCCCCATTGACGCCCACCACCATGAGAACCATGGGCTCGTCGGCTGCGCCGCTCAGCGCATCTGCGGGGCTTAAGCCCCTATTCGATGGGGTGGATGGGGCACTTCTCAATTGCGGGTCGAGCGGGTCGAGCGGGGCGAGGTGCCCCTCCAATAGCTCTGCCAGGCGCTCTGAGACCTCTTGCTGCATGGTTAAAGAGGCTGCAATGGGTCGGGCGCGCAGGCTTTCACGCAGGCGCTCAACCAGCTGCGCACTCGTGCGTGCACCTGCGTCGGCCGCAATCAGGCTCGACTCGATCTCCTCGAGCCAGTCCTCATCGAGCACGGTCCGGCCCATCAACCGGCTGATCTGATCTCGGGTCTTGCTCAGGCCTGCCCTGAGTCTGGCAAACCCCTTGCCGGAAATGAAACTCATAAAAGCTTGTGTAGTCTTGGAGGTATGAACATCATCAGAACGCCCAT
This sequence comes from Betaproteobacteria bacterium, assembly GCA_016868255.1. Classification (GTDB taxonomy): domain Bacteria; phylum Pseudomonadota; class Gammaproteobacteria; order Burkholderiales; family Burkholderiaceae_A; genus Hahnella. The sequence goes on from VGHN01000006.1 coordinate 58,198, forward strand.
TTTAGGCGGAGTTTCCAAGGGCCCGCTTCAATTCGTCGCAAGGCCTCGAGTGCTCCTGCATGTCTTATTGGCGAGCCTCTTTGGACTCGCAAGCCTTCCCAGCCAAGCCATTCAGACGCATGCGCCCAATCTGGATCAAACGCTGCCCAATGGTCTGCGTGTCCTGGTCTATGAGAGTCGGCGGGCGCCAACGGCCCTGCACATGGTCTGGATTGGGGTGGGCTCCATTGATGAGCAACCCGGCAAGACAGGGCTTGCCCACGTTCTCGAACACATGATGTTCAAAGGCACGAAGACGCTTGCGCCGGGTGAGTTCAGCCGCCGTGTGGCTGCACTCGGAGGCCGCGAGAATGCCTTCACATCAAAGGAATACACCGGCTATTTTCAACAGGTCCATCGAGACGCTCTTTTCGAAGTCATGGCCCTGGAGGCCGATCGCATGCAGAACTTGAAGTTCAGTGACGAAGACTTTAAGAAAGAGATCTTGGTGGTCATGGAGGAGCGACGTCTTCGCACCGACGACAACCCCCAGAGCCTCGCCTACGAAGCGCTTCTCGCACGCGCCTTCACGGCCTCACCGGTGCGCCATCCAATTATTGGTTGGATGGCCGATCTCAAGGCGCTCAAGCCCGACGACGCACGACGCTGGTACGAGACCTGGTACGCACCGAACAACGCAACAGTGATCGTCGCCGGTGACGTGGACTCCGCCGAGGTCCTCAAGCAGGTGCAGTCGCTCTATGGCCAGTGGAAGACCAAGCCATTGAATCGCCCTGCTCCTGTGCTGGAGCCAGAGCAGCTCGGTGCCCGCGTGGCACAGGTCTCGGGGCCCGGCAAGCTGCCTTTTGCACTCAAGGCGTGGAAGACGCCCAGCATCGGTTCAACCGATGGCCCGATTGAGCCCAACAACCCGCGAGCCCGTGATGCCGTTGCACTGAGCATGCTCGGCAGCATCTTGGACCACCCCGACTTCGGGCGACTCAGTCAGAAGCTGGTGCGAGAGCAGCGACAGGCCCTCGGTGTGGGCACCCAGGCCGAGGGAATCTCTCGAAGCCCGGGTATTTTTCTGGCCGAGGCCACACCAGTCGATGGCGTCACACCGGTTGCCTTGGTCCGTGCCATCGAGGCAGAAATTGCACTGATCGCCTCGCAAGGCATTGGCCGAGAGGAACTCGACCTGATTCGACTTCAGGCGAAGGCCGCAGAGATTTACAAGAAGGACTCTTTGTTTTCGACTGCAATGGATGCCGGACGACTCATCGCGGCGGGCCGGCCCATCAATGACTCACGCGACTGGCTTGCAATGCTCGATGCCATCGAGCCCGCAGACATCCAACGGGTGGCCAAGGAGTACTTCCTTGAGAAGCAGTCCACCCTGATTGAATTCGAGCCAGTGCCACTCGCAGCCAACAAGCCTGCACCTGCTGCAATGCCGCCCTCTGGCAGTGGGAGGGCCCACTAATGGTTGGGTATCGCGCACTCGCCCGTGGCCTCATCTCGGGCTCGCTGCTCTGTGTTGTGCACGCGGCCGCCCTGGCCCAGGCCGAGGTAACTCCAGCGCTTGAAGTAGTGGGCCAGCCCGATGAGCCAAGAGGCGACCAGGCCGCAGCGAAGCTGACCAAGCCGCCCGTATCGCCATCCATCGACATCAGGCGCCTCTACTCAAGCCAAGGCATTGAACTTCTCTACCTCCATGCGCCTGGTCTGCCGATGGTGGATCTCGCCATCGATATCGATGCGGGCTCCCGGTGGGACCCCATGGGACACGAGGGCTTGGCCGCTTTCACGGGCGATTTGGTTGGAAAGGGGTTGGCACAGCGAGATGACAGGCCCGCAATGTCTGAGCAGCAAGTCAGAGAGGCCTTTGCAAAACTTGCCATTCAACGCTCGGTATCTGTCGACCGAGATCGCACCAGCCTGCGGTTTCGCTTCCTGACCACACCAGAGACCTATGGGGCCTCGCGTGATCTGATTGCACGCATGATCGCCGAGCCCAGTTTTTCGCCCGAAGTGCTCTCTCGCGACCGGGGGCTCTCGATTGCAGGTCTCCAGGAGTCACTCACTCGTCCCCAGACCCTGGCAACGCGTTCACTCTGGGCCGCGATGTATCCAGACCATCCCTATGGTCGCGCCAGCACCGAGGCCTCCTTGGGCTCGCTCACCAGGGCGCTTGTCCATGCTTTTCATTCCAGGTTCTGGCGGCCCGAGCGAATGACGGCGACGATTGTTGGCGATGTATCTGAGGCCGAGGCCCTCTCGCTTCTCAATTCAGTCACGGCGCTCATCGGTCGTGCACCCGCCGATGCGACAGCGCCGGCCAAAGCAGAGGGCGCTGGAGCAGCCTCTTCGCAGGCAGTTCAGTGGCTCGACCTCCTACCCTCTGTCGGGCCTGGCCAGCCTGGTCAGAAGACCATTGCCCATCCCGCCAAGCAGAGCCACATCTGGCTGGGGGCACCCATGATGAGCCGACGCGATCGCGACGACTACTTCCCGATGCTTGTGGCCAACCACATTCTCGGTGGAGGTGGCTTTACCGCGCGGCTCACCACCGAGGTGAGAGAGAAGCGTGGCCTCTCCTACAGCGTCTTCTCGGCCTTTCAGCCCCTGGCCCAGACCGGCCCGTTTCTGATCGGTCTTCAGACCCAAAGAGAGCGGGCCAACGAGGCCCTTGCTGTTGTTCAGGCCACCCTCAAGGAGTTCGTCGAAAAGGGGCCAAGCCCCGAAGAGCTTGAGGCGGCCAAGAAGAATCTCATGGGTGGGTTTGCCCTTCGACTCGACTCCAATCGCAAACTCCTCGATAACCTTGCGCAGATTGGCTTTTATCGGCTTCCGCTCGATTACCTCGATCGTTGGTCCGCACGCGTCGAGGCGGTCAATGCCGAGGAGATCCAAGATGTTCTTCGGCGTCGGCTTTCCCCTTCCTCCCTCTCCATCGTTGTCGTGGGCGAGCCAACCACCAAGAGCCAGTGAGTCGGGTTCGGATTATTGGTGGGACATGGCGACGGCGGCTTCTTCCGGTATTGGATCGCCCCGGCCTGCGGCCCACGCCCGACCGGGTTCGTGAGACGGTCTTCAACTGGCTCGATCACCTTCTGGAGAAACCTTGGGGTGAGACTCGCGCCATCGATTTGTTTGCTGGAACAGGCGCCCTTGGCCTCGAGGCGGCCTCCCGCGGCGTGGCCTCGTGCACACTTGTGGAGAGCAATGGTCCCGTCCACGCGAGCCTTCAGGCGAGCATTGCTGGCCTTGGGGCACAAGATGCCATTGAACTCATTCGGGGCGATGGCATTGCAGTGCTTCGTGCCCAACCCAATGCAAGTATCGATCTTGTTTTCTTAGATCCACCTTATGGCACGCCACTGCTCGGTCAGGCCCTGGCGGTCTGCCACCCCAAGCTCAGTGCGGGCGGCCTTTGTTACCTAGAGAGCAACAAGCCCCTTGAGGAATTGCTGGCCTCCGAATGGCGCATTCTCCGATCGGCCAAGGCGGGCGATGTCCATTACGGGCTTGCAAGCCCCGATGCCTCAGAGCAGGTAATGGTCGAGCAGAAGGGCAGCGAATAGCCAGGTGAGGTAGTGAATCGAGTAGCGAAAAGTCTGGCGAGCAAGGGGCTCGGAATATTGCCTGTGGAGCATCCATGCGAGTTGCAGAAAACGAAGGCCGAGGCCAAGGGCTGCAACCAAGTAAATCCAACCATTCATTCCCATGGCGGTGGGCAGTAGGCTAACCGCCACGAGCAGCACCGTGTAGAGAAGGATATGCAGTTGGGTGAACTGCGGACCATGGGTGACCGGCAGCATGGGCAGTCCCGAGCGTTGGTAGTCGTCGGTCCGGTAGAGCGCCAAGGCCCAGAAGTGCGGGGGCGTCCAGACGAAGATGATGAGAAAAAGAATCCAGGCCTCGGGCGGTGTCTGGCCGGTCACAGCGGCCCAGCCCAGCACCGGTGGCATGGCACCCGAGGCGCCACCAATCACTATGTTCTGAGGCGTGCGAGGCTTGAGCAATAGGGTGTAGACCACTGCATAGCCCACGAAGGTGGCAAGCGTGAGCCAGGCGGTCAGGGCGTTGACCCAAACAAAGAGGAGCCACAGCCCCAGGCCACCGAGCATCCCCGAGAAGACCAAGGTCTGTTGAACAGTAATGGTGCCCGAGGGCAGTGGCCTCCAGGCCGTTCGCGCCATCTTCGCGTCGATATGGGCCTCGACCAAGCAATTAATTGCCGCTGCGGCCATGGCCACGAGGGTAATGCCCAGGGTGGCCACCAGCAGCAGCCCCAGGGGCGGGACCTCTGGCAACGCCAAGAGCATGCCAATCACCGCGCAGAATGAAATCAGCATATTGACCCTTGGCTTGGTCAGCGCAAGGTACTGTCTGGCCAGGTTCTGGGCGATGGGAGGGGCGAGGGTGGAAGACATGGTGTTGGTCTTAACCGATGCGCGAGGCCTTGAGTAGCCGCATCAGATCGGACTTCATTTTCGCAGGATCTGGCCCTAGGGGGAAACGCATCATTAGATTGCCCAGGGGGTCCACGAGCCAAATATGGGCTGCTGGCGAGGGGCCTTGAGAGGGCCAGTTCTTGGTCGTTTCATTGGGTGCGCTCATGACCCAGGTGCCCTCGTAATTTTTCATCCAGTCGGAATCCAGGGTGGGGTTGCTTGGATCGGTGACAATCCAGAGCCGCTCCACTCGGTCGCGTTCACGGCCGGTCGCAATTCGGATCTGCCGCATGGCCCAGAGCTGGTCCTTGCACAACTGATCGCATTGGGCCGGGCCCACACGAACCAGAAGCCATCGGCCTCGCATATCGCTCATTCGAGACAGAGCCTGCCTGGGGTCGTCGCTTGGCAATGCCTTGAGGAAATCGACAAAGCCCGACTCGGTTTTGGGGCGATGCCTTGCAGCAAGGGGTATTTCACTCAGGCCCACCTGCGGTTCGAGCAGGTCTCCATAGTTGACGCGGCCCTCGGGGCGAACACCGTAATAGAGAAGGTAAGAGGCCACCACAGGCGCAATGCAAACAGCAACGATTAGCCAGAAGGTTCTATTGGTTTTCATTGAGTTGAGTCCTGGGAGCCTGAGGAACGAAAGGGGCGAGAGGGTCTAAAACGCCAAGCAAACCAAGCCGCCGCCAACGACATCAGCCACCACTGGGCGGCGTAGCCCAAATGCTTGGAGACATCCTCGTTTTTGAATGCGGGCACCGCTCGAATCAGCCCATCTTCTGCTTGAGAAGTCTGCCAGAAGACCAGGGGCCAAATCCGAGTGGCCGATGCGGTTTTCTCCGCCAGGGCCCGGGCTGTCGGCCAGTCCAGGTTCTGCCAGAGCGCACCGTCTCTGAGGCTCTCTGGGTCCGCACTCAACTCCATGCGCGTCATCCAGTCGGTCAATGCAACTGCCTGCAACTCAACCTTGGTTGAGCCATTGATCGGCAGGGCAAGTCGCCCGTCGCGAAACTCTGAATAGGATGGGTCGGATCGGCCCGGGGCCTTGGCGTACCAGCCCCGATTGATCCAGGCCAGGCTGCCGTCCTCGAGTTGGAGGAGGCTCACGACGTGGACACCCGCACGCCCCGACTCGGCCCGATTGTCAAGGTAGACCGTGGCTCGATCGAGCCAGCGACCTTGCATGCGGGTGGACTGCCGATTCCATTCCTGGGCCTGGACGGGTGGCTGCTCAGATGCCTCTTCCCAGACTGGAAGAGGCAGCACTGCTTGCGCCCGGGTCTCGCCCAGGCTGCGCTGCGCCTCCTTCTCGGCGGCACGATTCCACTGCCAGATGCCCAGCCCAAGGGTGAGAACAACAATCGATGCGAAAAATGCGCTGGCCCAGGCTGAGCGGGAGTGGGATTCAGTCTGCATGGTTACCATTGCAAAGGAAGGCAAAGAGGGCGCAATCTGCTGATCATGAAAATTTTTATTGCACTGGCTTTTCTGGGCATTGTGGGCAGTCTGGGCTCGGCCCTTTTCTACCTTATGCGCGACAAGGGAAAGAGCAACAAGACCGTTCGTGCACTCGCGCTAAGGGTTGGCCTCTCCATCTTTTTATTCCTCTCTCTGCTGGTCGCCCACCAGATCGGGTGGATCGAGACCTCCGGCGTTCGCTACTAAGAAAAACAAGGCCACCCGAGGGTGGCCTTGCCGTTTGAATATTGATGAACTCGGGCGGGCTTAGAGCCAGTAGACCACGATGTAGAGGCCCAGCCAGACCACGTCCACAAAGTGCCAGTACCAGGCAGCCCCCTCGAAGGCGAAGTGACTCTCGGGCTTGAAATGGCCCTTGAGCACGCGGAACCAGACGACCGCCAGCATGATTGCACCCACCGTTACATGAAAGCCGTGGAAACCGGTGAGCATGAAGAAGGTGGAGCCAAAGATGCCCGACGTCAGTTTGAGGTTCAGGTCTTGGTAGGCATGCATGTACTCGTAGGCCTGGAATCCCAGGAAGACCACGCCCAGAACAATGGTCAGGCCAAGCCAAGTCAGGACCTTTTCGCGGTGGTTCTCCCTGAGGGCATGGTGGGCAATGGTGAGGGTCACGCCGGAGGCCAGAAGCAGCGCCGTGTTGATGGTGGGGATCCAGAATGGCCCCATGGTCTGAAACGGCTCGATGAGATTGGCGGGGCCAAGATTGGGCCACTGGGCTGAGAAGTCGGGCCAGAGAATGGCCTTGTGGTCGAGGTCGCCCAGCCACGGCATGGAGATCACGCGTGCATAAAAGAGCGCGCCAAAGAAACCGGCAAAAAACATCACTTCGCTGAAGATGAACCAGCCCATGCTCCATCGGAAACTTGCGTCCACTCGGTGGTTGTATTGGCCAGTCTCCGACTCGTGAATAACATTCGCGAACCAACCAAAAAACATATAGGTGAGAATCGCCGCCCCCACCAATAGGCTCGGTGTGCCGTAGGAGGCTTCATTGACCAGGCCAGACATGCCGACCATGAAAAACAACATGGCCACCGAACCCACCAAGGGCCACTTACTGGGCGCTGGAACAAAGTAGTACGGGACGGCCCCGTGGCTTGCTGCACTCATCTTGTCACTCCCTTTTCAACTGTTCTGTTCTTTCGAACAACCGACTCTTCTAAAAAATTCCGATTAACACCTGCCCGATTAACACCTGCCCTTAGACCCTTAGACCCCTAGGCCCTTGGCCCTTACTTAACTTGTAATCACCGTCACCAGAGTCACCAGGCCAACCACGAAGAATACGCCCGCTGCCACTCCCACCACGACCACGTGAACTGGGTTGAGTTGTGCCATGTCCTGGTCGTGGGCCCGGCCCTTTCGGACACCAAAGAAAGACCAGAGGACGGCACCAAGAGTCTGCCGAAGACTGCCACGCCGCTGACTCGCTTCTCGCAACTCGTCAATGGAAGCCATGGCCATTGGCCTATCGAAGCACCGTAGCGGTGGGTTGGTTGGGGAGGGAGGCGCCATCGGGGGCCTGGGCTCGGGCGGTGGGCAGACCCACTTCGAAGAAGGTGTAGCTGAGCGTAATGTTTCGGATGCCGTCGGGAAGCTGCGGATCAATCACAAAGACCACGGGGAACTCACGTGTCTCGCCAGCCTTAAGGGACTGCTGCTCAAAACAAAAGCACTCAAGCTTCTTGAAGTGCGGGGCCGACTGCTTGGGCGCATAACTGGGAATGGCTTGACCGGCCAAGTCCCTGGACTCATTGTTTTTAATTTCGTAGATGACCGTGACCAACTCACCCGGATGGACTTCGGTGACATTGAGGCGGGGCTTGAAAGTCCACGGCCCGTGCGAGTTGGCGTCGAACTCCACCGAGACCAGACGGCTCTTGTCCACCTGGGTATTCTGAGCAAAACGTCTTGCCTCTTCGTAGTTGAGCTTTTCTTTGGAGGTCAGGACATTGATGCCGGTGAGCTCGCAGATCTTCTCGTAGAAGGGCACCAAGGCGTAACCAAAGCCGAACATGAGGATGGTCACCATGAGCAGCTTGCCCATCATCTTCTGATTGTCGCGGGTTGGCTCGGACATGGCGCGCGAGGGCTATGGGCTGGGGAAGTAGATGAACTTCAACACAATTCCCACAAAAAACGCGGCCGCCACGGACGCGAGCGTCAGGGCGATCCGCAGATTTTGGGGCTTGCGTTGGTCTTCCAAGAGCACGGCTTACTTGACCACCGGGGGTGTCTCGAAGGTGTGGAATGGCGCGGGCGAGGGAACACTCCACTCCAGTCCGCCCGGTGCACCCCATGGGTTGTCAGCGGCCTTGGGGCCGCCGTTGATGCACTTGATCACCACGTAGAGCAGCAGAAGCTGGGTGAGACCAAAACCAAATGCGCCCACTGAGGCCACCGCGTTGAAGTCTGCGAACTGCATGGGGTAGTCGGCATAGCGACGGGGCATACCAGCCAGGCCCAAGAAGTGCATGGGGAAGAAGGTGATGTTGAAGAAAATCATCGAGAGCCAGAAGTGGGCTTTGCCCAGGGTCTCGTCGTACATGTGGCCTGTCCACTTGGGCAGCCAGTAGTAGACACCCGCAAACAGCGCAAAGAGCGAGCCGGCCACCAAGACATAGTGGAAGTGCGCAACCACGTAGTAGGTGTCATGCAATTGAATATCGATGGGTGCGACCGAGAGAATGATTCCTGTCAGGCCACCGATAGTGAAGACCACGATAAAGCCAATCGCGAAGAGCATGGGGGTCTCAAAGGTCATCGAGCCGCGCCACATTGTTGCGAGCCAGTTGAATATCTTCACGCCCGTAGGCACCGCAATGAGCATGGTGGCGTACATGAAGAAGAGTTGGCCGGTGAGCGGCATGCCCGTGGTGAACATGTGGTGGGCCCAGACCACGAAGGAGAGGATGGCAATTGAGGCCGTGGCATAGACCATGGAGCTATAGCCGAAGAGGGTCTTGCGCGAGAAGGTCGGGATGATCTCGGAGACGATTCCAAAGGCCGGGAGGATCATGATGTAGACCTCGGGGTGGCCAAAGAACCAGAAGATGTGTTGGTACATCACCGGATCGCCACCGGCAGCCGCATTAAAGAAGTTGGTGCCGAAATGACGATCGGTGAGGGTCATGGTGATGGCACCGGCCAGCACGGGCATCACGGCAATCAGCAGGTAAGCGGTGATCAGCCAAGTCCATGCGAACATCGGCATCTTCATGAGCGTCATGCCGGGGGCGCGCATGTTCAGGATGGTGGTGATGATGTTGATCGATCCCATGATCGATGAGGCGCCCAAGAGGTGCAGCGCGAAGATGGCCATGTCCATGCCCACACCCATTTGCGAGGTCAGCGGGGCATAGAGGGTCCAGCCAGCGGCGGTGGCACCACCAGGAACGAAGAAGGAGGCCACCAGGAGTATGGCTGCCGGAATCATCAGCCAGAAACTGAAGTTGTTCATGCGGGCGAAGGCCATGTCGGCCGCGCCAATCTGCAAGGGAACCATCCAGTTCGCAAAGCCAACGAAGGCCGGCATGATTGCGCCAAAGACCATGATGAGGCCATGCATGGTGGTGAGCTGATTGAAGACCTCGGGGTTGATCATCTGCAGGCCGGGTTGAAACAACTCGGCTCGGATTCCCAGGGCCAGCACACCACCGACCAAGAACATCGTGAAGCTAAACCAGAGGTAGAGCGTGCCGATGTCTTTGTGGTTGGTGGCAAACAGCCAGCGCTTCAAGCCATGGGGATGGTCATGTGCGTGGTCATCGGCGGAATGGCCATGGGGGTCAAGAACGGCACTCATTCAAATCTCCTGTTGAGTTCAGCTGACTAACAAAACTTAACTGCCTTACTGCCGAGCCGGGGCAGAGCCGCTGGCCATGGCGACAGCGGCGGGCTGGCCCTGGGCTGCCTTCTTCTGCTGCTCGGCCACCCAGACGGTGTACTCCTCGGGGGTGACTACCCTCACAACAATCGGCATGAAGGCATGGTCCTTGCCGCAGAGTTCCGCGCAATGTCCGTTGTAGGTTCCAACGCGCTCGGCCTTAAACCATGTGTCGCGAACGAATCCGGGGATGGCATCTTGCTTCACACCAAAAGCCGGAACCATCCAGGCATGAATGACGTCGTTGGCTGTGGTGACCACACGAATCTTCTTGCCCACAGGAACGACCAGTGGGTTGTCGACCTCCGAGAGGTAATTGAGCGTCTTGGGCTGCTGATTGACCCGCTGCTCATAGGGTGTGGTGAGGGTCGAGTAGAAGGCGATTCCGGTTCCCTCGCCCTTTAGGTAGTCGTAGCCCCACTTCCACTGGTGACCCGTGGCTTTGATGGTGATGTCGGCATTGGTGGTGTCTTTCTGGGCCATCAAAGTGGGAGTCGCATAAATGCCAATGCCCACGACGATGAGGAATGGAATCACTGTCCAGGCAATTTCAATCGAGGTGCTTTCGTGGAAATCAACGGCCTGATGGCCTTTTGATTTTCGGTGGGCGTAGATGGAATAAAACATCACACCAAAGACGGCAACGAAAATCACCAGGCAGATGATCATCAAAACGGTGTGCATTGTGTAGAGGCTCTCGGCCATTCCAGAGGCGGGAACGCGCAGGTTGTATTTGGTGGTCATGTCGTTGGCGAACGCCGCAATCGGCATGGCCAAAGCGAGCAGGCTGCTTGCAATCAGTTTTTTCATCCGCGTCTTGTCCCAATCATCCGTTTATCCAATGTCAACCCACTCAATCGACGCTCGTTTGCAACGCTCGCCGGAATGCTTCTGCGAAACCGCGGCGCTCGTCTTGGTCAACGAAGCGACCGAGACTCACGGAGGACCTGCCCGAGCGCAGCGTAATGAGATCGGCGGTGTCTGCACCTTCGATCCGCAACCACTCGCGCGGCAGAACCACTTGCTGGAGGCGCCGGCCTTGCGAGAGTTCAACGAGAACCTCGCTGGCTGTCAGGATGACACGCTCGCAATCGCAGGCGTGCCTTGCGTAAACCAGGAAAGCCACTCCCAACGCCAGACACTCTGCCACTGCAAACGGGGTCACCATCCAGGCCCCTTGACTGGCCCAATACGTCGCCATTCCAAGAGACAGAAACGCCAGTGAACCAAAAATTGCAAGCAGTTCTCGAGGGCTCAGGCTGCAGTTGCGGCGAAGAACCCATTCCCAAGCCGATCGAGACCTTTCCTTGGAGCCGGACGCATGGTCTGGCCCTGACGATTCAGAAAAGTTGGCGACCTCTTCGGTCGTTAGCTCTCGACTGATGACTGGCATGGTTCTCCCCGTTCTGACCAACAGTCAGATTCCCCCGGGTGACCGATTATATGCCGATTGACAGATACGGTGGAATAGCCCTTCAAGCAAAGCGATTGGGGGTTTTGGGCCGAAAACTAACGGGCGCCACGGCTGGTCGTGACCCAGGCGCCTTCGATTTCAGGGGCCTCCATGCATGGCCGTATACGAGTTCCACTGCCAGTGGGATCCGGCCATCGGGCCGCCGAAGGCGCTCAAGGGCAGCAAGCCATTCATGGCGCCCAAGCCAAGAGGCCCAGGGTCGCTCGCCAAAGGCGCCCAGCGCCAGGCAATCCGCCATGCTCTGACGCAGGTCCATCAGGGCCGTGGCCGGCTTGCTGTATGTCCACTCAAAGACCTCGGACTCCAGAACGGGGTCGGCCAGGCCCTGGGACACCAAGAGATCTCCCAGGTCGTGCATGTCCATCAGCCGGCTCCATGCGGAGGTGTACGAGCCCGGCAGCAGGGCGCGCAAGGGGAGCAGGCTCGAAGGGCCAATCGAGGCAACGAAGAGAACCCCTCCAGGACGAAGCGCGGCGCTCGCCCGAGAGACTCGCTCCTTAAGGGACTCCAATGGGTAGAGCGCGCCCACCATATCGATTCGATCCAGGCTATCGGAGGGCAAGTCGTTGCCCGACTCGGTTCCCGCGAGGTGAATCAAGAGGCCCGGCTGGGGCATTTGTCTGAGGCACTGGGCTCGCTCTGAAATGCCTTGGCAGAGGGCTTGCATCAAGACCGAGGGTTCGGTCGACTGGCGGGGGGTGCTGGCCATGGCGCTTCAGTATAGTCAGACGGACTTGCGCATTGCCTCTTGAATCGAGTGGCTCCCATCCACCCAATCGCCAGCCCGTACAGACCGCCCTCTGAGACCAGAGCCGTGAATCCAGAGGCCCATGGCCCGGGGGTTCGTCGAGCCCCCGAGAGACGCATCTTGGAGGGCTGGCAGAGCCTTCCCCTTCCCGATGGCCGGCCGCTTCTCGTCTGGGCGGCAGGACCCTTTCAGAACGAACTCGCCAGCGCGATTCGGCGAGCAAAGTATGGTCAGCACTGGCTCTCGGCATGTTCCCTGAAGCGTCGAATGCATCTGACCCACGCAAGCGGCGTCTGGTCGGCCACGCCCCTTCTCATTCCAATTCCCCCCGACCCCGCCAGACTCCCGGCCCGGGGCTTTCACCTGCCGGCCCTGATGGCAGAGGCCCTGGCGCAGCGTTGGAAATGCCCCCTCGACAAGCGGCTGCTGCGAAAGACCTGCTCGAGCCCAGTTCAGGCGGGCTTGGCTCGCTATGAACGGCTGGCCCATCTCGAAGGGAAACTGGCGGTCAATCGATGCTTGGAGGGTCGGGCGGTGGTGCTGGTGGACGATGTCATGACCACCGGGGCCACACTGGCGGCTGCCACCGCCGTCTTGGAATCCGCCGGTGCGCGGGTGCTTGCCGCGGTGGTGCTGGCCCGAGTCGTCTCCCCCCAAGAACAAGGCTCAGTAAGATCGACCCATGTCATCGATCGACGGCGCATCAAACCCCGGGCCAAACCTGAACATTGTCTTGGTGGAGCCCCAGATTCCGCCGAACACGGGCAACATCATTCGACTCTGCGTGAACACGGGATGCCACTTGCATCTGGTGGGCCCCATGGGATTTCCTCTCGATGACAGCCGGATGCGGCGGGCGGGTCTGGATTATCGCGAGCGCTGCCTGCCGGTCTTCTATCCGAGTTGGGGAGACTTTCTCCAGCAGGCAGCACCCCTGCAGAGCCAGTCGGTTGGCCTAAGCAGCCGCGGCAACAACCCACTCTTTGACCATCGATTCATGCAAGAGGACTGGCTGATCTTCGGCTCAGAGACAGCCGGTCTTGGCGAGATCCATCGAGAATGGATTGGTGCCGAACGCCTGCTCAAGATCCCCATGGTCGAGGGCAACCGCAGCCTCAATCTCTCGAATTCGGTGGCGATTGTGGTCTACGAAGCTTGGCGGCAATTGGGTTTCACCGGCGCCCTTGGCGCGCGCGGCTAGAGATTGCTCTCATCAACGGCACCCCGGGCCATCAATCCCTCGATGGCCTCGACCACCGTCTGGCGGCCCTCAAGCACCTGATTAACTGCCGCCGTGATGGGCACCTCGACACCGCAGGACCGAGCCAACTCAAGCATGACCGGCGCAGTTCGAACCCCCTCGGCCACATGCCCAAGAGATCGCAATACCTGCTCGAGCGATTCGCCCTTGGCCAGGCCCATGCCCACGCGACGATTCCGAGAGAGGTCACCCGTGCAGGTCAAGACCAGATCACCCAAGGCGGCAAGGCCCAGGAAAGTCTCTGGCTGCGCCCCCAGGGCACGACCCAGTCGAGCCGCCTCGGCCAGACCCCGCGTGATGAGCGCCGCGCGGGCATTGCCCCCAAGACCCAACTGATCGAGGGCACCCGCGGCGATGGCCAATACGTTCTTAATGGCCCCACCGAGTTCAACACCGACCAGGTCGGCGCTGGAATAAATGCGCAGGCCATTGCCATGCAGGTGCTTGGCCGTCTGCCTGGCCCAGTCGATGTCCTTGCTCGCAAGCGTGAGGGCGAAGGGCAGGCCCCAGGCCACCTCGTCGGCAAAACTCGGCCCGCTCAGGGTCCCGAAGCGCCACCCAGGCAGAGAGGCAGAGAGGATGGTGGAGGGCCAGACGAGGCGATTGTCCTGCTTGGCGATCCCCTTGGAGAGGCACACCACCCCTTCGCCCGCCTGGACCGACCCCAGTCGGGCTCGAATCTGCTCGGCCAATTCAGAAAGCCCAGCGACCGGTGTTGCCAAGACAAGAAGCCTTGGACCTGAGGCGCTGCGCCACTCTGCGAGTGCTTGATCGAGCCCAGAGAAGAGGGCCAAGGATTCTGGGAGTCGATGCCCGGGCAGATAACGGCGGTTTTCGCCCTGGGCCTGGCAGTCAAGGATCTGGTCCGGATCGCGGCCCCAGAGGCCCACTCGAACGCCCTGACCGCGCTGGGCCAAACGCAACGCAAAGGCCGTGCCCCAGGCGCCGGCCCCGAGCACCCAAACCGCAACGCTGGGGGCGCCGGCCGGTGCAGTCACTGCGGCTTACTGCGGGAGAATGATGCCGGACTCGGAGCCATTGCTCTGCCCGGCTGCAGCCGCAAGCCGGGACATCTTTTGTTGGAAGAAGGCCTCCCAATTGATCTCCGATAGATGCACCGGGGGGAAACTCGAGCGCTGGACCAGGTCGGCCATGTTCGATCGCAGGTAGGGGTAAATGATGTTGGGGCACGAGATGCCCTTGAGCAGAATTCGCTGCTCCTCGGTCACACCCTTGATCTCGAAAATCGCACTCTGGGTGGCCTCTACCAAGAACCCAATGTTCTCTCCAAGGCGGCAGGTTACCGTGCAGCGAACGCTGACCTCGGAGAGGTCCTGGCCGAGCTCCTGGTCGCTGGTATCGATCTGAAACTCGAGTCGCGGCTCGGAGGAGTCAATGAACACCTGGGGCGCGCTGGGAATCTCAAGCGAGCAATCGCGCAGGTAGACCCGTTGAAGATTAAAAATGGCCTGCTCCTCGGCAGTGGATGCACCAGAGGATGCAGCAGTGGTCTCGCTCATATCAACCTTTCGAATTAATTGCCAAGCAGCCCGGTGAGTTCCCCGGCCCGGTCGAGTGCTGCGAGATCGTCAAAGCCGCCCACATGGGTCTCGCCAATGAATATCTGTGGAACGGTTCGGCGGCCGGTCTTCTCCATCATTGCCTCGCGAAGGCTTGGATCGAGGTCCACTCGAATCTTCTCGATTTCTTGCACGCCGCGTTGCTTGAGAAGCATCTCTGCGCGCTGACAGAAGGGACAGACCGCGGTGGTGTACATCCGAACTTTGTTCATGCCTTGACCTTCGAGGAAATGGGCAAGCCGGCCTGCTTCCAGGCATCAATGCCGCCTTCCAGGCTGTAGACCTCTGAGAACCCCTGTTTTCTGAGTTGACGGCCCATGGAACTGCTTCGCCGACCACTGGCGCAGACGAGAATCACCGGCTTGGCAACGCCCTTGCCGGATTCGCACTCCTTGAGAAGACCCGCGCTCTTGGACTCCATTTCGGACATTGGAATGAGTCGGGCCTGCGGGATGACTCCCCGCGAATGCTCACTGGGCTCGCGAATATCCACCATAACGGCATCGCGCGAATTGAGGAGTTGGGTGGCAGCCAAGGTGTTGATCTCCTTGGCCAAGGTGTTCTTGACCACCAGGGGCCATACCAAGAGGGCACCGCTCACAAAGGCGGCAATCACCAAAACAATGTTGTCGACAAAAAACTCCACGGTGGCTTTTTCTGCGCAAGGGCGTTGAGAAGTAAGCCGCGATTATAGAATGGGGGCACTTTCAAATTGCCTAGGACCCTTTTGCCATGACTGCGCCCGTTGTATTGCTTCGGCACGGACAGAGCCAATGGAATCTTGAGAATCGTTTTACGGGATGGGTTGACATCGACCTGACCGAGGCCGGGCGCGAGGAGGCCCGGCGCGCGGGACTCCTGCTCAAGCAACATGGTTTTGCCTTTGACATCGCCTTCACATCGGTCTTGAAGCGGGCCATAAGAACCTGCTGGATTGCCCTCGATACGATTGACCAGATGTGGATCCCGGTGGAGAAGGACTGGCGGCTCAATGAGCGTCACTACGGCGCCCTGGCGGGGCTCAATAAAGCCGAGACTGCCCGCCTTCACGGCGAAGACCAGGTCCTCATCTGGCGACGCTCATTCAGTGTGCGGCCCGATGCCATGGGCAAGGACGACCCGGCCTGGGAGGGCCACGACCCGCGCTACGCCCATCTCGGGCCCAATGAAGTGCCCACCTCGGAGTGCCTCGCCGATACGGTGGCCCGGGTGGAGCCCTTCTGGCGCAATCGCGTGGAGCCGGCCCTGAAGGCGGGGCAGCGGGTTCTGATTACCGCCCATGGCAATTCGCTTCGGGCCCTGATCAAAATTCTCGAAGGCCTGAGTGACGACGAGGTCATCGATTTAAATATTCCGACGGCCCAGCCCATGGTGATGGAATTCGATCATCATCTGGCTCTTCAGTCCCGTCGATACCTCGCCGATCCCTCGGAGATTGAATCGGCAATGAATGCGGTGATTAACCAGGGGCGCTCCCTAAAGGCGGCAAGCACATGAGCAGACAGATTCATCCTCGACTAAAAATAATCGGCTGGGTCTCCAGCGGTGTCATCAGCGGCGTATTGCTGAGCATGGGGGTCTCGGCCCTTGCGCAACGCGAGGCGAAGCTATCGCTCCCCGTCGATGAGCTCAGGCAATTCGCCGAGGTCTACGGCGCGATCAAATCCAACTACGTTGAATCGGTTGAGGACAAAAAGCTCATCACCGAGGCGATTAGCGGCATGTTGTCCGGCCTGGATCCGCACTCGGCTTACCTGGACGCAGAGGCCTTCAAAGAGCTGCAGGTGGGCACCCAAGGAGAATTTGGGGGCCTGGGCATCGAGGTGGGAGTCGAAGATGGATTCGTGAAGGTGGTTGCGCCGATGGAGGACACGCCCGCCGATCGGGCCGGCGTAAAGGCAGGCGATCTGATCATCAAGATCAACGACAAAGCCACCAAGGGAATGAATTTGTCGGATGCCGTCAAGCTCATGCGTGGCAAGCCCAAGACCTCCATTGAGCTGACCATCTCTCGCAAGGGGGTCAACCAACCAATCGTCATCAGCATCGTTCGCGACGTCATTAAAGTCCAGAGCGTTAAATCCAGTTGGGTGGCTCCTGGCTATGCCTACGTGCGAATCGCGCAGTTTCAAGAGCAGACCGTCGAGAACCTTGTCACCCACCTCAATAAGCAGCTGGCATCGGCACAATCCAACCCCAAGCAGCCGGTCAAGGGCATCATTCTCGATCTGCGCAACGATCCCGGTGGCTTGCTCCACTCGGCGGTGGGCGTCTCGGCCGCCTTCCTGAAGGGGGACCAGGTGGTGGTGACCACCGATGGTCGGCAGCCCGATGCCAAGCGCAGCTTCCGGACCCGACCAGAGGACTTCCAACGCGGAGGGCGGGACCCCCTTGCGGGGCTCTCTGAAGCAGCGCGGTCACTGCCCATGGTGGTGCTGGTCAATGCCGGCTCGGCCTCTGCCTCGGAGATTGTCGCCGGTGCACTTCAAGACCACGGTCGTGCAAAAGTCATTGGCACCCAGACCTTCGGCAAGGGCTCGGTGCAGACCATCCTTCCGCTGACGAGCAACACCGCAATCAAGCTCACCACCGCTCGGTACTACACGCCCAAGGGCAGGTCCATCCAGGCCAAGGGCATCCGACCCGATTACTGGGTTGAAGAGACAGCCGAGGGGGATCTCACCGACCGCTTCCGCCTTCGTGAGGCCGATCTCAATCGCCACCTTGGAAACGGCCAGGGCAAGGAGGGGGGCTCGGGGACCGCCGCGCAGAGAAGCCAAGGACAAGGTGCCGCCGAGCGCAAGCCGCTGGTCTTTGGTTCCCCCGAGGACCACCAGCTCAAGCAGGCCATTGCACTCTTGCAGGGCCAGCCGGTGGCCACCAACCCTGCTCCACCAGAGACACCCTAGGCCAAGACCAGATGGGAGCGGGATCCCCTTTCCCCCTCCCTGGGGCCATTTGAGGCCGTGGCGATAAGCATCGACCAGGAGAGGCTCTTTAGTCGGCAACTTCTGCTGACTGAGATGGACGATGCTGCCCAGGCACGAATCCGCGCTGCAAGGGTCTTGGTGATTGGTGCGGGTGGTCTTGGCTGCCCCGCAACACTGTTTCTTGCATCGGCTGGCGTCGGCCACATTCGATGGGTCGACGCAGACCGCGTTGAACTCAGCAACCTTCCTCGACAGATCCTCTATGGCCCGGCCGATGTCGGTCGCCTCAAAGTCGAGGCGGGCGCAGACCGGCTCAGGGCCCTCTCACCGCTCTGTGAAATCACCACCGAGGCAGTGCACGCAAACGCGCGGAACCTCCCCGGCTGGATTGCATCGGCCGACTTGGTCCTCGACTGCACAGACCGATTCGAGACCAGGCAGACCATCAATCGTCTCTGCGTCGCCGCTCGAAAGCCGCTGGTCATCGCATCGGTGATTCAGTGGTCGGGGCAATTGCTCGTGGTCGACCCGGAGTGGCCAGAGGCCGGCTGCTACGCCTGTCTTTTCTCACCCGAGACCCAGGGCGCTGATGCGGCCTGCGGGGCTTTTGGAGTCTTTTCCTCGGCGGCGGGCTTAATGGGCACCATGCAGGCCCATGAGGCGCTCAAGCGCCTTGCAGGAATCCAGAAGTCCGCACCACAGCTTCACCTGTTTGATGCCAAGGGCCTTCAACTCCAATCGATTGGACTGACGAGAAGCGCAAGCTGCCCGGTTTGTGGGTCCTAAAAGACGGTTGCTCTTCCGAAGAATTTCCCGGAGCTAGAAGAGGCCCGCGAGAATCTCTGTGGCCTGGTCCGAGGGCTTGGCCTTGAAGCCACTCTTGGCGAATCGAAGCCAACGTCCCATAACAAAACCCATGGCCAGGCTGGCCTTGGTAGTGGGGTCCAGCCGGACCTCGGTTGACTGGCCGGCGGCCTCCTGGAGCTTGAGCACTTGGCGCAGAGAGGCCTCGACACGATCAAGGAGTTGATTGACCCGCTGCTGCAGCCGGGCATGCTCAAAGACAATGGCCTCGCCCACCAGGACCCTGGTCATGCCTGGGTTCTTCTCGGCAAAGCCAAGCAGCATGCTCACAATCGCGCCGGCCTTTCGTGGCCCATCGTCGGAGGATGCTTCGATTTGATTGATAAGGCCGAAGACGGTCTGCTCGATAAACTCGAGCAGGCCCTCGAACATCTGGGCCTTGCTCGCAAAGTGCCGATACAAGGCCGCCTCGGAGACCTGGAGTTTGGCCGCCAAGGCGGCCGTGGTGACCCTCTCGGCCTCACCCTCCTCGAGCATAGAGGCGATCGCCTGCAGGATTTGCAGGCGACGCTCGCCCGGCTTAGGACGCTTTCTGGTTGGCTCGGAGGCCTCTTGAGCGGCTTCTGTCATGGACTCTCCCGCACTTCGTTTAGGGCAGGCGCACCAGCGCTGAGAGGGAGTTTACTTGATGATGCACGTAATGCGGACGCCGAATGCTCACAGGGCGAAGTTGGGCCCGGGTTCGGTCCCGAAGGGTCTTGGAGACCCAGACACGGGCAGTCCGCATCCCCGCTCGATGGGCCCCACGAAGATTTTCAGCACTGTCGTCGATCAGCGTGATCTGGCTCGGTGCCCGATGGGCAATCTGAATCAATCGTCTCCAGAGCCAGGTTGAGGGCTTGGGGCGAAGCTGGCCCATCGCGCGCATATCCTCAATGCAGATGAGTCGATCGAACAAGCGCCCGATCCGCATCGACTCCAAAAGCCTGTGGGTATAGACGCGTGGCGCATTGGTGAGAAGCCAACGCTCGCCTTGGAGGCGCCCAATGCGGCTGGCGAGACCCCGCTCAAACTTCAAGAAGGCAGCAAGCTCATCGGGTGCTGGATGGGTCTTGGCCAGAAAATCGTGGGGGTCGGTTCCCTGGTGGCGCACCATGCCCAATAGGGTCGCACCGTAGCGATGCCAATAGGTTTGTCGAAGGGCGGAGGCCTCTGCTTCATCCACGCCCAGCTGGTCGACGATGTAGCGGGTCATTCGACGGTTGATCTCCCCCATCAGGGTCCAGCTGGCATCGTGCAGCGTATTGTCGAGATCAATGAGCCAGAGGGGCCTCGGGCAGGGCGATGCCGCCGCGGCCAGACTGCGGCGAGACATTCGAATAGACATGGCTAGTGGGAGCGAATCATGGTGCCCACACCCTCATTCGTGAGGATCTCGAGTAGCAGGCTATTGGGCACCCGGCCATCGATAATGTGGACTGACTGGACACCGCTCTTTGCTGCATCCAGGGCAGAGCTGATCTTCGGGAGCATCCCCCCCGAGAGCGTGGCATCGGCAAAGAGTTGGTCAATCTCTTTCGCAGACAGCCCCGTAATGAGTTGCCCCGATTTGTCGAGCACGCCGGGGGTGTTGGTCATGAGAATGAGTTTCTCGGCCTTGAGGATCTCGGCAATCTTTCCAGCGACCAAGTCTGCGTTGATGTTGTAAGTCTCGCCATCTCGACCGGACCCAATGGGCGCAATCACGGGAGTGAATCCTGTGCCCAGCAAGGAGCGAACAATCTCGGGGTCGACGGACTCAATCTCACCGACCATGCCAATGTCGAGGGCCTGATCGGGCAGGTCCTGCGAGGGAATCATCATCTTGCGGGCACGAATCAGGCCGCCGTCTTGCCCGGTAAGGCCCACGGCCTTACCACCTGCATGATTGATGAGCTCGACGATTTCCTTGTTGACCTTTCCGGCAAGAACCATCTCCACGATGTCCATGGTCTCGGCATCGGTCACACGCATGCCCTGAATAAACTCCCCCTTCTTGCCCACGCGACTCAGGAGGTCTTCGATTTGTGGGCCCCCACCGTGGACGACCACCACATGGATTCCGACCAGACGCAAAAGAACGACGTCGCGTGCGAATCCCTGCTTGAGGGCATCGTCGGTCATGGCGTTGCCACCGTACTTCACAACAATGGTCTTGCCATGAAAGCGGCGAATGTATGGCAAGGCCTCCACAAGCGTGGAGACCTTTTGACTCGCGGAGCGAAGGTCGGTCATTGAGGTGAGAAGGGGTACTCAGTCACCGAACTGCTTCTGCCGCATCTCCCGGCGCTGCTGGGCCTCGACAGAGAGCGTGGCGGTGGGTCGCGCCAAAAGCCTCTGCAGGCCGATGGGCTCGCCGGTCTCTTCACAGAAGCCATATTCGCCACTCTCGATGAGCGCCATGGCCTGTTGAACCTTTTTGATGAGCTTGCGCTCTCGGTCGCGAGTGCGAAGTTCGAGCGAATGCTCTTCTTCAATGGTGGCGCGGTCGGCCGGGTCTGGAACGAGCACGGTCTCACGCAGATGCTCAGTGGTCTCCCCTGCATTGGCTCGAAGCTCGGCCTCAAGCGCCTTGAGCCTGCGACGAAAAAAATCGAGCTGGGCGGTGCTCATGTATTCACTGGCGGGTTGAGCCAGGAGTTCGTCTTCGGTCTGAATCATCTTCACAGCTGCATTCATACGAGGTCCACCTTATTCACTTCAACAACAAAAAACGATTTTCAAGCCGCGTTCGAGTGATGCCTAGGCCGAGACCAGGCATTGACGCAACCCTCTCTCGATTGTATCCCTGGGAAGCTTGCGGCCGATGAAAACAATTCGACTCTGCCGCTTCTCGTCGGCCTTCCAGGGCCGCCCCCGATCGCCCCCCATCAGCATATGCACGCCTTGGAAGACCATCTGATTCTCGCTGCCCTTAACCCAGACCACCCCCTTGTAGCGCATCAACTGGGGGCCATAGGCCTGGGAGACCGCGGACATGAAGTCCTCAAAGCGCTCGGCATGAAATGGCTGCTCGGCCTTAAAGATAAAGGAGCTCACATCATCTGCATGGTGATGGTGCATGTCGGTATCAAGAAAGTCGGGGTCCATCTCAAGTGCCGCATTGAGATTGAAGCCCCGAATATCGAGTACCTGTTCTATGGGGGTCTCGCCAAAATGCACCAGTGATTGACTGGCACGGGCATTCATTTTTCGGAGTCGTGCCTGAAGCGCCTCGAGTGCTTGGGGCTCCACCAGGTCGGACTTGGAAATGAGAATGCGATCTGCAAATCCCACCTGGGCCTGGGCCTCGGGGTGGTCGTTGAGTTGATGGTCACCATGCTTGGCATCGACCACCGTGATCACTGCATCCAGTATGAAGGCCTCGGCCACTTGGTCATCGACAAAAAATGTCTGGGCCACGGGGCCAGGCTCGGCCAGTCCGGTGGTCTCAATCACCACTCGGTCAAAGACAATCTCGCCGCGTTTTTTCTGCTCAGCCAGACGCCCGAGCATCTCCACCAAATCGCCCCTCACGGTGCAACAGAGGCAGCCATTGTTCATCTCAATGATGCGCTCTTGGCGGTCCTCGAAGAGGAGTTCGTTGTCGATGCTCTCTTCGCCAAACTCATTCTCGATCACAGCGATTCGCTGGCCGTGGTCTTCTTGCAGAATGCGCTTGAGCAGGGTTGTTTTGCCGGCACCCAAGAAGCCGGTGAGTATGGTTGCGGGAATCATCCCTCTATTTTGCCTCGCCATTGCGGCGGGCCCTGGGATGGGCAGCGTCGTAGACCTTGGCCAGTTGTGCGAAATCGAGATGGGTGTAGATCTGGGTGGTAGAAATTTGAGCGTGTCCCAGCAACTCTTGAACGGCCCGCAGGTCTCCACTCGACTGCAGTAAGTGGCTGGCAAACGAGTGCCTCAGCATATGTGGATGCACCGTCTGGCCAAGACCAAGGTCCCGGGCCCTCTGCGCAAAGCGGCGCTGAACCGTCCGCGGCGAGAGTCGCTCTCCACGATGATTGACAAAAACAGCAGCATCCGATGGGCTGCAGGCCTCTTGCGTTGTGTTCAAGGACTCTCGGTGCGAAAGCCAACTCTGAATGGCCCGGGAGGCGGGCTGCCCCAATGGGACGGTGCGAGTCTTGCCCCCCTTGCCCACCACCGTGACCTCTGCATTCTCAAGATCCAACCAGCCATGCAGGCCCCCGCGTGAAGGCGCGAGATTCAGCCCAAGCATTTCGGAGAGCCGCAGCCCCGAGCTATACAAGAGCTCGAGCATGGCCAGATCACGTGCCTCGAGCAGCGGGCTCTGCTCGCTCTGATCGGCCGACTGACTGACAAAGCCGATGGCCTGGTCAACCGACAGGGCCTTTGGCAAGGGACGCGAGGCCCGAGGGGCCCGCAATCCCTGGGTGGGGTCTTGCGCAATTCCTTGGGAGTGGAGCCGCCACTGGTAGAGGCCACGCCAGGCCGAGAGTCTTCTTCGGATGGAGCGCGCAGAGAGGCCTTGCTGCGCGGAAAAAGCGAGCGCTGCGCGCAGCGAGTGGGCCGAGAGCCCATCCAGGGGTTGGTCTTTGGAGAGTTCAACGAGGACTGCGAGGTCTCGTCGGTAGGCGGAGAGTGTCTGCAGCGAGTAATGCTGGCGCTCAAGCTCAGAGAGAAAATCAGAGACGAGTGCCGCATTCGATGCCAGCACCGAGGGGCTTGTGTCGGCCGGATCGCTCAGGGGCTCTTGCCCTCAATCTCGAGATTGGCCAGAGGCTGAAGGGCCGCACTGGCGAGCTCGGCAATGCGCTCCAAGAAATCGGTGCCGTGCTCCGAGGAGAATCGGCCTGGGTCGGGCGAGGCAATGACCAATAGGCCCAGCGACTTCGGAGACATTCCAGAGCGCAGCGGAAGAATGGCTGTTGAGCCCCCTTCGCAATTCTCACTCACCAGGCCAAGGGCGGCCCGGGCTTGGTGCGCACTGGCAGGCAGGCAGATGGGGCGAACGAGTTCATCGGCAATCTTCGAGAGTTCCTCGCCGGCGGGCTGCCGCCAATTGCCACTGGCCCTTGCGCTCCACACCGCGAGACCCACAGCGGGGAGCTCAAAAGCCTTGCGCAGGGCAGCGACCATGTCATCTGCGCGGGCCTGAAGGGTGGGCTTCATAAGGAGGTCACGAAGCCAGGCCATGAGTCGCGCCTCGATCACACGATTCTCTTGGGCGTGGTTGACCATTCCCGCAATTTTCTGCTCCAGCCCGCGCACCTTCTCCTTGAGAACCACCACCTGGCGCTCCACCAGGGAAACTGCTCCAGCAGACGGCGCATGCGGAAGACTCAAGTCGACAAGTAATTCGGGGTAACGCTCCAAAAAGTCAGGCCGCTGCCTCAACGCCCGCAGGAGCATTTGGTCATCCAAGACCGGTGGTGTCGATGCGGCTGCGGTTGTGGATGAAGACTTCTTGGTTCGACCTGCCGTCATAGCTCAATTACTCCTTCAAAGACCGTCTCGGCCGGGCCGGCGAGAAAAACAGAATCGTGCAAACTGCCCGACCACTCTATCTGAAGCACACCGCCCCGTGTCGCAACCGACACAGGCACCGAAGAATTCAATCGACCCTGGGCGATGCCAGCCACCGCTGCAGCGCAGGCGCCCGTGCCGCAAGAGAGGGTCTCGCCCGCACCACGCTCGAAGACGCGAAGCGCAATCGCACTCTGATTCTCAATTCGAGCAAAGCCAGCGTTGACTCGCTGGGGAAGCCTCCTGTGCGACTGCAGCCAGAGGCCTTGGTCTTCAATCAACTTGTCGGTCGGCGCAACCTCGAGCCATTGCACAAGGTGGGGGTTGCCCATGGAGACCGGCGCAACCCATGCCAACTCGCCAGAAGAGGACACATCGAGTTCATAGAGCGTGATGGCATGGACCCGACGGCTGGCAAGCCCTTGGGTCTCAAACGGCAAGTCGGCCGCATCGAGACGGGGCCTTCCCATGTCCACGCGAATGTTGTTATTGGCCAGGCGCACTGGCTCGATAAGCCCCGCTCGGGTCTGAACCCGTATGCCCGGCCCCTGGGCGAGCCCCCGATCAAGAACGAATCGCGCAAAACACCTTGCACCATTGCCGCACTGTTCAACCTCGTGGCCATCGGCATTGAAGATTCGATAGAGAAACTGGGCCTCATCGCCCTGGGCCTTCACCCCGTCGAGGGGCCTTGGCTTCTCGACGAGCAAGACCTGGTCGGCGCCCACACCCAAGTGCCGGCTCGCAAGGTGCCGAATCCGATCCACTGACCAGAAATCGGCCGCAAAGGACTCGCGCGCATCAATCACGACAAAGTCATTGCCGGCGCCGTGCATCTTGGTAAAAGGAACGCGCATAACCGAATTATCTATTGGTAAACGGAGGGTTCGCCGGGCGGGCGGGTCTTGAAGCGCCGATGGGTCCAGAGGTATTGCTCGGGCGCCTCGCGAACACGCTCGGCAATGAAATCATTCATGCGTTGAACCCCGAGCAACAAATCCTCATCCTTCGGATGCCTCCACCCGGGATAGAGCCTTGCGCGATAACCCGTCTCCTCCATCCAAGTGACCATCGGGACCACCGTGGCCTGCGTGAGTTGGGCGAGCCGAACCAGGCTCGTCACAGTGGCCGCCTTCTGGCCCATGAAATCCGCGAAGACCGCATCTCGAGAGCCCAAATCCATGTCGGGCAGGAAATAGGCCGGAATGCCTTTTTTCACCAGTTTGGCCAGGCGAATAATTCCCTCACTTCGACGAATCAAGATGGGCGCGTTAAAGCGATTTCGGCCCGCCAGCGCCAGTTCATCGAGAAACGGATTCCCCTGCCGCGAGTACATGGAGACAATCTGGGTTTCGAGTTGAATCCTGACGCCGCCTGCATCCAGGCCAAGAAAATGAGGCGCCAAAACAATCACTGGGCGGCCATCTGTGGGTCTTAAGTTCTCGAGGCCCTCCAAAGCAACAATCGCTCGGCATTGCGTCTCGTTGGCCCGCCAGACCACGAAACGATCGAGGAAAGCCCTTGCGTAAAAGACGAAATGTTTACGCGCCACCGAGTCAATCTGGGTTCGATCCCAGGTCGGGAAGCAGAGCCCCAGATTGGTGGTGGCGATCGATCGCCTGCGTCGAGCGAGGACCCAAAGAATGTGGCCGACCCAGCGCGAGAGCGCCATCCGATTAAAAGGGGAGAGCCGAGAGAGGCCAGAGAGCGCGATCAGTGCCATCCGAAGCCCTCTGCCAGTTAGCCACTCGATGGTTTTCTTCACTCTGCGGCGGCCACGGTGGGCTCGACCAACTCGGGTCTTGGTCGTCGGTAGCGGTTGTAGGTCCAGAGGTAATCCTCGGGAGCGCCCAAGATCAACTGCTCAATCTCCCGGTTCATGCAGTGGGCTGCCATGGCCCAATCCTCTGGGGACTGCAGCGCGTCCAACTCAAAAGGCAAGGTCCACTGCCTCACCGACATCGCCCAACCCGATCGGACCCGATGCACCACAACCCAGGCCAAAGGCGCCCCCGTCTTCTGAGCAAGGCGCAATGGAAGTGTCATCGTGTAGGCCGGGGATTCAAAAAAGGGGGCCCAGACACCCTCGCCGTCTACAGGCACTTGGTCGGGAAGCAGGCCCACAACGCCACCAGATTTGAGGGTTCTCAGAAAATGGCGAATGCCCGAGGCCCGCGCAGGAACCATTTGAATTTTTTGCGAAGGACGAAACGCCTGCAACAAGACCTCCATCGATGCATGGCGAGCAGGTCGGTACATGATCGAGAGGGGGTGGTGGCGGGCGATGAGTCGAGGGGCCAACTCAAAGGCGCCCAGGTGCGGGGTGAGAACAATCAGGCCCTTTTGCCGAGAGAGCAACTCGCTCATCTGATCACCACCATCGATCACCAGGTCCTTCCAGCGATCGGGTCGACACCAAATTGCGGGTAGCTCCGTGACCAGCCAGCCCGATCGCAAGGCCGCATGCCAGGCCAAGTTCGAGGGCAATTCAAGCCCTCGACCAATTGCACCCTTCTGGGCCTGGGCAATGTTTGCGGCAACCATGCGCCGGGTCCTGCTCGAGAAGGCCAATACCGCGAGCCCCAACAGGCTTCCCATACTGCGCAATGCGCCGAGTGGGAGTAGGGCAAAGAGTTTGAATAGTCTGACCATCGGGGCTATAGTTTGCGGATCGCCGATTTAATCGACAACTTGCGGGGCGATTGTTTCATCAAATACCGCTAAAGCGTTTTGGATGTGAAATCCGTAGCGCGATTAGCGGCCGCAAGGCCAAACAGTTAATTGGAGCGCTACATGTCCGCAGAGTTTCTTTTCACATCCGAGTCGGTCTCCGAAGGCCACCCCGACAAGGTCTCCGACCAAATCTCAGACGCCATCCTAGACGCAATTTTTGCTCAGGATCCTCAGTCGCGCGTGGCTGCAGAGACCCTCTGCAACACCGGTCTTGTTGTGCTGGCCGGCGAGATCACCACGAGTGCCAATGTGGACTACATCCAAGTGGCCCGAGACACGATCAAGTCGATTGGTTACGACAACACGGAATACGGCATTGATTACAAAGGCTGCGCAGTGCTCGTGGCATACGACAAGCAGAGCCCGGATATTGCCCAAGGCGTGGACCGCGCCCACGACAACAACCTAGACCAAGGCGCGGGTGACCAAGGCCTGATGTTTGGCTACGCCTGTGATGAGACACCCACGCTAATGCCAGCGGCCATCCACCTCGCCCACCGTCTTGTCGAGCGCCAGTCGCTCTTGCGCCGAGATGGCAGGCTCCCATGGCTTCGGCCCGACGCGAAATCCCAAGTCACCCTTCGCTATGTCAATGGCCGTCCCGAGCGAATCGACACGGTGGTGCTCTCCACCCAACATGCCCCAGACATCGCCCTTGAAAAACTTCGCGAGGCAGTGATTGAGGAGGTCATTAAGCCGGTGCTGCCGAAAGACCTGGTCAGAGGCGACGTGAAGTTTCTAGTGAACCCCACAGGCCGCTTTGTGGTGGGTGGTCCACAGGGTGACTGCGGCCTGACCGGCCGAAAAATTATTGTGGACTCCTACGGCGGCTCTGCTCCCCACGGCGGTGGCGCCTTCTCGGGCAAGGATCCCTCGAAGGTCGACCGCTCCGCAGCCTATGCAGGTCGCTATGTGGCGAAAAACATCGTTGCAGCGGGCTTGGCCAAGAAGGCATTGATTCAGATCAGCTACGCCATTGGCGTGGCACAACCCACCTCCATCATGGTGAGCACCGAGGGCACGGGCGTGGTTCCAGATGAGCGCATTGCCCAGGCGGTTCGCGATGTCTTCGATCTACGTCCAAAAGGCATCGTGCAGATGCTCGATTTGTTGCGGCCGATTTATCGCAAGACCGCCGCCTATGGGCACTTCGGTCGCGAGGAGCCCGAGTTCACCTGGGAGGCCACGGACCGGGCCGAGGCACTTCGGGCGCGTTGCCTTTAAGCGGGCGAAGCACGCGAGGGGCGCAAAAGCCAGCGCCGGTCTAGCGCACGTCGTGGCCGTCCCCTCTCGCGCTTCGCGAAGTTCGGGGCCGATCCACGTCGGGCGCTCCCCGGCTGGTGCCTCTCGTTCACCGAGAGCCCATGGCGTTCTTCCTCCGCCGGGGGCGCCCTTGACCAATCGGCCGGTAACGGCCACAATCGCCCTTCACTCAAGGAGCGTTGCGAGAGGGTTCCCCTCCCAGGCTTGGGTGGCCTGCCTCGCAGGCTTTTGCAACGGCGCTCGCGAACCTTCAATCTTAAAGGAGCGCGAGATGAGCGCCGTATTAAAAGCAGCCCCCTCCACAGACTATGTAGTTGCAGACCTCGCCCTGGCCGACTGGGGCAGGAAAGAGATTCGCATTGCCGAGACCGAAATGCCCGGACTCATGGCCATTCGCGATGAGTTCAAAGCCAAGCAGCCCCTTAAGGGCGCCCGAATCACCGGCTCGCTGCACATGACCATTCAGACTGCAGTGCTGATTGAGACCCTCACCGCCCTGGGGGCCGATGTTCGTTGGGCCTCCTGCAATATCTTCTCGACCCAAGACCATGCAGCGGCCGCAATTGCTGCCAATGGCACGCCTGTGTTTGCGAAGAAAGGCGAGACCCTCACCGAGTACTGGGATTACACCCATCGTATTTTCGATTGGCCCAATGGCCAAACCACCAACATGATTCTCGACGACGGCGGGGACGCAACGCTACTCCTGCATCTCGGTGCCGAGGCCGCCCGCAATCCCTCCGTGCTCGACAAGCCCGGCAGCGAGGAGGAGACATGCCTCTTCGCCTCGATTCGTGCTCAGTTGGCCAAGGACCCCGGCTTCTACCAGCGCCAACTCGACTCGGTCATTGGCGTCACCGAAGAGACCACCACCGGTGTGCATCGCCTCAATGAGATGAGCGCCAAAGGGACCCTGGCATTCCGCGCCATCAACGTGAACGACTCGGTGACCAAGAGCAAGTTCGACAACCTCTATGGCTGCCGTGAGTCACTGGTCGACGGCATCAAGCGGGCCACCGATGTAATGATCGCTGGAAAGATTGCCGTCGTGGCCGGCTACGGCGATGTGGGCAAGGGCTCGGCCCAGGCCCTGCGTGCGCTCTCGGCCCAAGTCTGGATCACCGAGGTCGACCCCATCTGCGCGCTTCAAGCCGCGATGGAGGGTTATCGAATCGTGACCATGGATTACGCCGCCGACAAGGCCGACATCTTTGTAACCGCCACTGGCAATAAAGACGTCATCACTTTTAATCACATGTCGAAAATGAAAGACCAGGCCATCGTCTGCAACATTGGCCACTTCGACAATGAGATCGATGTCGCCTCGCTCTCCAAATGCAAGTGGGAGGAGATCAAGCCACAGGTGGACCACGTGATCTTCCCCGATGGCAAGCGAATCATCCTTCTCGCACAGGGCCGCTTGGTCAATCTGGGCTGCGGCACGGGCCATCCAAGTTATGTGATGAGTTCTTCATTCGCCAATCAAGTGATTGCGCAGATCGAGCTCTACAGCCACAAGGACTATTACGAGAAGGGCAAGGTCTACGTGCTGCCCAAGCACCTCGATGAAAAAGTCGCGCGGCTCCAGCTGAAGAAACTCGGCGCGATGCTCACCGAACTCTCACCCGAGCAGGCCCGCTACATTGGCGTACCGGTTGAAGGCCCCTACAAGCCCGAAGCGTATCGCTACTGATTTCTCGCGATTTCGATCGTGAACATCAGTCTTGAGTTCTTTCCGCCCAAGACCGAGCAGGCGCAGTTCGCGCTGCTCGAGTCTGCAGGGTGGCTCAATGATTCACTCTCGCTTCAGTACGGGTCGGTGACCTACGGGGCGGGTGGGTCAACCCGCGAGGGCACCCTGCAGACTGTGCGCTCACTTCAGGCAGTGCTCCCCGCGGTGGCTCCCCACGTGTCGTGCATTGGCGCAGCACGAGAAGAACTGCACGAGCTGCTCAAGGGTTACCTGGCCCAGGGAATCCGTCGCGTGGTTGCTCTGCGAGGCGATCTGCCATCGGGCTATGGGCAGGCGGGCGCCTTTGCGCATGCGGTGGATCTGGTTCGGTTCGTGCGCGAGGCGTTTGGCGATGCGTTCGAGATTGAAGTGGCCGCCTATCCCGAGGTGCATCCGCAGGCCCGCTCGGCGCAAGACGACCTTCGACACTTCGTCGATAAGGTCAAGGCCGGGGCCACTGGTGCCATTACCCAGTACTTCTTCAATAGCGACGCCTACTTTCGATTTGTGGACGAGGCCCATCGACTTGGTGCGGACGTCCCCGTGATCCCCGGCATCATGCCCATTACCAACTACAGTCAGCTCGCCCGATTCTCCGATGCATGTGGCGCAGAGATCCCGCGCTGGATTCGTTTGCGACTGGCCGGATATGGCGATGACCTCGCCTCGATTCGAGCCTTTGGCGAAGAAGTGGTGACGGACCTCGTGGACCAACTCACGCAGGCCGGGGTCCCAGGTATCCACTTCTACACAATGAACCGTGCCGAGCCCACGCTGGCGATACTCAAGGCCTTGGGGCTGACTCGACCGGGGTCAGAGATTCAGTAGTTCAGGCGCCTTCGGAATCCCTCACCGGAGCCAGACCATGCTCGGTCACTAAAGTGTCCAAGCGAAGGTCGTGGGGTTCAGAGAGGTTTTCGGAGACAACCGCCTGACTGCGACAGATCCCGATCAGTAAGGGGCGCGGCTGGCCCCTCTGGAGGCATTCAGACAGCGTGCGGTCATAGAAGCCCATTCCGGCACCAATCCGGTGGCCCCCCGCATCGACCCCCACGCAGGGAATAAGCCATGCCGGTGCCCGGGGGAACTCGGCTGCGGCGCTTGCCTCAGCCAGCGCTGAGACTTCGACATCCCCGAAGCCCTCTGCCTCATCCGCAACCGCTCGGTTTGAATCTGGCCGGGGGACGGGCAGCCCCAAGGCGTCCTCAACAAAATCTTCATCGTGGTCTCCAGTGGGGTTCCAACGGCGAGCGGCCAGTGGCGCATCGCGGCCTACAACCACCGGAAGGTGAAGTCGAAGGCCCCTCGAATGCCATCTTCTCCAGAGCTCGCGCAGATCGGGCTCACCGCGCCAAGGCCAGTAGACAAGAAGCTCTGGCTGCTCGTATTGCGCGCCCGCGCTCTGCAGATACCCCTCGACCCAGGCATCAAGATGCTTTGCAATCTGACGATCTTCTAGCTCACACGCCTGAGGACTTCGTGCCTCACGTGCATCCAACAAGGCCTTGCGCCAATCCTTTTTGGTTCTTTTGTCACTGCGGTGAATCTGCATCGAGGTGGGCAATCCGGAATGGTCAAAAACATCTGCTCGCGTTATCGTAGGTCGATGCTATACCCCCAAGCAAAAATCTCTCAAGCTTTAAGCGCTCCTGGTCTTGGGGGGGGCATAAGTCGGCCGCACTCGAACAAGGGCTTGCAAAAGGATTCGCACAAGGGTCTGATTGCGGCCCTGATCGTGGGTGGGCTCGCCACGGCATCGGCTGGTGTTCTGGCCAAGCCCAAGGCCGACACCGAGGGCCAACACCCTGTCATCCAAGCGAAGAATGCTTTTCAGAGCCGCAACCTCGCCGCAATTGCGCAGGCCGAGCGGGCCTTGGCCAACGACCCCTTGCGCATCTGGCCCGAGTATTGGCGTCAGCAGCTTCTGGTCAGTGGGCAGCCCTTCTCAGACCAAGCACGATTGGCCATCACCCAGTTCTCTCAGCAGCACAAAGACCACCACCTGGTTCGTGCCCTTCAGCGCGACTGGGGCGTGGCGGCCCTTCAGTCCGGTCCCTGGGGTCCCCAGACCCGCGGTGTGCTCGAGCAAATCCCCAGAGACCTTGCCCATGCAGGCCTGCAGTGTGCTTTTGCTCGGTTGAATCCGGCCATGCCGGTCAGTGATCGGCTCTTGATCGTCCATGGCAACGAGATCGCGCGCGGCTGCCAGGGGTTGTTGGAGGAAATGGCCCAGTCGGGCGCTTTGGATGAATCAAACCTGCGAACCAAGGCGCGCGCCATGGCCAGCCTGGGTGAAGTGGCCGCGGCCGAGCGCCTCTGGTCGAGTTTTAAACGACAGGGGGCATTCAGTGCCAGCGAGAAGGCCACGCTCTCGATTCTCTCCCTCTCGAGTCGCAACAGCCTGCAGGCCGCCACGCGATTCCAAAAAGAGCGAAGCAAGCTCTCGGTCGAGCAGGCCACCTTCTTGGAATTCAATATCGGCAGCCGCCTCTGGATGCGAACCGATCCAAGGGCGGGAGCGATGGTTCAGCGGGGCATGCCATCGCTTCCTCACCAGCCACCACTCATCCAGGAGGCCGCCGCAAGGGTCAGCCTCCGTATGGGAGATTGGGACAATCTTCGACAGATTCTTGGGGCCATGCCACCAAGCCTTCGCAATCAAGACCACTGGGCCTATTGGCAGGGATGGCTGGCATCCCAGGCGGGCCAGACTCGAAAGGCAAAAGAAATCTGGGCAGGAATTCCGCCGGGCTGGGGTTTCTATCAAATCCTAGCGGCCGAGGCCCTGGGCCGTCCCCTCACAACACCGCCTCTGGACGACGGCATGCGCCAGCGAGTCCGACAATACCGAGAGCAAATCGCCGACCATCCGAGCCTCTACCGAGGGCTCAAGCTCTCGGCCCTGGGCCTTCGGGCAGAGGCCAGCCTGGAGTGGAACGCCTTTCTTACGGGCTTGTCCGATCCCGCCATCTTGGCCGCCAGCGAACTCGCTCTCGAGGCCGGCCAGCCCGATCGCGCCATTGCCGCTGCCATTCGCACACAAGACCACCACGACCTGCAGCTTCGATACCCCGTCTTGTTTCGCCCAGAAATCGACAAGGCCAATCGAGCCGAGCTGCTTGAAACGGCATGGGTGCTGGGTTTGATGCGCCAAGAATCGAGATTCCTGCAAGCGGTTCGATCCCCGGTGGGGGCCGTGGGCCTCATGCAACTCATGCCTCAGACAGCCAAGAGTGTGGCCCGAGACATCGGTCTGAAGGGTTTTCAGCTGCGCGCCCTGGAAGAGCCGCAAGTCAATATCTCCCTCGGTGTGCGCTACTTGCAAGACTTGGCCAATGACTTCAATGGCTCGGCAGTGCTTGCCACCGCGGCCTACAACGCTGGGCCGGGACGCAGCCGGCTCTGGCGCTCGAACCTCAGTCGAAGCATACCGGGGGCGGCTTTCGCCGAATCCATTCCCTTTACCGAGACCCGCACCTACGTCAAACAAGTGCTTGCCAATACGGTGGTTTATCAGCAAATCCTTAGTCAAGACGCCACGCTCTCTCGAGCGGGCATGAAGGGGGAGGCCCAGCGCGTCAGGCTCAATGACTGGCTGGCCCAGGTGGGTCCAACGGGCTTGCCTCGATAAATTGCCGATAATGGTGGGATGACCCACAGCAATCAGACCATCGCCATCATCGGTGGGGCAGGTTTTGTCGGAAAAGCCCTGGCGGCCGAGCTCATCAGCCGCTCTGGCGGTGCCGGCGGCTCCGTTCGCATTCTGACCCGCTCTCGACAGAAGGCCAGGTCCATCTGGAGTCTGCCCGGTGTCGAGATTCAAGAGGTCGATCCCACCGATGAGGCCGGCCTGAGCGAAGCGCTCATCGGTGCGCGGGCGGTGGTCAATCTGGTGGGCCTTCTCCATAGTCGACCCGGACGGCCTTGGGGCCCGGACTTCGACGAAGCCCATGTGAAATTCCCCTCGCGCTTGTCTCGCGCAATGTCCCGGGTGGGCGTTCGTCGACTCGTTCATGTGAGTGCCTTGGGCGTTGCTCCCCAAGCACCCTCTATGTACCTGCGCTCAAAATCCGCAGGGGAAAATGGACTCAAGGCATCCCACGACATCGACCTGACCATTCTTCGCCCGTCGGTGATTTTTGGCCCTGGTGACTCGTTCCTTAACCTATTTGCAAAGCTACAACGCTGGCTGCCCGTTGTGCCGCTGGCCACCCCACACAGTCGCTTTCAGCCCATCTACCTCGGTGATGCGATCAAGGCGATTGCCAACTGCCTCGCCAATCCAAAGACCATCGGCCAGGCCTATGAACTCGCCGGACCGGATGTGCTGAGTCTCTACGAAATCGTCCATTGGGCGGGGGAATACAGCGGCCATCCACGGCCAATTCTTCCCTTGCCCGACAGCGTCTCGTGGCTCCAGGCGCTGGTGATGGAGCAGCTCCCGGGCCCACCGATGATCTCGCGAGACAACCTGGCTTCTTCGAGCGTGCCAAGCGTGGCCTCCGGACCGCTCTCGCCTGAGTTGGGCATTGGGATACCCCACAGCCTTCACGCCATCGCGCCGATCATGCTCCAGGACCACTCATCCCGCACCCGCTTGCTCAAGCGTCGAACGCGTCGAATTATCAGCGATTGAGTCATCGATCCTCATTGCGAGTCGATCGGCTCAAATCACTCGCACCCCAAAGGAATACCCCTGCATCGGCGGCCCTGCCTGCCCACGTCAGCCTGTTTTGCGTGGGCGGTGCCGTTCGAGATGCGCTCCTTGATCGGCCCAGCAGTGACCTGGATTTTCTCGTCGTCGGCGCCACGCCAGAGACCATGGTCCGTGCCGGCTTTCGACCCGTGGGCCGTGATTTCCCAGTATTTCTTCATCCCCAAACACACCAGGAATTTGCCCTCGCGCGAACCGAGCGCAAGTCGGGGCGCGGCTACCATGGGTTTGTATTCCAAGCCGATGCGTCGGTTCGACTCGAAGATGACCTTGCACGCCGAGACCTCACCATCAATGCAATGGCTGTCGATGAGCAGGGGGCACTCCACGACCCTTTTGGAGGATCGAAAGACCTTCTGGAGG
The DNA here is from genome assembly GCA_016868255.1 of Betaproteobacteria bacterium. Classification (GTDB taxonomy): domain Bacteria; phylum Pseudomonadota; class Gammaproteobacteria; order Burkholderiales; family Burkholderiaceae_A; genus Hahnella. Next base: position 93,136 of record VGHN01000006.1, read on the forward strand.
GGCGGTTGCGTCATATCGGGGCAGCCTTCTCAGAGGACCCTGTTCGGGTCCTTCGTCTGGCTCGATTTCTCGCCCGATGGCCCGATATGTCCATCGACCCAGCAACACTGGAACTCTGTCGAGAGATGCAAACCAGCGGTGAACTCGACAGCCTGGTGGCCGAGCGTGTCTGGCAGGAACTTCAACAGGGGTTGAGCGAGCCCTCGCCCGAGGCGATGGTGAGGTTCCTCGATTCGATTCATGCATGGGAAGGGATTACCGGGGCCTCGACACCGAGTGCCAACGCGTTCGCACTTCTGCAGCAACTCACCCAAGATGGGCTGGGCCCTGCACTGCGTGCAGGCCTACTCTGGGGCCTGCATGCCCCCCGGAAACTTCTTCATGTCATTCCAAAGGCCATCGCCGAGTGGCGGGCGCTGGTCGAAGAAGGCTTACACAGCCAGGGCCTTCGGGCGTTGCTCTCGAACCAAGACAATGCATCAGCCGTGGCGCGAACCACGCTTATTGAAGCCACCGTCGACTGGGCCAAGGCCTGCGATCTCTTCCGGCGTTCCGAGCGCTTGGATGGGTTAATGGCCCTTTTTGAATGCCTCTATCCGGGGCAGATGAAGGTATTCCAACGGCTCGCTGCTCTGTTGCCCGCGCTCATCTCGCTGCCAGTGGGGGATGTTGCGCAGTTGGCCGCGCAAAGGAAGGAATCCGTCGAGCAGGCGGTTCGAGCCCACCGCATCAATTGGCTTCTTCAAGCCCTCGAGACGCAGTAAGAACAAGAAACCGCTGGCCCATATCGGCATCCGAGAGCAGGGTCTGGAGTTGGCCAAGCATTCGTATGGACTCTGGCTTGCCTGGGGTATTGCTCTTCTCCTCGAATAGCCGCTGTTGCGCCTCCTCGATGAGACCCTGGTCAATCAGCCAAGCCGCCTGGGTCTGAAGGCACAAATTGAGCCCGCCGTGGGAGAGAACATCGGCGAGTTCGGAGAAATCAACGTGCGCGGTGAGATCCATATCGCCTGCGTGGGCAAGCCAAGTGGGCCAGTCGTCAATTCGTTGGTGGCGATGGTGTGCGGTTAAGGTGCCCCGGTGACGGTCAGGGTGATCCAACTCCACTCTCTCATAGCCGTAATCGGCAATGACCAACTCACCCCAGGCCAGGCCATCGGCGAGGCTGCGCGCCCAAGGCGCCAGCCACGGTGACCATTCACCGCGGTGGCCCGCCATCCAGGGACCCCACTGACCCAAATCGGCGTGCCGACGAAGTGCGACCTCGGTGAGTCGCTCCTGGCCGCGACGAGACGCCCAACTCCAACCATCTTTTGAATCCCAGGCCAGGCCCCACTCGAGGACAGGGCCTTGGGGGTCATTGGGTGCCCATTCAAAGACCTTCGTGGGCAGGGCATCGGCCACCTCATTGGCCAGAACCAATCCCTCAAACCCCCCCAATCCCTCCAATTGCGCCCCCTCCTCTTCAAGCCGATCGAGCCAGACAACCTCTATTGGAAATTGCGAGAGTCGCGCCTCCTGATGCTTGCGAAGGCCGGCGGAGCGCTCGACCAACTCGACTCGCTGGGGCAGGATCTGCCACTCGCCGAGTTGCTCAAGAACTGTCTGCATGAGTGCGCCATTGCCTGGCCCGAATTCACGCAGGCAGGGCCGCTTTCGGCCTTGCAAGCGAGCCATTCGCTCGAGCCGTTTAAAGCGCTTGGCAATGGCCCACCCCATCCAGGGCCCGAGTCCAGCCGCGGTAACAAAGTCTCCGGTCGGTCCAAATGGACCGTCGGGTCTGCCTGCATCTGAGTAATAGCCGGCCTGGGGGTGGTAGAGCGCGCGCTCCATGAATTGATCAAAGGGGATCCACCCGGATTGCCTGCATGCGTCGTCATAGAGGGCGGCATGGAGGGCTGGGTGCATCGGAGAAGGTTATCAAAGCTACACTTGCACGATGCCCCAAACGCCACCGAATGCCCCATCGCAAGGGACTCGCGCCACCGCCGATGGTCAATTCGCGCTGGTCACCGGTGGGGCGAAACGGATTGGGGCGGCCATTGCAACTGCCCTTGCAAGTCACGGTTGGATTCCGTTGGTCCAGTTTCAGAGTTCCGCAAGAGAGGCTGCTGCCACGGTCTCGGCCATTCGCGAGCAAGGCGGGATGGCCCACGCGGTGGAGCAAGACCTCAATGCCTTGGATGGGCCCGTTGCATCCGCCTGGCTCGAGCAGCTCGAGGCCAATCACGGGCCCATCGGGCTCATTGTGAACAACGCCGCACGATTTGAATTCGACTCCCCCGAAAACTTCTCTGCAGAGAGCCTTCAGGCCCACCTGAAGACCAATCTTCAGGCGCCACTCCTTCTCATTCAGGCTTACTACGAACGCCTTCGACGGGCCGAGCACCCAGCCCGACGAGGGGTCGCAATTCAGTTGCTCGACCAGAAGCTTCTCAATCCCAATCCGGACTTTTTCAGCTATACCCTCTCAAAGGCGGCGCTCTCCCATGGCTGCGAGTTGATGGCGCGCGCCTTTGCGCCCCACTTGCGGGTGCTCTCGGTCTCTCCCGGAATCAGTCTCCCCTCGGCCGATCAAACGCAGGCGGAGTTTGAAAGGGCCCATGGCCAGACCCCTATGGGACAATCGAGTCGGCCGCAGGACATTGCTGAAGCAGTCTGTTGGCTGGCCCAGGCCCAGGCCATCACCGGTGTGAATCTCGCTGTCGACGGAGGGCAGCACCTCTGCCCCAGCCCGAGAGACATTCTTTTTCTAACCCGATCCCCTGACCATGACCGACCTGCTTGACCCAAGACTTGCCGATTGCCGTCGTATTTTTCTTCAGGGAATGTCGTTGCAAGCGTCCATCGGGTTTCACCCTTTCGAGAAAACCACGCGCCAGCGAATTCGAATTGGTGTCGAAATTTTTATCCCAGTCAACGCCTCCACATCCGAGTGCGACGATGTCAGCGATGTCTTGGATTACGACTTCATTCGAACGGGTATCTCGGCCTTGGCCGCTTCACGGCACTTCAATCTGCAAGAGACCCTCGCCGACGAGATTGTTGCGCTCTGCCTGAAGGCCCCGATGGTTCGTGCGGTGCGAGTCCGAACCGAGAAGCCAGACGTCTATCCCGACTGCGAAACCATCGGCACCGAAGTCATGGCCTGGGCAACGACCAAGCCCTCCTAATCCCCAGCGACCAGACCCATGCAGACCCAAGTCGTCGCCTTTCGAAAACTCGAACTCGAGACCAATAAGCTCTCGAAGAGGCTCCATCGGCAGGTGGGAGAGGCCATCTCGGATTTCCAAATGATTGAGGCCGGTGATCGGGTCATGGTCTGCCTCTCGGGGGGGAAGGACAGCTACGGCCTTCTTGACATCCTGCTCTCGCTTCGGGAGCGGGCACCCATCGATTTCGAACTCATTGCAGTCAACCTGGACCAGGGCCACCCCGGCTTCCCCAAGGAGGTCCTGCCCAACTACCTACGTGAGCTCGGGGTTCCCTTTCATGTCGAAGTGCAAGACACCCACAGCATCGTCAAGCGCGTGATTCCCGAGGGCCAGACCATGTGCTCGCTCTGCTCAAGGCTGCGCCGGGGCGTGCTCTATCGGGTTGCAGATGAGTTGGGAGCCACCAAGATTGCATTGGGGCACCATCGAGACGACATCCTGGAGACATTTTTTCTCAATCTCTTCTTTGGTGGAACTCTCAAGGCCATGCCACCCCGGCTCCGATCAGACGATGGGGCCCACGTGGTGATTCGGCCGCTGGCCTATGTCGAGGAAGAGGACCTCGAGGCCTGGGCTGCACACCGTGGCTTTCCGATTATTCCCTGCGACCTCTGCGGCTCGCAGGAGAATCTTCAACGTCAACAGATGAAGCAGATGCTTCAAGACTGGAAGCGACGCCACCCCGGCCGGGTTGAGTCTATTTTTCAGGCCATGGGACGAGTGGCGCCATCGCAACTCTTGGACCGCTCGCTGTTTCAGTTTTCAGAGACGAATCTCCCATGACATCGCTGCTGCGATTGCTCACCATACTTCGAGTTGTCTGGCGATTTGGGCTGGATCAACTCGCCATTGATGGCGCTCGCAGAAGCCTCGACTCGCGGTTGCTGAGCACTGGACTGAGGCTGCTGCGGCTCGGCCGCCGCTTTGACGCACCGAGGGGCCAACGGATTCGAGAGGCCCTGGAGAGTCTCGGGCCGATATTCGTCAAGTTTGGTCAGGTGCTCTCCACCCGTCGCGATCTCTTGCCCGAAGACATCGCCGATGAATTGGCCCTGCTTCAAGACCAGGTCCCGGCCTTTGATTCGGCAATCGCCATTGCCACGATCGAGCGGTCGCTGGGCAACTCCATCAGAGGCATCTTCGAGCACTTTGAATCCACGCCGGTGGCAAGTGCCTCGATTGCCCAAGTCCACTTTGCGCGACTCATCGGGGGGCGCGAAGTCGCCGTCAAGGTCCTGCGGCCCGGCATGCTGCAGATCATCGACAAGGACCTGGCCTTGCTGCGCCGATTCGCCCAGGTGGTTGAGCGTGTCTCCAGCGATGGACGACGCCTCAAGCCCAGAGAGGTCGTCGACGAGTTCGACAACTACCTCCATGATGAGCTCGATTTGGTGCGGGAAGCCGCCAATGCGGCCCAGCTTCGGCGAAACTTTCAAGGCTCGCCCCTGCTTCTCATTCCAGAGATGGTCTGGGACCTCTGCCGATCCGATGTCATTGTGATGGAGCGTGTCTACGGCATTCCCATCAACCGCATGGCCCGTCTGCACGAGGCGAAGATTGATCTCAAGCAGCTCTCCCGTGAGGGCGTGGAGATCTTCTTCACCCAGGTCTTCAGGGACGGCTACTTCCATGCCGATATGCACCCCGGCAATATTCTCGTGGCCGATCGCGGTCCTCATTTTGGCCACTACATCGCACTGGACTTTGGGATTGTCGGAACCCTCTCTGAGTTCGACAAGAACTACCTCGCCCAGAACTTTCTGGCCTTCTTTCGACGCGACTACCGGCGGGTGGCAGAACTGCACATCGAGTCGGGATGGGCCCCGGCAAGCACAAGGGCGGACTCCCTCGAGGCTGCTGTGCGGGGGGTCTGTGAGCCCTTCTTCGATCGGCCCCTCAAAGAGATATCGCTCGGTCAGGTATTGCTGAGACTCTTTCAGGCCTCACGTCGATTCAATGTCGAGATCCAGCCGCAACTCGTCCTGTTGCAGAAGACGTTGCTCAACATTGAGGGGCTCGGCCGCCAGCTCGACCCCGATCTCGACCTCTGGGTGACCGCCAAACCCTTCCTCGAGAACTGGATGCAGGAGCAAGTCGGGCCCAAGGCGCTGGCCCGCAACCTTCGACGGGAGTCCGAGCGCTGGGCTGTCTTGTTGCCGCAGCTGCCGCGTCTCGCCCATGCCGCACTCAAGAGGGCCGGCCAGCCCCACAGTGGCGAGGCCCAGACCGAACAGCTCGAGGCCCTTGTGCGAGAGACTCGGCTGACCCGTCGCTGGCTCCAGGCCCTAACCATTCTGGCGCTGGGCTTACTGCTCGCGCTGCTCGTGTCTTAATCTCCAACGGGTTTTAACAAAGGAGGTCCCACCAGATGCTTCTCTCCCTCGTCACCGCTTACCTTGTCTTGTCAATTGCGCTGGGGCTGCTGGCCGCCCGCCGCGTCCATTCCGCCAGCGACTACATCACCGCCGGCCGCAATCTCCCAATGCCCGTCATTCTTGCAATGGTCTTTGCCACCTGGTTTGGCGCCGAGACGGTCTTGGGTATTTCGGCCACCTTCCTAGAGGAGGGTTTTCGGGGGCTTATCTCCGACCCCCTGGGTGCCTCGATCTGCCTCGTGCTCTTCGGGCTGGTGTTCGCCTTGCCGCTCTACCGCATGAAGCTTATGACGCTCGGAGACTTCTTTCGTATTCGATACAACCGCCAGGTGGAGCTCATCATTTCGCTCTGTATCGTCGTCTCTTACCTGGGCTGGGTCTCGGCCCAGGTCACTGCACTAGGGCTGGTCTTCAATGTCCTCTCCGAGGGCCTCATTGGCATGAACCAAGGCATGGTGATCGGCGCTGCAGTCGTGCTCGTCTACACCCTCTTCGGCGGCATGTGGTCGGTGGCGGTCACCACCTTTGTTCAAATGATTGTCATCGTCATTGGCCTCATTGTCGTCAGCGCCATTGCGGGCGATATGGCCGGAGGCGTCGGGCACGTGATTGACCAGGCTGCGGCCGCAGGGAAGTTTGAGTGGCTGCCAAGCCTCGATGCAGTCGACATGCTGGGCTGGATCGCTGCACTTCTCACCATGGCACTGGGGTCGATCCCCCAGCAGGACGTCTTCCAGCGGGTCAATGCATCGCGCTCAGAGTCTGTCGCTGTCTGGGGCACAACGCTGGGTGGTGTGGCCTATTTCTTCTTTGCCGCAGTGCCCCTCTTTCTGGCATTTGCCGCCACCCTTATCGATCCGGAGGCCACCGCTCGGCTCATGGAGTCAGACTCCCAGTTGGTGCTCCCAAGCCTTGTGGCCCAACACATGCCTGTCTGGGTGCAGGTGGTCTTCTTTGGCGCCCTGCTCTCGGTGATTATGAGCACCGCCTCGGGAACACTTCTCGCACCTGCAGTCACTTTTGCCGAGAACGTGGTGCGGGGTGCGGTGCCGAACATGACCGACAGCCAGTTGCTTTTCACCACCCGACTCACCGTCTTTGTCTTCACGCTGATGGTGACGGCCTATGCAATCCTTACCGATGAGAGCATTCATTCGATGGTCGAGAATGCCTATCGAATCACCCTGGCCGGTGCCTTTGTTCCTCTGGCTGCGGGACTATTCTGGAAACGGGCCAGCAACCTTGGAGCCACTCTCGCCATATTCTTCGGACTCGGCACCTGGTTGATGCTCGAGATCTCGGGCGCGGAATTGCTGGTTGAGCCGCAGCTGGTCGGCGTGGTCTTTAGTCTGGCCGGGATGATAATAGGGTCTTTCATCTCCCCCAACCGCGGGGCCAACACAAGCACCTTGCAGAGTCCCACCTGACCATCATGAATGTAGTTGTCCTGGCCGCTGGCAAGGGACGTCGGATGCACTCCGAACTCCCCAAGGTCTTGCACCCCATCGGAGGCGAGCCCATGCTTGGCCACGTCCTTGGCGCTGCGGTATCTGCCGGTGCCAAGCGCCTGGTGGTCGTGGTGGGCCATGGTGCCGAGGCCGTCGAGGCCTATGTCCGCGGACTGGCCTGGCTGCCTACCGATGCGGTTCGATTTGCCCTCCAAGACCCTCCACTGGGCACCGGGCACGCAGTTCAGGCGGCGGCCAGTTCGCTCAGTGACGATTTCGATTTGACCCTGGTTTTATATGGGGACGTGCCCCTGATTGAGCCGGCCACCCTGAAGGACCTGGCGCAGGCCGCCAAGGCGGCCGACAAAATGGCGGTTCTCACAACGCAACTCAACAACCCCACTGGTTACGGCCGAATCATTCGCAGTGAGCAAGGCCATGTCCTTCGCTCTGTCGAAGAAAAGGATGCCACCCCCGAGCAGCGAGCAATTCAAGAGGTCAACACCGGGATACTCATTGCACCCACCAGGGACTTGCAACGCTGGGTGGCAAGACTCGAGAATCACAACGCCCAGTCGG
>VGHN01000007.1 GCA_016868255.1 Betaproteobacteria bacterium
GGGGCGGCCTTGGGGCGGCCTTGGGGCGGCCTTCGGGGCCTGCCGAGAGAGAGTTCTTGTTCATCTAGCCCGCCTTGCCCTGGGTTCGACGATGGGGGCAGGGTTTTCTTGAGCAATGGCCATAGAGCGCAAGCGAATGGTCTTGCAGCACAAACCCACGCTCTTCGGCGATCTTGTGCTGGCGCTCCTCGATCTTTGCATCGAAAAACTCCTCGACGCGGCCGCAATCGAGACAGACCAAATGGTCGTGGTGGGAGCCTTCGTTGAGCTCGAAGACGGCCTTGCCCGACTCGAAATTCGATCGCAGAAGAAGGCCGGCCTGCTCGAACTGGGTGAGCACTCGATAGACCGTGGCCAGACCAATGTCCATCTTCTCCGCAAGCAGAATGCGATAGACATCTTCCGCGGTGAGGTGCCGCACTTTCGATTGCTCGAAGATCGAGAGGACTCGTAGTCTCGGGAGCGTGACCTTCAGGCCAGTGCTCTTGAGTCCAGCGGCAAGTTCGTCGGTGGAAGCCATGCCCGTATGATAGCGAGATGCGACAAACCTCCCGAATTTCTGAGGCGCCCGCCCTGGGGTCTAACCAGGCGCGCGAGAGCCGTCGGTCCGCCCGACCCATCCTGTCACTCTCTGCGGCAATTGCCCTCTCGTTTACGTTGATCGGTTGTGCCAAGGTGAGCCAGGTCCGAGAAAACCCACCGAGTTGGCTCACGCCTTATCGCAGTGATATCGGCCAAGGAAATTTCATCACCAAGTCCCAGGCCGACCGCCTCAAGAAAGGCATGCGCAAGGAAGAGGTCCGTCTTCTTCTCGGGACACCACTTCTTATTGACCCCTTCCGAGAGAATCGCTGGGACTATGTCTTTGATATTCGCAAGGGCGATGGCAGTCGGGAACGTCGCCGGTTCTTTGTTGAATTCAAAGGCGATGCCCTCGAACAATGGGGTGGCGATGAGTTGCCGACCGAGTCGGGCGATGCCCTTCTTCCGATGAGACCCGCCCGATAGCAATGAGCGGTCGCATTCGAATCGCAATCGCCGGGGCCAGCGGCAAGATGGGTCAGATGCTCATTGCGGCGGTGGCCAGTGATGCGGATACGCAACTTGCGGTCGCGCTCGACCGTGCCGATAGCCCGATGATCGGCAGGGATGCGGGCCAAGCCATGGGTCTTCAATTGAATGTGCCAGTGACCAGCAATCTTGATGCACTGGCCGGCGCAGATGTCCTGATCGATTTCACCCGGCCCGAGGCGAGTCTTCTTCATCTCAAAGCCTGCCTGCAAAGCAAAACCAGAGTGGTGCTTGGAACCACGGGTTTTGATGCGGCCGAACTCGCCGCCATTGATGACTTCTCCAAGAAAGCATCGATCGTCTTTGCTCCCAACATGAGCGTGGGTGTCAATATCACCTTGAAGATTTTGGAAGCGGCCGGACGTTACCTGAGCGAGGGCTTTGATATTGAGGTGATTGAGGCCCATCACCGCCAAAAGGTCGACGCGCCCTCGGGCACGGCTTTGAAAATGGCCGAGGTCGTCGCCAAGGCCGCAAGCCGCGATCTTCAGAAAGATGCAGTCTATTCACGCCACGGCCACACCGGCGTGCGAAGCGACAAGGAGATTGGGTTTTCGGTGATTCGTGGCGGGGACATCGTGGGCGACCACACCGTGCTCTTTGCTGGAACCGGTGAGCGCATCGAGATCACCCACAAGAGTTCATCACGCGCCACCTATGCACAAGGTGCGCTGCGGGCCGCTAAATTTCTCCAGGGCCGGCCGAGCGGACGCTTTGATATGCAGGACGTACTAGGACTGCGCGAGCCGCAATAACTCCTCGGCCAGTTCCAAGGCACGATCGCCGGTGCCCTCGTCGCCCAGCATTCTCGCAACTTCGTCTCGACGCTCTTCCTGGGCCAGTGGCCGAATGGTGCTGGATGGTTGGTCGTTGAGGACCCGCTTGCTGACCTGAAGGTGCTGGTGACCTCGCGCTGCGACCTGCGGGAGGTGGGTCACCGCCAGAACCTGATGAGAGGCGCCCAGGTCGCGCAGCAGTCGGCCCACCACATGGCCCGTGTTCCCGCCAATTCCTGCGTCCACCTCGTCGAAAATAAGGGTCGGTGTCTGTGTGGCCTGCGCAGCCACCGCGGCAATGGCAAGGCCCACACGCGAGAGTTCACCGCCTGAAGCCACCTTAGCGAGCGAGTGACCCTCCCCGCTTTTCTGGTGTTTCAAGAGAAATGAGATGTCCTCCAGGCCATGGTCAGAGGGGGTCTCGCGGGCGTCGAGCTGAACCTGAAAGACCGACCCTGGCATGGCCAACTGAGCCAGCCACTGAGTGACCGCCTCGCCCAGCGATGCCGCCGCGGCCTTGCGACCTTTCGAGAGTTGCTTGGCGTCCTTCTCGTACTTCTCAAAGAGCGCCTTGGCCTGGGATTCGAGCCACTCTGAATCGGCCGACTGCGAGAGCGCCTCGCGAGAGGCCTGCAGCCGCTCCAATTCATCGACCAACTCCTCGGGACGAAGCTTGAGTTTGCGCGCCACCTCGAAGATGGCCGAGACGCGGGCCTCGACTTCCTCAAGTCGCCGGGGGTCTAAATCTGCCCGATCGAGATAACGGGACAACTCGCTGCCCGCCTCTTCCAATGAGATGGCAGCGGCCTCGAGCACCTGGGCCACGGCATCGAGGCGTGGGTCTTTGTCGACCAGTCCGCGAAAGCGAAGCGCCCAACGCTGCGATGCGCTCAAGAGGGATTGGTCGGCTTCTTCGATTTCATTGAGAGCCTGCTGGGCGGCCTCGACGAGCTCGGCCCCATGGGCGAGTCGGCGTTGCTCCTCCGAGAGCGACTCCCACTCCCCCCACTCGAGTTTCAGCGCTGCGATTTCGTCAATGCGCCAATTGATCTGCTCGAGTTGTGTAGCAATGCCGCTGGCCTCGGTCTGTGCGCGCTTGAGCGCTGTAATGGCCTTTTGCCAAGACTGGTGGTGTTGGCGAACACTGCCGGCCAGTTCGGTTAAACGCGCATGTCGATCGAGCAACTCTCGCTGGGCGCCCGAACGAAGCAACGACTGATGGGCGTGTTGTCCGTGGACGTTGACCAGAAACTCACCCAACTCTTTGAGTTGTGCAAGTGTGGCCGGCTGGCCATTGATCCAGGCGCGAGAGCGGCCACCGCGTTCAATATTGCGTCGAATCAAGACCGAGCCTTCGATGGAATCCAGGCCTGCCTCTTCCAGGAAGGCGGCCATCAGGCCGGCCTGCTCACCCGAAGGAATGAACTCCGCAGACAACTCGGCCCGCTCGGCCTGGCCGCGAATCTGAATGACATCGGCACGATCGCCTAGCAGCAGGCCAATGGCGTCGATGAGAATGGATTTGCCCGCACCGGTCTCGCCGGTGAGAACCGTGAAGCCCGCAGACAAGTCGAGTTCAAGGGACTCAACGGTCACAAAGTCACGAACTGTGAGCGTGCGAAGCATGCAGAGAGATGATTAGTTGGACTCGGAGGGAAAGAGTGGGTCGGGTCGGTTGACCAGGACCGGATTGGAACTCCAATGGAGCTTGCGACGCAACATGGAGAAATAGTCGTAGTCCTTTGGATGAAGCAGGCGAATCGAATGACTGGAGTTGTGAATCACAATTCGATCGCCGTCGCGAAGCGCCGTCATCGCCTGCATATCGCAGTGAAGCTCCGTTCCACTGCCGTCGTTGACCATCACCGTGACCTGTGAATCCGCCGGCAACACAATGGGCCGATTCGAGAGGGCCTGGGCCGCAACGGGCACCAGGATTACCCCCGCCAGCCTGGGGTGAAGAATCGACCCCCAGGCCGAGAGCGCATAGGCCGTCGAGCCCGTGGGGGTTGCAACAATGAGTCCATCGGCGCGAAGACTCTGCATGTAGTGGCCATCGACAAAGACATCGAGCTCGACCATCCGGCTCACCGAGCCGCGACTGATCACCGCATCATTGAGCGCAGGCGCATTGAATACCGACTGCCAAGGCTCGGACTCGGAGGGCCGGCGCATAACAGCCACATCGAGCATGGCGCGGTCTTCGACCACACCCCCACCTTGCAGAAGTGGCGGCAACTGCTCACAGACGCGGCTGAGTTCGAGATCGGTTGTGAAGCCCAATCGGCCCTGGTTGACCCCAATCATGGGAATCGTACTCGGAGCGATTTGACGCGCAATGCCGAGCAGGGTGCCATCGCCTCCGAGAACGATCGCCAGATCGATGCTGCTCGCGAGTGCGTCCACAGAGCCCACCCGCAAGGATGGCGATGGCGAAAACCCGTTGGCTTGGGCGGTCTTTTCCTCCATCGCCATTGAGACGCCCGGGGTGGCCGACTCCGCACAACTGAGGATGGCGCGCAATGCGTCGGCGAGACCCGTGGTCTCGGGACGACCAAACAAGCCGATCCGTGGATAGAGCAGCGCCATGAAGGGATTAGATCACAGCGCCTCTACAATTCAGGAAATGGACAACCGTTCGCGCCAGCTTCTAAAAACACTGATTGAGCGCTACATCGCCGAGGGCCAGCCCGTCGGATCCCGCTCACTATCGAAGTTCTCCGGACTCGACTTGTCACCGGCCACGATTCGAAATGTGATGTCGGACCTTGAAGAGATGGGCCTGGTGGCCAGTCCGCACACATCGGCGGGCCGCATCCCCACCCCAAAGGGCTATCGACTTTTTGTGGACTCACTGCTCACTGTTCAGCCGCTCATGCCTGAGCAGACCGCCCTTCTGGAATCGGGCCTACCCGCAGATGCGCCCAGCCGGATCATGGTCCATGCGGCGAACCTGCTGTCGAGTCTCTCGCATTTTGCGGGGGTGGTCACGGCCCCCAAGCGGCCCATGCAGTTTCGTCACCTCGAGTTTCTTCGCCTCGGCGAGCGTCGGCTGCTCCTCATTGTGGTGACGCCCGATGGCGAAGTCCACAACAAGATCCTCCAAGTCGACCAAGACTACGAAACCTCCACCCTCATCGAGGCCAGCAACTTCCTCACCAGTCACTACGCGGGCATGGGATTCGATGAGGTTCGCAGCCGCTTGCACAGCGAAATCAAGGCCCTTCGGGCCGATGTGGCCAAACTCATGCTCAAGGCCGTCGATGAGAGCAGCGCAGCCATGGGCCAGCCCGAGGAGCACATTCTTATCTCGGGTGAGCGCCGACTGCTTGATGTCTCGGAACTCTCCAATGATGTGGTTCGCCTGCGGCAGTTGTTTGAACTCTTCGAGCAACGCACCACCCTGGCCCGCCTGCTCGACTCCGCCATTGGCGCCCAGGGGGTACAGATTTTTATTGGAGGCGACTCCGAACTGGTCCCCGTGGAAGACCTCTCGGTGGTCACAGCCCCCTACGAAATCAACGGCCGAATCGTGGGGACCCTTGGCGTCATTGGACCCACGCGAATGGCGTACGATCGAATGATTCCGATTGTTGATATCACCGCGCGCCTGGTGTCCACCGCCATGGCCCAGATCGGAAACACCGACGACCACTCCAGCCCACACCTGAGAGAGATATGAGCCTTCCACTGCCCGCCGGCAAAATACAAGACGAGCCGCACTATTCACATGGCAGCCGTCTGCGCGTGGGCGTATTGCTCGTCAACCTGGGCACGCCCGATGCCCCAGACGGCCCCTCACTCAAACGCTACCTAAAAGAGTTTTTGTCCGATCCCCGTGTAGTGGAGATCCCAAGTCTGGTCTGGTGGCCCATCCTCAACCTGATCATTCTCCAGACTCGTCCGAAAAAGTCTGCCGCCAAGTACGCCTCGGTCTGGATGCCCGAGGGCTCTCCCCTTCGAGTCTATTCCGAACGCCAACTCGAGAAGACGAGGGAGCGACTCGCTCAAAAGGGGTTCGATATTGAGATGGCGCTGGCCATGCGCTATGGCCAGCCCAGCATTGCCACGGCCATGGCCGATCTCAAGTCAAGGGGCGTCAATCGGTTATTGGTTCTGCCCCTCTATCCACAGTTCTCTGCGAGCACCACCGCCACGGTCTTCGATCGGGTCTATGCCTGCCTCGGCGAGATGCGAAGCCCACCGGCACTGCGCACCATTCGCCACTACCACGACCATCCTGCCTACATCAAAGCCCTGGCCGATTCGATCGCTGCGCATTGGGCCCGCGAGGGTCGAGGTGACATGCTCTTGTTTAGTTTTCACGGCGTCCCCAAACGCAGCCTACTCAAGGGCGACCCCTACCACTGCGAATGCCACAAAACCGCGCGACTCGTGGCCAAGCAATTGGGCCTTGCCGACACGCAGTGGCGACTCTCTTTCCAGTCGCGTTTTGGGCGTGCCGAGTGGCTCAAGCCCTACACCTCACAGACCCTTGAAGAACTCCCCGCACAAGGCATCAAGCGACTCGATGTGGCCTGTCCCGGTTTTATCTCCGACTGCCTGGAGACACTCGAGGAAATCAATATGGAGGGTCGAGAGGAGTTTCTCGAGGCGGGTGGCGAGAGTTACAACTACATTTCCTGCTTGAACGACAGCGAGCCCGCCATTGACCTATTGGCGGGGCTCATCGAAGAAGAGACCGCGGGCTGGCCCACTCGAGAGGAATCCAGAGACGCAATTGAAGACCGCCGTGTTGCAAGAGATCGGGCCCTGGCCATCGGGGCAGCCGACTAAAAAGTCAACGAGGCATCCAACCGAGTGGGCTAGACCAGGCCCATCGAATAGCGATTGCGCAGTTCGTTTTTCTGGACCTTGCCCATGACATTGCGAGGGAGTTGGTCGGCTACATAAATGCGCTTGGGCACCTTGAAGCCTGCGATGGTGCCCTTAATCGCCACCAACAAAACAGCCTCCTCGAGCCTTGCACCCGATTTAGGAACCACAACCGCTGTGACGGCCTCACCAAAATCTGGATGGGGCACCCCAAAGACCGCCGACTCATCCACACCCGGTAGATCATCGAGCAACTGCTCAATCTCTTTGGGATAGACGTTGTATCCGCCGGTGATGATAAGATCTTTGCTGCGGCCAACCAAGGCCAAGTAACCACGCTCATCCCATCGGCCCACATCGCCGGTCTTGAACCAGCCATCGGCGGTGAATTCCTCCTTGGTCTTCTCGGGCATGCGCCAGTAGCCAGAGAAGACATTGGGGCCGCGAACCTCCACGCCACCAATTTCAGAGGCCGTGCCAAGAGCAGGCTGCGCAATGACCGCCCGCGTCTCAGCATGGGTGAGTCGAAGACCGACGCCTTCCAAGGGGTGACCGACCGTGCCGGGTCGGCGCTCACCTTCGTAGGGATTGGAGGTGAGCATGATGGTCTCGGACATTCCGTAGCGCTCGAGAATGAAGTGGCCCGTGCGCTCTGTAAAGGCCTGGTGGGTCTCGGCCAACATCGGTGCCGAGCCCGACACAAAGAGCCGCATTTGGGCCGTCGACAACCGATTCAAGCGAGCATCTTCAAGCATGCGCACATAAAAGGTGGGCACGCCCATCAAGACCGAGGCCTTGGGCATGGCACGAAAAACCTGATCGGGATCGAACTTCGCCAGCCAGAGCATGTTGCTTGCATTCAAGAGCGCACCATGCAGAGCAACGAAAAGCCCATGGACATGAAAAATAGGCAGGGCATGCAGCAGAACATCAGTCGAACACCACTGCCATGCGCGATGCAGCACCAAGGCATTGGATGCAAGGTTGCGGTGGCTGAGCATGGCACCCTTGCTTCTTCCAGTGGTACCCGAGGTATAGAGAATGGCCGCCAGCGAGTCCGGTGAGGTGGCCACGGTTTTGAAGTCGTTGCCATGGGGCGCAGCCTTCTGCAGAAGGCTGCCGTCGCGGTGGACGCCCAAGGTCTCGACGTGTTGGCATCCTGCGTCGGCCGCCAATGGGGCCACCCACTCCAAGTTCTCGGGACTGCAGACGACCACCCCAGGCTCGGCATCCTCGATGAAATAGGAGATCTCGGAGGATCGATAGGCAGTATTCAGTGGCAGGAAGACCAGTCCTGCCCGAACCGTTGCGAGGTAGAGCATGACGGCCTCGGGCGACTTCTCCACCTGCGCCGCCACTCGACTGCCCTTCGGCAAGTGGAGTGATGCCAACCAGTTTGCAATTCGAGCGCTGCCCTGGTGCAGATCGGAGTAGCGGTAGAAAAGGCCCTCTGGGGTCTCAAATGCCACCCGATCGAGTCCCGCCTTCGAGGACCAGAGTTGACTTAAAAATTCGTAGAGGTTGCCAAGTCGATCGAGCGATTCAAGGCTGGAGAAACGAGGCAAAGCAGTGTTGGGCGCAAGCGTTTTTTCTTTGTTAGTCATGACTGAAGTTGGGCCGGGTCTTATTGAGGAATGCATCGAGCCCCCGAGCATAGTCCCTCGTCTCGACAAAATCCCAGCAGGCATCTCGCTGCGTCTGCGAGAGCAGATTCTGGTCATCGAGCCGAGTGAGCAGTTGGACAATCCATTTATTGCGCCGTGCCGCATGCGGTGCGCCCGAGGCAATTCTTGCCACAGTGGCCTGCAGTTCCGACTCCCAGTCGTCATTCAAAACCGTTCTCTGAATGAGCCCCTTGGCAAGCGCCTCTCGAGCAGACCAGATGCGGCCCTCGAGAAGCAACTCGAGCGCATTGGCTCTCCCAACAGCACCCACCACACAGGCGGCCTCGATGGGAGCCAGGGGGAAGCCCAGGCGTCCGACGGGCACACCAAAGGTGGAGCGATCGCTCGCAAGCCGAAGGTCGCAGACACTGGCGATCTCAAGCCCTCCACCCACGCAGGGGCCATCGATGGCCGCAACCACCGGAACGGGGCACTGGAGTATCGCCTTGAGCGCAGGGCCAATGACTTCGTCATGATAATGGCGGACCTGCTCGCGCGTGGATCGCTGGGTGGGGAATTCGGAGATGTCTGCACCCGAAGCAAAGGCCTCGCCTTCCCCACGAATCACAATCACCCGCAGATCGTGCTCGGCCGCAAATCGCTGAAAACAGCTGGTGAGATCCTTCCACATGCTCGTGCTCAATGCATTGAGCTTGCCCGGATGAGAGAGCCAGACCGTTGCCACGGTGTCGCTCATGCCTGAGCGCGAGCACCAGACGCGCCCCTTGCCAAGGGCCGAGGCGGAGACCTCAGAGGATGAATTCGCTGGAAGTCGATCGTTCATAGCTAAACCGCCCTCAGAACACCGCGGGAGGCCGTGGCCTCACCACGCACGAAACGCTCATGGTTCTCCTCGACCTCATCGAGGTCGTAGAGGTAATTCACCATGAGGCCCAGGGACTGACGAACGCCCTTGGCCGTGAGATTGGCCAGGAGATTGATTCGCTCGAGTCGAGCACCGTTGTTTAAGTGAAAACGTGCAACGGGGTCGCTGTGCCGCTCATCGGCTGCAGCAGTGGAACTCAGATAGGCCGCACAGAGGCTCTTGAGCCGCGGCCCCAAAGCAGGGTCCTCGGCCATGCTCAGCAGACCCGCCGCGCTCGACTGCCGCTGATTCATTTGAAACCGCAGTTCTGCGCGCTCCATCTCCAAGGCTTTCAAACGAGCCGGTGTGAGCGCCCCTGCCGGAAGGGGCCTCTCGGCAAGCAGCCACTGAGCAAAAGAGGGCACGGGCGAGAGCGTGCAGAAGGTCTTGATCTTGGGGAACTCCGACTGCAACTTCTCGGCCACACGCTTAATAAGAAAGTTGCCCAGGTGCACGCCCTTGAGGCCCGGTTGGCAGTTCGATATGGAGTAGAAGGTGGCCACACGGAACTTGCCGGGGTCTGTCTCGGCGACTCGCTTGCGATCGAGCAGCGGGGCAATGGCATCGGGCAGCTCCTCGGAGAAGGCCACCTCGACAAAAATCAGCGGCTCTCTTGGAAGCGCGGGATGAAAGTAGGTAAAGAGACGCCGATCGGGCTGCAGCCGTCGCTGAAGGTCGGTCCAGCCCTCGATCTCGTGGACTGCCTCGTGGGCAATGATCTGCTCAAGCAGACCCGCGGGTGAATCCCAGCTGAGTTGCTCGAGCCGAAGAAAACCCGGGTTGAACCATGACGAGAGCAGATGATAGAGATCGGCATCCACCGCCTGGAGTTCAGGAGACTTGCGCAGTTGCCCCAGCAGCTTCTCGCGAAGCCCCACCAAAACAGCACAGCCCTGGGGCACCCGATTAAGGCGGCGGAAGAGCTCTTGTCGCGGTGGCTCGGCCGCGCGGACCAAGGCCACCAGGTCCTCGGCACGAACCGACTGGGCGTAACGGGCAGCGAGTTCCCGAACGGTGGCAGGATCGGGGTTGAATTGCGCTGCCAGGGCTTGAAAAAATTGAAGCTGGCCCTCGGCCGAGAGCGCCTGGTATTGGTCGAGCGCCCGCTGAGCAAGGCTCTGGCTAATAGACTCCCCCGCCTCTCCAAGGAGGCGATGGCAGTCCTCGAGCAGGCGCTTGAGTTGCCGCTGCTCGTCGGATTTTTCTTTGGCTTGGCGTAGTCGATCGAACATGACAGTTGGTGTCAATGGAGACCGACAGATTAGAGAGGCCCTATATATTCGTCATTCGGGATATTCCCTGCCCACGGGGCTGTCGCGGTCAATTAAGGGCGTCGGGACGCCAAAATCAGGATTAACCCTAGCCCCATCATGGGCAGGCTCAGCCACTGGCCCATGGTCAAGCCAATCGCGAGAAGCCCAAGAAATGCATCCGGCTCCCGGGCGAACTCCACCAGAAAACGAGCCAGGCCATAGCCCAGAAGGAAGGCCCCCGAGATGAAACCAGTGGGCCGCGGCCGCCGGGCCAAAAACTGGAGCACAACAAAAAGGAGCAGGCCCTCGAGGACCATCTGATAAAGCTGAGAGGGATGGCGGGGCAGGTCCGAGCCCGACCCAGGAAAGACCATGGCCCAGGGCCAGCTGTCCGCATCGGCGAACCGACCCCAGAGTTCGCCATTGATGAAGTTGCCAAGCCGCCCGAATGCAAGGCCGATGGGCACGAGCGGCGCAACAAAATCCCCCACCATGAGAAAACGCTGCAGGAGCGGTCGACCGGAGGCAGGTGGTTCGTCTTCAAGATTCGTAGGAATCGGCGCCCCGAGGTGCGGGCGTCGGAGCGCCAGAAAAAACATGGCGAGAATCACCCCGAGGAGTCCACCATGGAAGGACATGCCCCCCTCCCAGACAGCCAGTATTTCTAAGGGATGGGCCAGGTAATGCAGCGGCTTGTAGAACAAGACATAGCCCAGCCGCCCGCCCAGAATGACTCCGAGCACACCCCAGAAAAGCAGGTCATCCAGATCGATGGGGCGCATGCCCAGCCCCTGTCGATCGAGAGGAATCGCACGGCGGCCCAATAGAAAGAATGCAGCAAAGGCCGCCAAGTACATCAGGCCATACCAGTGCAGTTGAATGGGGCCCAGGGCGATGGCCACGGGGTCGAAGCCTGGGTGCATCAGGGGTGTGCTCATTCAATTGAGTGTGCCAGATGAGCGACAATTGGATTCAACGCTGATCAACCACAAACACCAAAACGACATGGCCCACAACAACCGCTCCAAAAACGTCACTGAGGGCATCGCCCGCGCGCCCAATCGCTCGATGTATTACGCCATGGGCTACAAGGAATCCGACTTCAAGAACCCAATGGTCGGCGTGGCCAACGGCCACTCCACCATTACGCCCTGCAACAGCGGGCTGCAACCACTGGCAGATGCCGCGGTGGTGGCCCTCAAAGAGAGTGGCGCAAACCCGCAGCTATTCGGAACGCCAACCATCTCCGATGGCATTGGCATGGGCACCGAGGGAATGAAGTACTCCCTGGTCTCTCGTGAAGTCATCGCCGACAGCATTGAGACCTGTGTCAATGGCCAGTGGATGGATGGCGTGGTGGTGATTGGTGGCTGCGACAAGAACATGCCGGGCGGAATGATGGCCATTGCACGAACGAATGTGCCCGCTATTTACGTCTATGGCGGCACGATCAAGCCAGGTCACCACAAGGGCAAGGACCTCACCATTGTCTCGGCCTTCGAGGCCGTGGGTGAATTCATCGCCGGCCGCCTCTCGGAAGAGGACTTCAAGGCCATTGAGCAGAAGAGTTGCCCGGGCTCCGGCTCCTGCGGTGGCATGTACACGGCCAACACCATGAGCTCGGCCTTCGAGGCCATGGGCATGAGCCTGCCCTACTCATCGACGATGGCCAACGAAGACGGCGAGAAGATTCAGAGCGCTGCGGAATCGGCGCGCGTTCTTGTTGAAGCCGTGAAGAAGGGAATCAAGCCGCGCGACATCATCACCCGCGAATCCATCGAGAACGCGGTCTCGGTCATCATGGCCACGGGTGGCTCCACCAATGCGGTGCTCCACTTCCTGGCCATTGCACATGCCGCGGAAGTGCCCTGGACCATCGATGACTTCGAGCGCATTCGACGCCGCGTGCCGGTCTTCTGTGATCTCAAGCCCTCGGGCCGCTATGTGATCACTGAGTTGCACCGGGTGGGTGGCATTCCCCAGGTCATGAAGATGCTCCTCAAGGCCGGACTCCTTCATGGCCAGTGCATGACTATCACCGGAAAGACCATTGCCGAGACCCTCAAGGACATTCCCGACGCGCCTCCTGCGGGACAAGATGTGATTCGCCCCTTCAGCGAGCCCCTCTACAAAGAGGGTCACCTGGCCATCCTCAAGGGCAATCTCTCCCCCGAGGGTTGTGTGGCGAAGATCTCGGGCCTCAAGAATCCTGTCATTACGGGGCCGGCCCGGGTATTCAATTCGGAAGACGAGGCCATGGCCGCCATCATGGCGCGCAAGATTCAGGCCGGCGATGTCTTGGTGATTCGCTACGAAGGCCCCAAGGGCGGACCCGGCATGCGCGAAATGCTCGCTCCCACCTCGGCCCTGGTGGGCCAGGGCCTGGGCGAGTCGGTGGGCCTCATTACCGATGGGCGTTTCTCGGGCGGCACCTGGGGCATGGTGGTGGGCCACGTCTCGCCCGAGGCCTTCGTAGGGGGGCCGATCGCGCTGGTCGAGGAGGGCGATTCGGTGACCATCGATGCCCACCGCCAGCTCATCGAAGTGAACCTGCCCGAGGCCACCCTGGCCTCGCGTCGAGCCCAGTGGAGGGCGCCCAAGCCCCGCTATACCCGGGGCGTGTTGGCGAAGTTCGCGGCACTGGCCGGAACCGCCAGCAAGGGCGCAGTCACGGACCCCCAGTAAAGCCCCCTATTTATGTCACGTTGCGCATATACTTACCCGTCTGTTTTCAATAGGAGACTTTCATGCGTGGTTTAGTTCTGGCCGCCTCTCTTCTGGCCATCGGTGGTGTTGCCCAAGCGGACAACGATCTCACCAAGAAGTACAACTGTGTGGCCTGCCACGCAGAGGGTGCAAAAAAAGTGGGCCCCGCCTACAAGGACGTTGCCAAGAAGTACGCTGGCAGAGCCGATGCAGTTGACTACCTCACCAAGAAGATCAAAACCGGTGGTGCCGGCGTATGGGGCCCGGTTCCCATGCCCCCGCACCCCCAAGTGTCCGACGCAGACTCGAAGAAGATGGCCGAGTACGTCATGGCTCTGAAGTAAGCAAAAAGGTTTCTCTGTGTTAAAAAAGCCCTTGTCGCAAGACAAGGGCTTTTTCTTTTAGCGCGTGGACATTTTCCTTCAGCAGATCCTCAATGGCCTGGTCCTGGGCAGCGTCTATGCCTTGATTGCGCTCGGCTACACCATGGTCTACGGCATTCTGCAGCTCATCAACTTCACCCACGGCGAGGTTCTGATGGTGGGCGCCATGGTCTCGCTCTCGGTGGTCATGGCCATGGGCCATGCATTCCCCAATGCGCCGGCCGTGGTCTTACTCATCGCAGCGCTCTCCATCGCAATTCCAAGTTGCATGTTCTTGTCGGCCTTTATTGAGCGGGTGGCCTACCGACCCCTGCGCAACGCACCGCGACTCGCGCCGCTCATTACTGCCATTGGACTCTCGATTGTCCTGCAGACCCTGGCCATGCTGATCTGGTCACCCAACCCCCGAGTGTTCCCCGACCTATTGCCCACCCAGCCCATTGCCATTGGGGGCGCCTATCTAGCGCCCAAGCAATTGCTGATTCTGGTGGTGGCCGCACTTCTCATGGCTGGGCTCATGCTCATCGTCAACACCACCCGCCTTGGCAGGGCCATGCGGGCCGTCTCCGAGAATCCGCGCATGGCCACTCTCATGGGGGTGAATCCCGATCGAATCATTTCAATCACCTTCATGCTCGGTGCGGCACTGGCCGCCGTGGCTGGTCTGTTGGTGGCCATGAACTACAACATCGCGCACTTCACCATGGGTTTCCTTCCCGGATTGAAGGCCTTCACAGCCGCAGTGCTGGGCGGAATTGGCAACATCCCCGGCGCGGTGGTGGGCGGTCTCTTGCTCGGCATCATCGAGAGCCTGGGTGCGGGCTACATTGGCGACATCACCGGCGGCTTCCTGGGCAGCCACTACCAGGATGTCTTTGCATTCGCGGTGTTGATTCTCGTTTTGGTCTTTCGACCATCGGGCCTTCTCGGTGAGCGGGTCGCCGACCGAGCCTGAGTCCCATGCGCTCGACCCTCTCCCCCAAACAAAAAGCCCTCTGGGCCACCTTGGCCATTGGGCTTGCCCTGGTGCTGCTGCCCTTCGCGGCTGGAGCCATTGGCAATGCATGGATACGGATACTGGCCTTCGCCCTTCTCTACGTGATGCTCGCACTTGGCCTGAATATTGTGGTGGGCTACGCGGGCCTGCTCGATCTGGGCTATGTGGCCTTCTATGCGGTGGGTGCCTATCTCTATGCGCTGCTGGCCTCGCCCCATCTCACCGAGCATCTGCCATGGCTCGCCACCCTCTTCCCCTCGGGCCTGCATGGCTCCATCTGGCTGCTCATTCCGCTGGCTGCGGCGGTCGCCGCACTCTTCGGCGTGCTGCTGGGATTCCCCGTGCTGCGGCTTCGCGGTGACTACCTCGCCATCGTCACCCTTGGGTTTGGGGAAATCATTCGAATCTTTCTCAACAACCTCAATGCACCGGTCAATCTCACCAACGGGCCGCAGGGCATCGATCGAATCGACCCCATCTCGATCGCCGGTGTGAGCCTCTCCAAGCCATTGGAAATCGGGGGCATCCATATTCCTTCGGTGCAGTTGTATTACTACCTGTTTCTCACCCTCACCATTCTTGTGATTGTGATCTGCCTGAGGCTCCAAGACTCACGCGTCGGGCGCGCATGGATGGCCGTTCGCGAAGACGAGATTGCCGCCAAGGCCATGGGCATTCACACACGCAACGTCAAACTAATGGCCTTTGCCATGGGCGCATCGTTCGGTGGGGTCTCGGGTGCCATGTTCTCTGCATTTCAAGGCTTTGTCTCTCCAGAGAGTTTTGTGCTCATGGAGAGCATTGTCATTGTCGCTATGGTGGTACTCGGCGGCATGGGCAATGTCTGGGGCGTGGTCTTGGGGGCCGTGCTGCTCTATGCCATTCCAGAAGCATTGCGGCATTTGGCCCGGCCGGTGCAGATGCAGTTGTTTGGCGAGGAACTCATTGCCCCCGAGGCCCTTCGCATGTTGCTCTTTGGATTGTCGATGGTGCTCATCATGCTCTACCGTCCGCAAGGCCTTCTGCCGAGGCAAAAGGCATGACTGTCACCACTGCCTTGCTTCGCATCAACGCGGTCAGCAAGCGTTTTGGCGGGCTTCAGGCGGTCAACAATGTGTCGCTTGAAATTGGGCCGGGCAGTATCTATGGACTCATTGGTCCCAACGGCGCCGGCAAGACCACGCTTTTTAATCTCATCACCGGCCTCTACCCGGCCGATCGCGGAGAGTTTCTTCTCGACGGCGTGGCCTATGAGCCGAGCTCGGTCCATCGCGTGACCGAGGCCGGTATTGCCCGCACCTTTCAAAACATTCGCCTCTTTCCCGACCTCAGTGCAATAGAGAATGTGATGGTGGGCCGGCATGTTCGCACCCATGGTCTCCACAGCGGAATTATCGGAGCGGTTCTGCGCACGCCTGCATTCAAACGCATCGAGCAGGACATTCGCGACCACGCACAGCAACTGCTCGAATATGTGGGCTTGGGTTCGCGCAGCGTTCAGATTGCGCGAACCCTCTCGTATGGAGACCAACGGCGACTCGAAATCGCCCGCGCACTGGCCACCGAGCCCAAACTGCTTGCCCTTGATGAGCCGGCCGCGGGTATGAATGCCACCGAGAAGAACACTCTTCGCGGCCTGCTCGAGCGCATTCAGTCCGATGGCAAGACCATCCTCTTGATCGAGCACGATGTCCGGCTGGTCATGGGGCTCTGCGGCCAAGTCACGGTCTTGGACCACGGCGAGGTGATTGCATGTGGCAGTCCAACCGAGGTGCAGCGCAATCCCGCCGTGATCGAGGCCTATCTGGGCACGGGGGCCACCCATGGTTGATTCAGCGCGCAACGGCAAGGCGCTCCCAGACACGCTTCTGCAGGTAAGTGGTCTGTCTGTGTCCTATGGCGGCATTCAGGCGGTTCGCTCGGTCTGCTTCGAAGTCAGGCGCGGCGAATTGCTCGCCATGATTGGCGCCAATGGAGCAGGAAAGTCATCTTGCCTGCGGGCCATCACAGGGCTGCTCCCAAGCAGTCAGGGATCGGTGCATTACAAGGGCGAGTTGGTTCGGCCCACCAACGGCCATGCACTTCCTGGCAATGGATTGGTGATGGTGCCCGAGGGTCGAGGCATCTTTGCTCGCATGACCATCGAAGAGAACCTGCTCATGGGGGCCTACTGCCGGGCAAGCGCAAGCAAGTCGGAAATTGAAGAGGATCTCAATGCCCAGTACCAGCGTTTCCCTCGCCTCAGAGAGCGGTCCACCCAGTTGGCCGGCACCCTCTCGGGTGGTGAGCAGCAGATGCTCGCCATAGGCCGAGCGCTGATGGCACATCCCGAACTCCTGCTTCTCGATGAGCCTTCCATGGGCCTCTCCCCCGTGATGGTCGAGACAATCTTCCAAGTCATTGCCGAGGTGAAGGCAAGGGGCACCACCATCTTGCTGGTTGAGCAAAATGCGCGGCTTGCGCTGCAGATGGCCGACCGCGCCTTGGTCTTGGAGTCGGGTGAAGTGACCCTCGAGGGAAGCGGCCAGGACCTGCTCGCAAGCCCGGCCGTGCGAGCTGCCTATCTTGGTGAGTAACGTGGCAAAGCACTCCGCCGCCACTGCCAGCACAGGCGCACTTCCCGCGCAGTTCCGCCGCCGACGTGTCGGAATCATTGGCCATGGTGATGTCGGCGCACGCATTGTGAATCAGCAGGCGGCTCCAGGCGGCGCTCGGCTCATTGCGGTAGCACGAAGCCTTGGATGGAACCTGGATGCGCCGATCGACTGTCGACGACTTGCCCGCAGCATTCAGGAATGGATTGTCTTGGTTCCCCCCGCCGAACAAGGTGGCAAGCTCGATTCCCGCAGCCGATTGCTCGTGCGGGCCATTGCCTGGGCCAAGGCCCAACGCAGACGTTGCTCTTATGCCAACGCCGTGATGCCCAAAGGCTCTGCGGCGTCCACCGGCCCTGCGGCGTCCATTCGCCCCGTGATGTCTGCAGATCAATTCAATCGATTTCGTGGGGTCTACATCAGCACCACTGGCGTCTATGGAGACCACCGCGGTGCCTTGGTCCACGAGACCAGTGCCTGCAAGACCACTCAACCGCGTTCATTGCGCAGACTCGATGCAGAGCGCCATTGGAGAGGGCTCGGCGCCCATGTCTTGCGCGTGCCCGGCATTACCGCCCGTGACCGACTGCCCATTCAGCGAATTCGCGATGGCCTACCGGCCTTGCGATCCGAGGACGATGTCTACACCAACCATATCGAGGCCAACGACCTGGCGCGTATCTGCTGGGTGGCCCTATGGCGGGGCAGGCCCAGCCGAGTCACGAACACGGTGATGAAATCGCAATTGAAGATGGGTGACTATATGGATGCGGTGGCCGATGCAGCGGGGCTCGAGCGGGTTCCCCGCATCGACCCGGCCGGCTTCGAGGCGCTGGTGAAAGAGGGGCGCATCAGCCCCATGATGGCGAGCTTTATGCGGGACTCACGCCGCGTCACAAGCAATCGACTGCGCAAGGAACTCAGATTTCAGCTGCGCTTTGAATCGATTGAAGACCTGATCGCCCCGCTTCGCGAGACCAAAGAAAAAAACTAGGCAACAGTCAGTGCGTGGGCCGAGTCGCCCACCGCCTGCATCTCTCCAATGACTCGGGCCTGGTTGAATCCATGCTTGTGCAGAATGGCCATGACCTCGGCCTCGGCTTTGGGGTCACAAGAGACCAGAAGACCACCACTGGTCTGTGGGTCGGTGAGCAGGGCCCGATCAATCGCATTGCGCACTGTCGAGAGAGCGACTTCATGGCCATAGGCCGCCCAGTTGCGCCCCGAGGCACCGGTAATTGCGCCCTGGGTGGCGAGTTCCACGACACCGGGAATGAGTGGGACCTGTGACCAGTTCAGCTTGGCGACCAAACCCGACCCACGGGCGAGCTCGATGCAGTGGCCTGCAAGACCAAAGCCAGTGACATCGGTCATGGCGTGGACACCAGCGAGATTGGCAAGATCTGCTCCAGCCGTGTTGAGCTGTGTGGTCGTGGAGAGCATGAGTGCATAGCCTTGCTCCGAGAGGAGTTCTTTCTTGAGGGCCGCAGAGAGAATGCCCACACCCAGTGGCTTGCCCAGAATGAGTCGGTCGCCCGCCTTTGCGTCTTTATTTCGTTTTACGCGATCGGGATGCACAAGGCCGAGCGCCACGAGTCCATAGATGGGCTCGACCGAGTCGATGGTGTGACCACCGGCGATGGGAATGCCGGCTGCGCGACAGACCGACTGGCCTCCCTCGAGAATCTGCCCAATGGTCTTGGGGCTCAGCATGTTGACTGGCATGCCAACAATGGCCAGGGCCATGATCGGCCGCCCCCCCATGGCATAGACATCGCTGATCGCATTGGTGGCCGCGATGCGACCAAAGTCATAGGGGTCATCGACCACCGGCATGAAGAAATCGGTGGTGGCAATCAGGGCCTGTTCATCGTTGAGTCGATACACCGCGGCATCGTCGGCGGTCTCGATTCCAACCATGAGCTCGGGCGGAATGACACCGCTGCCCACACCCTGAAGAATCTCTGCCAGGACATTGGGTGCAATCTTGCAACCGCAACCACCCCCGTGCGAGAGCGAAGTGAGCCGCGGCTCGTTGGCGCTGGGTGCCGAGGTCGGCTGGGGTTTGGCATTCACGGTTCGAGCTCCTCGTAGACCACTTCAAGTATGAGCAGACGGTCTTCACCCTGCGGGGTTCGCAGACGCACCTCATCGCCTTCACGCGCGCGAATCAGTGCCTTGGCCACGGGTGATATCCAGCTGACACGCCGCCGCATGGGATCGACTTCATCTCTTCCCACTATGGTGACCCACTCTTGGGGGCCGTCGTTGCGTGAAAACCCCACGCGGGCCCCGAAAAAGATCTGTTCATTCCCGCACTGGCTCGTGGGGTCCACCACCACGGCATCTTCGAGCTGCTTGGTAAGAAAACGGATGCGACGATCAATCTCACGCAATCGGCGCTTGCCGTAGATGTAATCGCCGTTCTCTGAGCGATCGCCGTTGGAGGCCGCCCACGAGACCACCTGGGTCACCTCGGGCCGCTCCTTGTTCACCAGCTGCTGAAGCTCGTCGCGAAGCCGGCGATAGCCCGTGGTGGTGATGTAGTTAGCGCTCGACGAAGGCTCGCTCAATGACGTAGTCACCCGGCTGCCCGAGTCCCGGCGAGACCGCAAACCCCCGGGCATTGAGCATCTCGGCGGTTTCTTTCAGCATGGCCGGACTGCCGCAGATCATACCGCGGTCGGTGGCGGGGTCGAGGGGGGGCAGCCCAATATCGGTGAAGAGCCGGCCCGTCTCAATGGCCGTGGTCAGTCGTCCCGTGTGGGTGGATGCCTCGCGAGTCACCGTGGGGTAGTAGATGAGTTGATTGCGAACCATCTCACCCAGAAATTCGTGGTTGGGCAACTCATTGCGCAGGTAATCGCCGTAGGCCAACTCACTGACCAGACGCACACCATGAATGAGCACCACCTTCTCGAAGCGCTCGTAGGTTTCTGGGTCCCGAACAATGCTCATGAAAGGGGCAAGCCCCGTTCCTGTCGAGAAGAGGTAGAGGTGCCGACCCGGCTTGAGGTCATCGATCACCAGCGTGCCGGTGGCCTTCTCACCCACCAGAATGGTCTGACCGACTTCAATGTGTTGAAGTCGTGAGGTGAGGGGCCCATTGGGAACCTTGATCGAGAGAAACTCCAGGTGCTCTTCGTAATTGGGGCTCACCACGCTGTAGGCCCTTACAAGGGGACGCCCATCGACCTCGAGCCCAATCATTACGAAATGGCCATTGCGGAAACGAAATGCCTGGTCTCGGGTGGTGGTGAATGAGAACAGGGTCTCATTCCAGTGGGTCACGCTGGTGACCGTCTCGTTCTGATAGGTGGCCAT
The DNA here is from genome assembly GCA_016868255.1 of Betaproteobacteria bacterium. GTDB lineage: Bacteria > Pseudomonadota > Gammaproteobacteria > Burkholderiales > Burkholderiaceae_A > Hahnella. The sequence goes on from VGHN01000007.1 coordinate 20,470, forward strand.
AAAACTTACTCGTCGCGAACAAAGGGATTGTTGAGTCGCTCTTCACCGAATCGACTCGTGGGGCCGTGGCCGGGAACAAATTCAATGTCATCACCCAGAGGGAAGAGTCGCTCACGAATGGAGCGGATGAGGTCGGCGTGATTGCCGCGTGGGAAATCGGTGCGCCCAATCGACCCTGCAAACAGGACATCACCCACAAAGGCAATGCGGTCGGCCAGGTGAAGGAATACGACATGGCCCGGCGTGTGGCCGGGACAGTGAATCACTTCGAGGACCTGCTCCCCCACCGTGACTGTGTCGCCGTCTTCCAACCAGCGATCGGGGGCGAAGGCCTCGAGTGGGGGGAAGCCAAACATCTTCCCCTGGACTGGCAGTTGCGAGATCCAGAACTCGTCGTCGCGGTGGGGCCCCTCGATGGGAACGCCCAGGCGCTTGGCGAGAATCGATGCCTCGCCACAATGGTCAATGTGGCCATGGGTGAGGAGGATCTTCTCGATCTCCACACCAGCCTCTTGGGCCACGGCCTCGAGGTGGTCGATATCGCCACCGGGGTCAATGAAGGCCGCCCGGCGAGTGGCGGGGCAGACAACCAGCGAACAATTTTGGGCAAACGGCGTAACCGGGTGAATCTCGTAATCCATGTTGAGATTATCGCCCACATTGAATGTCAGCCCGAGATGACGGGCGTGGAGGACGCCTCGCTAGGCGACTTGGAAGGCGTGGTACTGGAGGTCGGCCAGGGCGAGAATCTCAAGGGCCTTTTCGTGAGTGGACTCGAGCACCACTGGCGGGGCCACGCCCGCATCGGCCGCCTCTCGCCAACGGCCTGCACAGACGCACCAACGGTCGCCGGCCTTGAGTCCGGGGAAACGAAACTCCGGCCGCGGTGTGCTCAGATCGTTTCCGCGATGGGCCGAGAAAACCAAGAAGGCATCGGTCATGACGGCACAGACTGTGTGACGACCAAAGTCTTCCTCGCTGGTGTTGCAGCAGCCGTCTCTGAAAAAGCCAGTCAGCGGATCAAGCCCGCAGGGCTGCAACTCCGTGCCGAGAACATTTTTGGCCTGAATAACGGGCTTCATGTGGGGAAGTTTAAGCCAGGGAGTCCTTTACACTGCTGGGGTCTTCTCAACACCTCCCCAGCAGACATGACCGATATCCGATCCCTTCGAAGTGACTACGCCTTAGCGAGTCTCGACACCCCCGACCTCGCCCACGACCCCACCGAGCAGCTACAGAAGTGGCTCAATGAGGCCATTCAATCGGAGGTGCCAGAGCCCAATGCCATGACACTCTGCACCGTGGCCCCCGATGGCCGACCCACTGGCCGGATTGTTCTGCTGCGCAATGTCTCCAAGCAGGGGCTGAGTTTTTTCACCAACTACGACTCGGCCAAGGGCCAGGCACTCATGGCCCAGCCCTATGCCAGCCTGGTCTTCTTCTGGCCCGACCTCGAGCGACAGATTCGCATCGACGGCAAGGTGGGCCGGCTCTCGGCCGAGGAGTCCGAGCGCTACTACGCCGAGCGGCCGTTGGGTAGCAAGCTCGGTGCCTGGGCCTCACCGCAGTCACAAGTCATTGAGAGTCGGCAGTGGTTGGAGTCGGCCCACGAGTCCATGAAGGCCACGCTCGGTGAGCATCCGCCGCGGCCTGCCAACTGGGGAGGCTACCAGTTGGTGCCCGAGCGCTTTGAGTTTTGGCAGGGCCGCCGCTCGCGACTTCACGACCGGCTGCAGTACCGGTTCAGCCAGCTTGCGAAGGCCTGGGAGGTGGTGCGGTTGGCACCTTAGTGGGTGCGGCCGGCACCTGAGTTGTTGCGGCTTGCGCCTTAGTCCTGCTGCGCCAGCATCCCCGGAAATGCCTGTTCGGCGTGAATGACCTTGGGGGCAACCACAAACAGGCAGTAACGCTCGGCGGGATGTCGGTTGAAGTAATTTTGGTGGTAACTCTCGGCGGGCCAGAACTTCACGCGGGTCAGCGCACCCGCGCCGAAGCACTCTTCCTCCGCTAACTCATGTAACTCAGTCACCACTCGGCCGGCCGTGGGGTTGTCCTTCGCATACTGTGTCATGGCCTTCTTGGCCGCCTGCATCTGCGCATCCTTGAGCGCCACAATCACCGACCGATACTGAGTGCCCGTGTCGTTTCCCTGCCGGTTCAGTGTGGTGGGGTCATGGATGGAAAAAAAGACATTGAGTAGGTCGGCATAGTCGATCTTGTTGCGATCAAAACGCAGGCGAACCACCTCGGCATGGCCCGTGCGGCCAGAGCAGACTTGCTCATAACTGGGACTGGCGACAATGCCGCCCCAGTAGCCCGACTCCACCTCTTCCACGCCTGCAATTCGCTGGAACACAGCCTCTAGGCACCAGAAACAGCCGCCACCAAAGATGGCGGATTCAAGCTCGGTCTTCATCGATTCACCTTCATCACGGATCCCCCATGGTAGGGCTGCCGAGGGAAAGTCATAAGCTTATTCCCAGGGCCACGAGCGGAAATTGGCAGAGATCGCTAGAGTACGCAGTCTCCGAAAATACCAAAGGTTGTCGGCATGCGCGCCCTTCTCGCCGTCTCGTCTCTCTTGATCCTTTTTGGCAATGGCATCTCCAGCGCCGTTGCCTCGGTCCTGCCCGGCCCGGTGGTTACCGTGGCGCAACTCAAGCCCCTGGTGGAGCAAAAGAGGGTCACCGTGCTCGACACCCGCGAGTTGCTCCAGACCGATCAGAAGACACCCAACTACGCCGCCGGTCATATTCCGGGGGCCTTGCCCTTCCCCTACTCCAATCTTCGTGGCCCCAAAGAAGCGCCGGGTGCGGTTCTGCCCATTGCGCAATTAGAGAAACTGGTCAACCAATTGGGGCTCAAGCGTTCCACGCCCGTGGTCTTGGCGGGCTCTGGGGCAGACCCCACCGAGTTCGGTGGCCCGGCTCGCATCTATTGGACGCTCAAGGCGGCAGGCTTTAAAGAGATTGCCGTTCTCAATGGTGGCCTCGGTGCATGGATGGCAGCCAAGTTGCCGCTGGAGAGAGACCAGCCCAAGGTCAGCCCATCCCAAGAGAAGCTTCAGTACCAGGCCGAGATGGTGCTCTCCACGGCCAAGGCCAAGGAGTTGCATGCGGCATCTGCCAAGCCTGTATTTGTGGATGCGCGGCCCGAAGACTCTCACCTTGGGCAGATGCGCCATGCGGCTGCAGCCCGTTGGGGGACCATCCCCGATTCCAAGTGGCTCGATAGCGAGGAATGGTTCGTGGCCAATACCGGCCGACTCCTTGAAAAGGACCAGCTGCTGGCGGTAGCCAAGCGCGAGGGGGTGCTTGGAAAGCCCACGGTCTCCTTCTGCAATGCGGGGCATTGGGCCGCCACCAGTTGGTTCATTCTCTCTGAGGTGCTTGGACAGACCAATGCACAGATGTATGCCGACTCTGTTGTGGGCTGGAGCCAGGCGGGTCTGCCCATGCAGAACGAGCCAAGCCGTGCAACTGCACTGATGTGGCAGGCGAAGGGCACGGGCATTCAGAAGTAGACATGCTCGCCTCGCTTGGCAATCGAATCGGCCTGGTTCTGCTGGGCTTTTTGGGTTGGCTGTTGGTCACGTTCTTTGCGGGCCTGCAGGCCGGCCTGCTCGTGGTGATTGGCATTGGATTTGGGGCAGTATTGCAAGGCTGCCGATTTGGCTTCACTTCAGCCTGGCGGGCCTTCATGCTGCAGAAGCAGACCGCGGGTATCACGGGCCAGATGCTGCTCATGGCCCTGGCTTCATTGATTGCCATCCCCATGATCGCCGGCAATCCCAAAGAGATCTACGGTGCAGTGGCCCCCATTGGCTGGAGCCTGCTAATCGGTGCTTTTGCGTTTGGCATTGCCATGCAACTGGCCGATGGCTGCGGCTCGGGAAGCCTTAACCGTGCCGGCGAGGGGGCGCCCTTGTCGTGGGTGGTCTTGCCCACCTTCATTTTTGGAAGTTTTGTGGGGGCCTCTCACCAGCCCGCCTGGATTGCCTTGGGAGGGCCACTCGACTTTCTCGCGGCCGATGCGAGCCAGGGATTGCGCGTCGATCTCTTGCAGATCTTCGGACTCTGGCCTGCCATGCTCATTACCTTGGGTGCCTGCCTTGCTGTGACCTGGGGATTTGTTGCCTATTCAAAACGCACCGAGCCCTCTGCCCATGTTCACAAGGGGCCTCAGCAGGGGCCTTTCGTGCGTCACTGGCTCATTGGCGGGGCGCTCTTGGCCCTGCTCTATGGCCTGCACCTGGCGGTGGCCGGTCAGCCCTGGGGAATTGTCTACGGGCTTGGTCTGTGGGGCGCGAAGATTGCGGTGGGCCTCGGAGCGGATCTCTCTGCCGACCCCTTCTGGTCGGACCCAAGCCATGCCCAACGTGTCATTAACCCGGTGCTGTGGGATATCACCACTCTCACCAATATTGGCCTCTTGTTCGGCGCCATGGCCGCATCGCGCTGGCGGGTGAAGGCCGACGCCAGCAAGCGGCCCATCCTGCCCAAGCACTGGGTTGCTGGTGCCCTGGCTGGCTTGGTACTCGGCTACACATCGCGCCTCGCCTTTGGCTGCAACATTGGTGGCTTTCTAGGAGGAGTGGCCTCGGCGAGCCTGCATGGCTGGGTCTGGTTTCTTGCCGCCTACTTGGGTTCGATGATCGGTGTTCGGCTGCGCCTTCGACTGCAGATGCCATGAGAACCAAATCCACACTTCTATTCTGGGCGATTGCCATTGCCCTGCTGGCTCTCGACCACGCAGCAACGGACCGTCCCCGCGCCGAACCCCCACTGGTTGTTTTGGGAAGTGGGCAGGCATCGGCAGGCGGCCACTGTTCGGGCCGTTGAGACTCGAGATGGACTGCCCACTCTGTCGTGCAGAGGGCGAGCAGCTCCTCGAGGCCGATGATCGACTCCGCGTGATTGAGGTTCTGGAGCCTCGGCTGCCAGGTTATCGACGAATCATCTGGCAACAACACCGAAGAGAGCTCACTGAGTTAAACGAAGCCGAGCGAATCCATTGGTTTACAAAAGTGGCGCAGCAAGAAGATGCACTCAGAGCGCTTTGGGCTTGCGACAAAATCAACCATGCCAGCTTTGGCAATGTGGTGCCCCATCTGCATTGGCATGTCATGCCCCGCTGGCGAACCGACCCATGGTGGCCCTCACCGGTCTGGGGGAGCAAGCAGCCGAGCACCCGCATGGCGGTGACTCAGAGCGCTCAGGGCCAGTTTCTCTTGGGCCCCAACGAGAAGTCATCGAACCCCGCACCGTCGATGTCTCTTCAGATCGATGAGTGGCTCTCACTGAAAGAGGCCTGCGCAGCGATTCGTCAGAAGGTATTCGTTGAAGAACAGAATGTGGCCGCCGAGGAGGAGTGGGATGAACTCGACTGGGCCTGCCGCCATCTGCTGATCGCCAATACGGATGAACCCATGGCCACGGGTCGACTGCTGTCTCTGGGCGATGGGCGCGCACGAATTGGGCGAATGGCCGTGCTCAGAGAATTTCGTGGGCATGGCCTGGGCCGCATGGTTCTGCAGGGCCTGATTGCAGAGGCCAGGCGCTTGGGCTTTTCAGAAATTGTTCTTCATGCCCAGACCCATGCCTTGGGTTTCTATGCAAGGTCTGGCTTTGCGGCGCAAGGACCCGAGTTCGACGAGTGCCGCATACCGCATCGGGAGATGGTGCTGCGGTTGGAGACGGGTTAGGCGCGCAGTTTGTGGGCCTTGCGCGGAGTGGCTTGGGCCACAGAGGCAGCATTCCAACGGTGCGGTCGCAACCCCCGAGGTCACCTAGTTCGAGCCGTATTGGGCAATCACCTTTTCTTCCAGCAACGCCTGAACCTCCGCCGCTGAAAAACCAAACTCATTGAGAACCTCGAACGAGTGTTGACCGAACTCCGGCGCCGGTTCTCCCGCGGGGCGTCCAGAACCGCTGAACTTGATCGGATGCCCAATTCCTTTCACTCGGCCCGCGTTGACATGGTTGGTCTCAACGACCATGTCTCGCGACAAAACCTGTGGATGATTCAATGCCTCCTCGATACTGTGGACCGGCCCCACGGGAACCCCCACCGATTCGAAGCGCTCCATCCAGACCGCGGTGGTCTCGTGCGCCAAGACCTCTTCTATCTGGTCAGTCAGTGCAGCGCTGTGTTTCATGCGCTCGGAGTTTGTCTCGAATCGAGGGTCGGCAATCCACTCAGGATGCCCGAGGCACTCCGCGATTCGCCTCCAGTTGGCCTGGTTGGCTCCTCCAATGTTTAGATAGCCATCTTTGGTGCGAAACGCTTGGTAGGGTGCCGTCAGCGGGTGTGCCGACCCCAGGGGACCAGGGGATCGGCCGGTGGCGAAAAAGACCGCCGCCTGCCAGTAGGTCTGTTGAATGGCCGCCTCCATGAGTGAGGTCTCAATGAGTTGACCCCGGCCTGTTCGAGCCCGCTCAACCAGTGCCGCGAGAATTCCTGTGCAGGCCAAAATACCGGCGTTGATGTCGGCGACGGAGTTGCCCGTCTTCGCAGGAGGTTTGTCCTCAAAACCCGTGATGCCCATAAGGCCAGCAAAACCTTGGGCAATCAGGTCAAAACCCGGCTTTTCAGCAAACGGCCCACTGCGCCCATAACCGGAGACAGCGGCATAAATGAGTCTGGGGTTGATGGCCTGCAGCGCCTCAAAGCCAACCCCAAGTTTCTCCATTGTGCCGGGGCGATAGTTCTCTGTGAGCACGTCCGCCCTCGCCACCAGTCGTTTAAGAACCTCGACACCCTTGGAGTTCTTTAGATCCAAAGCAAGGCCACGTTTGTTTCGATTGAGAATAAGGAAGGGAGCGGAGATCCCGTTGATTCGTGGGTCCTGATAGCCACGTGAGTCATCACCGGCGGGAATCTTCTCGACCTTGATTACATTGGCACCCATGTCCGCGAGCATCATTCCGCAGGTTGGGCCCGCCATAATTTGTGCGAGCTCCAGCACCGTGATGCCAGTCAGAGGACCACTCATTGCCGAATTCGCCTATTTCCCAATGAAAATGGGCTTTTGCTTGGCAAGGAACGCCTTGTAGCCGATTTGAAAATCCTCGGTATCGAAACAATCGAAGCACTCGTCATTCTCTTGCTCAGAAATCGCCTCGGGCCGCATCAAACGTTTTCCAAACTTCTTATGCCATCGGGCAACCAAAGGAGCGCCTTCTGCAATGCGTTTGGCCGTCTCGATCGATTCCTTGGCAACCGCTTCGTCGGCCACCACGCGAGATACCAAACCAATCTGTAGGGCCTCGGTGGCATCAAAAATTCGTCCCTCAAGGAGAATCTCGACTGCCTTCGATCGACCGAGGAGGTGAACGAGTGGTCCCATTTCTCCGTACGCCATCACCAAGCCGAGTCGGTTAATGGGTGCACCAAAACGACTGGATTGGCCGCAAATTCGCACGTCTGCCAGTGAGGCAATCTCCATACCACCCCCAACACAGATGCCGTGGATCTGGGCAACGGTGGGGTGCGGACAGTTCGCGATCAAGTTCACAGTGCGATGCATGATCCGACCGTAGTCAATTGCCTGGGCCTTGTTAGAGCGCTCGGTCTGGAATTCACTGATGTCGTTGCCCGGGGAGAAAGCCTTCTCACCGGCTCCACGGAGTACGACGCATCTCACAGACGTGTCTTTAGAGAGTCTCTCAAATGCGTCGCCCAACATCTGCCAGAGCGGCTTGGTGAGGGCATTGAGTTTCTCGGGCCGGTTAATGGTGAGAGTGACAATCTCTTGCTCTCTTGACTCAAGGAGTATGTCTGCCATTGGGTGTTGCATGCCTATCGGTAGAAGTACTCGACGAGTCCCATGCCCGTGATTGGAACGTAGGTCACCAACATCAGAAGGGCAAACAGGACGCCGATAAAGTAAATGTTGACTCGAGTGGTTTCCCAGACGCTGCACTTGGCGATGGAACTTGAGATCATCAAGACGCTTGCAACAGGCGGGGTCTGCTGACCAATACCGAGATTGATGGTGACGATGAGCCCGAAATGAACCGGATCAATCCCCACAGCGTTGACCAAGGGCATGACGACTGGCACAACAAGAATGATTGCTGCAGCAGAATGCAAGAAAATGCCAAGGAATAAAAAGACGATATTGAGCAACGCAAGCACTGCGTACTTGTTCGATGTGAACTCCGATACCTGAGTCGCCAGTTGCTGAGGGGCCGAGATTTCGGTGAGGTAATTTCCAAGCAAGCCACTTGTCGCAACCAACAGCATAACGACCGCGGTTTGTTGTCCACCCTCGATGATTGAAGACTTGAGATGAACCCAGTCGAGGTCCCTGTAGATGAAAAGTCCGATAACCAAGGAGGCCAGCACCGCGAGGGCAGCCCCCTCGGTGGCGGTCACAACACCACCAAATATTCCACCAAGAATGATCGCTGGAAGAAGCAGGGCCCAACTGGAATCGCGCATAGCGACCCAGACCTTGCGGCCTGAGAACCGATCTTCAACAGGAAGGTTGTAGCGACGGGCAAAGTAATAGGCCATTCCCATCAGCCCCAGACCACCAATGATCCCAGGAATAATCCCCGCAACAAACAGTTGAACCACGGATGTCTCTGCCATGACGGCATAGAGAATCATGGGAATGGAGGGTGGAATGATGATCGCAAGCGTTGCGGACGATGAGGTGACCGCCGCCGACAATGCCGGGGAATAGCCCTTGCGTTTCATCTCGGGAATAAGCACTGAACCGAGGGCTGCAACATCGGCCACGGCCGATCCCGAGATCTCGGCAAAGAAAAGTGAGACGCCAATGTTGACGTGGGCGAGTCCACCACGAATCCATCCAAACAAGGCAGTGGCCAAAGCAATAAGCCGCTGTGAAATCCCGGAGGAATTCATGATTGCGCCAGCCAAAATAAAGAGAGGGATTGCCAGCAGTGGGAAATTGGTGGCGCTCTGGTAGAGCACGATGGGAAGGTTGGGCAGACCATCGATACCCTGAGTGAGAATCATCGCCGTAGTGGCCACTACCCCCAGCGCAACGGCAATCGGCACATTAAGCAAAACAAGAATAAGAACTGTGCCGAACAGCAACACCATTGTCTGCATATCGTTGATTCTTCCTAGGTTCGTTGCCGAAGAATGTCAGACAAGGTCATGGATTCCGCAACAATGATGAGAAAGGCGGAGATCGGAATGACGGATTGGGGAATATCCATCGTCACTTTCGGAAGGCTTGACATGGAGTCGGTTGCAAGAACTGGCAAAATTGCTGCGCCCATCCAGCCAACCAAGGCAAAGAAGCCGATCACGATGAGTTGGCCGACCACTGAAAACCACTTCTTCGGCACGGGCGGAAGCAGATCCACCAGCTCGGGGCACCCAATGTGACCCCGCTTGAATGAGGCAAGGGCCGAGCCATAGAAAGTCAGCCAGGCCAGGAGCATGGAGGCCACTTCGTCGTACCAGACCAGCGGATTTCCGATGGTTCTAAAGACAACGCCCGCCGTGACCTCCAAGAAGAGAACGACCATCAGAATGCCGACCAACCATTCCAGAAAACGCCCGTAAGCCTTCCTGAAGCCTCCGATAGAAGCGTTGTTATCCGGAATGGTCTGCGACATGTTGAGGACTCTCTCCTTGCTCTCGATCTAGCGCGAACTATCGGAGGCTGTTGGCCTTGTCGATCAGGGCCTGTGCCCCGGCCACCTCTTTGCCAAAGTCGGCATAGATGTCTTTGCTGGCCGCCACAAAGGCTTTCTTATCGACTTCATTGGCCTTGGTTCCCCCTGCAGTGATCTTGGTCAGCAAATCTTTGTCCTCTTTTGCGGCAACGTCGTAGACGAAGGCCTGGGTCTCTTTGGCGGTGTCTTCAAGAATCTTGCGGACGTCGGCCGGCAAGGTGGCCCACTTCTTCGAGCCTGCTGTGAGGTAAGCGGGCGTATAAACGTGCCCCGATAGACTGATGAACTTCTGTACCTCTTGGAGCTTCGCGGAGTAAATCTGCGTCAACGGATTCTCCTGGCCATCCATCACACCGGTCTGCAGCGCTGTGAATACCTCTTTAAAACTCATGGGTGAGGGATTTGCGCCGTACTCCTGGAACATCCGCACCCGCCATTTGCCCTCGGGCACTCGGAGTTTGATTCCCTTGAGGTCAGCCGGCACCACGACAGGCTTCTTATTGTTGGTGATGTGTCGGTAGCCGTTCTCCCAGACACCAATAATTTTCAACCCCTTCTTCTCGGCCTCGGGTGCAAGCACTGGCCAGAAAATCTCTTTCTCGATTCGCCGCATGTGGTTGCGGTCTTGGACGAGATATGGGAGTTCGAAAATTCCAAAGAGATCCGATTGGGACGTCATGACCGACGATGGCAGAGCGAGGTCGATGGTGCCCAGCTTTAGTTTCTGCACCATTTCCGTGTCGCCGCCCAGTTGGCTTGAACCGAATACCGTCACTTTGGCTTTGCCACCCAACTTTGCGTTGGCCCGCTTCGCGAACTCCTCGGATGAAAAGGCGAACAGAGATCCCGGCGCACCCACGTGGCCAAGCTTGATCTCAAGTTCTTGTGCGGCCAGTCCGCTCATGCCCCCAAAACCAAGGCCAACGGCCACCGCCGAGGCAATGATGGAGCGACGCGTCGAGAACTTCTGATTGATATATTTCATTGATGTCTCCTTGCTTTGAGTTGAAATAAAGCCAGCCTACTTCTCTAGTTGATCGAGTGCCGCCTGCACACCTCCACGCCGATGAGGCACCTGAGAGAGTGCAAGACCCATCTCAACGCCACCGAGGGTTCCAATCAGGGCGAGGTCGTTGAAGTCACCCAGGTGACCAATCCGAAAGACCCAACCCTGGAGTTTTGCAAGGCCCGTGCCCAGGGACATATTGAATCGCTCAAGGACCAATCGTCGAAAGGCATCCGCGTCGTGTCGACCACCACCGGATTTCTCCGGCATGACAACAGCAGTGAGGACGGGACTGTATTCAGCCGGATTTTCACAGAGGATCTCTAGGCCCCACGCCTCGACGGCCGCTCGGGTGGCCATTGCATGCCGCTTGTGGCGAGAAAAGACATTCTCAAGGCCCTCTTCGTAGAGCATGTCGAGCGCTTCGGCCAGGCCATAAAGGAGATTGGTCGCTGGAGTCGATGGCCAGAATCCGTTTCGATTCGCGGCCAAGATTTCCTCCCAACCCCAGTAAGCCTTTGGAAGTTTTGATTGCTTGCTGGTCTCAATCGCCTTGTCGCTGAGCGCGTTGAAGGAGAGTCCCGGCGGGAGCATGAGGCCCTTTTGAGAGCCTGCCACTGTTACATCTACCCCCCAGGCGTCGTGCTGAAAGGCAACACTGCCAAGCGATGAGATGGTGTCAACCATCAGCAATGCCGGGTGCTTGGCGGCATCAATGGCCTTTCGGACCGACTCGATATTGGAGGTCACGCCAGTTGAGGTCTCGTTGTGCACAACGCACACCGCCTTGATTTCCCCGCTCGTGTCGGAGCGAAGAAGGTCTTCAATGGCATTGGCATCGACCCCCCGACGCCAGTTGCCGGGAATGAACTCGGGCCGCAACCCCATCTTCTCTGCAAGCTTTTTCCAGAGGCTCGCGAAATGGCCGGTTTCCGCCATGATCACTCGGTCGCCCGGGCTCAGGGTATTGACCAGCGCCGCTTCCCAGGCCCCTGTGCCAGAGGCGGGATAAATAATGACGGGGTTGCTCGTTCCAAAAACGGGACGAATCTGTTCAAGAATCTGCAATCCCAGCCGCTGAAACTCGGGCCCCCGATGATCAATCGTCGGGAAGTCGATGGCCCTCAGGATCCGATCGGGAACATTGCTTGGGCCGGGAATCTGAAGGAAATGTCGACCCTGGCCAATTCGATTGAGGTGGGCCGTTGGGCGTATTGGAGCCTTGGGTTGAAACTGGTCTTTGTGCATCTGCCCTCGCGCCGGTCTAAACGTTCGCCGAAGGGCAAACAAGCAGAAATCATCGCTGGGAGTGCAGCCCCGTTGTCAGAGGACAAACCCTGAGGAATCCATCCTCAAAGACAGTTGGCAAGACCTACTCTGAGTTCAAGTTTGGCTGAACACGGCTCCTGCAGAACTACATCGATTTAAGTTGCAGACAGTGCTTACGCGGTGTTTGACTCCCAAATGCGGCGAATACCTCCTATAATCACCGCATGAAAAGCGGTGATAAATCCTATAGCGGTGATAAATTCTATATGTGGCAGCAAAGCGACTGGCCCCATTGGAGTTACGACCACGTTCGAATGGCTCCGCTGCTCGCCCACGCCCACTCAGCCCAGGGTCATCTTCTGGGTCGAATGCACGACTTGGGGTTTGAACTGCGTGATCAAGCGACCCTGCGTATCTTGACCGAGGAAGTACTGAAGACGAGCGAGATTGAGGGAGAAAAACTTAATGCGGACTCGGTCCGCTCTTCTATCGCCCGACGACTTGGTGTCGACATAGGCGCCCTGGCACCGGTCGACCGTTATGTTGATGGTGTGGTCGATATGGTTCTAGATGCCACCCAAGGCTACAACACGCCCCTTACGCGAGAGCGGCTATTTGGCTGGCATGCAGCAATGTTTCCCACAGGGCACAGCGGCCTTAACAAAATCCTTATCGGCCAATGGCGCGACGATTCACGTGGGCCCATGCAGGTTGTCTCGGGCCCCATCCATCGGCAAAAGGTTCACTTCGAAGCACCCCCTGCGAATCAAGTCGAGGCCGAAATGAGCGCCTTCCTGACTTGGTTCAATTCGAATAACCAACACGACCCGCTCATCAAAGCCGGTCTGGCACACCTATGGGCTGTGACCATCCACCCCTTTGAGGACGGCAATGGCCGGATTGCACGTGCGGTGGGTGATATGGCGCTGGCCCGCGCTGAAAACTCAGTGCAGCGCTTCTACAGCCTATCTGCTCAGATACAGCGAGAACGCGCTGAGTATTACGACCGCCTCGAGGCCACTCAAAGGGGCGGACTTGATGTGACAGTTTGGTTGGAATGGTTTGTCTCGTGCCTACCGCGAGCCATTAACGGTGCAGAGGCGACGCTAACGCAGGTATTAATCAAGGCACGCTTTTGGCAATACTGGGCAGGGATGCCACTCAATCAACGTCAGATTAAGCTGCTCAACCAGTTGCTTGACGGCTTCGACGGAAAACTAACGAGCAGCAAGTGGGCGACGATCGGGAAGTGCTCGCAGGACACCGCGCTTCGAGACATCACCGAACTTCTGGATCGTGGGGTACTAAAAAAATCTGAGGCCAGCGGCCGCAGCACGAGCTATGAGCTTCAATCGTTCGGCAGCGAATCCCTAAAAGACAACCAATGACTCTTGGAAGGCAGTCACAGCAAGTTGAGTGATCTGGGCAGAAAATAGCTCCGTACGAGACGTCTAACGACCCACTAACCCCCAGAAGCCCGCCCCAAGCGGTCCAGGACCGCCTCCCAGGCCAGGCCCTCGGGTGGGCGCTCGAGCCAAATCTCATCAAAGCCGGCCTGGTCCCAGTCGTTCAGACGCGCATACAACTGCTGCCCATAGGCATCGGGCTGAGCGGGCGCGAGCAGCAGCTCGCAATTCGCACTTGCATTGAGTTGCGCAATAAGTGCCCTGCCCTGCGGATCGGTCTCATCGCCCAGACACCAGACGGCAATGCGCTTGGGGGCACTCTGCAGTTGGGCCAAGCACTTGTGCATCTCTTCTTGTGACATTAGCTTGAGTGGAGTTCGCGGGGCATAGTGCGAGGCGAGACTCCCCGAGACACGCGGCGCAGATTGGCGCTTGGCTACCTCTGAGTCCGCCAAGCGCACCACGGCATCAATGGCTTCACGCGGAATCCCGCCGGGCCGCAGCACTCGGGGTGGGCTCACGGTGCAATCCACAATCGTGCTCTCGAGGCCCACGCTCGATGCGCCCCCATCGATCACTGCATCGCCCTCGCCCATTCGGCCGCCGAGGCTTCGCACGACATCCTGCGCCCGTGTAGGGCTCACAGCGCCAAAGACATTCGCAGAGGGCGCTGCCAACCAACCACTGCCCCCCACCTTCGCAAAGGCCTGCAGAAGGCCGAGCGCCACCGGGTGACCTGGCACACGAATTCCCACACTGCGCTGACCCCCAGTGACTTCATCGAGGGCCAATGGTGACGCCGGAAGAATGAGTGTGAGTGGGCCGGGCCAGAACGCGGCCGCTAATTCTCTGGCGGTCTCACTCCACTCGCTGGCCAGCGGCATCGCGGATTCGAGAGAGGCCGCGTGAACAATCAGTGGATGGCCCTTGGGCCGGCCCTTGACTTCGAAAATGCGCGAAACAGCAGATGCGCTACTGGCATCGGCGCCCAAGCCATAGACGGTCTCGGTGGGAAATGCCACCAACCCCCCATTCAATAAAAGCGCCGCTGCTCGGTCCAACTCCGTGGCCGAGAAGGATTGCATCAGTCGAGCCTCTCGGTGATGTGGCCCATCTTGCGACCGGGCCGGGGCTCGGACTTGCCGTAGAGATGCAAGACCGCCTTGCCCTCCTTCACCATGCGCTTCCAATCGGGTTCTACCGCTGCGCCATCCGGGCCCTTGGGGAACCAATGGTCGCCCAAGAGATTGGTCATGCGCACCGGGAAACGCAGTGCCGTGGGCCCCAGAGAATCGCCCACACAGATGCGAACCTGCTGCTCAAACTGGCTCGTCTCACAAGCCTCGATGGTGTAGTGGCCACTGTTGTGCGGACGCGGGGCCATCTCATTGGCCACCAACTCACCCGAGTCCAATACAAAAAATTCCAGACACATCACGCCCATATAGTTCATGGCCTCTGCCACCCCGCGGGCCCAAGACTGGGCCCTCTCGGCCACGGCGGGTGAAACCGAGGCGGGCACAGTGGTGGTATGCAGAGTGCCTTGGCGGTGGATGTTCTCGGCCAGGGGGAAGACCGCAACCTCGCCCTTTGCCGAGCGGGCAAGAATCACCGAGACTTCACTGGCGAGCATGAGGCGTCGCTCGAGCACGCAGACCACCGAGCCCATCTCGACGAAGGCACGCTCGGCTTCTTGCGCCGACAAGACCGTCTGTTGGCCCTTGCCGTCATAACCCAAACGCGCGGTTTTGAGAATGCCCGGGAAGGCCTGGGCCGGAAGTGCAAGGGCCTCTTCTGAACTGCGCACGGGCCAGTGGGGGGCCACCGGCACGCCGGCCGAGGCGATGAAGGCCTTCTCGACCAAGCGATCTTGGGCGCGCTCGACGCAGTCGGCCGATGGATAGGTGGCACCGTGGGCCGAGAGAAAACGCAGGGATTCAGCAGGCACATTCTCAAACTCGGTGGTGAAGACGCGGGCCTTGCTCGCAAAAACCGCAAGCGCCTGGGCGTCGCGGTAATCGCCCACCACATGGTCATCGGCAAGTTGCCCAGCAGGGCCAAGTGGGTCGGGGTCGAGCACCACCACGGTGTGGCCCATGCGATGGGCCGCCTGAATCATCATGCGGCCGAGTTGGCCGCCGCCCAGCAATCCGATTTGCATCAATGCCTCAGCGGCCGAGTGTCGCGTTCATGGAGTGGGCCGCCTCGGTCTGTTGCATCCGAAACGCCTCGAGGCGTTCACGCAGCACATCGTCTTGAGTCGCCAGGGTGGCAATCACATGCAAGGCGGCATTGGCGGCACCTGCCTCACCGATGGCGAAGGTGGCCACTGGAATGCCCTTGGGCATCTGAACAATTGAATAGAGCGAATCCTCGCCCCGCAGGTATTTGGATGGCACTGGGACACCCAAAACCGGCACCGTGGTCTTCGATGCCAACATGCCCGGCAGATGGGCGGCACCACCCGCCCCGGCAATAATTGCGCGAAAGCCGCGGGCATGGGCAGACTCGGCATAGCCATAGAGCGCATCGGGCATGCGGTGGGCCGAGACCACGCGGGCCTCGTGCGGGATGCCGAATCGATCGAGAATCTCCACCGCGTGTCGCATCACCTCCCAGTCGGACTGAGAGCCCATCACCACACCGACGACCGGCATGCGAACACCTGCAATGCGATACAAGGCCTCGCGGTATTTATCGGCTGTCTGCGCAATTACGCGTGCAGGCAACTCGGGGGCAGGCGCTGTCTTGTCCCAATCCAGGGTCTCCAAGTAGTCGCGAACAAACTGCTTGTCGAAACTCGGTGGGCTGATGCCTTCTGCATAACCATCGGCCGGCCAATAGCGCGATGAGTCGGCGGTGAGCACTTCGTCCATGAGATGAATCACACCCTTGTCATCCAGACCAAATTCAAACTTTGTGTCGGCCACGATAATGCCCTGCTCCAAGGCATAGGCGGCGGCCTCGTTGTAGAGGGCCAGGCTGATGCGACGAATCTCATTGGCATGTTTCTCGCCGATTAACTTCACGACCTCTTCAAAGGAAATGTTCTCGTCGTGTTGCCCCGCCTCGGCCTTGTGGGCCGGGGTAAAAATAGGCTCGGGCAGCCGCGAGGCCATGGAGAGCCCCTTGGGCAAGGCAATGCCACAGACCGAGCCCGTGGCCTGGTAATCCTTCCAGCCACCACCAATTAGGTAGCCCCGCACCACGGCCTCTATAGGAAGCGGCTTGAGTCGCTTGGCCACCACAGCACGGCCACGCACCTGCTCCACTTCGGCCTCGGTCACCACGGTTTCGGGGTCGATGCCGGTGAGGTGATTGGGAACAATATGGGCGAGCTTGGCAAACCAGAACTCGCTCATGCGATTGAGGATCACACCCTTCTCGGGGATGGGTTCGGACATCACCACATCGAAGGCCGAGAGCCGATCGCTGGCGATCATCAGTAGCTTGTCATCGCCCACCGCATAGAGGTCACGAACCTTGCCGCGACCAATCAGCGGCAGTGAACGAATCGATGTCTGATAGAGAGCGGTCATTGAACAACCTGGGCCAGCGCGCCCGTGTGGTAGCGACTGGCCATGGCCTCGAGGGCCACAGGCTTGATCTTGCTGGCCTGGCCAGCGCAGCCAAACTGCTCATAGCGGGCCTTGCAGATGGCCTTGGCTGCCTCGCGGGCAGGCTTGAGGTAATCGCGGGGATCGAACTTCTCGTGGTTCTCTGCCATGAATCGACGAATGGCCGCGGTCATTGCCAGGCGAATGTCGGTATCGATGTTGATCTTGCGCACACCATGCCCAATGGCCTTCTGAATCTCCTCCACCGGCACGCCATAGGTCTCTTTCATATCGCCACCGAACTGGCGAATCTCATCGAGCAGCTCCTGGGGAACGGAGGACGAGCCATGCATGACCAGGTGGGTATTGGGAATGCGGCGATGAATCTCTTGAATGCGACCAATCGCAAGAATGTCGCCCGTGGGCTTGCGTGTGAATTTGTATGCACCGTGGCTGGTGCCGATGGCAATGGCCAAGGCATCGAGCTGGGTCTGGCGAACAAAATCGGCAGCCTGCTCCGGGTCAGTCAGTAGTTGGTCCATGGTCATGGTGGAGTCGGTGCCATGGCCATCTTCTTTGTCACCGCGCATGGTCTCGAGCGACCCCAGACAACCCAACTCGCCCTCGACCGAGATGCCCTTCTGGTGGGCCATCTGCACCACCTCTTTGGTCACTGAGACGTTGTAGTCGTAACTGGCGATGGTTTTCCCATCGGCCTCGAGCGAGCCGTCCATCATGACGCTGGAGAAGCCCAGGCCAATGGCGCCACTGCAGACTGCGGGGCTCTGGCCATGGTCTTGGTGCATCACCACCGGCAACTTCGGATAGCTCTCCACTGCTGCCGCAATCAGGTGGCGAAGGAAATCCTCACCCGCATACTTTCTTGCACCCGCACTGGCCTGCATGATCACCGGGGCATCGACCTCGGCCGCAGCCGACATAATCGCCTGCACCTGCTCGAGATTGTTCACATTAAATGCAGGGATGCCGTAGCCGTTTTCGGCAGCATGGTCGAGCAGTTGTCGCATCGAGACCAGGGCCATGGGGTTCTCCTTGGGGTGAAATTCGAGAAAACCTCGATTTTCACCCACCAAGGCAGGTCAAGACAAACGGCGCCTACGCCCGGGCCAGCAGGGCCGAGACAGCGGGAAGTGTTTTTCCTTCAAGGAACTCCAAGAAGGCACCACCCCCGGTGGAGATGTAGTCGATCTGATTGGCGATGTTGTACTTGGCAATGGCCGCCAGGGTGTCGCCACCGCCCGCGATGGAGAAGGCCGGTGAGTGGGCAATGGCCGCGGCCAGGGTGCGTGTGCCGCCCGAGAACTGCTCAATCTCAAACACACCGAGTGGCCCATTCCAGACCACGGTGCCCGCCATGGCAATGAGCCCTGCCAACTTCGCTGCCGTGCGAGGACCAATATCGAGAATCATGTCGTCATCGGCACACTTATGGGCAAGCACTTTGTTTGCGCGGGCCTGCGATGAGAACTCATTGGCAGTGACAATATCCTCGGGCAGAGGAACCTCGGCACCGCGGGCCCGCATGGTGGCCATGATGGCGCGGGCCTCATCGAGCAGATCGAGTTCGGCCAGCGAGCGGCCAATGGGCAGGCCCGCCGCGGCCATAAAGGTATTGGCAATGCCACCGCCCACAATCAACTGGTCCACCTTCTCGGCCAAGGAGCGAAGGATGGTGAGTTTGGTGGAGACCTTTGAGCCCGCAACAATCGCAACCAAGGGCCGCCGTGGGCTCTCGAATGCGCGACCCAGTGCATCGAGTTCCGCGGCCATCAGAGGCCCCGCGCACGCCACCGGCGCAGCCAAGGCCAGTCCATGGGTGGTGGCCTCGGCCCGGTGGGCGGTGCCAAAGGCATCGTTCACATAAATGTCGCAGAGCGAGGCCATCTTCTTTGCGAGATCCTGATTGTCTTTCTTTTCGCCCGCATTCACGCGGCAATTCTCGAGCACCACAAGATCACCCGGTGCGAGCGGAAACTTCCCATCGAGCCAGTCATGAATCACCGGCACCTTGCGATCGAGCAACTCCGCGAGACGCAGCGCAATGGGGCCCAAGGAGTCCTCGGGTCGAAACTCGCCCTCGGTGGGGCGCCCCAGGTGAGAGGTCACCATGACCGCAGCACCGGCATCGAGCGCCATCTGAATGGCAGGCACCGAGGCGCGAATCCGCGTGTCATCGGTGATGCGGCCGGTGTCGTCTTGCGGCACGTTGAGATCGGCGCGGATGAAGACGCGTTTGCCCTTGAGCGCCAGATCGCTCATGCGCTTGAACTTCATGGTCTCTACCTCGCCGAGAGCATGGCCACCGCGGTGTCGAGCATGCGGTTGGAAAAGCCCCACTCGTTGTCATACCAGGAGAGCACCTTCACCAATCGTCCGTCGGGAGAGACGCGGGTCTGGGTGGAATCAAAAATACTCGAGCGCGGGTCGTGGTTGAAATCGATCGACACCAGGGGATCGGTGTTGTAACCCAATACCCCAGCCAATGCGCCTTCGCTGGCGGCCTTGAGCAATGCATTGACCTCATCGACCGAAGTCGCCTTCTTGGCCTGGAAACTCAAATCCACCACCGAGACATTAATGGTGGGCACGCGCATGGCAAAGCCATCGAGCTTGCCATTGAGGTCGGGCAGAACCAGGCCCACGGCTGCGGCGGCGCCGGTCTTGGTGGGAATCATTGACATGGTGGCCGATCTCGCCCGGCGCAGGTCCTCGTGGTAGACGTCGGTGAGCACCTGGTCATTGGTGTAGGCATGAATGGTGGTCATTAGGCCCGACTCAATGCCCAAGGCCTGATTGAGAACCATGGCCACCGGCGCCAAGCAGTTGGTCGTGCAGGAGGCATTGGAGACCACCGTGTGAGTGGCCTTCAACACCGAGTGGTTCACACCATAGACCACCGTGGCATCGACATCCTTTCCGCCCGGTGCAGAGATCAATACCTTCTTGGCTCCCCCGGAGAGGTGCGAAGAGGCCTTCTCTTTGGATGTAAAGAAGCCGGTGCACTCCATGACCAGATCGACCCCAAGGTCTGCCCAGGGCAGGTCGGCCGGATTGCGATTGGCAAGCACACGAATACGGTCGCCATTGACCACCATGTGCTCGCCCTCCACCTTTACATCGCCCGGAAAACGGCCATGCGCAGTGTCATAGCGGGTGAGGTGTGCATTGGTCTCTGAATTGCCGAGGTCGTTGATTGCAACGATCTCAAGATCGTGACGCTTGCCGCCTTCGTAGTGAGCACGCAAGACATTGCGGCCAATGCGGCCGTAACCATTGATTGCTACACGAAAAGCCATGAACCGCTCCTTGCCAATGAATGAATTTATGAGTGACTGAGCACGATCTTAGCTGTCTCCACCACGGCCTCGGCAGTCAGGCCAAAGAGCTTGAAGAGTTCACCGGCCGGGGCGGACTCACCGAAACGATCCAGGCCCATCACCGCATCGGGCTGGTACTTCCACCAGCCATCGGTGACACCCGCCTCGATCACCACCCGTGGCACACCGTGGGGCAGCACCGATTCTTTGTAGCTGCTGGGCTGTTGATCAAAAACAGTGGTCGAAGGCAGGGAGACCACCCGCACTGCAACCTTCTGCGAACGCAATTGGCCGGCTGCCGCCATGGCCAGGGAGACCTCGGAACCAGTGGCCATCAAGACAATATCTGGCTGGGCGTCCGACGAGAGCACATAGCCCCCCTTGCTCACATTCTTGGCCTGCTCCGGAGAACAGATCTGCGGTGGCAGGGCCTGGCGAGAAAGAAGCAGCGCCGTGGGACCCGACTTGTATGAGAGTGCAGCCTGCCATGCCACAGCAGTCTCCACCGCATCGGCTGGGCGCCAGACATGAAGGCCTGGAATGAGCCGAAGGCTCGCCGGATGCTCCACCGGCTGATGGGTGGGCCCATCCTCGCCCAGGCCAATCGAATCGTGGGTAAAGACATGAATCACCTGGCGCTTCATGAGCGCGGCCATGCGAATGGCATTGCGGCTGTAGTCAGAGAAGGTGAGGAAGGTGCCGCAATAGGGAACAAAGCCCCCGTGCAAGGCAATGCCGTTGCAGATGGCAGCCATGCCAAATTCCCGAACTCCATAGGAGACATGTCGACCCGCAGTCAGGGTGCCCTGTCGATCCACTGAGAGCGACGCCACGCCCTTCCAATTGGTGAGGTTGCTGCCCGTGAGATCGGCCGAGCCACCCAAGAAGGCGGGCAGACGAGGGCCCAAGTCATCCAAAACCATCTGCGAGGCCTTGCGTGTAGCGACATTGGGCATTTGCTTACAGAACTCTGCAATAAGTGCCTGGTTGCGCGACTCCAAGTCCTTGGGGAAGCGGCCGGAGAGTCGATCATCGAGTTGCTTGGCCAGTTCGGGATGGGCCAACGCATAGCGCTGCCAGAGGGACTTCCATTCGGACTCCATCTGGGCGCCACGCGACTTGGCACTCCAGGCCTGGGCCACATCGGATGGAATTTCAAAGGGGGCATGGGGCCAGTCGATGGCGCCTCGGGTCAAGGCAATCTCTGCATCGCCGAGCGCTTCCCCATGGGCCTTTGCAGTGCCAACTCGGTTGGGAGAACCCTTGCCAATTTCTGTCTTGCAGATGATGAGTGTCGGGGCCAGTCGGCCGTTGCATCCATTGCGTGCCCAGCCCTTGGCCCGCTCAATGGCCTGGCTCACCGCTGAATCGTCGTGCCCATCAATCGGCCCAATCACATTCCATCCATAGGCCTCAAAGCGCTTGCGTGTGTCGTCTCGAAACCATCCGTCGATCTTTCCATCAATCGAGATGCCGTTGTCGTCGTAGAGCGCGATGAGTTTGGAGAGGCCCCAGACGCCAGCCAGCGAGCAGGCCTCGTGGCTAATGCCCTCCATCAGACAGCCATCGCCCAGAAACGCATAGGTGTGGTGATCCACGACCTCCATGCCCGGCCGATTGAACTCGGCCGCCAGAAGTCGCTCGGCCAGTGCCATGCCCACGGCATTGGTGATGCCCTGCCCCAAGGGGCCCGTGGTGGTCTCCACACCGGGGGTCACGTCGACCTCGGGGTGGCCTGGGGTCTTGGAATGCAGCTGCCGAAACCGCTTGATCTCGCCAATGGGAAGGTCGTATCCGCTGAGGTGTAAAAGGGAATACAAAAGCATGGAGCCGTGGCCGTTGGAGACCACGAAGCGATCTCGGTTGGC
Organism: Betaproteobacteria bacterium; assembly: GCA_016868255.1. GTDB lineage: Bacteria > Pseudomonadota > Gammaproteobacteria > Burkholderiales > Burkholderiaceae_A > Hahnella. Next base: position 42,576 of record VGHN01000007.1, read on the forward strand.
CCAGGCGGGGTTGCTGGGGTTGTGCTGCAGGTGGTCTGCCCAGAGCGCCACAGCAATCTCGGCCATGCCCATGGGCATGCCCGGGTGACCTGAGTTGGCGGCCTGAACCGCGTCCATCGACAGGGCCCGAATGGCATTGGCCATCTGACGGCGCATGGGAGCGGAGTGGCTGGCTTGGGTAGACTGGCTTGACATGATTAGAGAGTCCGGCGGGCAAAGAGGAATAGGGATTCTACTGAGACCACCACCCCTAAGACCAATTGATGTTCCTGACCATTATTTCAAAGAAAAACTGATCAATGAGCCCGACCCATGCAGATTCGACTCTTCCATAGCCCGCTGGCCCAGGGGCCCTGCAGACTCTCCGAGGAGGCCTCCCACCACCTGGTTCGCGTGCTTCGCGCCGAACAAGGCCATGCCGTTATTCTTTTCGATGGGCTGGGCAACGAGGCGGGGGCTCGGGTTGTAGAGGCCAATGCAAAGGCCTGCATGGTGGAGGTTGGTGCCGTGAAGACCGTCTCTCGCGAGTCGCCCCTGCAGATCACTGTGGCCCAGGCCCTCTGCCTGGGCGACAAAATGGATTGGGTGGTACAGAAGGCCAGTGAGTTAGGCGCCACCTTGATTCAGCCGCTTGCGGCGCAACGCAGCCAGTTGAAACTCAAAGGGCCACGGCTCGAGAAGCGACTCGCCCACTGGCGAGCAATCGCCGAGGCTGCGGCCGCCCAATGTGGGCGCAATGCCGTGCCAATCGTTGCACCTCTGCAGCGTTCCGCCGAATACTTCGCGTCGATCGAGAACAGCGAGGACAGCAAGGGCGGCGAACGCAGTGAACAATTTGGTCAAAGGAAGCAGAACGAGCAGAACGAGCAGAACGAGCAGAACGAGCAGAACGAGCAGAACGAGCAGAACGAGCAGAGAAAAAAGGGGTTGGAGCAGACCCGCTGGATCTTGGACCCCTTCGCATCGGAGTCCCTGGGCCAGGCCCCACTCTCTAACTTCCTCACCATCGCGATTGGGCCCGAAGCGGGCTGGACAGACGAGGAGGAGGAGCAGGCCCAACGCGCTGGGTTCGTTGGCATTCGATGCGGCCCACGCATTCTTCGCACCGAGACGGCCGCAGCAGCCGTGCTCGCCGCCGTGGCCGTTCGCATTGGAGAGTTTTAGTTGAGCGAGCCCTCGCGCACGGTGAGACCGAGCTTGCTTCCCTACTAGACCGGGCTCACTGCCCAGCTCGCTGAGTTGGCATGCTTCACAGTCAGCGCGGTCATGTTGACCACGCGCCGAACCGTGGCGGATGCGGTGAGGATATGCACCGGTGCGCGGCATCCCAGCAAGATGGGACCAATGGCCACGTTGTTGCCGGCGGCCCGCTTGAGCAGGTTGTAGGCAATATTGGCCGACTCGAGGCTTGGCAAGACCAACAAATTCGCATCGCCCTGAAGCGTGGAATGCGGCATCATCGCTCGGCGCAACTCGGCATCAATCGCTACGTCGGCATGCATCTCGCCATCGATGTTCATCTCGGGTTCGCGCGCGCGCACCATCGAGAGCACCGCACGCATTTTTCGGGCGGAGTCGGCATTAACGGAACCAAAATTGCTGTGTGAGAGAAGCGCCACTCGGGGCTCGAGTCCGAGCGAGCGCATGACATGCGCGGCCGAGAGCGTAATTTCTGCGAGGTGCTCGGCCGAGGGATTCTCGTTGACATGGGTGTCGACCAGCGCAAGCACGCGAGACGGCAGTATGAGAATGTTCATGGCCCCGTAGACCGACCATCCCTTGGCGCGCCCCAGAACTTGGTCCACATAATGCAAGTGAAGGTCATGCGTGCCGAAGGTTCCGCAAATCATTCCGTCGGCCTGGCCCTTGTGAATCATCATGGCGCCAATCAGCGTGTGTCGGCGGCGCATCTCGATCTGTGCGTATTGGGCCGTCACACCCTTGCGATCGGTCATTGAATGGTAGGTCTCCCAATATTCACGGAAGCGATCATCGAACTCTGGGTTGACCACCTCGAAGTCCTCGCCGATGCGAATTCGAAGACCGAATCGCTTGATGCGTCGCTCGATCACCGCAGGGCGCCCAATCAGAATCGGGTCGGCCAGTCGCTCATCAATCACCACCTGAACCGCGCGAAGAATGCGTTCCTCTTCGCCCTCGGCAAAAACAATGCGCCGCTTCTCGGCCATGCGAGCGGCGGTGATGATCGGCGTCATGAAGTTGCCAGAGTGATAGACAAACTCTTGCAGTCGGTCCATGTAGGCATTCATGTCTGCAATAGGGCGAACGGCCACGCCATCGTTCATGGCCGCTTGCGCCACCGCAGGGGCGATTCGCAAAATAAGACGCGGATCGAAAGGCTTGGGAATGAGGTAGTCCGGCCCAAATGAAATCCCCTCGGTGCCGTAGGCGCGGGTAACCACCTCGGACTGCTCGGCCCGGGCCAACTCGGCCATCGCCTTCACGGCAGCGAGTTCCATTCCACGCGTGATCGTGGTCGCACCAACGTCCAATGCCCCCCGGAAGATGAACGGGAAACAGAGCACGTTGTTGACCTGGTTCGGATAGTCGGTTCGGCCCGTGGCAATGATCACATCGGGGCGAACCTTGCGCGCATCTTCGGGAAGAATCTCTGGCTCGGGATTGGCCAGCGCAAAAATAATGGGGCGCTCGGCCATCTGCTTGACCATCTCGGGCTTGAGAACCCCACCAGCCGAGAGTCCAAGAAAAACGTCTGCACCAGCAATCACATCGGCCAGCGTGCGCGCCGAGGTGGGCTGCGCGAATCGCTCCTTCTCTGGGTCCATCAACTCCTTGCGGCCCTCATAGACCACGCCCTTGATGTCCGTCACCCAGATGTTTTCCTTCTTGATTCCAAGATCGAGCAGGAGATCGAGGCAGGCCAGCGCTGCGGCACCGGCACCCGAGACCACGAGCTTGATCTTCGAAATCTCTTTCTCGACCACTGCCAGGCCATTGACCAAGGCAGCGGACACCACAATGGCCGTTCCATGTTGATCGTCATGAAAGACAGGAATCTTCATGCGCTCGCGCAGCTTGCGCTCGATGTAGAAACAATCGGGGGCCTTGATGTCCTCGAGGTTGATTCCCCCAAAGGTGGGCTCAAGGGCGGCAATCACTTCCACCAGTTTGTCGAGGTCCTCGCGCTCATTGAGTTCAATGTCAAAGACATCAATGCCGGCGAAGTTTTTGAAGAGAACGGCCTTACCCTCCATCACAGGCTTGGCACCCAGTGGCCCGATGTTGCCCAGGCCCAGCACGGCCGTGCCATTGGTGACCACGCCAACCAGATTCCCTCGCGAGGTGTATTTCCAGACGTTCATCGGATCGTCGGCGATCTCGAGACAGGCCGCGGCCACACCAGGCGAATAGGCCAGTGCGAGGTCTCGCTGATTCACCACCTGTTTGGTGGGCGCGATGGCGATTTTTCCGGGGGTGGGCAGTGCGTGGTAATCGAGCGCTTGCTTGCGAAGGGTGGGATCCATAACGGGCCTATTTAACTGAAGTAGAGAGAATGACTGAAGTTGCGATAAATGAAATTGTGCGCCTAAGCGTGGGCGGGGATGGGCCTGGCAAGAATTCGTGCCAGCGCAACCGCCGCATGCATGGGTTGACGCTCTGCTCCCAGGCCCGAGAGGTCGGTAATTTGATGTCGACAAGAAAAGCCATCGGCAACAATCCAGGCCGATGCAGGTGCCTTGCGAAGAGTCGGCAGCAGGCTCAGTTCTGCCATGGCCTTCGAAACCTCCTGGTGTCGCTCTTCATAGCCAAAGCTGCCGGCCATGCCACAACAACTCGACTCAATGAGTGACACTTCGGCACCCACTGCACGCAGCGCCTCGAGCGTCGGGTTGATCGCCGCCTGCGCCTTCTGATGACAGTGGCCGTGGACCAAAATCTCCAGCCCGCTGCCGTGTGCGGTTGGCTTGATTCGTCCCGACTTTAGTTGGGCGACCCACCACTCTTCAAACAAGAAGGTCTGTTTTGCCAGTTGCTGTGCGGCCCCACCCAGCCCGTAGGAGCGCCATTCATCACGAATGCTCAATAGGCACGAAGGCTCGAATCCGACTATTGGAACCCCCCGCTCGAGAGCGGGCCCAAGCGCCTCAAGACAGCCCACGGCCTGGGCCTTGGCCTCATCGATCATGCCCACCGAGAGCGCTGTTCTTCCGCAACAGAGGGGTTGGTGGCCTGCCGCACCCGACCATGCCACCGCGAAGCCCATGCCGTGCAGCATTCGATGGACTTCCACCAATTCCGCGGGTGAGAACGATTCAGAGAAGGTGTCGGCCCAGAGAATGAGATCGCACTCATCGAAGGAGGTCTCGGGCAATTGCGCCTGCCTGCGCAGTTGCGCGAAACCTTTTGCATGCCAATTTGGTAGGGGTCGCTCGGCCGCGATGCCCACGAGTCGCTGCATGAGTCGGGCCACCAAGGGCAGACGGTTGCGAAGATTAAAGATGGTGGCCAACACAGGCCAGTCTCGAACCGCCTGACGAATCCGCGGCAGACCGGCCACGGCTCGGTCTTTGAGTGAGAAGCCTCGAGACTTGCCGCGCTGATAGGCGGCCTCGATCTTCATTCGCGCCATATCGACGCCAGTGGGGCACTCGCGCTGGCAGCCCTTGCAGCCCACACAGAGATCGAGTGCCTCTTCAACCTCGCTCCCCACAATGCCGGATGGCAGTTGACCACTGACAGCAAGTCGCAGGGTATTGGCTCGGCCACGAACCGAGTGGATCTCTTGGCGCGTCACTCGGTAACTTGGGCACATGGTGCCGGCATCGAACTTTCGGCAGTGGCCATTGTTGTTGCACATCTCGACGGCCTTGGCCAGACCACCCGTGGGATCCGCGCCCGACCCGGGTTCCGTGATTCGAATGCCCATGGTGCCGGGGTCGCCCTTCTCGGAGGGATCGTTCTTCACATTCCAGACAGACCAATCAAGACCGGTTGCCATTGGCAAGGCCGCATAGCCCGGCGAGTAGCGAAAAAGGCTTCGGTCATCCATGCGGGAGGGGCGCACGATCTTGCCCGGATTGAGGCGATTGGACGGATCGAAGAGGTCCTTCACCTGCTCAAAGGCCTGGGTGATTCGTGGTCCGAACTGCCACGAGACCCATTCACTTCGCACAAGACCATCGCCATGCTCACCCGAGAAGGCCCCTTTGAATCGGCGCACCAGGGTACTGGCCTCTTGCGCAATCGATCGCATCTTCTCGGCGCCGTCGCGGCGCATATCGAGAATGGGACGAACATGAAGCGTACCCACCGAGGCATGGGCATACCAGGTGCCTTGCGTGCCGTGACGGGCGAAGACCTCGGTGAGCGCGTCGGTGTAGTCGGCCAGGTGCTCGAGGGGCACCGCGCAGTCCTCGATAAAAGACACCGGTTTTCCATCGCCCTTCAACGACATCATGATGTTGAGGCCCGCCTTGCGAACCTCCCAGAGTGCCGACTGGCGTTTGGCATCGGTCATGGCCACCACAGACTGGGGTTGGCCCAGGTCCGCCATGAGCGTCTCCAACTCTCGCAGTCGCCGCTCGAGTGATGCCAAATCCTCGCCCGCAAACTCCACGAGCAAGAGTGCGTCTGTGGGCGCGCCATTCACAGGCACCACCGCATCCTGAATCACTGGCGCGAAGACCGGGTTGACCCGACAGAGTTCGATCATCGTTCGGTCCACCAACTCAACCGCCACGGGGCCGAGTTCAACAATGCGAGCCGAGCTCAACATGGCCTTCTGAAAGGATGCGAAATTCACCACGCCCAACACCTTGTGCTTGGGAATGGGAGCGAGCCTTAGGGTAAGAGACTCGAATGTGGCCAAGGTGCCCTCGGAGCCAACCAAGAGTTGCGCGAGATTCAGGCTGCCATCGGCGTTGTAGGGGCGCTCGCTCTGCGGAAAAAAGACATCGAGGTTGTAGCCACCAACGCGGCGCATGACCTTGGGCCAGATCGCCTCGACTTCCGATCGCACCGACTCGGCCACCTGGAATAGCCCAGAGACCAGATCACGCATCCGCTGGTTGGAGAGGGCCATCGGGCCGCCATCACCAAAGCGAGCGAACCGGGCCCGGGTGCCGTCGTCGAGAATGGCATCAATGGCCTCGACGTTATGAACCATGTTGCCGTAGAAGAGCGATCGGGAGCCGCAGGAATTGTTTCCGGCCATCCCACCGATGGTGCACTGGGCCGCCGTGGAGACATCCACTGGGAACCAGAGCCCATGCGGCTTTAAAAACTGATTGAGGTGGTCCAGAACCACGCCGGGCTCGACGGTGACTGTCCTTGCATCGACATCCAGGTCGCGGATGCCTCGCAGATAGCGGCTGGTATCCAAGACCAGTGCCTCGCCCACGGTCTGACCACACTGGGAGGTGCCACCACCCCTGGGCAGAATGGCCACACCCGCATCGCGGGCGATGTCGAGGGCCAGGCCCAGGTCGGCCAGTGACCTGGGCACAGCGACCCCAATGGGCATGACCTGATAGATCGATGCATCGGTGGAATACCGACCCCTGGATGCGGCATCGAAGAGCACCTCGCCCCGCAGTTCGGAACGCAACCGGCTCACCAATGGCTGGCGAGCAATCGCCTGACCAATTCGGCCCTGGAGCAGTGCCCGTCGGGCCGGCTCGGGGGCGGGTGCGTTTTGAATCACGGTTGTTGACTTTGCAAGACTTGATTTGGCCTAAAGATTACAATGGCGGGTTAGTTTCACGATACAGAAAGCCATTGAATATGCAACGCGATTTTCCCCAGGCAATCAACGCCCGTTCAAGCCTCAATCGAGTCGGCCAGGGCCGCCATTTCCTGCAGATCCCCGGACCCTCCAATGTGCCCGACCGCATCCTGCGGGCCATTGACTTTCCGACCATCGACCACCGAGGCCCAGAGTTCCAAGCGCTTGCCCTGCGCGTGCTTGAGTCGGTTCGCCCTCTCTTCGGCACCAGCGGCCCAGTGGTGCTCTACCCGGGTTCGGGAACCGGCGCCTGGGAGGCCGCACTGGTCAATACGCTCAGCCCCGGCGACGAGGTGCTCATGCTCGAGGCCGGGCACTTCGCGACCCTCTGGGCCCGCATGGCCACACGACTTGGTCTCAAGCCCGAGATGATGCAGGGCAGCTGGCGCGAAGGCGTGCGCGCCGACGTGATTGCCGAGCGCCTCAAGAAGGATTCGCAACACGCAATCAAGGCCGTCTGCGTGGTCCACAACGAGACCTCCACCGGAATCACCTCTGACATCGCAGCAGTGCGCAAGGCCATTGATTCGGCCAAGCACCCTGCACTGCTTCTGGTGGACACCATCTCGGCCCTGGGCAGCGTTGAATTTAAGTTCGATGAATGGGGCGTGGATGTGGCGGTGGCCAGTTCGCAGAAGGGCCTGATGATGCCCCCCGGAATGGGGCTCAATGCTGTCAGTCAGAAGGCGCTTGAAGTCAGCAAGACTGCCAAGTTGCCGCGGGCCTTCTGGGCATGGGATGACATTCTCGAGGCGAACAAAAAGGGCTTCTGGCCGAGTACGCCGAACACCAACTTGATCTACGGCTTGGCCGAGGCCATCGACATGTTCAACGAGGAGGGCCTGGATCGGGTCTTTGCACGCCACAAGCGCCACTCGGCCGCAACGCGTGCCTGCGTGGAGGCATGGGGTCTAGAGATCGTCTGCCAGAACCCGGCCGAACACAGCCCCGTGCTCACTGCGGTGATGATGCCCGAGGGCACTGGCGGCAAGTCACACGATGCCGATGCCTTCCGAGCAATCGCGCTGGAAAAATTCAACATCTCGCTTGGAATGGGTTTGTCTAAGCTGGCCGGGAAGGTCTTTCGTATTGGCCACCTCGGCGACTTCAACGACCTGAGCCTTATTGGCGCATTGTCGGGTGTTGAAATGGCGCTTGGCTTGGCGGGCGTGCCCCACAAGGCAGGCGGCGTTCAGGCCGCCATGCAGTCGCTCGCCAAAACCGCTTAACACTCTGGGGTGCCCCCTGGGGGTGGCCCCCCTGTCCCACTAAGCGAGGACCCGCCCCTGTGAGGCTGCGCGCATCTGCTCGCGAATGCGCATGACCTTATCGGGATAGCCGCTTACGCCGGTGGGGCCAACGCCCACATAGGCGAGCAAGGCGGACTCGATGGTTTTAAAGCGGTCGAGGTATTCACGAATAATTCCAGAGCCAACCTGGATATTGGCCCAGGGGTTGAGCGCCGCACCCAAGCCGCCATGCTGGGCAAAACGCTCTTTGTGGTATTCCGGGATGACCTGCATGAGCCCTTTGGCGCCCGCCTTGCTCTCTGCAAGCGGGTTGAACCCCGACTCCACCGAAATGACCGCAAGGATTAGGTAAGGGTCGAGCCGGAAGATGGCCGCGCTCTCGAAGGCCACCGAGACAATTTGCTCGACCGCTGGAAGGGAGACCCGGTGCTTTCGGGCGATCCAGCGGGCCGTTCGGGACTGCTCGACTGTGAGATTCGTGGCCCGCGCATGGAAGACGGAGTTTGCGGGTTCGGCCGACAAGGCCCCCATGAATGTGGCGCCCCAGCCGATGAGCCTGGCCCGACCTGCTTCAGTGAGCACCGTAGAAAGAGCGAGCACCAACAGCACCACCGCAGTCATGCCACGGCGGTAGAGCAATTCCCGATTGAAGACGGGCGCGGTCAGAGTGGGTTTGACGTTCATTTGAATTCGACTCTAGTCCGCCTATAGGGTTTCGACCATCCACTTCACGAGGGAGTCCAAAGAGGGGGCCGCCTCGACGGCGCGGGGGTGGTTGATGATCGCTGAAAAGGCGACCCAGTGGCCCGACTGGCTGAGAATATATCCAGAGTAAGCCCTAACACCCTCTAAACTCCCCGTCTTAATCCAGGCCCGCCCCGCCACCGACCCATCCTTGAGTCGCCGCCGGATGGTGCCCTCGACCCCCGCGGCCGGAAGGGTGCCAATCCACTCCATGGCCTGGGGTGCGAGCATTGCGTCAACCAGCAGTTCAGTGAGGCTTCTTGGCGATATGCGCTCGTTCCGACTCAGGCCCGATCCGTTGTCCATCACCAATTCTGAAAAGCTCATACCCCGCTCGGCCAACCATGCTCGAACCCGCTTCTCGGCATCGTCTCGGCTTCCCGGCCCACCTGTTTCCGCCGAGAGATTTAAGAAGACAGTCCTCGCCATCGGATTGTTCGACAGCTTGTTAATGTCTGCGAGCACATCGATGAGAGGCCGGGGCGAGACCCAGTCCACCAGCAGCACGGCGTTGCCCGGTGTCTTGCCCTCGCGGGCCTTGCCTCGAAATATCCCGCCCGCGTTTTTCCAACTCGCCGCAAAGAGTCGCTGGGCATACTGCAGGTGGCTATAGACACTGATGTAGTTCTCTTGCCAAGGGCAGTTGCGTCCCATGCGCCCACTCACATCAATAAGGTTGGCACGCTGGATCCACTCCAGAGAGTTCGCGCCACATCCCCCTTGAACCAAACGAATCGAGGTGTTGACTCGCAGTCCGTGCAGGTTGGGCATGGTCTCAACGGTCACGCGCCCCCGATCTGGACGAAGGCCAACCCGCACCGACTTGAAATTGAACATGGCCGCATGCGGCTCCACGTTGTATGGCTTGTAACCGCGCCCATCGAAGGCATTGGGGTCACCGGGCGCCTCAGCGAAGCGACTTCCGTCAAGAACAAAGTCGCCCTCAATCACACGAATGCCCTTGGCCCGGAGTTGGTCGACGATTTGCTCAATGTCCTCGAGAACCAGCTTGGGATCGCCCCCACCCTGGATGTAGATGGGGCCCTTGAGCACCCCGGCCTTCACCCGACTCGTTGTCCAGACCCGCGTGCGAGACCGATAGTCGAGGCCCAGAATCGACCAGGCCGCTCGGGTCGTCACCAGCTTGATGGTCGAGGCGGGGTTCATCGGCTGCCGGGCCCGATGCTCGAGCCAGGTCGGCGGCCCCCGTAATTCCCCTGATTTAAGAACCGCTAGTGAGATTCCCACGGCATCGGCCGGGACCCCACGAGACTCGAAGAACTGCAGGGGGAGCGTGCCCCAGGCCGTCATATCCTGGGCAGCCGATTGGTAGTGGGCGCCAACACCCAGAAGGAGTAGGCATGCGCCAAGAATCTTTTTGGAACCTCTCATTGGATCTGGGGTCGACTCTCTCTCGATGTTATTGTGGCGCCCGAGCGTCCATTATGAGCGACGCCCAGGAGGAATCATGGCACTAGAAAAAAACGAAAACTACTTTGAGCTATCCGACGAGAACGATCGGGCATCGGCCATCGAGGCCCAGTTCAACGAAGATGCATTGGAAGTGGCCCGACGCAAGATCGCCCCCGAGACCAGCCCCGACTTCGACGGCGTCCACTGCATCGATTGCGCCGAGAAAATCGTCTCGGCTCGGTTGAAGCTCGGAAAGATCCGCTGCATTGATTGCCAGACCCTCTTAGAGAAGCAGTCCCGCTTCGTCGCAGGCTAAGTCTCCCGGCGCTCGGGCCAGAACTTGAGTTCGGCCCGATCCGCCAAGTCCCTTCCGCACCACTTGCTCAAATCCGCTCCTTCAAAGGGGCGACGCCGAGCGTGTGGGGCCTCAAAACCCCAAATTGAATGGTTTTTTTTCATGGGCGAGACCCAAGCCCTTGAAAAACCTCTATCGAGCCCCTACCATTAGCACTCAATAGCGATGAGTGCTAATAAGGCGTCCTCGCCGCTGGAAGACCCTATTTCTGCAACCTTTTTTGATGGAGCGAATACGTATGAAACTGCGTCCCCTGCACGACCGCCTGGTGGTCAAGCGTCTTGACCAGGAGCGAACCACCGCCTCGGGCATCGTCATCCCGGACAACGCCGCCGAGAAGCCCGACCAGGGTGAGGTGATCGCCGTAGGCAACGGCAAGATCCAGGAAGACGGCAAACAGCGCCCCCTCGATGTGAAGGTGGGCAACCGCATCCTGTTCGGCAAGTACGCCGGTCAGACCGTGAAAGTCGATGGCGAAGAGCTTCTTGTTCTCCGCGAAGACGACGTCATGGCCGTGATTGAGTAAGACCACGCGTCGGCGAACTCCCTCTCAACCCAATTTGTTCAGGAGAATTTAAATGGCTGCAAAGCAAGTTCTATTCGGCGACGACGGTCGCCACAAGATGGTCAACGGTGTCAACATTCTGGCCAACGCCGTCAAAGTCACCCTCGGTCCCAAGGGCCGCAATGTGGTCCTCGAGCGCTCCTTCGGCGCGCCCACAGTCACCAAGGACGGTGTGTCTGTCGCCAAGGAAGTGGAACTCAAAGACAAGTTCGAGAACATGGGCGCACAGATGGTCAAGGAAGTGGCTTCCAAGACCTCTGACAACGCGGGAGACGGTACCACCACCGCCACCGTGCTGGCCCAGGCCATTGTCCGCGAGGGCATGAAGTACGTGGCCGCTGGCATGAACCCCATGGACCTCAAGCGCGGCATCGACAAAGCCGTAATCACCATCACCGAGGAACTCAAGAAGATCTCCAAGCCCTGCACCACCTCGAAAGAGATCGCGCAGGTCGCCTCGATTTCCGCGAACTCCGACAGCGAGATCGGCGATATCATCGCCAAGGCCATGGAGAAGGTGGGCAAAGAGGGTGTCATCACCGTCGAGGACGGCAAGTCACTTCAGAACGAGCTCGATGTGGTCGAGGGAATGCAGTTTGACCGCGGCTACCTCTCGCCCTACTTCATCAACAACCCCGAGAAGCAGGTTGCCTTTCTCGAGAACCCGTTCATCCTCCTGCACGACAAGAAGGTCTCAAATATTCGTGATCTGCTCCCGGTGCTCGAGCAGGTGGCCAAGTCCGGTCGCCCCCTCCTCATCGTTGCAGAAGATGTCGAAGGCGAGGCACTCGCCACCCTGGTGGTCAACAACATCCGCGGCATCCTCAAGACGGTGGCTGTTAAGGCCCCTGGCTTTGGCGATCGTCGCAAGGCCATGCTCGAAGACATGGCCATTCTCACCGGCGGTGTTGTGATCTCTGAAGAAACCGGAATGACCCTCGAGAAGGCCACCCTGGCCCAGCTCGGTCAGGCCAAGACGGTCGAAATCGCCAAAGAGAACACCACCATCATCGATGGCGCTGGCGACAAGAAGAACATCGACGCGCGCGTCAAGCAGATTCGCGCACAGATCGAAGAGGCCACCAGCGACTACGACAAAGAGAAACTGCAAGAGCGCGTGGCCAAGCTGGCCGGTGGTGTCGCAGTCATCCGCGTGGGTGCGGCCACCGAGGTGGAGATGAAGGAGAAGAAGGCCCGCGTCGAAGACGCGCTTCACGCAACCCGTGCCGCCGTCGAAGAGGGCATTGTGGCCGGCGGTGGCGTGGCACTTCTGCGTGCTCGCAACCAGGCCAAGCCCAAGGGCGACAACTCCGACCAAGAAGCGGGCATCAAGATTGTGATGCGCGCGGTCGAGGAGCCCCTGCGCCAGATCGTCTCCAACTGCGGTGAGGAGCCCAGCGTTGTTGTGGCCAAGGTCTTGGATCTCAAGGGTGCCCATGGCTACAACGCGGCCTCCGGTGAGTACGGCGACATGCTCGAGATGGGTGTCGTAGATCCCACCAAGGTCACCCGCACCGCCCTGCAAAACGCTGCCTCTGTGGCCGGTCTTATGCTGGCGACCGACTGCATGATCGGCGAGGCCCCCGATGACAAGCCAGCTGCCGGCGGTATGCCCGGTGGAATGGGCGGCATGGGTGGCATGGGCGGCATGGACATGTAATCCCCCACCGGCCCGCCCCTCGGGGTGGGCCGTTATAACGACTCCCTGCAGGAGGGTCTCCCTCCTGACCTCCCAGCCCGGGTCATTGGACCCGGGTTTTTTTTTACAATGCGACGATGACCTTCAGAGAGCGCTGCCAGCGGGCCTGGCAAACAAATCAGAGCCTGCTCTGCGTTGGTCTTGATCCCGAGCCGGGTCGGCTTCCCCACTCCCTCGCGAGCCGTCCGCTCAATGAGGCGGTTGAACGTTTCTGCACGGGTATCGTGAACGCCACGGCCCCCTATTGCTGCGCCTTCAAGCCCCAGATTGCCCACTTCGCTGCACTCGGACTCGAATCCACACTGGAGTCGATCTGCCGCCACATCAAGGCGGCCCATCCCAATCACCTTCTCATCTTGGACGCCAAGCGCGGGGACATCGGCTCGACCGCAAGCAATTACGCCAAAGAGGCCTTCGAGCGGTATTGCGCAGACGCTGTGACTCTCAGCCCCTATATGGGTGGCGACAGCCTCACCCCATTTCTCGAATTCCGGGACAAGGGCATTTTCCTGCTCTGCCGCACCAGCAACCCCGGGGGCGACGACCTTCAAATGCTGGCCCTCGAGGGAGGCGAACGCCTCTTCGAGCGCGTGGCCCGCCTGGCCACCGAACGTTGGAGCGGCAGCGAGCAGGTGGGCTTGGTGGTTGGCGCCACCTATCCAGCCGAAGTCCAGAAGGTGCGAGAGATCGCACCGAAGCTGCCGCTACTTGTGCCCGGTATCGGTGCGCAGGGCGGCGATTTAAAGGCCGCAGTCTGCGCTGGAGTCGATGCGAATCGCCAGGGACTCTTTATCAATTCCTCCCGCGCCATCCTCTACGCCAGCCCTCAAGACGATTGGGCGCAACAGGCCGCTGAAGTCGCTCGGCAGACACATCACGCCATCGCGGTTTCACTGCGCACTTGACTTAGCCAACACGGCCAGTGAAACAGGAAGAGAGAGAAACCTCCTTGCAAACGCACGCCGCACAGACGCACGCCGCACAGACGCACGCCGCACAGACGCACGCCACACAGACGCACTACGGTGCATGGGCTTTGTTGGTCAAAGAGATTCGGCGGTTCGCGAAGGTCTCTGTGCAGACGGTCTTGGCACCACTCGTCTCGGCCATGCTCTTTCTCGTGATCTTCGCCCTGCTTTTGGAGACCCGGGTGGAGCCCATGCCCGGTGTCAACTACAGCGCCTTTCTAGTGCCCGGGCTCGTGATGATGACCATGCAGCAAAACGCTTTTGCCAATACCAGTTCCAGCCTCACGCAGAGCAAGATCACAGGGACACTCGTATTTCTTATGCTCTCGCCGCTGCGGCCTTGGGAATGGCTTGTGGGTTACCTTGGTGGGGCGATCGCGCGAGGCCTCGCGTGCGGGCTGGCGGTTTGGCTGGCCAGCATTCCCTTTGTATCGGTGCCCATAGCCAGCCCACTCTGGGCGATGTCATTTGGACTCATGGCCTGTCTGATTTTGGGCGCACTCGGACTCATTGCCGCCCTCTACGCAGAGAAATGGGACCATGTGGCCGCGTTTCAAAACTTCCTCATCAACCCGCTCACCTTCCTCGCCGGTGTCTTTTACTCCGTTCAGATTCTTCCGGAGCAATGGCAGTTTATTAGTCACCTCAATCCCTTCTTCTACCTGATCGATGGGTTTCGATTCGGCGTCTTTGGTCAATCCGATGTCTCCCCTTGGTTCAGCGCATCGATCTGTGGAGGCGCCACACTCTCCCTCTTGATCCTCACCCATCAACTGATTGCCTCCGGGTGGCGCATCCGAAACTAGGCGAAAAAAAAGCGGCCACGAGGGCCGCCTCTCTTTGAAGCAGTAAGGCTTACTTCTTGGCTTCAGCTTTCTTCTCGTCCTTCTTTGCATCTTTCTTGGCTTCGGCAGCTTTCTTGTCGTCGGCCTTAGGAGCGGGAGCTTGGGCGTAAGCACCAGAAACAGCAAACATTGCAGCCATAGTGGCGAGAGCAATTTTCTTCATATATTCCTCAATGTGGTTAGTGACAGTTGCAGACTTTGTTTTTTGGAACTCAGCCCACAGTGTGAAGTCTACGACAATTCCTTGAATCGTGTGCGGGTTACATTTTAAAGAATATTGTTTAAAACCAACCCGTTAGAGCCGACTGTCTAGCCCTCGGGTCCACGGTCTCGTCGGGCGCGAAGAACCGCTCCCAAGACCCCAGCAGAGTCTCCCAGCCGATTGACCAAAACCGGGGTTCGGCAATCCTTTGCGCCGAATAAGGTGCCTGCCAGTCCCCTACCAATCGCCTCGGCCAGTCCCGGGTGGTTGGACAAGCCGCCTCCCAGCACGATCGCATCGGGGTCGATGGTCTGAACGACACCTTTGAGCCCCCTACAGAGGTGCCCAATCCAGCGATCGGTAAACCTTCGATTCTCCTCACCCTCATTACTCAAAATAGATTTGGCCGAGACGCGCTCCCCAGTCTGCTCCAGCCAACGGGCAGCGAGTCCACCACCCGAGACCAAGGTCTCGAGGCAGCCCCGTTGACCGCACCAGCAGAGCGGCCCGGCAGGATCGATTGACAGGTGGCCCCATTCGCCGGCCAAACGGTTGGGCCCAACATGAAGTTGGCCATCGACCACCAGGCCTGCACCGCAACCCGTTCCAAGAATCACCCCGAAAACCACACGAGAACCTCGCCCCGCACCCAGGGTGGCCTCGGCCAGGGCAAAGCAATTCGCATCGTTCTCCACCACCACGGCCCGGCCAATGGCTGTCGAAATCCACTCCTCTAGTCGCAGACCATTGAGACACAGGGTGTTGGAATTGCGCAGGAGGCCTGAATCGAGATCGATGGATCCGGGCGTCCCCATCCCCACAAGCAGTGGCCCCTGGGCCTCACTGCCCAGACTGGCCCTTGCAGCAACGAAGAGCACAACAATTGCCTGGCGAATCGCCTCTGGCCCCTCTTCTGCTGGGGTGGCACATCGTTCGCGAAAACAGACCCGACCAGTCGAGTCGACTGCGGCCACCTCGGTCTTGGTTCCACCAAGATCAATTCCAATGGCTGGCAGTGTCGAGGATGGGAAACGAATCGAAGCAACGTTTTGCGGTCCTTCCATGGCCAAATTGTATGATTCGAACCAATGCCACTTCCCCACATCCTTCTTGCCCTTCTGGTGATGGGACTCTGGGGCAGCAACTTTGTTGTGCAGTTTTGGGCAGTGCATCTGGTGCCCCCCCTCCTTTTCGCAACACTGCGATTCGCAACCGTCTGCATCCCCCTGCTTTTGCTCTATCCGAGATGCCCAACACGATGGTCGCTGCTGATTCCCTATGCGCTGGCTTCTTTCACCCTGCAGTTCGCACTTCTATTTCTGGCCCTTCGTTGGGGAATGCCGCCCGGAATCGCCTCCTTGGTCATGCAGAGCCAGATCTTTTTCACGCTCTTGCTTCTGGTGGCCACGGGCGAGAGTCGACCGCTTCGGCAGCAGTGGGTCGGCATCTGTCTTGGGGCGGTTGGAATGGCATGGGTGGGTTCCACCTTCGATCTCGGGGTGGGTCTTATTGCATTTCTCATGACCATTGGCGCGGCCTGCTCATGGGCCATTGGCAATGTGTTTGTGAAACGCATGGGCAGCGAGATTGCCGCCGTTCCACTGGTGGTCTGGGGATCGGGAATTGGTGCCTTGGGCCTATTGCCCATCTCATTGGCACTCGAGGGCAGTGCGGCCTGGAACCAGTCCATCTCAATGCTCACGTCGGGACACGCTGAGCTCTGGGCCTACCTGCTCT
This sequence comes from Betaproteobacteria bacterium, assembly GCA_016868255.1. Taxonomy (GTDB): domain Bacteria; phylum Pseudomonadota; class Gammaproteobacteria; order Burkholderiales; family Burkholderiaceae_A; genus Hahnella. The sequence goes on from VGHN01000007.1 coordinate 59,120, forward strand.
TTAATGCATTCGGCGCAAGCCTCATTGGATATGGCGGCTGGTCATGGCTATTGAAACGTCATCCCGCAGCCAGCGTGGTCCCCTTTACCCTGCTTGTTCCATTTTTCGGCATGGGTTCGGCAGCACTCTTTCTCAAGGAGGCATTCTCGCTCGAGATGGTCTCTGGCATTGTCCTCGCACTCATTGGACTTGCGCTCACTCAGGTCCGGGCGCCGGGGGCGCGAGCGGCTTGAGTCTTAATGGTCGAAGAACTGCTGACGGGCGAGTGCTTGGTACAGCACCGACTCGCGCATGAGTTCCTCGTGAGAGCCCACCGCCACCAACCGGCCTGCATCCATCACCACGATGCGACTCGCCCGACGGACTGTCGAGAGTCGATGCGCAATGACCAGTGCGGTGCGACCGGGAAGAAGCCGCTCGAGCGCACTCTGCACCAGTCGCTCAGAGACGGTGTCGAGCGCCGAGGTCGCCTCATCCAACAACAAAAGCGGCGGGTTTCGAAGAATGGCGCGCGCAATCGCGATTCGCTGACGCTGACCACCCGAGAGTCGCACACCCCGCTCCCCCAAGAAGCTGGCATAGCCCTGCGGTAGATCACCAATGAATTGGTCTGCATGGGCGGCTTGGGCAGCGGCTCGCACCTCATCGTCGGAGGCATTGAGCCGCCCGTAGCGAATGTTGCCCATCGCATCGTCCGAGAAGACAACGGGGTCCTGCGAGACGACACCAATGAGCCCCCGCAGTCTGGGCAAGTCCCACTGCTCAATAGGCCGGCCGTTGATGCGAATTGCCCCCGACTGGGCTTGAAAGAAACCAAGAATCAGCTGAAACACAGTGGACTTGCCCGCCCCCGATGGGCCCACCAGGGCAATCGTCTCACCCGCCTCGACATTTAAGGTCAAGTCGCGCAAGGCCCAATCATTGGGGCGAGAGGGATAGGCAAAAGAGATGGCATCAAACGCAATTCGCACCGGCTCGGCCTGCGTGCCTTCAGCATTGAAGTGGTCCTCGAGGAGGCCCTTTGCAGACATCCGACCGACAAATCCACCCGCAGGCCCCATGAGATCAACCAGCCGCTCGGTGGCGCCAATGGCGCGCTGCAGATCCCCCCATCCCTCGGCAAGCGCCGCAATAGAGCCCGCAGTGAGCGTTGCATAGAGAACAAACTGCGCGAGCTCACCCGCACTCATCGAGCCTGCAGCGACCTCGCGTGCGCCGAGCCAGAGCACAAACACAATCACCAGGAATGCCAACACGATGGCCACCAGGGTGAGCATCGAGCGACTCCGAATGCGACGAAGCGACACTTCAAAGGCCCGCTCCACGGTCTGGACGTAGCGCGAGAGTTCAAACGGTTCGCGGCCATAGGCCTGCACGGTTGAGATGGCATTGAGCACCTCGCCGGCAAGTGCGCTGGTGTCGGCCACGCGGTCTTGGCTGTCCTTCGAGATGCTGCGGACACGCCGACCCAGGGCGAGGACCGGCAAGACCACCGCCAGCAACAGGACCACCATCAGCGAAGCCAAAAAGGGGCTGGTGATGAGCATCATGGTGATGCCACCCGAGAGCAAGACCCCACTGCGCAGCGCCATGGAGACACTGGTGCCAATGAGTGTCTGAATCAGCGTGGTGTCGGCCGTGAGTCGAGAGAGGACCTCGCCGGTCTGCAGGGTCTCGAAATAGCGCGGTGGCTGCACAAGGACATGGGCATAGACCGCGCGGCGCAGATCCGCCACCACCCGCTCGCCAAGCCAAGACATGAAGTAGAAACGCAGGGCAGTGAAGATCCCCAACGCAATGGCAATTAGCACGAGCAGTCCGAAAGGCTCTGCGAGTCCCGAGAGGCCCTGATCAATCAGCCCACGAAATGCCAGAGGCACCGAGAGTGTCGAGGCCGCAGCGAGTAAGAGAAAAAGAAAGGCCAGAAACCACTGACGTGGATACTGGGCGGCCAAGGCCCAGATAGGTCTGAGTTGATCAATGGAGCGGCGGGGTTTGGGATGCATTGCTGTCTCATAATACGGGGTGACCCAAACAACCGCCGAGTGAGCCCGCAATGCCCTACAACGCCGAGATTAGCCGCTCCAACCCCACCGCATTTTTGTTTCTCATCGATCAATCGGGGTCCATGGGCGAATCGGTCGGCAAAAGCAATTACACGCGTGCAGCCTTCCTCTGCGATGCGCTCAATCGTGTGGTGATGAATCTGATTGCCCGCAGTTCCAAGTCCGAGGGGGTCCGCGATTACTTTCACCTCGGCGCCATTGGCTATGGTGGCCAGGGCGTGCACAACGCCCTTCGGGGGAGTTTTGCCAATCGAATCTTTCACCCCATCTCGGCCTTCGAACGATCACCCCTGGCAATCGAAGACCGCGTCGAGCAGATTCCAGATGGCAATGGCGCAATGCGATCACACTCGATCAAGTTCCCCGTCTGGTTTCAGCCACTGCATGATGGTGGAACGCCCATGCGCAAAGCACTTCGAATGGCGGCCGAGGAACTCACGGGCTGGTGCGATGACCATCCCGATTCATATCCACCCACGGTTCTTCACGTCACGGATGGCGAGCCCACCGATGGAGATCCAGAGCCGATGGCTGGCCAGGTGAGACAGACCGGCACCACCGATGGCCACTCGCTGCTCTTTAACCTCCACACCAGCAATAGCAAGGCCGGCCCCATCGAGTTTGGTAGCAACGAGGAGGCCGTTCGTGACCCTTACGGAAAAAGTCTCTTTCGAATGTCGAGTCCCCTGCCCAAGACCGTGGCGGATGCAGCCAGAGAAAAGGGCTACGAAGTCGAAGCGGGTGCGCGGGGCTTTTTCTATAACGTGGAGCCGGTGGAAATCGTGGAGTTTTTTGACATCGGCACCCGTGCCTCGTCCCAGTCCATGCTGCTGAGATAAATCCAGTGCGGGTGCTCCGTGCCATCAGCCTCCCCAAGGAGGCCGATTACGCCAGTTCAAACGAGGATTTTTTTCTTGCCGATCCGGGGGGCCGCATCGCATCGATGAGCGATGGCGCCAGTGAATCTTTTGACTCGCGAAGCTGGGCCCGTTGCCTCTGTCAGACCTTCAACGAGCGATTTCTGGATATCGGAGATGCGATTCCATCAGACGACGATATCCACGAGATGGTCAACACGGCACGAGGTCGATTCCTTGAACTCTTCTCATCGCGCGAACTGAGTTGGTCTCAACAGGTGGCCTTCGATCGCGGGAACTTCGCAAGCCTGATTGGCGTGATTGAGAGCAACGATCAAATCACCATGGTGGGAATCGGCGACTCCATCGCCGTCTGGCAAGAGCCATCGGGTCGGCTCCAGAGCCACCCCATTCCCCTCGACCAGCCCGACAGTTTCAAACGCCACCCGGTGCTGCTCTCCTCGGATACAAGGGGGGACGAGGATGTCTTTCATCGACAGCGACGTCGGTGGTCGGTGATTCAAGTGAGGAAGGCCCACCTCCTTGGGGCGCGTCTGTATCTAATGACCGATGCGCTCGGCCATCAAGTTGTCTCCACAGCCCATGCAGGGCATTGGGATCTGGCAGAGAAGAATCTCTGCCAGAGTGAGACCGACTTTCGCTATTGGGTGACACAGCAACGCCTGAGCCATCAAATGCGCGTCGACGACACCACCCTTGCTATTCTCTCGTTCAAGGAATCCAGATGAGGCTGCCCAACCTTGAGCAGTACCTTCGGGCCTTTCAACTGCCCCCGAGTCGCATTTTTAAGGACCCGGCACTGCGAGTTGCCACCGTCGAGACCAATGCCTTGGGCATGCCTCGGGTTCGATCGGGAAACTTTGCGCTCGTCTTTCGACTCGATGCGGGCACCGAGACCTATGCAGCGCGCTGCTTTACCCGAACCTCCAAAGAGGTCGCCCAACGCTACCAAGCCATCGCGGAGGCAACGCAAGCGTTGCGGGTGAGCACCATGCCGCGCGCCTTTCTTCCTTTCGATTACCAGGCCCAAGGCGTCTCGGTCGAGGGCGAGTTCTTCCCAATCATCAAGATGAAGTGGGCGACCGGTCGCAGCCTCGGCGACTATCTCAGTGAGCACCACCAAAACCGAACCAAACTAGCAGCGCTGCGGCAGTCCATGAAATCACTGGCCGGTTTTCTCGAGAGCCACAGCATTGCCCACGGTGATATTCAGCCCGGCAATGTCATGGTCAGTGAGGATGCCAAGCAACTCCAGTTGGTCGACTACGACGGTATGTATGTTCCTGCGCTGTCGGGTCTGCCCGCGGCCGAACTCGGTCACATCAACTTTCAACACCCCAAGCGCAGCGAGGCGCATTTTCAACCAGAGCTCGATCGTTTCTCTTTCATCGCAATCGATTTCGCGCTCTCCGTGCTCGAGATCGAGCCCGGCCTCTGGGAACGCAGCTACAGCGACGAGGAAGGAATTGTTTTTCGGGCCAGTGACTATGCCAATCCCCTGCAATCGCCGGTGCTCGCCCTACTGGCCGAGCGGCCGGCTCTAAGAGAGCGAGTCGAACAATTCTCGAGAATCTGCCTGGGGCGATTCGAGGACATCCCCACTCTCGAGGAGTTTCAGAACGCGGCCATTCAGACCGCCCAGCCCGCCAAGGCCCCCACTCTTATCAAGCCCTCGGCTGCGCCGAGTACCGCACCCATTCCCGCGAAGCCCGCTGGAGGTCCCGAGAAGGCGCCAGCCCCCAAGGAACCCCCACCCATTGCGACATCGGCGCCGCTGGTATTTCGCCCCGTGTTGCGCGTCGAACCCACCGCGAATACCAACCCCCAGGAGACAGTCGCGGCCTATGTGGGGTCGTATGAAGTGGTGTCGGCCTCGAGTTTTGTGAAGGTCAGCCAGCATGTGGGCAAACGAATCGAGTCGGTGGGAAAGGTTGTTGAAGTTCGTTCGGGCAAGGCCCGCTTCAACAACCGCCCTGCCCTACGCCCATACATCTATGTGGATTTCAACGAGATGTCGAGTGGCCGGGTGGTGCGAATCAAGCTTCTGCCAGAGGTCTTGGAGACCATGCGCGGCAGCCCAGAGCAGCTTCCAAATCAATCCTGGGTGGGCAAGTGGCTGACGGTCTCCGAGGTTGTGCAGCCCGTTCAGTACCTTCCGCATCCCGCCTTCTCTGGCGGCATTGGAGAGGCCAGTCTTTTGATCAACCAACCCGGCCAGATTCGCCGTCTCTCCGAGGCCGAGGCAAGGTATCGGCTTGCCTCCAATAACGCTGCCGCCCGGGCCCGCATCAAGACCCGGTCGGTTACAACCCGCGCGCCTCGGCCCGGGGGCGCTTCGGGCAGCCGAAAGGCTTGATGTAAAATCTAGGGCTGCGCGGTGATGTAGCTCAGTCGGTTAGAGCGTGGCACTCATAACGCCAAGGTCGCTGGTTCGATCCCAGCCATCACCACCAGTTCACCCGGGTGAGCATGTACCCCGCCAAGACAAACAACAAATAAGCAAACCAGCGCTTGAGTTTCGGGACATCGGTCTTGTGTGCCAGCCGCGCACCCATTGGTGCGGTCATGATCGAGGCCGAGGCCAGGCAGACCAGGGCCGGTAGATAGATATAACCCACCGATCCGCTGGGCATGCCTGGCAGGTCCCACCCGGCCATGGCGTAGCCAATGAGTCCGCCCAGTGCAATTGGAAATGCAAGACCCGCCGAGGTGGCCACCGCCTGATGCATGGTGACATTGCACCAGGTGAGGAATGGGACGGTCATAAAGCCACCGCCCGCACCCAGAAGGCTAGAAATGAGGCCAATTCCCGAGCCGACAACCCCCATGCCCAAAGCGCCAGGCACATCACGTCCCGGCTTTGGCTTCTTCCCCTTGAGCATCTGCCAGGCGGAGTAGCCCACAAAAAGCCCGAAGAAGGCCGCCAAGAAAGATTCTTTGAGCATCCCGGCAAAATGCGCCCCCGCAAACGTGCCAATAAAGGCCCCTGTGCCCATGGCCCCAAGCAGGTCCGTGCGCACCGCCCCGTGGCGGTAGTGGGCCAGGGTGCTGGATACGGAAGTGAATAAATTGACCGCCAGGGAGGTTGCAATGGCGATCTTCATGATCTCGGTTGGGGGGAAGCCCTTGGCCCCAAACAGCATGACCATGAAGGGGACCATGGTCATTCCTCCCCCGATACCCAATAGACCCGCCAAGAAGCCCACGCTGCCCCCAAGGGCGACGAGGCCCACGATCAACCCCCAGTCCAACCACTCCATGTACGCCCCCTCAAAGCTCCATGTAAAATCATAAACTTATGCAAATAAGCTTCATACCCAAGTCGGGCAGCCGCTGCTTTCACTTCAGTCTGGTGGGCTGGCGCCTGAAGGTCGCCATCGGCCTGGCAGTCCTCTTTGTTCTTGCGATGGTTCGCATCGGTTTCATGATGGCCTCCGAAGGCTCGACCAGCGCGGTGCTCAGTTGGTGGAGCATGGGTCGAGACGAGGCGGTTGCCAAGGAACTCGGGGCCCTGCGCGCGAAGATCGATCTTCTTGAGTCCACCATCTCTGCGATGGAGGGCGAGATCCCCAAAGAGGGATCCAAGGCCGATGGGTCCAAACCCGCCAGCGTCAGAGAGTCCTCGCAAGGCAAACCCGGGGCGTCTAAGAGTCGCGACGGTTTCATGCCCATCGATGCCCATTCGGCCCCCCTCGAGATCGAGCGTCTCAACGAGCGCATGGAGAAAATTAGCTACTCCCTAGAGCGAGTCCTCTCTCACCGAGAGAACCTCGCCATTAATCTCATACTCAACGACTCGGTCCAACCCATCGCTGCGCCGATCACCTCGGGGTTTGGCCGACGAATGGACCCATTCGATGGCAATCCCGCCTTCCACCGGGGCGTTGATTTCATCGCGCCGGCGGGCACGGCCGTCTTCGCACTTAGCTCCGGTGTGGTCGAGTCGATTGGCCCCTTTGGGGGTTATGGCAACGTGGTGGTCATCCGCCACAACGACCGCATCGTGAGTCGCTACGCCCACCTCGAGGGAATTGAAGTCACCACCGGCATGGCCGTTCTAGCGGGACGCCGCATCGGGCGCGTCGGAAGCACGGGGCGCTCAACGGGGAATCACCTCCACTTCGAAATTGAGATCGATGACCGTGTTGTCAATCCACGGCCAATCCTTGAGCGAGTCAGAAGCCGGACGGCCACCGCCATGTCAGTTGGGGCCCAAGCAAGGCCCAACTAGACCCTAGACCCGCCCGAAACGCCCACGCCCCCCTCGTAAGATCATTCGATGCTAGAGCCGAAGAAAAACCCACTCATTGACGAGCCGCTCATCGCGACATCGGCAAAGACCTTCGAGCGGGTTCGGCTCATTTACACGGTGCTCATCACCCTCTGTGCCCTCACCCTCATCGGCTGGCTCTGGTTGCTGAGTTCCTTCGGCGAAAACATCTATGACGAGACCTGGTGGCGCCAGGCCATCTCGAAGTTCGCCAGCCAGCAGTTCGAGTCGTCGATCTCCAATGAGCAATCCAACCAGCTCAATGACCGAGTCAAAGAGGTCACCTCAGAGAATGCGGGTATCCAGACAAAATTGCAGAATTTGGAGCGGCTGATTCAAGCCACGCAGACCGACGTCTGGACTCGAAAATTTGTGGCCTGGCGTGCCCCGGGAAGCGATGGAGTGCAATACGAAGTGCTCCTCTCCAACCCAGACCCGCGCAAGAAGCCCGCAGCGGGCAGCAAGATCAAGGTACAGGTTCGCGGCCTCGACCGTTTTGACCCGCTCGTTCCAGAGCCGGGCATTGCCGAGTCCATCCAACGATTCAAACTCTCGCAGCACACCATTGCCGCACCCGAGATCGCCGAGACCGTCAAAGGAAAGCTCATCTCCTCAATTTCTCGTTATGCCATCTTAATCGTTATTCCCAACGATGACCCAGCCCAGACCGAGGTCATGATTATTCCCGTTACGGTCCGCAACTAGCGCAGGGAAGGCCTGACCATGTTCAATCGAAGCACCCGCACGGCAGTCCAGACCGAAACCCTGGCCACACTGGTTGACTCGAGCGTCCAGATCAAGGGCGAGGTCACATTCGAGAAGAGCGCCCGAATCGATGGCATCGTCACCGGGAATGTCACCGGGTCATCAGCGAAGGGTGGCACGCTCATTGTTGGGGCCACCTCGACCATCAAGGGGCGTGTGAGTTGCCACAGTGTGGTGGTTCTCGGGCGGGTCCAGGGCGATATAGAGGCCACTCAGTTGGAAATCCGAGCCGGTGCAGTGATCGACGGCGATATTCTCTACGATGTTGTCGAAATCCATCAGGGCTCCTCCATTAATGGCCGAATGGTTCGGCGAGGAGGTGGGCCTGCAGAGACCGCAGAGGCCCCGAAGAAAAAAGTCTAGTTCTTGTCGACCTGAATGGTCGATAGAAACTTCGCCAACGCCGGGCTCAATGGAGGCGGCGTTTTACCACTCACACCGGCAGCGGCTTGGCGCTTTTGCGCCGGGCTGATTGAATCGTTCGATCGGAGATTGGTGCCCGACACGGCCGAACCCTCGGGTCGGCGCTGGGACAGATGCTTGGATAAAACGCTGTTGTAACTGCTCAGTGATTTGGCCGAGGGCTTCACAAGCCCACCCAGGGTCTTGCGCTGATGGTGCAATTCATCGGCACGTCGAATGCCGTCGGCAAAGCGCAGGAAATTCTCTTTCACGCTGCCATCCATGAAAATCATGAAGTTCTTGCGGAAGAGGTCTCGCACCAAGACCTCGTCGAACATGGGGGGTGCGAGCATAAATGGAACCGGGAAACGGGCCTCTCCAAAGGCATGGTCCAAGACCTGCTCCGATTTGATTCGGGAGGGGCAAATCACCAGGGTGGGGACAGCGTTGAGGTCTCTGTTCCTTTGGTCAAAGACCCAGGCGTTGCGATCGATAAAACCCGTGGTCGCCGCCAACTCAATCTCGGAGACCCCCGAGGGCACCAACACCAAATCGAAGCCCAACAAGAACTCCGGATCGGTATGGGCTGTCCAGGTGAGATCGGCAATGACCACCTCGTGGGCTTCATCGGCCCGACGCAGAAGTGTTCGAGCGGTGAGCAACCAACGACGGCTACCGGACTCATCAATAGGATGGTGTTGAATCGTCACGCCCAGTTGAGTGGCGTCGCTCAGCCACGTGCTCGACGACCCGTGCGGGTCATAATCCAGCAGGATGGTTTTCCTACCCTGCGTCACCTGGAACCAAGCGGCGAGGTTGGCGGCAATAGTGCTTTTGCCTACGCCACCTTTTTGGCTGACGACGATTATTTTGGACAACGCCATAATGAAGGAGAAAAATCCTTTAGTAACTGAAGGTTACCACCGATTTTTACAACCTATTTGTAGAAAAATCAACCCATGCGAGACAGTCTCCAATCCCCCGGCCTGATCCGTCGCTCCGACTACCAGGCCGCCAGCCACGCCATTGAGTCGCTCGAGCTCGAGTTTGACCTCGGCCTGGAGGAGACGACCGTCCTCTCCCGATTCAAGTTCAGTGCCCGTGGTGGCCGCCCGGCGGCTCTTGCGCTTGCCGGCGACGGTCTCGAGCTTCTTGGCGTGGCCGTCAACGGTCGGCTGGTTTCACCCACCCGTTACGAGAGCTCCAGCCAGTTTTTAAGGCTTCCAGCCGCCGCACTGGGCGGGGCCGAGGGCCTTCTGGAAATTCGCACACGGGTCTACCCCAAGGCCAATACCGAGCTCATGGGCCTCTATGCCAGCCAAGGGGGGCTCTACACCCAGTGCGAGTCCGAGGGCTTTCGTCGAATCACCTACTTCCTTGACCGCCCCGATGTCATGACCACCTATCGGGTGACCCTCCGCGGGAACGCCCAGGCCTTCCCAGTCATGCTCTCCAACGGCAATTTGCTCGAGGAACGGACCGAGGGCAATCGCCGAATCTGCGTCTGGCACGATCCCTTCCCAAAGCCCAGTTACTTGTTTGCACTGGTCGCCGCCGACCTCGATTGCATTGAAGAGACACTGACATCGAAATCGGGCGAATCCAAATTACTTCAGGTCTACACACGCAAGGAAGACCTCGGCCGCGCCGATTTTGCGCTGGCCAGTCTCAAGCGGGCTGCGCTCTGGGACGAGCAGCGTTTCGGACTCGAGCTCGACTTGGAGCGCTTCATGATCGTTGCGGTGCCCGACTTCAATTCAGGGGCCATGGAGAACAAGGGCCTCAATCTCTTCAATACGAAATATGTTCTTGCAGATGCCGACACCGCCACCGACCGGGACTTCGAATTGGTCGAGGCCGTAATCGGTCACGAGTATTTCCACAACTGGACCGGCAACCGCATCACCTGCAGAGATTGGTTCCAACTCACCCTCAAAGAGGGGCTCACCGTATTTCGCGACCAGGAGTTCACCGCAGACATGCTGGCCCATGGGCTCACTGCCGAGCAGGCCGCCAGCAGTCGTGCAGTCAAACGAATTGAAGACGTCAAAACACTGCGTGCCCATCAGTTCCCCGAGGATGCCGGGCCAATGGCCCATCCCATCCGCCCTGCCCAGTACCAAGAGATTCGCAACTTCTACACAGCAACGGTCTACGAGAAGGGGGCAGAGGTCATTCGAATGCTCCAGACCATCCTCGGTATCGATGGCTTTCGAAAGGGCATGGATCTCTACTTTGCTCGCCACGATGGGCAGGCCGCAACCTGTGAAGACTTCGTCTGCTCCATACTCGAAGCCAACGAGCGGGCCGATCTCATCCACTCTTTTCTTCGCTGGTACGACACGCTTGGGACGCCACGTATTCGGGCCGCCGAGGAATGGGATGCCGAAGAGGGGATCTACCGCCTCTGCCTCGAGCAGGAAATCGACCCACGTAACGAGACCATTGCCCCACTGCCCATGCCCGTTGCAGTGGGTCTGCTCAGTGGTGCCTCCGGCCACCGACTCATCTCAAAAACCGAGCAGACACTGCTCCTCGCCGAGCCGAAGCAGTTCTTCGAATTCAGAATTCCCCCGGGCGATCGGCAGACCAAACCCATTCCCTCTCTGTTTCGAGATTTCTCTGCGCCGGTTGTATTGGAGATCGAACTGCCCGCGCGGGAGTGGATCGCCCTTGCCCAATTCGATACCGATCCGTTCAATCAATGGGATGCATGCCAGCGGCTGATCATCGACCAGTTGCGCCCATCGCCCGTGTTCGAGAGGCAAGAGGTATTGGAGGCGCTGCTGGGTGTCCTGCGAAACCCCACTCGATCCGATGCATTCAAGGCACTTGCCCTGGCGGTGCCCTCGGAGTCGGTGGTGGCAGAGGCCTGGGCCTCTATGGATGCCCCCGTGGACCCGAGCGCCATTCGGCGAAAATTGTTGGGACTTCAGAGCCTGTTCGCCGGGCTTGCTCAGTGCGATCTCATCGAAATCGATCAGGCCATCGACCAGCGAATTGCGTCCGACTACAACCCGAATGCCGTGCATGCCGGCCGCAGAAGCCTGCAACATTGGGCGCAGGGCCTGCTCACGCTGTTGAAACCCGATTCGGCAAGATCGGAATTGCTTCTGCGTCGCTTCCACGACTGCAACAATATGACCACCCGCATGGCCACGCTGCAGGCCCTTGTGGCCATCGGTGGAGCGGCACGCGCACAGGCACTCGAGGCCTTCGCCCTTCGGTACCAGGACAATGCCCTGGCACTCGACAAGTGGTTCACGGTTCAGGCAGCCACCACATGTTTTGCCGACCTGGAGGCCCAAGAGAGCCTGGAGGTGGTGCAGACGCTACTCAAAAGCCAACGGTTTGATCGTGCGAATCCGAATCGAGTGCGATCCCTCTTGGGGGCCTACTTTATGCACAACCAGGCGGGCCTCCACCGAGCGGACGGTCAAGGTTATGCGCTCTGGTCCGAGGAACTCGCCAAACTCGATCGCCTCAATGGACAGCTTACCTCTCGCCTCGCTCGGTCGCTCGATCGCTGGCGTGTCTATGAGCCCGGTCGCAGGGCGCTAATGAAGCAGGCCATTGAATCGCTTGCGAGCAGTCCGGGCCTGTCGGCCGATACCTCCGAGATCTGCCAGCGTCTTCTAGAGGACGCCTGAATATTTCTAGAGGTGGAGGAGCGCCTCGCTGGCCGCCACGCTGCCCTCGTCGGTCTGAACAATCCAGACTTCTGGGCCGCTTGCTTCCGAGTGAATGGCGGTCATGCCGTCAACAAATCGGGGCGATCCGTTGGCTTTTAAAATGGCCCGCTTGGGTGAGGTATTGATAGGAGAGGCCATGGAATCCGTAGCGACGAATACCAGCGCGATACAAATCCTCGGGGATGGCAAAGCGGTGCTCGCATTTCCTAACGACTCAGATATGCAGGTATCCCACGAGACGATTTACCGAAGCTTGTTTATCCAAGCACGTGGGGTGCTTAAAAAGGAACTGGTCTCTCACTTACGGTCCCGGCGGATGATGCGGCGATCCGGTGCGGGCGGCAATATCGGCGCCGATGCGGTCGCGTTTACTGACCTCGCGGGCGGCCAGGTGGAATTCATGTTGGGCATGGCGCCCGTGGGGAACTCACCGGCGGACTTCACCAAGGAAATCGCGGTGGAATATGAGCGCTGGGGCAAAGTGGTTGCGGCCCGAAAACTGCAGGCGAACTAAGTCTAGAAGCACAGTCGAGCGGCGGGGTCAGATGTCCCCGTTGCTCGGCAATGACCTGCCCGCAGCGGGCCCTGTCGACTCTCGAACAATCAGACTCACTTCAATATCACGACCCACCTCCACCGGGTCTTGTTGAACCTGACCAATTAAATAATCCGCTGCACGCTGCCACATCTGTTCCGTGATCACATGCATGGTGGTTAACGCCGGGCAGAAATGCCGGGAAATCTCCAGATCATCAAACCCCGCCACTGACACCTCTTGCGGCACGCGAATGCCCAGACGCTGGCACTCAATCAATGCACCCAGCGCCAGCACGTCATTGCCGCAGATCACCGCAGTGGGCCGTGGCCGCAACATCATGAGCTGACGCATGCCCTCGCGCGCAGCCTCGATCTGATAGGGCCGCTCAATCACCAGCTGCGCGGGCAGATCCAGCCCCAGCTTTCGCAGTGCCGCCCGGGCCCCTTTCACACGATCGGCCGCGCGATCATTGCCCGCCACTACACCCGCCAGCATGGCAATTTTTCGATGCCGAAGATCCGCCAGATACTGCACCAGCGGACGCATGACTTTCTGATTATCAAACCCAATGCTGACACCACCCTGCGGCGCGCGATCCACCCCCACATGCACATAGGGCAGGCGACGCTGCAATAAGAACTGCAGCACCTCGGGTTTCTGGCTGCGGCCAAAAATAGCCAGCGCCTCGACACCGCGTGAGACCAGGTTAATGACCTGCTCGGTTTCGGTCTGCAGATCATATTCACTCGTGGCCAGCAGCATCTGATAACCGCGGCTGGTCACCCGCTGCTGAAAGGCCTGCACCCCCGCCGCAAAGATGGCGTTATCAATGGTGGGAATCAGCGCGCCAATATTGCCGCTGCGATTGAGTGAGAGTGCCCGCGCGCCCGCGTTGGGCACATAGCCAATCTCTTCAATCACTTTCTGCACCCGCGCGCGCAATTCTGGGCGCACGGAATCGGGCCGGTTCAACACGCGCGACACCGTCGCGGTGGAGACCTGAGCACGCTTGGCAACATCAACGACTTTAGGAGTGGATCGCATCAGATTATTTTGCGCAACGCAGCAATGTATTCGGTTACAAGTGGTAGCAACTAAGGTATCAGCATATTCCCGTAGATGCCTTGCGACTCAGCGTATAAATGCGCAGAATCCATTCTGAAACCGATTACAAATGAAGCCAACTCTCGTCTCGAAAACACTCATGCGCCTCTCTGCCCTGGGCATTGCGGCGTATGTTGCTTATGTCATTGCAACCAAGTTCACCAAGCTACCGTTTGCGCTTGGCGATCTGGGGGAGTTTTTTCTCGTCTTCATCTCGATCGGTTTTTTCGTTGTTGCGATTCTGATGAACGAAAAGCCTGGCGACGAACAAGAGTAATTTTTCACCACACTAGAAAACAACAGGAGACATCCCATGGAAGACAATCAACAAACCAAGCTCGTTAATGAGCGCCGCCGTTTCTTAGAAGTCGCAGGAAAATTTGGTTTTGGTACTGCAGTGCTGGCCGGTGTGGGTGGCTACCTGTGGAGCGATTCAGCAGTGGCCCAGACTGCCGCTGACGAAGAGCGCAAAGAAAAAACGGCCCGCGTGCGCATGAACTTCGCCACGGAATACAAGGTCGAAGATTATGTGAAGTACCCCGTGATGCAGGCCAAATGGAAAGAGAACCTTGAAACGCTGTCCAAGAACCAGATCTTCTGCAAACTCTTTCCCGCAGGCCAGCTGGGTGTGGGCGCCGCATTAGCCCAGAAGATTCAGGCCGGCACCGTGCACGGTGGCGCCGTGAGTCTTTCTAACTTCTCGCCTTACGCCCCCGCTGTTGACCTGATCAACATTCCTTACTGGTGTGGTGACAACCAGCGTTACGCCAACCTGGTCACTTCTAAAACCTGGAACGACGAGATCACACCCCGCGTGGTTGAAAAGGGCTACCAGCCTCTGTTTTATTACACCGTTGACCCCCGTGTCATTGCCTCGCGCAAGGGCTTCAAACTGATCAAAACCCCAGCTGACATGCAGGGCGTGAAGATGCGCGTCCCGCCTTCTAAGCTGCTGCAGACGTTCTATCGCTTAACCGGTGCCAACCCCACGGTGGTCGCCTGGGGCGAGACCTCTACCGCCATTAAGCAGGGCGTTGCCGATGCGCTGGATCCCGCCATTGCCGCACTGGCCACCTTTGGCTTTGTGGACATCTTGTCCCACGTCAGCTACATCCGTTCGGTGCCCGATGCGCAGCTGTTCTCAGCAAACGCGGCCTGGTACAAGGTACTGCCAGACGATCTGCGTAAGGTCTTTGACGATGCCAGCACCAAGACCCAGATCGACACCTTTGCCCAGATCGCACCTGCACGCACGGAATCCATGCGCCTGATGCGCGCGGGCGGCTGCCAGTTCTATAACCCCAGCGCTGCAGAGATGAAGCAGTGGGTCGATGTCTGCGGCGAGCAGCGCAAGGAATACGACGAGTTCAAGCTGCAGTTTGCGGGCTCCATGGACAAGTTCGAGGCCATGAAAAAAGCAGCGAACACCAAGGGCCCCATCACGGTGCCTGAGTTCACGCTGTAATCACAACCACCGAAAGATCTCTTGTTCATGGCAAAGTCAAAATTCCTTCACCAACTGGATCTGAACGCTGAGCGTTGGTTCATGCTGATTGCCTATGCGTTTTGTTGCTTTGCCATTGTTCAAGAGGTTCTTCGGCGGTTTCTGTTGAATCACTCCTCGGCCTGGGCCGAGGAGACCGCCCGCTACGCCTTTATCTATCTGGGCTGGGTGGGTGCCGCCTATGCCGTGCGCGCACGGGCGCACATTCGCTTTGATATCTTGCTGCAGGTGCTGCCTAAGCGTCTGTACGGGTACTTTTATCTGTTTGGCGAAGCGGCCACGCTGGCCTTTGCCTGTGTTGCCCTTTATTTCTGTAGCCACACCATGCAGCAGCTGATTCACTTTGGTGCCGCCACGCCGGTGCTGCGTATCAACAAGGCCTGGTTCGAGGCTGCGGTCTTTATCGGCTTTCTGCTGATCTTTATTCGGTGTATCCAAGCGATGGTCAACGACATTGCTGATCTGCGCGCGGGCCGTCCCGCTAATACGGGCAAAGCCCTGTTCGAAAGTTAATTCACACCATGGCGATCACACTCTCATTTCTTCTTATCGTGGTGTTGCTGGTGGTGGGCGTGCCCTTTTGGGTGAGCCTGGGCCTGGGCACCACCATCATGCTGGCCACCACCTCGGTGTTGCCGCTCACCCTGATTGGCGAAGCACTCTTTGACGGTGTTGATTCCTTTGCCCTGATTGCCATTCCGCTTTTTATTCTGACCGGTGATGTGATGGTCAGATCCAAGCTGGCCTATGACCTGCTGACCTTTGCAGAATCCACCTTTGGCAGTCTGCGTTCAGGATTTGGCACCTCTACCGTGATGGGCTGTGGCCTGTTTGCTTGTGTCTCGGGCAGTGATGCTGCCGATGCCGCGGCTATTGGCCGCATCACCATGGCCCGCCTGCAAGAGCGCGGCTACCCCAAGGCCTACGCCTGCGCACTGGTGGCCTCTGGCGCCTGCACCGGCATTCTGATTCCGCCTTCTATTGCGTACATCATCATTGGTCTAGTGCTGGGCATATCGTCGTCCACCCTCTTTCAGGCCGCCTTTATTCCGGGCGTGCTGGTGCTGATCGCGGTGATTGTGACCAATGTATTGATTAACCGCGTGTACCGCTACGAGAGTTCCGTGGGCAAGTTCAATTTCATGAACTGGCTCTCCGCAATGAACAAGGCCAAATACGCACTCTCGATCCCCTTCATTATTTTGGGCGGTATCTATTCCGGCATCTTCACACCCACCGAATCCGCCGCCGTTGCGGCAGCAATAGCCATCATTATGGGCTTGGTTCGGGGCACGCTCACCCTGCGTCAGTTCCCGGCCATGCTGGGCACATCGGCCCGCGTCTGCGGTGTGATTCTTCCCATCATTGCCATTGCGCTGCTCTTTGCACAGGCCTTGACCGTGATGGATGTGCCCCAAAAATTTGTGGCCGGCGTTATGGATATTGCCACCAACCCCGCCCAAGTGATTCTGCTGATGCTGGTGATTTTTGTCATCGCAGGCTGCGTGATGGAAACCGGCCCGAACATCGTGGTGCTAGGCCCGCTCTTGCTTCCGCTGGCTGAAAAGATTGGCATGGACCCAGTTCACTTCTGCGTGATGATGGTCACCACGCTGGGCCTTGGGTTTATTACCCCGCCCTTTGGTTTGAATCTGTTTGTGATGAGTAGCCTCACGCGAACACCGGTGGCCGCCATTGCCAAGCATGCGTTTCCCTTCGTGATCGCCATGATGATTGTGTCGTTGATCATCGCGTTCTTCCCTCAGATCTCTCTTGTCACCTTGAGCCGACCATGACTACTCAATACCTGAAAAAAGCTGCGAAGACCCCAGAGACTGAAACCGCCACCGCCCAAAAGGTGGTGCATGAAATGCTGGCCGATATTGAAGCGCGTGGCGAGACCGCGGTGCGTGAGTACGCCGCCAAGCTGGACAAATGGCAGGGCGACATCATCATTACCCCCGCGCAGATCGAGGCAGCGATTAAAGATGTGCCCGCGTCAGTGCGCGCAGATATTGATTTTGCGGTCAAGCAGGTCTATGACTTTGCCGTGGCCCAGCGCAACTCCATCAACAACTTCTCCACTGAATTACATGCGGGCGTTACTGCAGGTCAGCGCGTGGTGCCCGTGAATGTGGTGGGCTGCTATGCACCGGCGGGCCGCTATGCCCATGTGGCCTCGGCTTACATGACCGTGGCCACTGCCAAAGCAGCGGGAGTCAAACACATCATCGCCTGCTCATCGCCTTATCGGGGTGGCGGCATGCATCCCTATGTGCTGTATGCGTTTAAAGCCGCCGGTGCGGACACCATCATGACCCTGGGTGGCGTGCAGGCAATCGCCACCATGGCGTATGGCCTTTTCACGGGTAAGCCCGCTGATGTGGTGGTGGGCCCAGGTAACAAGTTTGTTGCCGAAGCCAAGCGCGCCCTATTTGGCAAGGTGGGCATTGACGTGTTCGCGGGTCCCTCTGAAGTGGCCGTGATTGCCGACGAAACCGCAGACCCCAAAATTGTGGCCAGCGATCTGGTGGGCCAGGCCGAACACGGCCACGAAAGCCCCGCTTGGCTGTTCACCACTTCTGAATCTCTTGCCAAAGAAGTGATGACGCTAGTGCCCAAATTAATTGACACCCTGCCCCCCACTGCGAAAGATGCGGCGGGCTGCGCCTGGCGCGACTATGGCGAAGTGATTGTGGCCTCCACCCGCGAAGAGATCGCGGCCATCTCTGATAAATACGCCAGTGAACACTTAGAAGTGCAGGCCAAAGATTTAGATTGGTGGCTTGAAAACCTGACCTGTTATGGCTCGCTCTTTCTGGGCGAGGAAACCACCGTGGCCTTTGGCGACAAGACCAGCGGCACCAACCACGTTTTGCCCACCAAGGGCGCGGCGAAGTATTCCGGGGGTCTCTCGGTGCATAAATTTATGAAGACCCTGACCTGGCAGCGCATGACCCGCGAAGCGAATAAAGAGATTGGCATGGTCACGGCGCGCATCTCACGCATCGAAGGCATGGAGGCGCATGCACGCACAGCTAATGATCGTCTGGCGAAATATTTCCCGAAAGAGAAATTTGATCTGGGTGAGCCCGTCAAACTCTAATGAGTCTTAAGCCACCATGACCAAGACCGCTTCACTCTTTTCCTTACAGGGCCGTCGCGCACTGATTAGCGGCGGCAACTCAGGGATTGGTCTGGCCATGGCGCGCGCGCTGGGCCTGGCGGGGGCAGCGGTCACCCTGGTGGCCCGGCGTGAATCTGAACTGATCAATGCGGCAAATGGGCTTGCTGCCGAAGGCATCACCGCTGACTGGATCGCTGCCGATCTGTCTGATTCCGAAAAAGTTATCGCCTGCGGGAAAGAGGCTCTCACCCGCTACGGCACGATTGATATCTTGATCAATGCCGCTGGCGTGAATCTGCGTGAACCCTTTGCCCAGGTCACTCCCGAACACTGGAACCTGCATCTGGCAATGCATCTGGGGGCGCCCTTCTTTTTCACTCAGTCACTGGCGCCTGCCATGAAGACGCAGAACTGGGGCCGCATTATTAATCTATCTTCCCTGCAGAGCCAGCGGGCCTTTCCCAATTCAGCGCCGTATGGTGCGGGCAAGGGTGGCATCACGCAGTTAACACGCGCCATTGCGCAGGAATGGTCACCGTTTGGGATCACCTGCAATGCCATTGGCCCGGGGTTCTTTAAAACGGCGCTGACCGCGCCCGTGTTTAACAACCCCGAACTTGCCGCCAAACACGCCGCGCAGACCTGCATTGGCCGCAACGGCGAACTGGATGACTTTATGGGCATCACCATCTTTTTTGCCAGCGATGCCTCGGCGTACATCACCGGGCAGACCCTGATGATTGATGGCGGCTACACCGCGAAATAATTCAGAG
The DNA here is from genome assembly GCA_016868255.1 of Betaproteobacteria bacterium. Classification (GTDB taxonomy): domain Bacteria; phylum Pseudomonadota; class Gammaproteobacteria; order Burkholderiales; family Burkholderiaceae_A; genus Hahnella. The sequence goes on from VGHN01000007.1 coordinate 78,239, forward strand.
CTTAAAAACACTAGAGAACTCAAAGATCCAGCGCGCTTCGGGAAATGTAAGAACCTTGAGAATCTAAAGAATCACAGGATACCCCCCAAATGAAAGCCCTTGTTTACACCCAGCCCAATGAAGTTCAGATTCAAGAGCGCCCGCTCCCGCAGGCTGCGCCCGGCGAAGTGGTACTGAAAATTGAGGCGGTGGGCATCTGCGGCAGTGACCTGCATGCGTACCACGGGCAAGATCCGCGCCGCCAGCCGGGCCTGGTGCTGGGCCATGAATTTAGCGGGCAGGTGGTGGAGTCCAACCAGACGCTGTTTAAGCTGGGGCAGCGCGTGACCGGTAATCCGCTGATCACCTGTGGCGTCTGCGAATACTGCATTTCAGGGCGTAATAATCTGTGCAGTGACCGCACCATGGTGGGCATGACCCGCCCCGGTGCTTTTGCGCAGTTCATGAGCATTCCCGCATCTTCCTTAGTGGATATTCCGCAAGAGATGCCCGCCAATGTGGCAGCACTCACTGAGCCTGCCGCCACGGCCGTGCACGCGATTGCACTGTCGATGCGTCATCTGCATCGGCCGCTTCCGGAATGCAAAACCTTGGTGATTGGTGGTGGCGCCATTGGCATGTTGTCGGCGTTGTTACTCAAGAGTTACGGCGTGGATCAGCTGACCGTTGCCGAGACGAATGCCCTGCGGCTGGCCTCACTGGATCAGCATGTGGGCTGCACCACCGTCAACCCCATCACCACGGAAATTGCCGCGAACAGCATGGATTATGTGATTGATGCGGTGGGCTCCAAAGCCACGCGCAATGCCGCGTTTGCGGCGATTAAACCGGGTGGCGTGATCATGCACATTGGCCTGCAAGATTGGGCAAGCGAGATTGATATGCGCAAGCTCACACTGGCCGAGATCACCCTGCTGGGTACCTACACCTATTCCACCGCTGATCTGCGCGCCACGGTGCAGAAACTCCACGAAGGCGCCTTTGGTGATCTGTCATGGGTGGAAGAGCGCAAGATGGCCGAGGCCCCCCAGGCCTTTAGTGATCTGCATCATGGCCGCACCCCGTCTGCGAAAGTGCTGTTAATTCCAGAGCCCGCATGATTCTTCCGGCGCTTCTCTGCCCGCAATATTCCGCAGAATTCATCAGCCTGTTGATTCAGGCGGCACGTTCACAAAAGACTTCATCAGCATGACCATTCAGGCCGCCCGCTTCCTAGGCAATCAATCCGTCAGCATTCAAGAGTGGCCGCTGCCCGTTGTTGCGCCCGGCGAGGTGCTGCTGCGCGTTCGGCGCACCGCGCTCTGCGGCAGCGACATTAAGTTATGGAACAAAGGGTCCACCTGGATCCCGGGGCATGAGATCTTTGGTGTGGTGGATCAGCCCGGTCACGCCTTGCATGGCAAGCGTTGCTTAGTGTTTATTCCCGTGCACTGCGGCCACTGCACAAGCTGTCTGGCCGGTGACACGCATCTGTGCGAGACCGATTCCGTGTTGGTGGGATGGAATCGACACGGCGGCTATGGAGAGGCGCTGAGCGTGCCAGAGCAGTGTCTGCTGCCGGTGCCGGACGATATTTCTGATGACCTAGCACCGCTGCTGCTGGATACCATTGGCACCTCGGCCCACGGCATTCGCATGGCCAAGCCCCTGGTACCTGCGGCATGCCCCGTGCTGGTGATGGGCGCCGGGCCCATTGGCCTGGGCGCCATTCTGGCGCTACAAGACATGGGCTTTACCGATATTTCGGTAAGTGACCCACGGGCGAGCCGCCTGGAATTAGCCATGGAATTCGGTGCCAAGGCACACGCCATTGACGACATGGCCACACGGTTTTCGTTCGTGCTGGAATGCAGCGGCGCGCATGTGGCGCGCAACCGGGCGTTGCATATCGTTCGGCCGCACGGGGTAGTGCTGCTGTTGGGAGAGAACGATAACCCCTGGACGATTGAAGAGACCAAGCCCATTCGCCGCAAAGACTTCATCATGATGCGCTCGTTTTATTTCCCGAAGTCAGACTTTGCGCAGAACATTGAGCTCTTGCGCCGTCATCGGCCGCTGTATGCAAGACTGAAGGGTCAGGTTTTTCCACTTGCAGAACTCCCGCAGATGTTCGCGCGATTCGCCGCAGGCGAGTTAATCAAGCCGCTGTTGAGCGTGGGCCGCGATAGTGCCTTATGAAAATCAGCGCTGATGACGCCGTATGTTCACACCGTATGAAAATTGCGTTGCAACTACCTTCACTGCTTCGTGATGCGCGATGAGTTCTAGCCCTGTGGTGCCTGCAGTCTCTTTGGTCTGTGTGGGTCAGGCAGTGTTTGATCATCGCTTTACGGTGGTTCAGATTCCCACTCAGCCCACCAAAGTCTTGGCACACGATTACCTGGGTCTGCCTGGCGGCATGGCCAGTGGTGCGGCGATTACCGCAGCGCGGCTGGGGGCGCAGGCGCACCTGATCACCCGCATGGGTAACGACCCCATGGCCGATCTGCTCATGCAACGCTTTACCGCAGAGGGCATTACATGTGATGCCAGCTGCCGGGTGCCAAACAGCCGCACAGCAGTCTCTTCTGTGGTGATCGATGCGCGTGGTGAGCGGCAGATTATTCATGCGCCAACTAATGCCTTTGAGCGCGGTGCGCCACTGACGCCAAATGATTTGGATGTGTTGTTAAAAGAAAGCGCAGCGTCAAGCCGTCCAGAGTCTGCTACCCAAGGGAACCTTCAAGGCAGCGAATCCCCCACCACAGTGATCGTGTGTGATCCGCGTTGGCCCCAGGGGGCAGCGATGGCATTGCGCTGGGCGCGTGCGAATCAGCTGCCCAGCGTGCTGGATGCTGACATCGCCCCACCCGAAGTTCTGTTGCCGCTGGTGGCACTCGCGGACTGGGCCATATTTTCAGAGGCCGCCTTAGACGCTTTCTTCCCCGCACCGACCATCACTGGGCAGTTGCAGCAGGCCTTAGATGCCGGTGCGCGCCATGTCGCCGTCACGCAGGGGGCAAAAGGGGTGCAGTGGCTGGAGCAGCTCACCCTGTGCCACCTGCCCGCTCTTTCCCTTGCGGTTAAAGACACCACGGGTGCAGGCGATGCATTTCATGGTGCGTTTGCGGTTGCACTGGGGCAAGGCAAACCGGCACGCGAGTGTGTTGCTTTTGCCAACCATGTGGCCGGACTCAAAGTGGCCAACGGCAACGGGATTCTGGGCGCGCCCACACTGAAGGAATTAAATCAATCAAGGAACCATCATGACCGTCGGTAAAACCTGGGGGCTTCGCCGCCTGACCAACAAACAGGGCTTTTTCTCAATGGCGGCGATTGATCAGCGGCCACCGCTGATTAGCTTTATCGCTAAGAAATGCGGCATTCCTGAAGACCAGGTCAGCGTGGCGCAGATTTCAGAACTCAAAGGCATGCTGGCCCAGGGCTTGGCGCCCCACTGCAGCGCACTCTTAGTCGACCCGGATTATGGCTACGCAGCGGCCGCTGAATTTCTGCGGCCCGACCGGGGTCTGTTACTCACCTTAGAAGATCATCGTTTTGAAGAGACAGCGCAGGGGCGACTGAGCCAAGACATTCCCAACTGGTCAGTGGATAAGATTCGCCGTGCGGGAGCGGATGCGGTGAAGGTGCTCGCCTGGTATCGGCCCGATGCGTCTGCAGTGGTGTTAGACCATCAGCACGCCTATGCCAAGCGCGCGGGGGATACCTGCAGCGCGCACGGTATTCCTTACATTCTGGAGTTGCTGGTCTATCCATTCCCGGGCAGCGACAAGAGCTTTACCGATTACCGCGAAGACCCAGAGAAACAAGCAGACCATGTGATTGAGAGCGTGCGTGAATTTGCTAAGCCCCAGTATCAGGTGGATCTTCTGAAATTAGAAAGCCCGATCGCTGCGCCCCTCTTGCCCGACCCGCACACTGCAGGCGCCGCCAAGACACAGGCTATTTTTGACCAGATGGGCAAGGCCTGTGGTGGACTGCCGTGGGTCATGTTGTCCGCCGGGGCGTCTTTTGAAGACTTTAAACAAGCGATGGTCTATGCCTGCCGCGCGGGTGCGTCCGGCTTCTTAGCCGGGCGGGCCCTCTGGGCTGACTTGATCGCGCCTTATCCGAACCGCACTGCCGTGGTGTCATTGCTTGACTCCACGGGCGGAGCGCGCGTTGCCGAATTACGGGAGATCGTGGCCCAGCACGGCACGCCGTATCAGCCCACTTACCCCTGGTCAGTTCCCGATGTGTCAGGGCCCACGGGATCGCCTTCGGCACCCGCATCTAAGGCAGCATCCACCTCGGGCACATCACTCTCGACAATCCTTTGAAGACCGGCCAGGGTACACCGCGCCGCGATGGGTCATCTCCATCACCGACATGCCAGAGCCATGCCAGTCCAGCATCTCTTTGGCCGGCTGGCGATTCATGCAGGTCATATAGATGAGGTAGTTGACATGGGGGCGCGGCCATCGTACGATTCATTCGAGCATCAAATGGTGCTGCTACTTAACAGGAGATCAAATGATTCACATAGTCCTTCATGACGCAAAAGATACGGTCGGCGTGGCCGTGGTCGAGGGGATCAAAGCGGGCACCGAGCTCAAGGCCTGGATCATGGACGAGGACAAGACCATCACTGTTCGCGCAGTGCAAGACATTCCCATTGGCCACAAGGTTGCCTTAAAGGACATGTCAGTTGGGGACACCGTCTTTAAATACGGCATTGATATTGGCAAGGTGGTTGCGGCAATCAAGGCCGGCGAACACGCCCATGTCCACAACATCAAAACCAAGCGCTGGTAACCCCATCGGGTGGCTTTTTAAAGCTGCTTAGCAAGACTCTCTTCGAATTTATTCAAGGATCGAACATGTCTGTGATTGATAAAAACTCTACTTTCTGGGGATACCGCCGAGACAACGGTCGTGCGGGTGTCCGTAACCACGTCATTCTGCTGCCGCTGGACGACCTGTCCAACGCCGCATGCGAGGCTGTTGCCACCGCCATCAAAGGCACCATGGCCATTCCTCACCCCTATGGCCGCCTGCAGTTCGGTCCCGATCTTGACCTGCACTTCCAGACCCTGATTGGCACGGGCAGCAACCCCAACGTGGCGGCTGTGGTGGTGATTGGTATTGAAGATGGCTGGACCAAGCGTGTCGTTGACGGCATTGCCAAGACCGGCAAGCCCGTGGTGGGCTTTGGCATTGAAGGCCATGGCGACCATGACACCATCATGCGCGCTTCTAAAGCCGCTAAAGAATTTGTTCAGTACGCCACAGCGCTGCATCGTGTTGAGTGCCCCATCCAAGACCTGTGGGTCTCGACCAAGTGCGGCGAATCAGACACCACTTCCGGCTGCGGCGCTAACCCCACCGTGGGTAACGCCTTTGACAAGCTGCACCCCCTGGGCGCAACGCTGGTCTTTGGCGAGACATCAGAGCTGACCGGCGGCGAGAACATCGTGGCGGCACGCTGCGCCAACGACAAGGTGCGTGAGCGCTTCATGTTCATGTTTAACCGTTACCAGGACATGATCAACCGCTGGAGAACCACTGACCTGTCAGAGTCCCAGCCCACCAAGGGCAACATCGCGGGCGGTCTGACCACCATCGAAGAAAAAGCACTCGGCAACATCCAAAAGATCGGTAAGCAGTGCACAGTGGATGGCGTGTTGGATAAGGCAGAAATTCCTTCGCACCCCGGCCTGTGGTTCATGGACTCCTCTTCAGCAGCGGCTGAAATGGTGACCCTGTGTGCCGCTTCGGGTTATGTCGTGCATTTCTTCCCCACGGGCCAAGGCAACGTGATCGGCAACCCGATTCTTCCCGTGATCAAGCTCTGCGCAAACCCCCGCACCGTGCGCCTGATGTCCGAGCACATCGATGTGGATTGCTCGGGCCTATTGCAGCGTGAAATGACACTGGATCAGACCGGTGACAAGCTGCTGGAGTGCATGCTGGCGACCGCTAACGGCCGTTGGACTGCCGCAGAAGCCCTGGGCCACCGTGAGTTTGTGCTGACACGGATCCACGAGTCTGCTTAATTGACAGGCGATCATCGAACCTGATGTTGAGTCTGATTAATTGGCTGTAATGCTGTCGATAAGGGTCACCACACGGTGACCCTTATTCTTGCGGCCTTACTGGTCTTAATGGCCTATGTGGTTTATGGCCTGATTGGTTTTGGCGCCTCGATTGTGGGCATTCCGTTGCTGGCCCAGATCATTCCCTTAAAGCTTGCCGTGCCGCTGATGCTGATCATGGATCTGGTGTCAGGATTTTTCATGGGCATGCGTAACAAAAAAGACGTGGATCGCAAGGAATTGCGCGTGCTGCTGGCCTGGATGGCGGTGGGCATGATCATTGGCGTGACCCTGCTAGTGAACGCGCCAGAGGCTATTTTGCTGGTGCTGCTGGGTGCATTTGCGCTTTCTCAATCCGGTAAGAACCTGCTGTTAAAACCCAACTTAAAGCCCATTAGTGCGGCCTGGGGTGGTGTCTATTGCACCGTGGGTGGCATCTTTACCTCGCTCTACGGCACAGGGGGGCCCATTTACGTGGTCTATCTGTCGCGAAAAATCCACGAAGAAGCCAAGCGCCGGGCCACCATGGCCACGCTTATTTTTCTGTCGGGGTTCGCGCGCCTGGCCCTTTTTCTGATCGCCGGCATCATGCTGCAGGCAGACCTGCTGATTTTTGCGTTGGCTGCATTGCCCATGAGTTTATTGGGCACTTATGCAGGCAGCCGGCTGCGCAAAAGGCTGAGCCTGGTCCGTATGACTCAGGTGGTCTGGCTGGTGGTGGGGCTTGCGGGCCTGCTGCTCTTGGCCCGCAATATTCCGAAGCTGGAAAGCTTGTTTTAAGCCACCTGTTTTAAGCCGCTTCTTCCAACACCGTTTCACCGGGCTTCACACGCACAAACTTCACGGGCTGCCACTCTAATGCCAGCGCATCGCTCTGCATGCGCACCACCGTAAATTCCGAACTCTCTAGCGCGCCAGTCGTGGGGAAGTCTTCTCTGAAATGCGCGCCGCGAGAATCCTTGCGCGCCTGAGATGCCAAGGTGATGGCTTTACTGACCGACACCAGATTGCGCAGATTCATCCAATCATGCCAAGTCAGGTTGTAAGCGCGACTGCTCTGCGCCACCCCCATCTTTAAGAGGTCTGCTTCCAGCACATCCAGATCGGCCTTTGCGCGGGCTAAGCCCTCTTCGGTACGCAGAATGCCCGCATTGGTCCACATGGTTTCTGACAGCGTGTCACGCACCCGTTCCATGCCGCGCTCTTGATTGGTAAACGGTTTTTCGTGTGCGGCGATGCTCTGCGCAATTGCGTCTGTGTCAGGCGCACGGTGCGCACTCGCCTCTGGGCTTCTGAGCCACGCGGCCATGGTGTCACCGGCAATACCGCCAAACACGGTGGAGTTGGCGACGCCGTTACCCCCTAAGCGATTGGCGCCATGCACGCCACCGGTGTCTTCACCGGCTGCGAATAATCCGGGCAATGCGGTGGAGCAATCCGGGTTAAACATCAGACCGCCCATCATGTAATGCGCGGTGGGGACCACTTCCACCAGGCCACCGGCCAGATCAAAGCCAGAATCCGTACAGCGCTCGACCATGCCTTTAAACGCCTTACGCACTTTATCGGGCCCCAGGTGCGACATCTGAATATAGACACCGCCGTTGGGACTGCCACGGCCCGCCCGCATCTCTGCATAGATCGAGCGCGAGACAATGTCACGTGTGGCACGTTCCGCACGCTCGTTGTAGTTCTGCATGAAGCGCTCTTTGGCGCCGTTGAGCAGGTAGCCGCCTGCGCCCCGCAGACCCTCTTCAATCACCGTGCCCGTCATGCGGGTGCCCGTGCCTGCCAGAAGGCCCGTGGGATGGAACTGCACCATCTCCATGTCGCGCAGCGCCAGGCCAGCACGCAGCGCCATGGCCAGGCCGTCACAGCTCTTGTCCCCTGAAGGGGTGTGATATTTGTACATGGTGGGGCCGCCACCGGTGGCCAGCAGTACCGCTTTGGCCTGCACGAACACGAATTCACCCGTGCGCATATCAATCATCAGCACGCCTGACAGCGACTCGCCGTCTGGCGTTTTAATGAGTTCAATAGCCCGGTGCTCTTCTAAGCGATTGATACCGCGCGCCCAGACCTGCTCGGCTAAGCGATTAATAATTTCAATGCCGGTGAGATCGCCTTTGTGCACGGTGCGGTCAAAGGTCTGACCCGCAAACGCCTTCTGATGCACAGTGCCATCGGGATTGCGGTCAAAAAAACATCCCAGCTCGTTTTCGAGTTCGTGAATGCGTTCAACCGCCTTACTGACCAGCGTCCAGGCTAATTCTTGGTCGGCCAGCCACTTGCTGCCCTCGATCGTGTCCATGAAGTGCCGCTCAACGGAATCGCCTTCGGCCAATGCCACGTTGTAGCCACCCTGAACCATGCGCGTGCAGCCACATTTCCCCAGAAGGCCCTTTACCGCAATGGTGATCGACGCATTGGGCGCGTTTTGGTGGGCGTGGAGCGCTGCAAAGAGGCCCGCACCGCCAGAGCCCAGAATCAGAATATCGGTTTGAATAGTGCGCATATCAGGCCTTGACCCCCAGCAGTTCCAGCACCCGCTGACGCTGATCCGCCGCGTGATGCCGCACCTCTTCATATAGGCTACCGCCATGGCTATCCATGCCCACCAAGAGCGGCCCGAAGTTACGGATCTTAAAACGCCAGAGTGATTCGGGATTCAGATCATCCAGATCCACATCTTCAATCTGCTCAATCCAGATGGTCTCTAAGGCCGCCGTGCCACCGATAATCGCCAGATACGCACCGCCCAGTTCTTTAAAGGCCGCCAACGAATCCTCGCGCAGGCCCCCTTTGCCCACCACAAAGCGCACCCCATTTTGCTGCATCAGGGGGCGCGTGAAGCGCTCCATGCGATCACTGGTGGTCGTGCCAATACAGACGGGCTGATAGCCGGCAGGAAATTCTTTTGAAACAGGCACCTTGCGCACATTGGGCGCCGTGTGAATCACTGCATGGCCCGACAGATCAAACTTGGTCTTACGGCCGCGATCAAACATGTGAATCTGGGTGGCGTCGCGAATGCCAAATAATGTGTCTTGCAGAGTGACGGTGTCATTGACGCGCAGCTTTCGCACCTGTTCCTCGGTCACTGGCATTGAGAGTTCGTAATGGGCCATGATCAGAATTCCTTAAAAGCCATGTTGCTTAAAAACCAACTTATCAAAAAATCAAATGGCTTAGAAACCATAAGACACGCCCGCAGGCGTGATTGACGCAGTGGCGCGCCGTGCCGAGTGGCACTGCATATTTACCGCCACGGGGTTCATGGTGATGTGCGTTGCCGCCATCTCCACATGCGCCGCAAAGGCCGTGGAGTCACCGCCCAGCCCCTGAGGACCCACACCCAGCTGGTTGATCGCTGCGGTTAACTCCTGCTCAAGCTTTGCGCCTTCGGCGTCTGCACACTGCGTGCCCAGCGCGCGTGTAGCAGCTCGCTTGGCCAATGCCACGCACAGATCAGAGGTACCGCCCACACCCACACCCACAATGGTGGGTGGGCAGGTCTTGCCGCCCGAGGCCAACACGGAATCGACCACAAAGGTTTTCACTGCCGCCACGCCTTCGGCGGGAATGGCCATGCGCAGATAAGAATTATTTTCAGAGCCGCTACCCTTGGGAATCATTTCTAATTTGACCAGGTCAGGGGTGTCCACGAAATCAATGTGGATGACGGGCACTTCCATGCCGCACGATGTGTGTTCGTTTTTGCGCGTGATGGGATGCACGACAGACGATCGCAGCGGGTGCTCGCGGGTTGCGCGCTCACAGCCTTTACGAATTGCCGCCTTTAAACCCACGCCGTCAATCTCTACGCCCTTGCCGATCCAGACGTTATAGATGGGAATGCCCGTGTCTTGGCAGAGCAGATTCTCGGTGTCTTCGGCCACCGAGATGTTTTTAATCATGGTGGCAATAATGCCTTTTGCAGTGGCATTGGTCTCGGCTTTAGCCAGCCGATCAAACCCAGACTTGATATCGGGTGGCAGCTGCTTTAAGGAACGGATATAGAGTTCTTTGGCGGCCTCTTCGACCTGTTGTAAATCCAGTTTCATAAGACTCTCTTTTTCAGAACGGAAACATCAGGCTAAATAAAAATAAAAACCCAGTGCCTGCCGAAACAAATACCGCCGCGGTGATCCAGCCCGAGCGCGCACCGCGCCAGGGGCCAAACTCCACCAGCAGCAGGCGAATACCGCCCACCAGATGCAGGGTCAGCAACACCACTAACCCCCATTCGGCAAATTTAACGATCGGCAGTTCCGTTAATTTAAGTGCGCTGTCTAAGGCTGCCTCACCCGCAATGGCGCGTGACAATACAAAAAAGTGCAGCGGCAGAAAGAGTGCCAGCAACAGCCCCGACACCCGGTGCACGACAAAGGCCAGATAAGAGACGCTCTGCAGGGATTTAGATTCATTACGCCGTTGCATCACAGCACCCCCCACACAGCAGCAAAGCCCATCACCAGAATCACTACGGCAAAGAGGCGGCCCGCCAAGGCGGCGCCAGCGGCTGACAGCGGTGTCCACTCCTGCGCGATTTTCGCTACACCCAGCGGCACATGCACCGCACAGGCCACCACAAAGAGCGCATAAAACACGCCAAAGGCAATGCTGCCCTGCGTGCGCGAGAGAATCTCAGCGGCTGTGAGCCCCCCTTGTACGGCGATCATCATGATCACCAGATGGATCACCACAAAAATTGCTAACGCCATGGCGCTAATGCGCTGCCAATACCAGGAGCGCGCCTGGGCGATCCCTTTTGTATTCGGTGGTGTGTTTGTCATCAAAGCGCTCCCTTTACCGCAGCGCGCGCCACCATGCGCTTTAATCCCGCAATGCCAGCGGTAGGTGAGAGTGCCTTGGGGCAGCGCTCGGTACACAGGAAATGACTGTGGCAGGCGTGGCAACCTGCATCGCCCGCCACTGCACGCAGGCGATCCACTTTGGCCACATCACGCTCGTCATTCACGAGTGTCCATGCGCGGTTCAATGCCGCCGGGCCCAGATAATCGGGCCGCCACGACACCACATCGCAAGAGGCGTAACAGACACCACACCCAATGCACTCAATGCCCGCGTCTGCAGCCTGCCGTTCGGCCGAATCAGGGCGCACCTGGGCAAACTCATCAAAGCGGGTCTTCTCGCCTTTAAATTGCCCCTGGGCCTGGGCCCACTTATCAAAGAAGACCGTCATGTCAGCGGCCAGATCTTTAATCACGGGCAGGTTCGATAACGGCGCGATTTTCAGAACGCCGTCTTGGGCCACCTTGCTCACATGGGTGCGGCAGGTCCAGCGGGCCTTGCCGTTCACAGTCATGGCGCAAGAGCCGCACATGCCTACCCGGCAGGCAAACCGGTAACTTAATGTGGGGTCCAGCTCGCGCTGGATAAACGTTACAACATCAAGAACAGTCTGGCTTGCGTTACGGGGAACTTGATAGGTCTTGAATTCACCTGTCTCCTCGCCGCGCCAGACCGAGACTTCAAGAAACTCCGATTTCAATGGCATTGGTGTGGACATATTCGTGCTGGTTGGCATTCACATGAGAGACACGCCACTCAACGGGCTGTCGGTTAAAAGAAAAAGCAAGTCGTCGTACTTCCAGAATGGGATCGCCAGTGGAAAGCCCCACGAGCTTCGCTGATGACGCAGGCGCCGATGCAGCGCGCACGCGCTCATCAATGCGAATGACATTCATGCCAAACATATCAAAATACATGTTGTAGAGCGTGTTGGGCCGGTTCCGCACCACGGCCTCGGTCAGGCCTGCAAAGAGATGGGCTGACAGCGCAATGTTGTCCACAATGATCGGCAGATCATTCAACAGCAGCTGGTTACGAAAGCGAAAGATTTCCGCGCCAATCTCGATGCCCAGTTTTTCTGCAACCACCCGATCGGCTTTGGCCGTGCCAAACTGCACCAGACGCACTTCAGGATAGATCTTGGGGCCATCGTGCGGCACCACATTGAAAAACTGAAAGAAGTGCCGTGAGCGATTGTGGCTGGCCACAAACGTTCCCAGTCCCTGCTGACGCACCAGAATGTGATCGGCCACAAGCACGTCAATCGCTTTGCGTAGCGTGCCAATGGAAACACCAAAACGCTGACACAACCGCTTCTCAGAAGGGATTGCCTCGTCGGGACGCCACTCCCCCCGCGCAAGCGCATCCAGGATCTGGCGCTGCACGGATCGGTAGAGCGGTCCTCTTTGGGAAAACCCGTCGTTCATGGTGTTCATAGGAAAAGCATAACAAAAAAATCGACCGGAGATACAACTCATATAGTTGACTTAGCCCAGCGGATCGACCTAAGATGTCCTCTCTCAAAATTTCTGAAAGACCACCCGCCTTCCGGTGGGTCGGCACCACTTACCATGCCTCACATTGTGATCTCCGAATTTATGGACGCGCCTGCCGTTGAACGGCTGGCGAAAAAATTCAGCGTGCGCTACGAACCCACGCTGGTCGACAACCCCCAAGACCTGGCCAAGGCCCTGGCCGATGCGGACGGCCTGATTGTGCGCAACCGCACCCAGGTCAACGCCGCCCTGCTGGCCAACGCGCCCAAGGTGCGTGTGGTGGGCCGCCTGGGGGTAGGCCTGGACAATATCGATCTGGTGGCCTGCAAAGCGGGCAACATCCAGGTCATCCCCGCAACTGGCGCCAACGCGCGCGCGGTGGCTGAATATGTGATGGGCGCCGCCTTAATGCTGGCGCGCGGCGCGTTCACGGCCACGGCACCCGTTGCTGCCGGAAAGTGGCCGCGCTTAGCGTTCTCCAATGGCCTAGAGATTGAGAACCGCACCATGGGCCTGGTGGGCTTTGGATTTATTGGCCGCCTGGTGGCGGACCTGGCGCGCCCCTTTGGCATGTCGATTGCCGCCTTTGATCCGGCGCTCCCCGAAAATGACCCCGCCTTTGCCGCACATGGCGCAACACGCCACGCCAAGCTGGAGAGCCTGCTGGCAGCGGCCGATGTGGTGAGCCTGCATGTACCGCTCACACCGCAGACACGCAATCTGATCAATGCAGAAAAACTGGCGCTAATGAAGCCCACCGCTGTGCTGATTAACACGGCTCGGGGCGGCGTGGTGGATGAGGCTGCGGTAGTGCGCGCGCTCACCGCGAACCAGCTGCGCGGTGCGGCGTTGGATGTGTTTGATAGCGAGCCACTCGGCGCAGGGGTGTTTCCGCAAGACACCGCCAGCCTGCCCGGCCTGCTGCTGACCCCGCATATTGCGGGCCTGACGCAAGAAGCCAATGAGCGTGTGTCTTCCCTGATTGCAGAACGTGTTGAACAATTCTTTTAGAGTGCCTGATGAAAATCCAGCTTAACGACTTACATGATGTGTGTGTGGATGCATTTCTACGTGCCGGCGTTTCAAAGGCACAGGCGGTGCCCACAGTGGCCGCTTTAGTAGTTGCAGAATCGCAAGGCATTGCTTCCCACGGCATTTCGCGCGTGCCCATGTATCTGGCGCATGTGCGTCACCAGCGTGTGAACCCGCAGGCGGTGCCCACGGTGGTGAATCAGCTGGCCTCGAGCGCATTGATTGATGCCAACGATGGCTTTGCCTTCCCCGCCTGTGACCAAGCGATTCGTGTGGTGACTGAAAAAGCAGCCGCCACCGGCATTGCCATTGCAGCGGTCACGAACAGCCACCATTTCGGTGTGGCCGGCAACCATCTGCTGGCACTGGGCCAGGCAGGATTAGTCGGCATTGCCATGGGCAACTCACCGGCCGCGATGCCGGCATGGGGCGGCAAACGCAGCACTTTTGGCACGAACCCCATTGCGGCCATCTTCCCCCGAAAAAATGCAAGTCCGGTGCTGATTGACCTTTCGTTATCTGAAGTGGCCCGCGGCAAGATTATGGTCGCCGCTAAAGAGGGCAAGGCGATTCCGTTGGGCTGGGCATTAGATGGGCAAGGCAACCCCACCACCGATGCCAAAGCCGCGCTGGCCGGCATGATGATGCCCATGGGCGGTGTGAAGGGCGCAATGCTGGCCTTGATGGTCGAAGTGATGGTGACCGCACTCACAGGTTCACAGTTTGGTGCTGAAGCCGATTCATTCTTTGTTGATGCGGGAAACAAACCCAAGCTGGGCCAGGCGTTTATTGGCATTAACCTACAGGGCTTAGCTGGCAACGCCGTATATGAGAACCGCTTAGAAGCCTTGCTGAGTTTCATTCTGCAAGACAGTGAAGTGCGCGTGCCCGGTGAACGCCGATTTGCCCTTGAGCAGCGCGCAAAAGCCGAAGGCGTTGAGATTTCAGACGCCCTGATTTTACAGATCAAAGCGATCGCATGATCATTCGCAGCCACCTGAGCAAAGCGGGCACATGAATAAAGTTGGCTTATGAGCAAAGCGACCGCATGACCAACGCGATCGTCCTTCCCACGCATTGGCTGTCAGACACCTGCGCGCTGGCTAAAGAAGCGGCCTTGCGCGCTGCAGACCGTGTGCGCAGCCGGGGCAAGTTTATTGAAAAAGGCCAGGGCGACTGGGCCAGCGATGTCGATCTAGAAATCGAAGAGTTCATTCGCGAAGGCTTAGCCAATATTGCACCCGGCACCCAGTTTTGCGGGGAAGAGTCAGCCGGCGCGGACTCCCGCGCAACAGCCTTCACAAGCACAGGGGATGCCGCCCGCCAGACTGAACCGCCAAGCGCACCCAATGGTTCAATTGCGCCGAATGCGCCAAGCGAATTCAACACGTCGAACGCCTCAAGCCTGATCTGGCACGTGGATCCAATTGATGGCAGCGCCAACTATGTCAAAGGCATTCCCCACTTTGCCACTGTGATTTCACTCAGCCAGGTGCATAGCGATGGGCACGAAGAAGCGCTGATGGGCATCACGTTTGACCCCAACCGCAACGAATGCTTTGCCACGCAGGTGAGCCACCCCACCACGCTCAATGGCGAGCCGCAGCGGGTCAGTGATTGCGCAAGCCGTATGCGCGGCCTTCTGGCAGTGGTAACTCCCAAGCCCAGCAGCGTCTGGATGCCTCAGTTCGGTCAGTGGCTGACCCATCAGTTACAGCAGTATGGTGGTGTGCGCCGCAGTGGTGCCATGGCCATTGATCTGGCCTGGGTCGCCTGTGGGCGGCTCGATGCCTTTGCTGGCTTTCATCTTGCTCCGTGGGATATTCGCGCAGGGCTGCTCCAAATTCGTCACTCGGGTGGTGTTCACTCCGAGTCGGATCCGCGGCGGGACCACTGGGCATTATCCCCAGTACCCATCGCCGCATGTTTTGCAGCAAACTCAGAAGCACTCTTACCTCAACTAGAAGGAGACATTCATGACTACTAACACCCGGTTCAATGCCCGGCGCGCACTGATTGCCGCAGCGGCAACCACCATGATGGCTGCAGGCTTTGCGCCTAAAGCTATGGCTCAGGCCTTTCCCAATAAGCCCGTAAGACTCATCGTTCCGTTTGTCGCAGGCGGCGCCACTGACATCGTAGCCCGGCTCGTCGCCCAGAAATTATCAGCTGCCTGGGGCCAGCCGGTTGTGGTTGAAAACCGTAGTGGTGCGGGCGGCAATATCGGCGCCGATGCGGTCGCGAAATCTCCTGCCGATGGCTATACGATTCTGGTGACCTCCGGAAGTATTGTGACGGTGAATCCCCACATGTACGCGAAGATGCCTTTTGATGCTAAAAAAGACCTCGTGCCGATTACCAATCTTGCCAGCGGCCCCCAGGTCCTTGTGGTCCACCCGGCTGTGCCTGCGAAAAATGTCAAAGAGTTGGTCGCACTTGCAAAAAGCAAACCGGGTCAATTGAATTTCGGCTCTGCTGGAATTGGCA
>VGHN01000008.1 GCA_016868255.1 Betaproteobacteria bacterium
CAAGCTCGCGGTGGACTGCCCCACCAAGCTCTTCTACACGGGCAAGGAATCGGTCTATCGCAACCTCATGTCCGAAGACACCTTCATGCAGGCCTTGGCCGATGGGGGCTTTCAGGTGGGGAGCATGGCCACCATGCGCTACCCAGGCGGCATCGAGGTCACCGAGCGCAGCAATGCAGAGGCCCTGGCCCGCACCCAGGCCCTGCTCAATGCGCATGAGCAGGTGGTGCTCTTTGAGCCCGCCATTGCCCATGGGGGCCTGCTGGTGCGTGTGGATGTGCTGGTCAAACAGGGCAACAACATCGACCTCATCGAGGTCAAGGCCAAGTCCTATGACTCCGATGAGCCAAACATAGTGGGCAAGCGCGGTGACATCACCAGCGGCATGCTGCCCTACATACAAGACATTGCCTTTCAGCGGTATGTGGTGAGCCAGGCCATGCCGCAGGCCACATTGCGCGGTTTTTTGCTCATGCCCAACAAGGCGCAGGCCGCACCGGTGTCGGGCTTAAATCAGTGCTTCAAGATTCGGCGCGAGGGCAGGTCGGTTCAGGTCATCCACTCCGAAGAGGCCGCCCAGAAGGTGGCGCAGAGCCAGGCGCTCTTGAGCTTGGTGCCCGTCGATGAATACATCGAGGCCGTGCTCAATGCGCCGCTGGCCTACCCTGGCAGCCAAGGCGGCCCGCAAGATCTTCTTCCCCAGGCGGCTGCCCGCTGGGCCCAGGCCTGTGCGCGCGATGAAAAGATCCCGCCCATTCTTCACAGTGGTTGCGCGCATTGTGAGTTTCGCGAGGGCCGGGTGACGGGGGAGGTGGCAGGCGGTTATGAAGGAGCTGCCGGCGCTGCTCCTGCTGCCCTTCGCAGTGGTTACCACGACTGCCTGCTCGAGGCCGCGGGCCTCACCCGCGCACAAGTCGATGCGGGCACGGTGCTCGACATCTGGAACTTCCGTGGCAAGGACAAACTGTTGGCCCAGGGGGTGGTGCGCATGGGCCAGGTCACCGAAGAAGACCTTGGCGGCGGGCAAGACGATGCCCAGGGCTTGAGCCACAGCGGCCGGCGCAGGCTGCAGGTGCTGGGCATCCCGGCCGAGCAAGACCGTGGTGGTTTTTACTTCGATGCCGATGTCTTCGAGCAGCAGCGGCAGAGCTGGTGCTACCCCTATCACCTCATCGACTTTGAGACCTGCACCGTGGCCTTGCCCTTCTTTGCAGGCATGCGGCCGTATGAGTCGGTGGCCTTTCAGTTCTCGCACCATGTCATGCATGCCGATGGCCGCATTGAGCACCGCAGCCAGGCACTGCTCGCACAGCCCGGGGTCTTCCCCAACTTTGAGTTTGTGCGCGCGCTGCGAGAGGCCCTGGGCCAAGACAAGGGCAGCATCTTTCGGTGGGCGGCGCACGAGAACACCATTCTTGTGCATGTGCGCAGGCAGCTCATGTCCGAGGAGCTTGCGCAGCAAGGGCTGGTGCCGGCCGATCGCGATGCCTTGGTGGCATTCATCGACGAGATCACCACCGGTGGGCCGCGCGACATGATCGATCTCAACAAGCTGGCGCTCAAGGCCTACTTCCACCCGCAGACCCATGGGCGCACGTCCATCAAGAAGGTGCTGCCCGCGGTGATGGCGAGCTCGCAGTTCGTGCAGAGGAAGTACGAGCAGCCAATTTATGGCGAGCAGATTGCATCGCTCAATTTCAGGCAGGGCTTTGCCTGGGTAGAGCGCGATGCGACAACGGGCGAACTGCTTGACCCCTACCAGCGCTTAAGGGGCTTGGCCGAGCAGATGCTGGGCGAGAACACCGCAGCCCAGGATGTGGAGATTGCCGAGGGTGGGGCCGCGGCCATGGCCTATGCGCGACTGCAGTTCGAGGACATCACGCCCGAGGAGCGGCACAGCATCGAGCAGGCCTTGCTGCGCTACTGCGAGCTCGACACCTTTGCCATGGTCATGATCCTAGAGGCCTGGCTGGATTGGGGGCGGGAGGGGTAGGGTGGCTCGGGCGGGTGGGGACGGGCTGCAAGGTTCTCGCCAGCGTGCACTCGTATGTCTAATAGTCACCCAGGCCTGGATAGGCAAGAATCAGTAGACCACAAGCTGATGACAAAAGGCACACAGTGCGATACATTCTTACCTTGAAGGCATTTCACTGGAACGCAGACAAGAACGAACAACTTCTCTCGCAGAGAGGGACAGGGTTCGAGCGAGTGGTGGTTGCTATACAGGAAGGCGGTTTGCTAGACATTCGAATTCATCCAAACTCGAGTCGCTATCCCAACCAGCGACTCTTGTTGGTGGAGGTCGATCACTACGTGTACCTCGTCCCAGTGGTTGAGGAACAGTATTACTATTTTCTAAAGACCATCATCCCCAGCCGAAAGGCAACGCAGGAATATGCAGAAAGGACAAAGCGATATGGCCCGACTCACTAAGGAAGAGAAAGAAGTTCTTCGCGACTTCGATGGCGGAGCCTTCAGGTCGGTTGCCACCAAGCGAGAACTGGAGGCGTATCGGGTTGCTGCTCACGCAACAGCATTAAAGGATCGTCGCGTAAATATAAGAATATCGTCTCTTGATCTTGCGGGGCTCCAGGCGAGGGCGCTCCAAGAGGGGCTCCCCTATCAGACGCTTATTGCGAGCGTCTTGCACAAATATGTTAGCGGCCGCCTTGTAGAGAAGGTTCCTCAGTAAAGCCAATTCAACACCACCACGCCTGAGGGGCGGCACAGCATCGAGTGGGCCTTGCTGCGCTGCTGCGAGTTCGACACCTTCGCCATGGTCATGATTCTGGAGGCCTGGCTGGAGTGGGGGCGGGAGTGGGTGAAGCGCAACCGCTAGAACTCAACTGCCACAGATCACTCCTCGTACAATTCAGAGTGCGTGCCCGCCCGAACGAAGGTGATGACATTGCCCTCAAGACGGTAAATGAGCAGGAAGTCGCCGCCAATATGGCACTCGCGGTGGTCAGCCCAGTCTCCCCTGAGGGGGTGGTCTAGCCATTCGGGCCCCAGTGGAGCATCGTTACTGATTAGCAGCAACATGGCCTCTTTTAGGCGCTTCAGGTCGTAGCGGCCCGAACGCGAGAGGCTCTCCCAGTCTTTGAAGAACGTCTTGGTGTAGTCGCACGCTCTGGGCGGCAGGGCCCGCTTACTGCTTGCGAGCTTTCTCGAGGTCATCGATCAGGGCGTCTGCAGAATCAAAACGGGCGGCACGTGTCTTGGCCATCGCGCGAGCTTCTTCCATCGCTACACGGGTTTGCGTGTTGGGCACCTTCAACTCCAGTGGGAAGGCCTGATCGTTGACCACGCGCTTGAGCAGAATGCGTACGGCATCCGACACGGTGAGACCCATGGTCGCCAGTGTCTCGCCCGCCTGCGTCTTTATTTCGTCGTCTACACGCACATGCAACATCTTGGAATGAGCCATGGTTTGAATCCTCCATCCCTGCAATAATGTATCTCAAATGAGATACAGTCAAGCAGGTTTTTGCTTGGTCACCACATTCAAATGGGGGATGGTCCAATCTTGGGCCGATTCGGGCCATGGCCGCCAAGGGCAGTGTTCAAAAAGCCCTGGCCATTCCCGACGG
Organism: Betaproteobacteria bacterium; assembly: GCA_016868255.1. Classification (GTDB taxonomy): domain Bacteria; phylum Pseudomonadota; class Gammaproteobacteria; order Burkholderiales; family Burkholderiaceae_A; genus Hahnella. The sequence continues at coordinate 3,591 of VGHN01000008.1, forward strand.
GCTCGACGAGTAGGTTCGTCTTCTCCTCGTTACCAGACCCGCATCAATGCGGTGCTAAGAGCTTTTCGCGATACCTCCGCCGATACGGCTCCCGCTAATTCAACACCACCACGCCCGCGTTGATTGCACTGGCCAAGGTCACCCAGGCCAGGTAAGGCCACAGCAGCATGGCGGCCTTCGGGCAGTAGCCCCGATTGTGAAGAATCAGCAGCAACACCGATAACCAAAGCAGGGGCACCTCGGCCAGGGCCAGGTCGGGCCGCTGCATATAGAAAAACAGCAGGCTCCAGCCAATGTTGAAGAGCGCATTGGCCAACCACAGCACCAGCAACTGCTTGCGCAAGGCCGGCCGATCGGCCGCTGCACTCCAACTGAGCACCCCCGACCACGCCATGAGTCCAAAGAGAATGGTCCATGCGGGTCCGAATGCCCAGTCGGGCGGCTTGAACCACGGCTGGTTGAGCCCGTAGTACCACTCATCGAGGATGGTGAGGCCACCGCCAATTCCAGCGGTGAGAACGGCCAGGAAAGAAGCGACTAGAACAACACGTGCACGTTCACTCATGCACGGGCAAAGCCAAGCAGGTGGGCCACATCCTTCACAAAAATTCTCAGGTGGGCCATGGGCTTGCGGCGAACGAGTCGTTTGTTCATGTAGGAGTCAAAGGTAATCTGCTGCACGTCGCGATCTTTGCAGATTTTCACAAACTGCTCACGCCGCTTGTCGCTGCCGTACCAGAAGCGTTGCAGCAGGCCCAACACCCAGAAGACGCGGCCATGCTCCTTCATGAAGATCTTTCGGGCCTTGGCCAGTACACGCGCATCGCCCGTGCGAAGACTCTCGGCCACGGCATCGGCCGCCAAGCGTCCACCGAGCAGGGCGTAATAAATGCCCTCGCCAGAGGCCGGGGCCACCACGCCGGATGCATCGCCAGCAAGCACCACATTGCGGCCGTTGTCCCAGATGGGCAGGGGCTTGAGTGGAATGGGCGCGCCCTCGCGGCGAATCACCTCAGCGCGATCGAGGCCCGCCATGCGACGCAGCTGCGCCGTGGCCCCACGAAGCGAGAAGCCCTTGTCCATGCTGCCCGTGCCAACACTTAAATAATTTCCATGGGGAAAGACCCAGCCATAGAAGTCGGGCGAGATGAGACCGTTATAGATCACATCGCACCGAACCGGGTCGTAGTCGGACTCGGCCGCCTTGAGTGCAATGGGGTCGGGGGTGCGAAGAATCTCGTGGTAGGCAAAGACAAACTTGCCCTCGTTCGATCGGGCAATGGCCTGCTCGGCCACCTTGGACTTCGCGCCGTCGGCACCAATCACAAAACGCGCCCGCACACTCTGAAGACTGGGGCTGCCCGCGTCTTCGACTAAGAAATGCACTCGGCTAAAGCCCTGGGCATCCATGGCATCAATGCGCTCGAACTTGCCGTCGATGCGCTCGGCCCCATGCGACACGGCCCGTTGCCGCAGCCACTCATCGAAGTGCTCGCGATCGACCATGCCCACATAGCCGTTCTCAATGGGAATGTCCACGCGTTGGTCAGTGGGCGAGACCATGCGCGCACAGTTGATCTTTGCCACGAGCATTTCATCGGGAATCTGGAAGTCGCGAATGGCACGCGGCGGAATGGCGCCACCACAGGGCTTGATGCGCCCGGCCCGATCGAGCATCAGAACGCGAATGCCCGCGCGCGCCAAGTCGTCGGCGGCGGTGGCACCGGCGGGGCCTCCGCCCACCACCACTGCATCGTAGTCAGTCATTTCAGTCTCCTCAATGGGATCAAGCGCGCTGTGAAGGGGAGGCCAATGACAGGTCCTGGCATTGGGCATCGTGTGGAAGTTCGTTGGCGGCAATGGCCTGTGGCTCGGCAATGCCGCGGCCAAGTTGTGCAGCCACCAAAAAGAGCAGGGCCTCGAATGCAAACACCAGCCCGTAGGCAGCCCCCGGTGAATCCATAAAGAATCGAGCAATGTCAGAGAGGCTGGTGCCCAGAAGGCCACCAAGCCCGAAGGCCAATGCCTGTGCGGCACCCCAGAGACCCATGCGAGTGCCCTCGCGCTTGGCCTGTCCCTCACCGGCCAAACGCATCATCGAGGCAATGGCCGCAATCGAGAAGGCCCCATTGGCCAAGCCCAACAAAAACACATTGAGTGCCAGGGGCCAGCCCATGCCCACCTGCCCACCAATCGAGAGGCCGCAGAGGGCCACGGCCGAGGCAATGCAGCCCGAGACCGTCCAAAACCGCAGTGAGCCCAACCGCCGTCCGAAGACATAGCCACTGCCGGCCAAGGCCACGAGAATCATTCCTGCGAGCACACCCGCATGCTGGGTGCCCGAGAGTTGTGTGGACTCACCCGGCGTGTAGCCAAAGACAATGCCCGCGAAGGGCTCAAGAATGAGGTCTTGCGTGCTGAAGGCCAGCATGGAGATGCCAACAAACCAGGTGAACTGCCGGGTGCTGGGCTCGGAGAGCACACTGCGAAGGGCCTCGCGAAAGCGACTGGGTTGATCAAGATAAACACCGGCCTCTTGTGTCACCGCGGGAAGTGGCCCGCCGCGAGACTCAAGACCAAAGATCACCACGGCCGTGAGAATGAATGCACCCAGGGTAACGCCACCGGCCACAGCCAGAAGCCGCTCGGGCGAGAAGGGGTCGAGCAGTGCACCGGCCACACCCGCGGTAATGGCAAAGCCGGCAATCATCATCATCCAGACCAGGGTGGCCGCACCCGCACGACGCCGCTCATTGGTGCGCTTGGCCAAGAGGGTGAGCACCGAGGTGCCACAGGCACTCACACCCACACCAATGAGTGCGAAGCCAAGGGTCACCACAGCAAGGCCCATGCTCGGTGAGTCGCCCATGATGCTGGTGCCCAGACTTGCAAGCCAACCACCGCTGGCGAGTATGGCCATGCCACCCACAATCCATGGTGTGCAACGGCCGGTCTGGTCTGCACCAAAGCCCATGCGGGGTCGCAGCAGCTGCACCACGTAGTGCATGGCCACCAGTGCACCAGGCAACACCGCGGCCAGGCCCAGTTCAACGACCATCACCCGATTCAATGTAGAGGTGGCCAGCACCACCACCGCACCAATGCAGGCCTGCACCAGGCCGAGCCTTGCAATATCAAGCCAGCCAAATCCCTTGTTGCTCGCATGTCTGGATGCCTGCATGGTCTTCCCCCTATGAATCAGTGAAGGCTTCGCAACGCGAAGGCACTGACCATCATTCCGCTGACAAACAAAGGCACACCAAAGCCGCTGTAGAAAAGAGCGCGGTCAATCGGTGCGGCGATGAAATAACGCATAAGAAAGAGCTGGCCCACGATCAGGCCGGCCACGGCCAGGGCGTAAAACGGTGCGCCCCAATTCCATAAAAGTGCCACCACCACGAGTTGGGGCAGGGCCATGATCCAGCAGGCGGTCTTGGCGGCATTGCCTTCACCGAGCTGCACAGGCAGCGAGCGAATGGCCATGCGGCGATCGCCGGCAATGGATTTGAAGTCGTTGAGGGTCATGATGCCGTGGGCCCCCACGCTGTAGAGCAGCGCCAGGGCAATTGAGCGCGCATCGGGCAGGGCCCCGCCAGCCATTACTGCCGCGCCGGTGATCCAGGCCAGGCCTTCATAAGAAATGCCGCAGGCCAGGTTGCCAAACCAGCCGTTTTGTTTGAGCCGAATGGGCGGCATGGAGTAGGCCCAGGCCAGCAGCAGACCCAGCAGTGCAGCGAGAAACCCCCAGGGGCCCAACTGCGTGGCCACCACCAGCGAGAGTCCTGTCCAGACAATGGCAATGTAGAGGCCCCAGCGGCCGGGGATGCGCCCCGATGGGATGGGCCGGTTGGGCTCGTTGATGGCATCCACATGCCGATCGAACCAATCGTTGACGGCCTGGCTGGTGGCGCAGACCATGGGGCCGGCCAGCACAATGCCCCAGACCACCAGTTCAATCTGCTCGGCAATCGGCACGCCCGAGGCCACCACCCCGCAGGCAAAGGCCCACATGGGCGGAAACCAGGTAATGGGCTTGAGCAGCTCAGTGAAAGCGAAGAGATTCGGACGGGTGAGGGCTGCCATTCCTGCATTTTCCTCTTGACATTTGCTAGCGTCAATTGCAAGTTACACTTCAAGCAAGGCCAAGCGCGAAAAGAGAGGGCACCGTGAGAGCAGGATTGGGCGATACCGCAGGGGTGCGCACCGGCGGCCGGGCAGTGGTCATTGGCAGCGGCTTTGGCGGCCTGGCCGCCGCCATTCGGCTCTGCGTCAAGGGCTACCGCGTCACCGTCCTCGAGCGGCTCGACACCCCGGGTGGCCGAGCAGTGGTCTACGAGCAAGATGGCTTCACCTTCGATGCCGGCCCCACCATTATCACCGCGCCCTTTTTGCTCGAAGAGCTCTTTGAGTTGGCGGGTGCAAACTTCCACGACGAGGTCGACCTTCGGCCCATGTCACCCTTCTACCGAATTCGCTTTCACGACGGCAGCCACTTCGACTACTGGGGCGATGCCGAGCGCATGCGCGCCGAGGTGGCCCGGGTCTCGGCCGACGATCTCGCAGGCTACGACAACTTCATGAGAGAGGCCGAGCGCTGTTACGAGTTGGGATACCAAGAACTCGGCACCGCCCCTTTCGAGACCATTCCAGATCTACTCCGTGCGGTGCCTTCCATGCTTCGAATGCGTGCCTGGGAGTCCATCCTCACCATGGCCCGGCGTCACTTCAAGAGCCACAAGCTTCAACAAGTCTTTAGCTTTCACCCACTGCTCATCGGCGGGAATCCAACGAATGTCACCTGTGTCTACAGCCTAATTGCATCGCTCGAGCGCCGCTTTGGGGTGCACTCGGCCATGGGCGGCACGGGCGCCATTGTCAGTGCCATGGTTCGCCTGCTCAAGCGAGTCGGCGGTGAATTGCGGCTCTCGGCCGAGGTCGATCGAATTGTGGTCGAGTCGGGCCGCGCCAGGGGCGTCACGCTCAAGAGCGGCGAGCGCATCGAGGCCGATATGGTGGTCTCGAATGCCGATGCCGCCTGGACATACCAGACGGCACTCGCGGGCACCGAGCGCACCGTCTGGACAGACCGCAAGGTGCAGAAGTCGAACTATTCCATGGGCCTCTTCGTTTGGTACTTCGGCACACGGCGTCGCTACGATGCTCTGCCCCACCACATGATTCTCATGGGCCCACGCTACGAGGGCCTGCTCAACGACATCTTCGAGCGCAAAGTCTTGTCCGAGGATTTCAGCCTTTACTTGCATCGGCCCACCGCCACCGACCCCAGCCTGGCCCCCAATGGCTGCGACACCTTCTATGTGCTCTCGCCCGTGCCCCACCTCGATGCCAATATCGATTGGAGCGCCATGAGCGAGCCCTATCGACTCCGCATTCAAAAGCACCTGGAAGACACCCTTCTGCCCGGCCTCTCAGCCAGCATTGTTACGTCTAAGGTGGTGGCTCCGCCCGACTTCGAATCGCGGTACTTGTCATTCAAGGGTGCGGCCTTTGGCATGGAGCCCAGGCTCTTGCAGAGTGCATGGTTTCGTCCCCACAACCGCAGCGAAGATGTCAAAGGCCTCTACCTTGTGGGGGCCGGCACCCATCCCGGCGCGGGCATACCGGGGGTGCTCACCTCGGCCAAGGCCTTCGACTCTCTGGTGCCTGTGTGCGTCTAGACACCAACGCCTCTGCGCAAGACACCCGCGGCCCTGCGCAGCCGCCGCAAGATGCGCTCATGCGCGATGGCTCCAAGACATTCTTTGCCGCCTCGCGGCTGCTGCCCGCGCGCATTCGTGCCGCCGCGGTCGACCTCTATGCCTTCTGCCGAGTGGCGGACGATGCAGTCGACCAATCCGGCGCCAGCCCCGAGGTCATGCGCGAACTCCACGCGCGACTCGATGCCATCTACTCCGAGCGGCCATTTCCTATTGCGGCCGATCAGGGCTTTGCCCGTGTGGTGCGCGAGCATCGTCTTCCGCGTCGCCTGCCGCTGGCCTTGCTCGAGGGCTTTGAGTGGGATGCCGAGGGCAAGCGCTACGAAACCTTGGAAGACGTTCACGATTACGGCGCACGAGTGGCAGGCACCGTGGGGGCCATGATGGCGCTCATCATGGGCGTGCGCGAGGCCCGCGCAATGGCCCGCGCCTGCGAACTCGGTGTGGCCATGCAACTCACCAACATTGCCCGCGATGTGGGCGAAGACGCCCGCATGGGCAGGCTCTATCTGCCACGCCAGTGGCTTCGCGAAGAGGGCGTGGATCCCGATGCATGGCTTGCACAGCCCCAAGCAGGTGACGGCATTGGCCGTGTCACCCAGCGTTTACTGCTCGCCGCAGATGAGCTCTACAGCCGCGCCGAAGAGGGGGTCTGTTTCCTGCCCCGGGGCTGCCGGCCCGCCATATTGGCCGCGCGCCATATTTATGCAGATATCGGCCGCGAGATTCGTCGCGTCGATTGCAATACAGTCGATCGCCGTGCCGTGGTGCCAGGCCTTCGCAAGCTTCAGCGGCTTGCGCAGAGCGTGCCATCTATTCTGCTGGCACCAAAGATGCCGCGTGGCCACACGCCGCTCCCGGCCATTCGATTTTTGGTCGAGGCCGCCGGCGTGAGCATGCGTGTCATTCCGCCGCGAACGGTCGAGGAAAAAGCCGGCTGGATGGTCGATCTCTTCATTACGCTCGCCGAGCGCGAGCGCATTGCCAAGTCGCTATATGCGTCGGGGCATGCGCCAGGGCAGCATCCAACGCACAACACCTGATCGAACCCTTGGCAGGTGCAGGGTCTCGTGAAAGGCCTGCACCGTCTCGCCCAACAGGGTCTGCTCCACCACCGATCGCATGTAGAAGGGCGTGTCTTCGAGTGACTTCAGAGGACGCGGTGCCGCGGCATTGGGGTCCGAGCGAATCGAGTGGTCCACGCCCCAGAGGCCCCTCGGCATTTTCTGACGCGGGCCCAGCGCAAACTCGCTCACCTCTCCGTTGGGATGAAACCGCGCAGTAATTAGCCGCGAACTCTCATGGGCGGCGGCCTGCGTCATGGCGCGGTCGCGAACATCGTAGGTCACGGCCACACTGCCGTCTTTCAGTTCTGCGCGTGACCAGTCCCACTCATGGAAAGGCACGTGGATGGGCTCGTCGCCCTCGTTGGAGTCGAGATAGCCATGGCCCTCCCAGCGCAGTCTGGGTGACTCGAAGTCAACCGAGATGCGGGCCTTCGGTGCAAGTGGCCCCCAGCGGTGCCGCCCATTGGCATCGATGTTCTGCTGGTAGTGAAAGAAGCGATCGGCGCTGAGTCGAATCTGGCCGCGGACCTTTCTCGGAATGGGCACCGACCATTCATCTACATCAATCAGAAGCTCGCGCCCGGTCCACTGCAACTGGCTGGGGCCAATCTGAAAATGCTGGGCATCGCGGGACATAAAACGGGCACTGCGCTCGGTCATGCACCAGCGCGATTGGCCCGGTGAATAGAGCGCAACATTCAAACAAACATGGTTGTTGGGGTCGGCCTTGCCATGGTCTGCCCCAGCCCAGTGGTAGTAGGGCGAGAAGACACTGCCAACAAAGGCAATGATGGTGATGCCATGCTGACCGCAGTCACTCAGCCCATCGACATACCACCAGAGATAACCACCCGGCTCGACGAACTGATCGAATCGAGGTGTGCCATCAGGGTTGCGGCCGCCAGTCGACCCGAGAGCGCTGCCATTGGAACCCCCGCGCCCGGATGCACGCTGCCCCCCGCCAGGAAGAGCCCCGGCAGTTCCGATTGGGCCGAGGGCCTGTGAAAGACTGAGGTCCAGCCGTGGGGTGCTCGGCCGTAGAGTGCGCCGCCCGTGGCCGGAAAGCGCCGATGAAATTGCACCGGGGTGGTCAAGGCCATGAGACTGGTGTGCGGGTCGAGCCGAAGGCCACAGCGTGAGAGGTGAGAAAAGGCGCTGCTCGTGCATGCATCGAACTCCTGATTGGAAAAGGCCGCCCCGGCGTCTCCTTTGGCGGGGGCATTGATTAAAAGAAAGAGGCGCTCATCGCCTTGTGCAGTCGCATCCGCTACGCCGTTGCGTGGCCCCACAGAGCCGATGCCAGTGGGGTGCGTGGTGGCACTCACTGGGCCACGGTCTTGGGCGCAGACATAAATCGTGGGGCGCCTTGGCAGTCGGCCCCGATCGAAGATGTCTTTGAACTCCTGCTCATAGGGCGACTGAAAAAATACATTGTGGAAGTCGAGTCGACAATCGGTGCTCGCCGTCATGGCCCAAGTGAGTGCAGACAGAGACCGAGGCCGTGTTTCTTTGCCGCGAACGGCCTTGCGCACCTTCTTGCCCAGAAGGCCTTCGTAGAGCGCAGCCACATCGCCAGTGAAGACTACCGCATCGCAGTGCAGCTCCTCGCCACTGGCCAGGCGAACACCGCTTGCGCGGTCGTTGTTGACCAGTATCTCCACCACATCCTTTGAGTAGTGAAGCCGCGCACCCAAGTCGGTGGCGGCCTTGGCCATTGCATTGCCCAGGGCCTGCATGCCACCGCGGGCCTGCCAGACACCGCGCATTTCAACGTAGGCAATCAGCATCAAGGTGGCCGGGGCCTGCCAGGGCGAGCCCCCGCAGTAGGTGGCATAGCGCGCAAACAACTGGCGCAGCCGAGCATCCTTGAAATGGCGGCCCAGGCTCTTCCAGAGACTCTGCATGGGCCCAATGCTGGTGAGCAAGGCCAGGCCCGCGGGCCCCAGGTCGGTGCTCATCGACCAGAGGCTTGGCCGACTCGATCGCATATAACCCGATTCGAGTCGTGTATAGAGTGCTTTGGCCTCTTGCGAGAAGCGCACGAAGCGGGCGGCCTCATCGCCACCGGCGAACTCCGCAATGGCCTGCTCGGTGGCCTGTGGGTTGTCGTGTAAATCGAACCACTGGTCTGCATCCCAGGCATGGCGCGCAAGAATTGGCAGTCGCTGCAACTCCACGTAGTCGCTCAGCCGCTTGCCGGCCGCATGCAGCAGGTCTTCAAAGACCCATGGCATGGTGATCACCGTGGGGCCAGAATCAATGGGCCGCTGCGAAATGAGTTGTTGGTGAATTTTGCCCCCGGGGGCCTCTGCGGATTCAAAGAGATCCACGGCCACGCCCTGGCGCGCAAGATCCACGGCACAGGCCAGGCCACCCATACCCGCGCCCACCACAATCACACTGCGTTGAGCGCCACCCGAGGGGCTACGCATGCATGGCCTCTTGCATGCATACGGTGCTGCCTTGCCACTGACCCCGTGACGCCAGAATGCGAAAGCGAACGAACATGGTCTCGGAGAAGAACCCGTTGGCATAGGCCGATGCAATGGCCTGGTGGTGACCACCGCTGTGGGCGTAGTCGGTCATGGCCTGAGCCGACTCCCAGACACTGAATGTCGCCTGCCGCAGCAGGGGCGCCTCGCCAAGGCCTGCCGCAAGCAGGCATCCCTGCGCATTCTTTAAATCGGCCTCGGCCGCGGGGGAACGGGCCCAGAACGAGGCCGCCTTGTGTGGACGAATCGATGCCCGAGTCAGGGCTGCGAGTGGCTCGCCGTCTGCCACGGCAAGTGTGGGATTTGCTGTGAGGCCGTGGCCCGACCAACTGCCTCGAACCGAGTAGGGGGCGAGCAGAAACACAGCCGTCTCAATGGCGTGGGCCGCATAGGCGGCAAGACGCTCGCCCGACTCAAAGAACGATTCGGCGGCCGCTCGGTCATTGAAGGCGGCAAAGTAGCCCTGGTGGTCCAGGCCGGGCGCAAGTCCAAAGCCGGCCTCGCGGCCCGAGCCCAGGGTCTTGTCAAAGAGAAGGTGCTTGGGTGGATTCGCAGGCAGAACCGATGCGGCCAATTGCCAGAGGCCCCAGCCAATCGACGAACTGCGCAGGCGAGTCAGTGCAAGAACAACAAAAGAGGGCGAAGCAGAAGCGGCCGCGGCCAGTGAGTCCTCTGCCTCACTCCTCGTCGTCGTCGGGCCCTTCAATGCCAAATCGCCGCAGCTTCACATAGAGGCTCTGGCGCGAGAGGCCAAGCATCTCTGCCGCCGAGGCGCGATTGTTTTTGGTGAGCTTCAGCGCGGCCTCAATGCAGAGCTTCTCAATGAGATCGACGGTCTCGCCGACAATCTCTTTCAAGGGCATGCGGCCCACCAGAGCGGCAAGGTCGGCGCCGCTGCGGCCCATGGGCGCATTGGGCTCAGTGGAGACATCGAGTCGACGATTGACATCGCGCACCACAAAACCAAGCATGGTCTCGGGGCCCAAATTAAACGAAACACCCGAGAGCTCCACCGGAACACTCAGCCCCGACTCGCTCACCAGCTGTGTAGAGAAGAGCCGCACACTGCCGCCCTGCGCGAGGCTGTTGATCATGACCAGCAAATCGGTGTTGGCACGGCCCAGCCAGCGGTTGAGTGATTCGCCAATAATCTGGCCGGCATGGGGCGTCTGAATTTGCTCGAGGAATGCGGGATTCACATGACGAATAATGCCGCGGGCATCGGTGATCACCAGCCCATCGCTGATGCGGTGCATGGCCTCCAAAACAGAGGCATCTTCGGCTGCAGAGGGCAGGCCACTGGGTGGCTCCACGCGAATCAAGAAGACGGTCTCGGATTCCTGTCGCAGACAAGAGACCGCGGTGCGTGCTCGAGCGCTGCCTTGCCCATAGCTGAGTTCGGTCTCGCTGGCGCGGCCCGATCCGTTGACCTGCTGCAGCAATAGCTGCGCGGCCTGCAGGGAAGCCTTGTCGATGAGGTCATCGAAGACCATTCCCGAGAGCGCAGTGAGTTCGCGGTTAAAGAAGAAGCCCGCGGCCCGATTGCACTCAATCACTTCATGGGTGCGCGCGCGAATCACCAGGATGGGGTCGCGCACCAAATCAAAGAGGGTGCGGTATTCGTGCTCGAGCCTGCGCAGCCGGCTGTAGTCCTTCTCCATGTGCTGCTGCGCTTCGACCAGACGCGACTGCAGCGTGGCAAGTGGGCGCAGATCGCGGCCAATGGCCACCATGCGCCCATCGCTGCCCACACGCACCAGCGAGAAGAGCACCGGAATTTCTTTTCCATCGGGCTGGAGCTGATTGATATGCCGCCAGCGCGCGTGGATCTCGCCAGCCTGCACCAGTGAGAGCATCTCGCGGACCTTTGGCCGGCTCTCGGTGGTGACCAACGACTCCCAGCTCGCGCCAATCCAGTCACGAAAGAATGGGGCTGTCCACGATTCGGCACTGGCCGCAACATCGCGCACCACGCCGTTGGCATCGAGTATTAGGGCGAGGTCGGCCGCGGCCTCAACCAAGGCCGCACTGGCCTGCGCATCGAGGCCAGCAATCTCGCCGCGGGCGCCCTCAATCCGACCCATGGAGGCTCCGCTTGGCAAGAAGAAGGGACTCTGCGGCGGCAACCGCCTGGGGCGCATCGCCGGTGATGAGGTCGGCGCCGGCCTGCTGGGCCAGCGTGGGGAAGAGTGTGACCGCGGGACCACCAATCATGATCAAGGGCACGTAATTTTTGTTCTTCTGACGGCAGATTTGGCGCAGTCGAAGTATAAAAGCGGCGGCCAATTTCATTTCGTTCTCGGAGCCAATCGAGAGGCCAATGAGCTCGCTCTGCGAGTGTGCGGCCGCCTCAAGAAGGTTGGGCTCCTCGGTGGCCTCGTGGAGTTGCACCGACCATCCTTGGCGCGCAAAGAATGCGCCCACCATCATCAGGCCCAAACGGTGTTGGCCACCGGGCATTCCAGTGAGGAAGATGGCGGGTCTGCCACCGGAAGGAACGCGTGGATGGGGTTCGGAGTGAAAGCGCTCGAGGAGTTCGTTGAAGACCCGCTGCAGATTCCACAGCCCAATGGTGACATCGGCAAAGCTACAAGTGTCCATGACCCAGCGCTCACCGAGCAGGCGGGCCGCGGGCTGAATCAACTCGAGAAAGACCGACTCAACCGGAAGCCCGTGTTCGATGCGTTGTTCAACAAAGGCCAGGCATTCGGGGGAAGAGGGCCCCAGGCTAAGGTCGGCCAGACGAACCACGTCGGCGTAATGCGGGTGGGATTGATCGAAAGACAGGGCCTGGGAGAGCCGCTCTAACAGGGTTTCACCCGCCTCCAAACTCTTACCGGCTGGGCCTTGGCCGCGCTCGAGCACCGCAAGCCGAGGGATGACTTCTCGGGTGAGAAGGGAGAGAAAGTCCTCGGACTCTCTTGGTTTGGGTTGGCCTGCATTCATGGGGTTTCCCCTAGTCTTCGACAACATCATCCGCCCATTCGATGGGACTGTCGACCACTATCTGCTCAACCTTTGTCTTTGTCAACTTTAATTGATGTCAAATAAAATTGACAATTGACAGGTGCCGTCCTAGAGTCAGATCAGGAAGGACCTTCTTATGTATGGAGACGCACCGATGACGGGTTGGGCCCACGCCCCAGAGCAGACCGCTGGTACGCGACTCCTCTATACCGAGGAGCAGCGCCGCAGGCGAGACACATCCGCCTGGACCCTTGTGCAGGGCGGTCTTGCGCCCGTTCAGTTCGTCGTCTTCCTCGTCAGTCTTGCGCTTGTTGTGCACTACCTTCTCACTGGCGATGGCCTGGAATGGGCGGCCTGGTCGGTGGTGGCCAAGACGGCCACGCTCTATCTCATCATGGTCACCGGCGCCATCTGGGAGAAGGTGGTCTTCGGTCAATACCTGTTTGCCGAGTCCTTCTTCTGGGAGGACGTCTTCAGCATGCTGGTCATTGCCCTTCACACGGCCTACCTCGTGGCCTGGTTCCAGGGCGAGGCGTGGCTGAATTTCGAGCAGCAGATGTGGCTCGCCCTTGCGGCCTACTTCACCTATGTCATCAATGCCGGTCAGTTCCTCTGGAAGCTGCGCCTCGCGCGCCAGGAGGCCCTTGCATGAATGCTCGCAGCCCCCTGGCCCCAACGGCCAATGCCGATCCCGACTGGAAGCCCATTGCAGCGCCCACATCGGGTGGCTCTGAGACGGCCGCAGATTCCATCCTTCGCGAGCGCGGTCAGCAGTCGGTCTTCTGCGGCCTCACCAGCATCATCTGGCTGCATCGCAAGATTCAAGATGCCTTCTTCCTGGTGGTGGGCTCACGCACCTGCGCCCATCTCATTCAATCCGCCGCGGGCGTAATGATCTTCGCCGAGCCCCGCTTCGGCACCGCCATCATCGATGACCGCGACCTTGCAGGATTGGCCGATGCCAACACCGAGCTCGATCGCGTGGTCGAGGAACTGCTCTCGCGTCGCCCCGACATTCGCATGCTCTTTCTGGTGGGCTCCTGCCCGTCTGAAGTGATCAAGCTCGATCTGAGTCGCGCGGCCGAGCGTCTCTCGCAGCGGCATTCCCCGGCGGTGCGCATTCTCAACTACTCGGGCAGCGGCATCGAGACCACCTTCACACAGGGCGAGGATGCATGCCTGGCCGCCCTGGTTCCCCAGCTCGAAGTCTCCGAGCAGGGGGTCGAGCTCATTGTGGTCGGCAGCCTTCCCGACATGGTCGAAGACCAGCTCGTTGAATCGCTCACCCGCATGGGCATTGACCGAGTCGCCTGCCTGCCTGGTCGTCGCGCCAACGGCATGCCCGTTGTTCACCCCAATGCACGCTTTCTGCTGGCCCAGCCGTTTTTGTCCGACACCGCCAAGGCCTTGGTCGGCCGCGGGCTGACCCACATCCCCAGCCTCTTCCCCTTCGGTGGCGAAGGCACGCAGGCCTGGCTTGAATCTGCGGCTGCGGCATTCAACGTCGACACCACCCTGGTCGAGAATGTCTGTGCCCCAGGCCGCGCTCGCGCCACGCAGTCACTCAGCCGCGCCCGCGAGGCTCTAAAAGGCAAGCGGGTCTTCTTCTTCCCCGATTCGCAACTGGAATTGCCACTGGCGCGTTTTCTTCATCGCGAACTGGGCATGCAACTCCTTGAAGTGGGTGTGCCCTATTTGCATCGCGGCCTGATGGCCCAAGAGCTCGCAGCCCTCGAGGGAAGCGGTGTACAGATTTCGGAGGGGCAAGACCTTGCCAAACAGCTCGATCGTTGTCGTGCCATGAAGCCCGACCTCATCGTCTGTGGGTTGGGCCTGGCCAATCCGCTTGAAGCCGAAGGCTTCACAACCAAGTGGTCGATTGAACTGGTGTTCAGTCCTGTGCATGGGTTTGAGCAGGCCGCCGATCTGGCGAACCTCTTTGCCCGTCCCTTTGATCGACGCAGTCGCATTGCCCATGATTGGCAGAAGGGAAGGCCTGGCCTATGAAACTCACACTCTGGACTTACGAGGGTCCCCCTCACGTGGGCGCCATGCGCGTGGCCACGGCCATGCAAGGTGTCCACTATGTCTTGCATGCACCGCAGGGCGATACCTACGCCGATCTTCTCTTCACCATGATCGAGCGTCGCAACCGCCGCCCGCCGGTTACCTACACAACCTTCCAGGCCCGTGATCTGGGCAAAGACACGGCCGAGATGTTTCAGAAGGCGGCCCGCGAGGCCGTTGAACGCCACAAGCCCGAAGCCCTCTTGGTGGGAGCCTCGTGCACGGCTGAGCTCATTCAGGACGACCCGGGTGGCCTGGCCGAGGCACTCGGACTCGACATCCCAGTGGTGCCACTCGAACTGCCTGCCTATCAGCGCAAAGAAAACTGGGGCGCCTCCGAAACCTTCTATCAAATCGTTCGCCAGCTCGCCATTAAAAACGAGGCCGACGGCAGTCGGACCCACAACACATCCTTGTTCTCCGAGTGCAAGGTGCCACTGCGCGCGCCCCGCTGCAATATTCTTGGCCCCACGGCCCTGGGCTTTCGCCACCGCGACGACCTCACCGAGATTCGCCGCCTATTGGCGGCCATTGGTGTCGAGGTCTCGGTGGTGGCGCCCTGGGAGGCCCGGCCCCGCGACCTCGCGCGCCTGCCCGAGGCCGACTTCAATGTGGTGCTCTATCCCGAGACGGCCAATGGCGTGGCCTCATATCTCAAGCGCATGTTTGGGCAGCCCCACACCACGGCCATCCCCATTGGCATGAAGGCCACCGAAGACTTTGTTCGCGAGGTGGCCGAGCTCGCCGATCTCGATGCCAACACGGCCGTGACACTCGCACGGGCCTCCTTCGGTGCAAGGGCCTCTTGGTACTCGGCATCGGTCGACTCCACCTACCTCACCGGCAAGCGCGTGTTTATTTTTGGTGATGCCACCCACGCCCTGGCGGCTGCGCGAGTCGCAGCCACCGAGATGGGCTTCGAGGTGGTGGGCCTGGGCAGCTACAGCCGTGAGTTCGCACGCGATATTCGCGACCTGGCCAAGAGCCTCGAGATCGAGCCTCTCATTAGCGATGACTACCTAGAGGTCGAGGCCGCCATTGCCAAGGCCGCACCCGATCTGGTCTTGGGAACCCAAATGGAGCGCCACATTGCCAAGCGCCTGGGCATCCCCTGTGCAGTCATCTCCGCACCCGTGCATGTCCAAGATTTCCCAGCCCGCTACTCACCGCAGATGGGCTTTGAAGGCGCCAACGTGCTCTTCGATACCTGGGTCCATCCGCTCATGATGGGGCTCGAAGAGCACCTCATCGGAATGTTCCGAGACGACTTCGAGTTCAACGAATCGGCCGGTGCATCGCACCTGGGTGGCCATGCCCCGCTCGGCGATTGCGCCGAGTCGGTGGCCGAAAAAACCAAGACCGCGACAGATGGCGCGCCAATATCGGTGCCGGGCGCAACGAGCGTTTCGGCATCGCAGCCCACTGCAGGCGTGCCGCAGTGGGCCAAAGAGGCCGAGGCCGAACTTGGAAAGATTCCCTTCTTTGTTCGCAAGAAGGCCCGGGCCAACACCGAGCGCTTCGCGACCGATCGGGGCATTGCGCTGATCACCAAAGAAACACTCTATGAGGCCAAGGCCCACTATGCGCGCTAGCGCATCGCAGAACGCACCCGTGGGGGTCCCCATGCGACTGGTGGTGGTCACCATGGACACCCACCTCTCGTCGGCCACGGCCGCTGCCGCAGCCCGCCTGGCCAAGCGGCATCCCGGTCTTCGTGTGGAGATGCATGCCGCCTCTGAATACAGTGCGGATGCCGAGTCCCTGCGCCGCTGTCGCGAGGCCATTGAGTCGGCCCATGTGGTCTTGGTCTCTATGTTGTTTCTCGAAGACCACTTCATGCCGGTGATCGATCTCCTCAAGAAGCGGCGTGAAAAACTCGATGCACTGGTCTGCATCATGTCGGCCCCCGAAGTGGTCAAGCTCACCCACATGGGGCGCTTCGATATGTCCAAGCCTGCAACCGGCCCCTTGGCTCTGCTCAAGCGGCTTCGCGGTGGACAGAAAGAATCCACAGAAGAGGGCGCCTCGGGCCGAAGCGTGAAGGCCGGTGGCGGCGCAGCGCAGATGCGCATGCTGCGTCGACTGCCCAAGATTCTGCGTTTCATTCCCGGCACCGCCCAAGACGTTCGCGCTTATTTCTTAAGCCTGCAGTACTGGATTGGTGGCTCCGATGAAAACATGGAGAGCCTTGCAGGCTTGCTCATCAATCGCTACGCCGGCGGTGAGCGCAGCGATTGGCGCGGCCGACTCGTGGTCAATGAGCCCGTTGAGTATCCCGACACCGGTGTCTATCACCCGCGCATGTCCGGCCGCATCGCTGCGCAGTCCAAAGGCCTTCCAGGACTGCGCTCTAACAAGCCCCGCGTGGGCCTGCTTCTTCTTCGTTCGTATCTGTTGGCTGGAAACACAGCCCATTACGACGGTGTGATCGATGCCTTGGAGGCCAAGGGCCTCACGGTGGTGCCTGCCTTTGCCATGGGCCTCGATGCCCGGCCCGCCATCGAGGCCTTCTTCATGAATCAAGACCAAGTCACGGTCGATGCCGTGGTGGCCCTCACTGGCTTCTCGCTCGTGGGCGGGCCGGCCTACAACGATGCACAGGCGGCCGAAGAGATGCTCGCCAAGCTCGATGTTCCCTATCTCGCAGCCCACCCCCTGGAGTTTCAGTCGCTGGCCGACTGGGGCGCTTCTGGCCGCGGCCTCATGCCCGTTGAATCGACCATCATGGTGGCCATCCCCGAACTCGATGGCGCCACCGGCCCCATGGTCTTTGGTGGCCGCCCCGGCGCTGCAGGCCAAACCTGCCAGGGCTGTGCACGCGGCTGCCGCTTTGAAAATCTTCGCTCACCGCAGGACATGGTCTCCTGCCCCGATCGCGCCGAGATGCTCGCCGCCCGTGTGGCCAAGCTGGTTTCACTGCGCCGCACTCCGCACCAAGAGCGTCGCGTGGGCCTGGTGGTCTTCAACTTCCCGCCCAATGGGGGCAGTGTAGGCACGGCGGCCCACCTCTCGGTATTTGAATCGGTCTTTGCCACCCTCGAATCGCTTCGCGATAAAGGCTATGGGGTCGAGATGCCCGAGTCGCCCGCGGCCATTCGCGAGGCACTGCTCAATGGCAATCGCCAAGACCATGGCTGCGATGCCAATGTCTTGGCCACCTATCCCGTGGCGGACTACCTTCGCGAGGAAACCCATCTGGCCGACATCGAGGCCTGCTGGGGCCGCGCACCGGGCAAGCAACTCACCAACGGCAAGAACTTCTTCCTCCTGGGCATGAGCTTTGGCAATGTCGATCTCTATGTTCAGCCAGGCTTCGGCTACGAGGGCGATCCCATGCGCCTGCTCTTCGAGCAGGGCCACACCCCCACCCATGCATTCGCCGCCTTCTATCGCCACCTGCGCACGCGGCGTGAGTTGAATGCAGTGGTGCACTTTGGCACCCACGGCGCCCTTGAATTCATGCCCGGCAAACAGGCGGGAAGCTCGGGCGCCTGCTGGCCCGATCGCCTCATTGCAGACCTGCCCAACTTCTACATCTACGCGTCGAACAATCCGTCCGAGGGCACCATTGCCAAGCGCCGCTCCTCGGCCACGCTCCTGAGTTACCTCACTCCATCGGTGACCGAGGCAGGCCTCTACCGCGGCCTCTCCGAACTCAAGCAGACCATCGACCGTTGGCGCTCGCTCGAGCCCATCTCACAAATTCTCGAGGCGCAGGGGCGTGCTGCCAATCTTGCTGAGCGCGAGTCGCTTCGAGTGGTCATTGCCGAGCAGGCCCAGGCCATCGAGATGCCTTTTGCCGCCAATCAGTCACTCGCTCTGCACACCGCTGCGAGCGCACCCGAAGAGATTCACCAGGCAGTCAACGCCATTGATGCCGCGGTGCTGCAGCTCGCAGCCCAGTTGCAAGAGTGGGAGACCACACTCATTCCGCAGGGCCTGCATGTCTTGGGCCGCACGCCCAGTCTCGATCAACGCCGCGACATTCTTCGCGCCATGTCACGGGCCCATCGGCCCATGGTCAGCGATGCCCGTGTCAACGAGGCCATCGACTGCATCATCGATTCGAAGGGCACTGCAGGCGATGCCGCCGCCCAACAGAAGGCCACCCAACTCATGGGCGACTTCGAGGGCGCCGAGCAGATGGCCACACTCCTGGTGCGTGTCAATCGCGAGCTCCAGGTCAATCACGAACTCGATTCACTTCTTCATGCGCTCGATGGCGGCTTCGTTCGCCCCGCGCCCGGTGGCGATCTCTTGAGAACCCCCGAGGTCTTGCCCACTGGTCGCAATCTGCATGGATTCGATCCCTTCCGCATGCCGAGTCGATTCGCATGGGTCGATGGCCAGCGACAGGCCGAGCGGCTTTTGGAGAAGCACACCGACCTGGGCCATGCATTCCCAGAGTCCATTGCCATGGTGCTCTGGGGCACCGACAACCTCAAGACCGAGGGCGGTCCACTGGCCCAGGCCATGGCACTCATGGGTGCCAAGCCACGCTTCGATAGCTTCGGGCGACTGGCAGGTGCGAGTCTCATTCCACTTCAAGAATTGGGCCGACCACGTGTGGATGTCTTGGTCACCCTCTCGGGCATCTTCCGCGACCTCTTGCCGCTGCAGATCCGCATGCTCGCCGAGGCCGCCTTCTTGGCCGCAGAGGCCGAAGAGCCCACCGATCAGAACTTCATTCGCAAGCATGCCCTGGCCCACATGGCCAAGTTCGGTGTCGATATTGAAACCGCCAGCCTGCGTGTCTTTGGCAATGCCGACGGTGCCTACGGAGCCAATGTGAACCACCTGATTGAGCAGGGCTGCTGGCAGGACGAAGACGAGCTCGCCGACTGCTATGCACGCCGTAAGGGCTTTGCCTATGGCCGCAATGGCCGGCCGAGCAGCCAGCCCGCGGTGCTGCAGTCGGCCCTGGCCCATGTCGATCTGGCCTATCAGAACCTCGAGTCCCTCGAGGTCGGCGTGACCACGGTCGACACCTACTTCGACACCTTGGGTGGTGTGAGCCGCGCCATACGCAAAGCAAAAGGTGGACGCGATCCACAGGTTTACATTGGCGACCAGACCACCGGTGCTGGCGTGGTTCGCACGCTGTCTGAGCAGGTGGCCTTGGAGACCCGCACCCGCATGCTCAATCCCAAGTGGTATGAGTCCATGCTCGAGCACGGCTACGAAGGCGTTCGACAGATCGAGGCCCACCTCACCAACACCATGGGCTGGAGTGCCACCACAGGGCAGGTGCAGCCCTGGGTTTATCAGCAACTCACGCAGACCTTCTTAATGGACCCAGCCATGCGCGATCGGCTGGCCGAATTGAACCCAGCTGCATCGGCCAAGCTCGCCGGTCGGCTGCTCGAAGCCAGTGACCGTCAGTACTGGTCCCCCGATGAACAGACCCTTGCCGCGCTTCGCGAAGCCGGTGAGGCCTTTGAAGACCGACTCGAGGGCGTTATGCCCCAGGGAGCCACCACTTGAATACCGTCAGCGTTCCCTTCTCAGAAATTCGCCGCGCCTCGTCCCCGCCCGATGGCGAGGGCAGTCTCCAGGTGCAACTCGACCCCAACCTAAAAATTGGCAATGCCAAGGTCTTTGCCGTCTACGGCAAGGGCGGCATCGGCAAGAGCACCACCTCAAGCAATCTCTCGGTGGCCTTCTCGAAATTGGGCAAGCGTGTGCTGCAGATCGGCTGCGACCCCAAACACGACTCCACCTTCACCTTGACCAAGTCGCTCATGCCCACGGTCATCGATGTCTTGGAGTCCGTGGACTTCCACCCTGAAGAGCTGCGCATCGAAGACTTCGTCTACACCGGCTACAACGGCGTGATGTGCGTCGAGGCCGGCGGCCCGCCCGCGGGCACGGGATGCGGTGGCTATGTGGTGGGGCAGACCGTGAAACTCTTAAAGGAACACCATCTGCTCGATGAGACCGATGTGGTGATCTTCGACGTATTGGGCGATGTGGTCTGCGGTGGATTTGCAGCACCCCTGCAGCATGCCGATCGCGCACTCATTGTCGCGGCCAACGACTTCGACTCCATCTTCGCCATGAATCGAATTGTTCAGGCCATTGGTGCGAAGGCCAAGAACTACAAGGTGCGGCTCGGCGGTGTGATTGCCAATCGAAGTGCAGAGACCGACCAGATCGACAAGTTCAGCGATCGAGTGGGCTTGAATCGCCTTGCACATTTCCCCGACCTCGATGTGATTCGTCGCAGTCGCCTGAAGAAGTCCACCCTGTTTGAGATGGAGTCTTCGCCCGAACTCGAGGCCGTGCAAAACGAGTACCTTCGTCTTGCTGCGCGCCTCTGGGCCGGCACCGACCCCTTGGCCCCCGAGTCCCTCAAAGATCGGGAAATCTTCGACCTCCTGGGATTCGATTGATGCAAGAGGCGGCTTACATCGAGCGGCGCGAGAAGATCGAGACCTATTTCGATCGCACGGCGGCCGACGCCTGGGCGCGACTCACCTCCGATGCACCGGTTAGCGGTATTCGTGCCACAGTGCGTGCGGGCCGCGAGCAGATGCGCCACCTCATTGCCAAGTGGGTGGCCCCCACCGCGGGCGCACGCATTCTCGATGCAGGATGTGGCACCGGCCTCTTGGCGGTTGACCTTGCACGCATGGGGGCACGTGTCACCGCCATCGACCTCTCGCCCACCCTTGTTGAACTGGCCGAGCAGCGCATGCCCACCGATATCGGGGCGGGGTCCATTCGCTTTCTCTCGGGCGACATGCTCGATGCATCGCTGGGTGAATTCGAGCATGTGGTGGCCATGGATTCGCTTATTCATTACGCACCCATTCATGCGGTCACCGCACTCGAGGCACTGGCCCCGCGCGTGCGTGCCTCAATGGTCTTTACCTTTGCACCGAGCAATCCGCTTCTTATGGCCATGATGACCGTGGGCCGACTCTTTCCCCGAACCGATCGCTCGCCGCAGATTGTTCCGGTGCGCTTCGATTGGCTCGCAAAGGCCCTGGCCCAATCCCCCAAACTCAGCGACTGGCGCATTGGCCGCACCGAGCGGGTCTCCAAAGGCTTCTATACCTCGCAGGCCCTGGAGCTCATTCGCCGATGATTCTGCTCGACCTGCTCAACCCCAAGCGCTGGTCGCGTGTCGATCCGCGCATGTTGCCGTTTGCAGATCTCGCCACCGCGAGCCTGCCCATGGGCAAGCTCTTTCGGCTCTCGCTCTTTCAGGTCTCGGTGGGCATGGCCACGGCGCTCCTGGTGGGCACCCTCAACCGCGTGCTCATTGTTGAACTGGGTGTGGCGGCATGGCTGGTTGCGGCCATGGTGGCCCTGCCAGTATTGGTGGCACCACTGCGTGCCTTCATTGGTTTTAAGTCCGATACCCATCGCTCGGCCATTGGCTGGCGGCGTGTGCCCTACATCTGGACCGGCAGTCTGCTGCAGTTTGGTGGCCTAGCCATCATGCCTTTTGCACTCATTCTTCTCTCGGGCGATACCCATTGGCCACTCTGGATTGGGCCGGCCAGTGCAGCCTTGTCGTTCCTGCTTGTGGGCCTGGGTGCACAAACCGTTCAAACCGCGGGGCTTGCCCTGGCCACCGATCTGGCCGAGCCCGAGCAGCGCCCGCGCATGGTCGCGCTCATGTACACCATGCTGCTCTTGGGCATGTTGGTCAGTGCGCTGGTCTTTAGTGCACTGCTCGAAGACTTCAGCAAGTTTCGACTCATACAGGTGGTGCAGGCCGCTTCATTCATTGGCTTCATGCTCAACATGATTGCCCTCTGGAAGCAGGAGCCGCGAAGGCCCGGCCAGACCAAGGCCGCTGCTGAGCCCGCGCAATTTGGGTCGGCCTGGTCGGGCTTTGTCTCTGTGCCCGGCAATCGGCGCTTCTTGTTTGCGCTGGCCATGGGCACCATGGCCTTTGCCATGCAAGACATCATCCTCGAGCCTTATGGCGGCGAGGTATTGGGGCTCTCTGTGTCAGCAACGAGTTTCTTAACCGTGCTGCTTGCCGGTGGGGCCTTGCTTGCATTCTTAATGTCGGCCAAGTGGTTGCGCAATGGCTGGCCCGCCAACTGGGTGGCCGCACTTGGCGCTGTGGTGGGACTCTTTGCATTTGCCATGCTCATCCTCGCCGAGCCCATGGCCTCGAGCGGACTCTTTCGGCTCGGCACCTTCCTTATTGGACTCGGTGGCGGGCTTTTTTCTATTGGCACCCTGGCGGCAGCCATGACCCTCGACAACCAGGGCCATGTGGGCATGGCCATTGGGGCATGGGGCGCAGTTCATGCCACCAGCACAGGCATTGCCATTGCCATGGGTGGCGCCATCCGCGATCTGGTCTCGGGCCTTGCGGCCTCGGGCGAACTGGGCTCCGTGCTCTCTTCCGTGGGCGTGGGCTATGCCGCGGTCTATCAAATTGAATTGTTGTTGTTGTTTGTCACCCTGATTGCACTGGGGCCCCTTGTCTTTCGCATGCGGGCTGCAGCGCCATCGGATAAGAAGTTTGGACTGGCTGACTTCCCCAGCTAGGACGTTCTGAGCAAAGGAGAAAAAAATGGGAACTGGCGCAATTACAGACTATGTGGATGTTGCACAGCTGGTCTTGTATCTATTCTGGATATTCTTCGCAGGCCTGGTCTACTACCTCACCATCGAGGGCAAGCGCGAGGGGTTTCCGCTGATCATCGAGCGGCCCAATGGCACCACGCGTGAGGACAGCGGCTGGGCAGGCATGCCCGCGCCCAAGACTTACAAAACCGCATTCCATGGCGACTTCACAGCGCCCCACGATCGCGATCGCAGTGCGCCGGCCCCGAAGGGCAAGCCCATTGCGCCGTTCCCCGGGCTTGGATTGGAGCCGCAGGGCGACCCCATGACGTCCGACATCGGACCAGGCGCCTACACGCTCCGCTCCGACTCGCCCGATCGCACAGTCGATGGGGCCCACAAAATTGTTCCCCTGCGTATTGCGGCAGGCGATGGCTTCTCACTGGCCCACCAAGACCTCGACCCACGCGGCCTCACGGTCTTTGGTGCCGACAAGCAATCGGCCGGCAAGGTCGTTGAGGTCTGGGTCGATCGTTCCGAGCATCTAATTCGGTACTTCGAAGTGGAGACCACGGGCGGTCGTCGGGTGCTGCTGCCCATGAACTTCTCGCGTGTTCATCGCGATCGCATCAAGGGCAATCGAATCGCTGTCGAGGCCATTCTTGCAGGGCAGTTCGAAGGCGTCCCCACGATCAAGAGCATGGACTCCATTACGCTGCTTGAAGAAGAGAAGGTCACGGCCTACTTCGGTGCCGGCACCTTATTCGCAACGCCTCGGCGGCGCGATCCTCTGGCGTGAGCACCATGTCTGGTCACCACGCCCATACCACCCACGAGCACGAGCACGAACACGAGTTCGAGCCCGAGTACGGTTTGCCGGAGCGGCTGCCCGCCAACGAGCGGCTCCTCTGGCAGGGCAGCCCTGTGGCCGCCCTCGTGTTCCGCCATGTCTTTCATGGCCGAGGCATTGCCTTCTACTTCTTGCTTATCTTGGTGGTGCGCTCGGCACTCGAGTGGGGGCAGACAGGCTCTTGGGCTGCGGCATTGGGTGCCTCCACCTGGCTGGCACCAGTCTTTGCCCTGGGTTTGCTGCTTTTCTGGGCGATGTCTGTCTTGGTGGCCAAGACCACGGTCTACACCATCACCGACCGACGGCTCGTGTTTCGCATCGGAATTGTGCTCAATCTGAGTTTCAACATTCCACTTCATCGGATTCGATCGGCCGATGTGTGCAGACTCCCGAATGGGGCCGGTGAGATCTGTATCGACCTACTCGAGGAAGACAAGATCGCCTATCCGCACCTCTGGCCCCATGCAAGGCCCTGGCGCTTCTCACATCCCCAGCCCATGATGCGTGCACTGCCCGCTGTGGAATCGATGGCTGCCTTGTTGGAGTCGGCCTGGCGCAATGCACAGTCGCAGAAATCGATTCGACCAACACAGGTGGTGCAGGCTGTTCATGCAACCACCGGCGAGTCTGGATTGCCCGCATGAGCGATCGCCTCATCTCGCGCCCTCGTGTGGAAGGATGGCCTCTTGCGGCCATTGCGGGGCTGCTGATCACCACCATCGTGCTCGCAGGAGTTTCTGCTGCGAACAAGCGCGAGGCTGCGCGTCAACAGGCGGCACGCGTAGTGGTGGCGAGTCTGCAGGAGCGAGCACTGGTGTTTGCCGATGGCCCCGGCGGCGATGTGCTGGTGCGCGATCACCGCACCGGTGAGTGGCTCGAACCCATTGTGGGCGAGGCGGGCTTCGCACGAGGGGTGCTCAGAACCCTAGCGCAGGCAAGGCTTCGCATGGGTGGCGCACAGACCGAGCCCTTCATCCTCTCGCGCAATGCCGCCAATGGATTGGAGTTGTCCGATCCCATCTCAGGCCGAGTCATCGACCTGACCTCTTTCGGGCCAGACCCTGCCCGTGTGTTTCTGGGCTACCTCAAACAGTACGACTCGCCGTCGGTGAGTCGCGTGGAATCAAAAGGAGATCGATTATGAGAGAGTTTCAAGAGACCTTTGCAGCCGCCGAGGCCGCGGCAACGGTGGATCGTGCGAATGCTGTGCGCGATCGCAGCCCCAACGAGGCCACCCAGAAGGCCAAGCAAGACACCATGCTCACGCCGCGCTTCTACACCACGGACCATGCGGCCATCAATGCCATCTCGGTCGATTCCGTTCGCGAGGAGTGGGATGCCCTCATGGCCGAATTCGCGGCCGACAACAACGACGAGCACTTCACACGCCCCCCCGATATGGCGAGCAAGATTGAAGACCTTCCACCCGAGCTCTACAAAGAGTTCAGTGATTTCCTCATCAGTTCCATCACTTCGGAGTTCTCCGGCTGCGTTCTCTACGCCGAACTCAAGAAGAAGGTGAAGAACCAAGACATGAAAGATGTCTTTGGCTACATGGCTCGCGATGAGTCACGCCATGCGGGTTTTATCAATCAGTGGCTCAAGGACTTCGGCATTGGTGTCGACCTGGGCTTTCTGACCAAGGCCAAGAAGTACACCTACTTCAAGCCCAAGTTCATCTTCTATGCCACCTATCTCTCCGAGAAGATTGGCTATGCGCGATACATCGCAATCTATCGACAAATCGAGAAGCACCCCGAACTGCGCTTTCATCCCATCTTCCTGTGGTTCGAAAAGTGGTGCAACGATGAGTTCCGCCACGGCGAGGCATTCGCATTGATGATGCGTGCAAATCCCGACCTGCTCAAGGGCCGCAACCTCTATTGGATGCGCTTCTTTCAGCTGGCCGTCTTCGCCACCATGTACGTGCGTGACCACACGCGTCCAGAGATGCACAAGGCCCTGGGCTTGGACCCATCGGCTTATGGCCTTCGCGTATTTGAGATCACCACCGACATCTCCAAGCAGGTCTTCCCGGTCACACTGCGCCACGACCTGCCCGAGTTCCGCGCCGGCCTCGATCGTCTCTGTGAGTTGCAGACCCGCGTTGATGCAGCCAAAGCAAGAGGCGGTCTTGCCGCAAAGATCACCCAAGGGTGGTGCGCAGCGCAGTCGGCCTTGGTCTTTGCGCGTCTATTCTTCTTGCCCGTCAATCGCGAAGAACTGCCCGCTCAGATACGCATGGCACCGAGCTGGTAATGACCGTTCTCCTGGCCCTGTTGGTGAGTCTGGCCGTCTGGTGGCTTGCGACAGGGCTGGTGCTTCGATCGGTGATGACCACGCAGGCGGGCGAGCGCCGCGTTCTGCTCTGGGCCACAGCGGGCCTGTTCATCGGACTCTATGGGGCGGCAGTGACACCGCAGATGCCCACGGTCTGGGGTGCCTATTTGGGGTTCGGATCGGCACTATTGGTCTGGGCCTGGCAAGAGGTGGCGTTTCTGCTCGGAGTGGTCACCGGTCCCAACCGCGGGCCGTGTCCGAATGCCACCGGCGCGCGTCGATTCTGGCTGGCATTCCAAACCATTGCCCACCATGAGTTGGCCCTGGTGGTTCTTGCGATTGCGGTGGTGATGCCCGCGATCGATTCACCCAATCCCACGGCCGCAGGCACCTACCTGGTGCTCTGGCTCATGCGGGTCAGTGCCAAACTCAATATCTATCTGGGTGTGAAGAACTTCTATGAGTCTTTCCTGCCCGAGCGCCTGCATTACCTGCTCACCTATTTCTCTCGGCGAAGCTTCAATCCGCTGTTCCCATTGAGTGTGGCCGTGGCCAGCGGTGTGGCGGCATGGATCTGGTGGGTGGCGCTCGATCAGCACGCGCCCCTGCATGTGGCGGTGGGAGCGAGCCTGGTGGGAACGATGCTGGTGCTCGCCATTGTGGAGCACGGGCTTCTGATGATTCCCGCCGACCCATCGGCGCTATGGCGATGGGCCCTGCGGGCGGAGAAGCAGACCTAGAGACTTGGTGGGGAGTTCTTACCGAGCGATTGCAGACTCAGTGCAGGATGCCGATGAGCGCAGCGCCCGCAACAATGGTGTAACCAAAACCAAATAGCTCGGCATGGTGCCGGGCCACACGCTTTTGCACGCCTTTGTTGTTCTCGAGATACCAGTGGTGAATGGTGGGCAGGGCCACCATGAGCACAATGCCCATTGCAAACAGAAAAGTGGCCATGTGAATTACCTCTTGGGGCGGTTATACCGGTTGGCCAGCATGAACACGCCAACCACCAGGATAAAGACCAACAGAATGTGTTTGATTTCCATTTGAATGCCCCTTTTCTATTGGGATGTGTGGGGAATGCTTGTGGGGGGGGAACAGGCCGGATCTTAGCAGAGGGGTTATGAGGAAAAGCGTCACGACAAGAAGCGTTATTTCCAGCCCGTAGACCACAGCGTAGGCGTTTGCTGCCGAGAGCCCAGTGGAGGCAATGTCACGAATGAGGCCGCCCGCTGCCATGCCGACGCCCGCGGCCGTGGCCTGCACAGCGCCCCAGAGTCCAAGGGCCAGCCCACTGCGTCCGGCCGGTGCAAGAAGCATGGTGGTGGTGAGGCTGCCATGGCCGAAGAGTCCCACCGAGAGGCCAATGAGGCAGACCCCCACTGAGAAGAGTCCGGTCGATTCCGTGGGCACCGCCAAGAGCACGCAGGCCAGGGCAGGCACACCCACAAAAAGGCCGATGGCCGACATGCGAAAAGGATCGGCTCCGCGAGAGAGCACGTAAGAGGCCAGGCCAAAGCCCAGTATTCCGCCCACTGCCAAGAGGCCTGTGAGCCGCGTGGTTTGGGAGACACTCAGGCCGAGCACCTCGCCCCCATAGGGCTCGAGCAAGACATCCTGCATGGTGAGTGCAAGGGTGCCCAGGCCAATCACCCAGAGCCAGCGCAGGCCCAAACGCGTCTGCGCCATGGCCCTCATCGCGTCGCCAAAGCGGTCCTTGGCCATCTCGGCCTTGTGCTCTTCGACGCTCAATTGGGGACGCTCTCGGGGCTCTTGCTTCCAGATGGCAATGGTGTTGAGCACCAGCGTGAGAACAGCTGCGGCCTGAATGGCCTGAATCAGTCGACCATGGCTGTAGGTTTCGAGCGCCTGTCCAAAAGCGGCGGCACTCAGCAGCATGCCCAGCAGCAACATCACGTACATGAGGCCCACCACCTTGGGTTTGCTCTCTTCTGCGGCCAGGTCGGTGGCCAAGGCCAGGCCGGCGGTTTGAACGGTGTGCAGCCCGGCGCCTACAAGGAGAAATGCCACCGCTGCTGCCAAGTGCCCAACCCAGATTGGCGCGCTGGCAGACTGGCCGGCCCCCGCAAGCACGAGCAATGCAAAGGGCATGACGGCAAAGCCACCAAACTGCAACATGCTGCCGCGCCATATAAAAGGTACTCGGCGCCAGCCGAGTTCCGAGCGGTGCTGATCGGAGCGATGTCCAATAAAAGCCCGAAAGGGTGCGAAGAGAACGGGCAGGGCCACCATAATGGCCACCAGAGAGGCGGGCACATGGAGTTCGACAATCATGACCCGATTGAGTGTTCCGACGAGGAGCACCAGGGCCATGCCCACAGAGACTTGAAACAACGAGAGCCGCAGCAGCCGAGAGAGGGGCAGGTCGGGGCTGGCCGCATCGGCGAAAGGCAGAAAACGCGGGCCCAGGGCCGCGAGTGCTTGAATCCAGGGACGTGGCGTTCTGGCCATGTCGGGCGAGTGGCTAGTGGATTCCTAGGCGATAAGAAGATCGCACAACAGCAGAGGCACGGGGCCTTCGCCGTTGCGCGATGTCATGCAATTACATCCGGCTCGACGAGGCCTGCTCGGTCGAAGCCACAGCCGCCTTCTCAGCAGGCAGTGCCTGTGAGACTTTGGCAGGTGGTCCACCATTCAGGAATCGAGGAACCCAGTCGGTGTGCGTGAGCAGGGCCACATGCACTGCAAACGAACCGACGGCGACGGCGCCAATGATCAGGGGGACGCCAAGGGAGGGCCTCACAACGCACCACAATTTACCGTAGATCATGATTGCTCTCCTTTGCTCAGCCTAACCAAGGCGAATAGATATAAGCCAAGAGGTGGGCAAACGCCGCAATCATTCCAAAGAATTGTGTCCCTTGGATGAGGTTGCGGTGAAGTTCCTCCGACTCAGCCTCCGTTAAGCCCGTGGGCCATACCTTTTGGTTGTCAGACATTTTTTGTACTCCTTGTTGGTCTGTTACGTAACACCACGGAAATACAGATACAGACAGATAAAGCAACTGCCACTGTATTTCGTTTTATACACACCAATATGACAACTTAAATTTACACCCCGGGAGGGCCTGCGGGATGGCCCCTGGGGAGGGGCCCCTGGGTGGACGCAATGGGGGTTGGGCCTTGGGATGGGCCTTGGGATGGGCCTTGGGATGGGGCCAAGGCCCCACACACAGGTGGCTAGCTCAGGGCCTCGGAGAGGTGAACCAGGCTCTGGCCTCGGGCCCGGGCGGCGGTCTGTTGGTGCCAGGCCGGCCGACGCCAGCAATTAAAGCCGTGGTCGACGCCAGGGTGGACAATAATTCGGGCATCATCACGGCCCTCGAAGGCCTTGCGCACGCTGCTCACGGCCGAGGCGGGGATGTAGCTGTCTTTCTCTGCAAAGTGAAAGAGAACCGGGCAGGTGATGTCCTCGACCAGGTCGAGGTGCTGGTGGATCCCCCCACCGTAATAGCAGACGGCCGTGTCGACATCGGCGCGGGCCGCTGCAACAAACGAGAGCATGCCGCCCATGCAAAAGCCCAACGAGCCAACCAAACCAGTGCAGGAGTCCAGGTGCTTAACGGCCTCCACGGTGCGTTGGAGATCGGAGGCCACGAGGGGCACATTTAGCCGTCCCAGCAGTGCGAGCCCTCGCTCGAAACCGTTGGCATCGTAGGCGAGGTCGATTCGGGGCGCCTCGCGCCAGAAGACATCGGGCGCAATCACCACGAAGCCATCGGCCGCGTACTGGTCGGCCACTGCACGAATGTGCTCGTTGACACCGAAGATTTCTTGAATGAGGAGCAGGCCCGGGCCACGGCCGGTGGTGGGTTGGCTCACGTAGGCATCGAACTCACGTCCATCGGCACTTTTTACTGAAATCCATTCGCTGGCCATTGGTTTGCGCTCCTTTCAGGTTGAAGAGGCTCGAGATCAGGGAGAATCCTGCCATGCATTCGACTCGCGTTCTAGCATTTTGTGCCCCGTTTGCCGTATCGCTCTCCACGACTGGCCTGCGGGCTCAGTCTCCAGCCCCATCTCCATCCGCATCGCTGGTTCAGGCCACCCAGGCCACACAGTCGAGCCAGCCCTTGGGCCGGCTGCTCTGGGACCGCCATGAATTCACCGTGGGCGAACTCAAACGACATGCCTCCAAGACAGGCTTTGTGAGTCGCGCGGAGCGCGAGGGTGGCGGCTACATCTACGAGTCGGGCTGGGTCAAGAAGCAGGGCTGGACATGGAAGGCGCCTTACGGTGCTCCCGCGGCCGACGATGAACCGGCGGTGCATATCACCTTCGATGAGGCGCAGGCCATTTGTCAGGCCCGCGGTGCGCGACTTCCCACCGACGAGGAATGGCGAGCCGCCGCCTACCTGGAGCAGCGCAGTCCGGCCCCGGCCGGATGGGTCTCGGGCAAGCGCTATCCATTCCCCAATGGAGATTCGGCCAAGGCGAGCCACTGCCTGAGCGGTTGCGGTGATTACAAAGGAAGGGCGCCCGCTGGTGCGCTCGATCGCGGGGTGGGCCATGTGGCGGTGGCCACCACCACGCCTGGGGTCAATGGCTTATTCGACATGGGTGGCAATGTCTGGGAGTGGGTGGCCACGGGCAGTGGCAATGAGCGAGTGACTCGCGGCGCCTCCTGGTGGTATGGCCCCGAGCGTCAGCGAGAGGACGACATCGCCACCAAACCGCGTGACACGCGAGTGGCGTATATTGGTTTTCGTTGTGTGCGTGATCAATCCGTTCAAAAGTCCCAATGAAAATTAATCTGCCCGCCACGCGCGGTGCGCGCATTGCCCTTCTTTTAGTTCCTTTGATTCTTCTTGTGGCCGTCTATCAGTTCAGTCGGCCCGTCAAGATTCAGACCTCACCCGTTATCTCGGTCTTCCCATCGCAGGCCCTCTCGATTCTCAATGCCAGTGGCTATGTGGTGGCCCAGAGAAAAGCGGCCATCTCCACCAAGGCCAGTGGCCGACTCGAGTGGCTCGATGTGGCCGAGGGATCTCGTGTGAAAAAGGGCCAGGTGATGGCACGAATCGAGAGCGAGGAGCTGCGTGCCCAACTTGCCCAATCCGAGGCGCAGGTGGGTCTCGCCACCGCCGAGCGCAACGATGCAAGGCGTGAGTTCGAGCGCTCAGGGAGCCTGCTCAACAAAAATTACATCTCGCAGGCGGCCTTCGATGCATCCAAGGCGCGCCTTGAGAAAGCCTCTGCGCAGCTGCGTGCCGCAGAGGCGGCGGCCCAGGTGGCGCGAGCGGCACTCTCGCAGTCTGAGATTCGTGCGCCCTTCGATGGCGTTGTTCTCACCAAGAATGCCAACGTGGGCGACAACATCACACCATTCTCTTCCGCGGCCGACTCAAAGGGTGCGGTGGTCACAGTGGCGGACATGACCACACTCGAGGTCGAGGCCGATGTCTCGGAGTCGAGCATTGCCAAGCTCTCGATCGGCCAGCCCGTTGAGATTGGCCTCGATGCACTTCCCAACGAACGATTCCCCGGTCGGGTCGCGCGCATGGTGCCCACCATCGATCGGGCCAAGGCCACTCGACTGGTCAAGCTTCAGTTCGATGCGATCGACCCGCGTGTCTTGCCCGACATGTCGGCCAAGGTCTCTTTCCTCGAGCGCCCCCTGAATGACGACGAGCGCAAGCCCATTGTTGCTGTGAACAAGGCCGCGGCCCTGCAGAAGGGGGGCAACTGGCTGGTCTATGTGGTGGAGGGAAACCGACTCAAAGAGATGGAGTTCCAGGCCACTGCCAGCACGGGCGATCTCATTGCAACGCCGGGCCTCAAGGCAGGCGATCGTGTGGTCTTGCGTCCGACCAGCGGCCTTCGAAACGGGCAACGAATCGAGATTGCCTCACCGTGATTCACATTACCGGTCTGCGCAAGGTCTATCGGCGCGGTGAGCAAGATGTCTTGGTGCTCGATGGGCTCAGTCTTCATGTGAATCGTGGCGACTTTGTCGCCCTCATGGGGCCTTCGGGCTCGGGAAAGAGCACCCTACTTAATCTTATTGCCGGCATCGACCGACCCACCAGCGGTCTGATTCAAGTCGATGGCGCAGACATCACCCAACTCAACGACGCGCAGTTGGCCCAATGGCGCGCCAAACACGTGGGCTTTATCTTTCAGTTCTATAACCTCATTCCTGTGCTCACGGCCTACGAGAATGTTGAACTGCCACTGCAACTCACCGACCTGCCCGCCAGTGAGCGCCGTGCGAAGGCAGAAGCTGCGCTGGCCGCAGTGGGCCTGGCCGATCGCATGACCCACACGCCCAATGAGCTGTCGGGTGGGCAGCAACAGCGGGTGGCCATTGCACGTGCACTCATTACCAACCCCAGCCTAATCGTCGCCGATGAGCCCACGGGCGACCTCGATCGGCAGTCCGCCTCCGACATTCTGGCCATGCTCAATCGGCTGAATCGGGAGATGGGCAAGACCATCATCATGGTGACCCACGACCCCAAGGCGGCCGAGGCCGCGCGGGCGGTGATTCATCTAGAGAAGGGGCAGCTCGGAAGCATCGTCGAGACCCACGCCTGAGCATGGGTGCGCGCGCATGCTGATCCTTCGGCTTCTCTTTCTCAACATCTGGCGCAACAAGGGCCGCTCGGTGCTCACCTTCTTGGGCCTGGTGATTGCCGTGCTTGCATTTGGGCTGCTCAGCACGGTGGTGCAGGCCTGGTATTCGGGTGCGGAGTCGGCGAGCCAGGCCCGACTCATCACGCGCAGTTCCATCTCGCTGATTTTCCCTCTGCCGCTCTCACACGGGGAGCGGATTCGGCAGGTCGATGGAGTGGAGTCCATGACCGTCTCGCGTTGGTTCGGCGGTGTCTACAAAGACACCCGCAACTTCTTCCCACAGTTCGCGGTCGACCCACCGAGTTATTTTGAAATCTACCCCGAGTACATGCTGAGCGATGAGGTGCGCAACAAGTTTTATCGCGATCGACGAAGTGCAGTGGTGGGCCGCCGGCTCGCCCAGCAATATGGCTTTGCCCCCGGAGACATCATCACCCTCAAGGGCCAGATCTTTCCCGGCAATTGGGAGTTCCTAATTGCAGGCATCTACGAGGGCAAGGAAGAACAGACCGACACGGGCAAGATGTATTTTCATTGGGCCTACCTCAATGAAGAGGTCAAGCGCAGGAAGATCTCGCGCGATGCCGATTCGGTGGGGGTCTTCATCACCAGCATTGCCGACCCTGGTCGGGCCGCCGAAGTGAGCATGGCCATTGACGAACTCTTCTCCAACTCGGCCAAGGAGACACTCACCGAGACCGAGCAGGCCTTTCAGCTGGGATTTGTTGCCATGACCGAGGCCATTGTGGTGGCCATTCGTGCCGTCTCGTATGTGGTGATCCTCATCATCATGGCGGTGATGGCCAACACCATGGCCATGACCGCGCGAGAGCGCACCAGTGAGTACGCCACACTCAAGGCCCTGGGCTTCTCACCGAAATTTGTCGCAGGACTTGTAGCCGGCGAGTCCATGCTCATGGCCTTGCTCGGGGGTGTGGTGGGTGTGGCCCTCACCTATCCTGTGGCCGCGGCATTCCACGAGGCCACTGGCACGCTCTTTCGAAGTTTCTTTGTGAGTTTCGACACCAGCATCATGCAGTTGCTTGCGGCCCTGGCAACCGGCGTGGTCGCAGCCATCTTCCCAATGATTAAGGTCTATCGAATTCGAATCGTCGAGGGCCTCAGAGCCATATGAGGCTTCTCGATATTCCTTTGGCCTACAGCATTCGCAACCTCTGGGTTCGTCGGATGACCACCATCCTCACGGCCATGGGAATGGCACTGGTGGTCTATGTATTTGCGGCCGTGCTCATGCTCGATGCGGGACTGCGCAATACCCTGGTGAGCACCGGTGAGCCCGACAACATGGTGGTCACGCGCCAGGGCTCGGTCACCGAGGTGCAGAGTTCCATCGACCGCGGCCAGGCCAGCATCGTCTCGCAGTTTCCCGAGGTGGCCAGTTTCATTGAGCCGCTGGCCTCGCGTGAGACCGTCGTGCTCATCAATCTAAAGAAACGCGACACAGGCAAGGCCTCGAATGTGGTGGTGCGAGGTCTCGATGAGACTGGTCGAGGCATGCGGCGCCAGGTGAAGGTCGTCGAGGGCCGGGCCTGTCGGCCAGGCTCCGAAGAAATCATGGTGGGCGTGGCCTCCTCGAGGCAGTTTCAGGGGTTGGGCCTGGGGGAGTCGGTTCGATTTGGTGGACGCGATTGGCGTGTGGTGGGCTTGTTCGATGGAGGCCGCAGTGGTTTTGACAGCGAGATCTGGGCCGACGGCGAGGTGCTTCGGCAGTCGTTTCGTCGCACCACGTATTCTTCGTTGGTGGTTCGTCTCATGGACCCAAGCCAGGCCGAGTCCTTTCGCAACCGCGTGACCTCCGACCCACGGCTGCCGCTGAGTGCCAAATCCGAGCGCCAATACTACGAAGACCAGTCTGAATCGCTCTCGCGTTTTATCAAGATCCTTGGCCTCACGCTCACGGTCATCTTCTCCATCGGTGCAGTCATTGGCGCAACCATCACCATGCAGTCGGCCGTCGCCACACGAGTCGCCGAGATTGGCACCCTTCGGGCCTTGGGCTTTCAACGTTCGGCCATTCTCTTGGCCTTCTTGGCCGAGTCGGTGGCCTTGTCGCTGGTGGGTGGCGTGATTGGTCTGAGCCTGGCTAGCTTGATGCAGAGTTTTGAGTTCTCCACCACCAACTTTCAGAGCTTCTCGGAACTCTCTTTTGGCTTTCTGCTCACACCTTCTATCGTGATTCAGTCTCTTGTCTTCTCTGTGGCCATGGGGGTGGCCGGCGGCATGCTCCCTGCCATTCGCGCATCGCGCATCGCAATCGTCGAGGCACTGCGTGCCGCTTGAGTCGAGGCACTGCGTGCCGCTTAACTTCTCTCGGCTCTGGTCTTGGGCACGAAGGGACATTCGCTCCGGTGCCCTGAGCCTCATGGCCGCTTCGGTCTTGGTCTCTGTGGCGGCTGTCAGTGCGGTGTCATTGCTTGCAGCGCGTGTTGAGCAGGCCCTCTTGCGAGACGCTCAATCAAGCCTTGGGGCCGACCGCCTCTTGGTCTCCGATCGGCCCACCCCGAGCGACTGGATTCAAGCCGTGGAGGCCAACGGTCTTCGCACAGTCAAGGGGGTTCAGTTTCCCAGCATGGTGGTCGCAGGCGAGCGATCCGCACTCGTTGCACTCAAGGCCATTGAGTCGGGCTATCCCATGCGGGGGCGGCTTGAAGTTCAAACCGCAGAGGGGTTGCAGGTCAATCCTGTTTTGGGAGAGCGCCGCGCCCTTGTCGACCCCGCACTTCTCGCGCGACTCGGCCTGCGAATTGGCGACACCATTTCCATCGGCAACGCGAAGTTTGAAATCGCCGGTCGTATTCTCTACGAGCCCGATCGCGGCATGAACTTCGTTAACCTCTCACCGCGGGTCTTGTTGCGCATCCAAGACATTGCGACTGCTGGCCTTCTTGTCGAGGGGTCCCGCGCGAGTTATCGGCTCTGGGTCTCGGGCCCAACGGAGTCGCTGCGCAACTTCGATCGCGCCATCGAACCCCTGATTGGCGCAGGCCAGCGCATCGAGACACTCGAGAACGCACGGCCCGAACTCAAAGAGGCCCTGAATCGGGCCAATGGTTTTCTGTCACTCACGGCCATGGTGGCCATGCTCACAGGCTGCGCAGCCATGGCGCTTGCCGCCCGCCGACTCTCGGTCACCTACGCGCCCAGGCTTGCTGTCATGAAGGCACTGGGCACCTCTCGGCGTGAACTGCAGTGGTATTGGGCACTGGCCCTTCTGGCCATGGTGCTTGCATCGAGTACAGCGGGGCTTCTCATCGGTTGGGGGCTGCAGGCCGGCCTGGCCAGCCTCCTGCAGGGCCTGCTCACCGTGAGTCTTCCGCCGCTTCCAACTCAGTGGCTCACGCCGGTTGCGCAGTCATTTGGTCTGGCCTTGGTCATGACTGCAGTCTTCGCCTGGCCTGTGGTCTTGTCCACCACGCGTGTATCGGCATTGACTGCGCTCCGTGGTCTGGATGCATCGGGTTCGCTTCGCGGCAATGCGAAGGGGCCATTCTCATGGCGAGCCATCGTCTCGCGTCTGCCATTCATTGCACTCTTGTGGGTGGGGCTGGGCCTTCTTCTCTGGCTGGGTGCAAGCGACTTGCGACTCGCGGCCATTGTGGCCATCGGGTTTGGTCTCTTCGGTCTTCTGAGTGCAGGCCTGCTTTGGTTGCTGTTTCGAGCAATGGGCCGGGCCCTGTCTCTGGGTGCGCAAAGGGGCTGGGCCATGGGCAGCCTCTCGCGTGCCTTGCGACGTCGAACTTGGGGCATGGTGGTCCAGGTCTTGGGCCTTGGCACCGCCTTGTCTGCACTCTTTCTGCTGGCATTCGTTCGCGGTGATTTGGTGGCCGCCTGGGATCGAAGCATGCCCATCGATGCACCCAATCGATTCGTTATCAACATCATTCCGGGCGAAGAGCGCGATGTTGGCCGGCTCATTGAGTCGGCAGCGGTGCAGAACAACACCATGGCACCCATGGTGCGTGGCCGGCTCATTGCCATCAATGAGCGCGCGGTGTTCCCCGAGAGCTATCAAGACGAGCGTGCCCAGCGTCTGGTGGACCGCGAGCTCAATCTCTCCTATGCGTCCGCGGTTCCTGCGCACAACAAGATTGTTGCTGGCCGTCCCCTCGACCCCAAAGCGGCCGAGGTCTCGGTGGAGCTGGGCATTGCCAGAACCCTTGGCATTTCAATGGACGATCAACTCTCCTTCGATATCTCTGGCGAGTTGGTCAAGGCCCGAGTCACCAGTATTCGCAGCCTTCGTTGGGACTCCATGTCGGTGAACTTCTTCATGATTCTCAGCCCGGCCGTGTTGTCCGAATTGCCGCAGACATTCATTGCAGCCTTCTATGTGCCCAAGCAAAATGCCGAACCACTCGAGGCAGGCCTTCTTGGCCGCTTTCCGAGCCTCACCGTCATCGACCTCGAGACCATTCTCAATCAGGTTCGACGCATCCTCACCCAGGTGGTCACCGCCGTGCAGGCCCTCTTTGGGTTCAGTCTTGTCGCGGGAGCCTTGGTCTTGTGGGCCGCACTCGTGGCCACGCGAGACGAGCGCATGAAAGAGGCGGTGTTGTTGCGCGCGCTTGGCGCATCAAAGGGCCAGTTGATTCGAGCCCAGGTATTCGAGCTCCTGGCAGTGGGCGGAATCGCGGGCTTGGCCTCGGCGGTGTTGGCGCAACTCATTGGCTGGGTGGTCGCCGATCAAGTCTTTCAGCTGCCCGTGGCGTTCAACTTCATGGCCATGTTGGGTGGCCTTGGCCTTGGGGCGATCATCTGTTTGCTTGCGGGCATGTGGGCCCTCCGGCCGGTCTTCCAGCGCTCGCCAGTGGAGGCGCTGAGAAGTCGGGCCTGAGCCCGTCGCTGCAGATGCAGCTGTGCCAGACCCGGTCGCGCTCGCCCACCAATAGGGGCAAGCACAGTCCCTAAAAGTCCCATCGAGGGGTTGCCCCGATTTTCGTAATATGAAAACTAAGTTTCGTATGACGAAACGAAGCTATCGCACATGCACAAAAGGGCGTTTCAGAGGCCGCTTTTGTGTTTCTTAATGCGAAATAAGATGTTTAAATATCTGTTTTATATGGAAAATATTTTCTAAACAAATCTGAAAAATTTTCGGTGCAGAGCATCATTGCCCGCCTAGGATAAACCCACCAAATTACCAACCTTAAGGAGTTCATCATGGCAACACGGCAAGAGCAGGCCCAAAAACTTCAGAAAGAGTGGGCAGAAAACCCCCGTTGGAGAGGCATCAAGCGTGGTTACACCGCCGATGAGGTGGTGCGCCTGCGTGGCTCGCTTCAGCAAGACTACACACTGGCCAAGCGCGGGGCAGAGCGCCTCTGGAGGGACGTCAATAGCGAGCCCTTCGTCAACAGCCTGGGCGCCCTCACAGGCAATCAGGCCATGCAGCAGGCCAAGGCGGGCCTCAAGGCCATTTATCTCTCGGGCTGGCAGGTGGCGGGCGATGCCAACCTGGCCGGAGAGATGTACCCAGACCAGTCGCTCTATCCCGTGAACTCGGTGCCGCGTGTTGTGAAGTCGATCAACAACACCTTCGCTCGCTGCGACCAGATTCAGTGGATGGAGGGCAAAGAGCCCACCGACCCCGATTACATCGATTACTACGTGCCCATCGTGGCCGATGCCGAGGCCGGCTTTGGTGGTGTTCTCAATGCCTTCGAACTGATGAAGGCCATGATCGAGGCGGGCGCTGCTGGCGTTCACTTCGAAGACCAACTCGCCTCGGTGAAGAAGTGCGGACACATGGGTGGCAAGGTCTTGGTGCCCACGCGCGATGCCGTGGCCAAATTGGTTGCTGCGCGACTCGCCGCCGATGTCATGGGTGTTCCCACCGTGCTGCTTGCACGCACCGATGCCGAGGCCGCCGATCTTGTGACCTCCGATGTCGATGAGACCGACAAGCCCTTCCTTACCGGAGAGCGCACTGTCGAGGGCTTTCATCGTTGCCGCAATGGCTTTGATCAAGCCGTGGCCCGTGGCCTGGCCTATGCACCCTATGTGGACATGCTCTGGTGCGAGACGGGAACGCCCGACCTCGAGTTTGCCAAGAAGTACGCAGAGGCCATTCAGAAGCAGTTCCCCGGAAAGATGCTGGCCTACAACTGCTCGCCTTCATTCAACTGGAAGAAGAACCTCGACGACGCCACCATTGCCAAGTTCCAGCGCGAACTCGGTGCCATGGGTTACAAGTTTCAGTTCATCACACTGGCGGGCTTCCACAGCCTTAACTACTCCATGTTCAACCTGGCCCACGGCTATGCACGCAACAACATGTCGGCCTTTGTTGAACTGCAAGAGGCGGAGTTCGCTGCGGCATCCAGGGGCTTCACAGCCGTTAAGCACCAGCGTGAGGTGGGAACGGGCTACTTCGATGCGGTGACCACCACCATCGAGCGCGAGGCATCCACCGCCGCGCTCAAGGGCTCCACCGAGGACGAGCAGTTCTTCGATTCGAAGGCGCAAATCAAGCGCGTGGCCTAGTCAGGCGCGCGCGACCAATCCACCGAACATTGGAGAGGTCAGCCTCTGGAGGGGACCCGAGAAGACCCCCGTGAGAGGCGGGAGGCATCAACGCGGGAAACCCGTTGATGGTTGTTGAGAGAGGGGGGCTTCGGCCCCCCTTTTTTTTCCTGCAGTCGGATCTCGCAGCCTGCCGACTCGTCTTGACCCAGCTGGGTCACAAGCCATGGCAGTACTTCTTCGCAGGCCCTCTGCAATCCATAGGGTGGGTTGAGAACAATCAGGTGGCTGCCCATCAGGCCAAGCCCATCCGCACCCGCTCGCCGGACTTGAAAGCGAAGGTGGAGTCGCTCTTCGACAGGCAGCGCAAGTGCCTGGCGCACCAGTCGTTCGACTTCGAGTCGCGCAACAATCGGCACCCATAGAACGTAGCAGCCGGTCGAGAAACGAGAGGTCGCCTCTCGAAGACTCGCCAGCGCCTTGCCGTAGTCGGTTCGAATCTCATAGGACGGATCCATGAGGACCAGGCCGCGTCTCGAGACTGGGGGAAGAAGGGCGCGAAGGCCAGCAAAGCCATCGCTCGCACGCAGCTGCGCACGACGACCGAAACGCTCCAGATTCTGCTTGAGCAGCGGTGCATCGGTGGGGTGCATCTCAAAGGCAGTGAGGTGGTCTTGGGGCCGCATCTGCTGGGCCATCAGCAATGGCGAACCCGCCATGGTCGAGAGCGTTGTGGACTCGCCGTGCAGACCACGGAGCACACGAATGTAGTTGGCAATCATCTCGGGCATCTTGTCGAGGCGCATGCCCCAGAGGCGCCCGAGTCCGGTCTTGTACTCGGCCTTGTTGCGTGTCAGACCCGAGTCGGTCGAGTAGGCGCCCGCGCCCCCGTGTGTATCGATGAGGGTCAATGCACCGGGTTTGGATTGGAGTCTCGAGAGACAGTCGAGGAGCACAGCATGCTTGATGACGTCGGCATGGTTGCCCGCATGGAACGCGTGTCTGTAGGCGAACATCTCAGTACTCTACAGGCACGGGGTCGAGGCTCCGCCAGAGCAGCCAGACCGCGACGGTTCGGTAAGGCTGCCAACGCTGCGCAAGCGCCCGGGCCTTGGCCTTCGTATCCACGCCGGGGTAATGCAGCGCAATTGCTTTGAGCACCCCTAGGTCATCGACTGGAAAGACATCGGGGCGCATGAGTGTGAAGATGAGAAACATCTCTGCCGTCCATCGGCCAATGCCCGGCCGCTCAACGAGTATTCGAATGACCTCCTCGTCGCTCTCAGAGGTGAGAGTTTTTTCCAAACCCGGCGTGGACTCCCACCACAGTGCGAGCTCGCGCAGGTAGCGAACCTTCTGTCGAGACAAGCCAACAGCCCGAAGGCCATCCTCATCAAGGGCGAGGATGGTCGCTGGGGAGGGTCCGGCTGCCTCGGCAATGAATCTTGCCCAGACCGCATCGGCTGCCTTCACCGAGATTTGTTGACCAACGATCGAGCGGGTCAGGGTGAAGAAGGGTTCGCCACGAGACACCAGTCGTTCGCCCTTCTTGAGGCCTTGGGCGATGGAAGCGAGCACAGGGTCTGTGCGATTGAAATGATTGAGTGCCTTTTTCCAATCGATGGCAGTCGGATGACTATTGCTTGTCTTAGACACAATATCGCACTAGATTAGTGCAATGATGTAACAAACTGGTTCATGCAGGGCGCTCCGTTTTTGTGCATCGGCTCACTTTATTTGTGTCTAGGTCGATTTGGCGGGGATGGCATGGCGGTTGCTGTAGATAAACGACGCGGAGGCGAGGTCTTCTTCTGCTCGCCCCGGTTCATCCCACCACTCTACTAGGAGATCCACAATGTCATTGAAGAGACGTCACTTTCTAAGGGCCGGCGCCGCCGGTGGTGTAGCCGCGGGCACATTGGGATTCCCCATGATTGCCAAGGCGCAACAGAAGTTCAACTGGAAGATGACCAGCGCCTATCCAAAGGGTTCTCCCTTTTACATGGCCGGTCCCGGCAGCGCCACCGACCTGGCCAAGATGATCTCGGACATGTCCGATGGCCGCCTGAATATTCAGGTCTATGGTGCGGGCGAGTTGATTCCCGCATTCGAGGGCTTCGACGCGGTTCGCGCCGGCACCGTGGAGATGAACCATGCAAACAGTTACTTCTGGACAGGCAAGACATTCGCCGCCCAGTACTTCACCGCAGTGCCCTTCGGTATGAACTTCCAAGGCATGAACGGCTGGTTCTACGACGGCGGCGGCATTGACCTCTGGAACGAGGTCTACGCGCCCTTCGGTATGGTGGCCATGCCCTGTGGCAACACCGGCGTGCAGATGACCGGTTGGTTCAAGAAGGAA
Organism: Betaproteobacteria bacterium; assembly: GCA_016868255.1. Classification (GTDB taxonomy): domain Bacteria; phylum Pseudomonadota; class Gammaproteobacteria; order Burkholderiales; family Burkholderiaceae_A; genus Hahnella. The sequence goes on from VGHN01000008.1 coordinate 45,011, forward strand.
ATCAAGACTGTGGCCGACCTCAAGGGCCTGAAGATGCGCATTCCAGGTCTCGCTGGCAAGGTCTACGCAAGCCTTGGTGTGGATGTAAAAGTGCTTCCCGGTGGTGAAATCTTCCCCGCACTTGAGCGCGGTGTGATCGATGCGGCCGAGTTTGTTGGTCCCTTCCAAGACCGTCGCCTCGGTCTTCAGAAGGCCGCGAAGTACTACTACACCACCGGCTGGCATGAGCCCGCAACGGTCTCCGAGTTGCTCATCAACAAGGCCGCATGGGACAAACTGCCCAAAGACCTCCAAGCCATCGTTCGCAGTGCCTCGGCCGCTTGCAATGTGATCGGAGAGGCCTGGTGTCAGAAGAACAACTCCGAGGCCATGGAAGAGTTGGTCAAGAAGGAGAAGGTGATTGCGCGTCCACTGCCTGACAGTGTGATTGCGGCGCTTCGCAAAGAGACCGACAAGGTGCTGAAAGAGGCGATTGAGAAGGACCCCCTCACGAAGAAGGTGCATGACTCTTACTTTGCATTCAAGGCCAAGTACGACGCCTGGACCAAAGTCAGTGAGGCCCACTATCACAACAAGGTCAGGGGCTAAGGTCGCGCGCGTATGCCTGAACGTTTCCTAGAGAGCATTGAGTCGTGGGTGGCCCGATCCGGCCGCGTTTTTTCTTGGCTGGTTCTGGTGATTGTGTTGCTCATGGCCACCAATGTCTTGCTGCGTTACACGATGAGTCTAGGGAGCGTCTGGGCCCAGGAGTTGGAGTGGCACCTTCTGGTGCCACTCATTCTCTTGGTGATGAGTTGGGGAATCCAGTCTGGTGAGAGTCCGCGCATCGACGTGCTCTACGCCAACTACCCAGAACGCAAGAAACTCCAGGTGAACCTGTTCTCAGAGACTCTCACCATGGCCGTTGCCCTAATGGTGGCGTGGCTCTCTGTGGGCTATGTCATGCAGTCGTTCTCTATTCTTGAGGGCTCACCCGATCCCGGCGGAATTCCTTACCGTTGGGTGATCAAGGCACTCATTCCAATTGGCTTTGCCATGTTGTTCATGCAGGCCCTTGCCGCATTCTTCAGAACCCTGCGTCGTTATCAAGCATTGGAAAAAACACAATGAGTTTCAATGAATGGATGGCGCTTGCCATGCTGGCCGGCTTCTTCAGCCTGCTCATGTTGGGCGTTCCCATCGCCATTAGCCTTGCAGTCTCTGGATTTGCTTTTGGTCTGGTGGGCTTTGGCCCCGCCCTTTTCAATCTAGTGCCCGCCCGTATCTATGGGGTGGTGGCCAACTACCAGTGGCTGGCAATTCCCTTGTTCGTTTTCATGGGGGTCATGCTCGAGAAGTCGCGATTGGCCGATGACCTGCTCGACGTTGTCGGCCACCTTGCAGGCGGAATACGCGGTGGTATGGCCATTGGAATTGTGCTGGTCGGTGTGTTGCTTGGTGCAACCACCGGCATTGTGGGGGCCACCATCATCACGCTAGGCATGCTCACGCTGCCAACGCTTCTGCGGCGTGGGTACGATCCTGCCATTGCCTGCGGCACCATCTGTGCTTCGGGCACGCTGGGGCAGATCATTCCGCCGAGCCTCATTCTGATAGTGCTATCTGACATCATGCAGCTCTCGGTGGGCACTCTGTTTGCTGCCGCAGTGGGCCCGGGCCTGCTGCTTGCAGCCGTCTACTGCATCTACATCATTGTGTTGGGCATGGTCTCGCCAGAGAAGGTGCCACCACTTCCAAAGGACGAGCGCGACGCGGTCTCTGTGCACGAGCTCTGGGTGCGCTTTTTTAAGGTGGTGGTTCCGCCGCTATTGCTTGTAGTGGCCGTCTTGGGCTCAATCATCGGCGGTGTGGCCGCTCCCACCGAGGCCGCCGCCATGGGTGCCATTGGCGCCATGCTCGTGACGTTGGGCGCCGGGCGCTTTTCTTTCAAAGCCCTCCGAGAGACCACAGAAACCACAGCCAAAATCACCGCAGTGATGATGTTCATCCTGGTCTGTGCGCAGATTTTTGCCTTGGCCTTCCGCGGGCTCAATGGCGAAGACCTCATCCACGATCTCTTCAAATTCATCCCCGGTGGTGTCAACTCCGACATTCTCTTCCTGATGCTCTTGATTTTTGTTCTTGGCTTCTTTCTGGAGTGGATCGAGATCAGCTACATCGCCGTTCCCCTCTTTCTGCCGGTCTTTATCTCCCAGAACGTCGATCTGGTCTGGCTCGCCATGCTGATCTGCCTGAATCTTCAGTCCTCGTTTCTCACGCCGCCGTTTGGTTGGGCGCTCTTCTTTCTGAAGGGAGTGGCGCCCCCCGAGGTCAGGACCACTGATATCTACAAGGGGGTGGTCCCGTTCATTGCCATGCAGGCCGTCGCGGTGGGCATTGTCTTTGCATTCCCGCAGATTGCACTCTGGCTTCCTCAGGCCATTGGTTGGTAGAGGTTTTTAGATGGCGATGAGTTTCTATGGCCGCCGTGGCATGGCGGTGGCGCCCCACAGCCTGGCGGCCGAGTCTGCAGTGGCGGTGATGCGCGAGGGGGGCAATGCCGTTGAAGCCATGATTGCGGCCGCGGCTACCATCGCGGTGGTCTACCCCCATATGAACTCCATTGGTGGCGATGGGTTCTGGGTAATCCGTGGGCCAAAGGGGGTGGCGGGTGGCATCGATGCCGCTGGACACAGTGCAGCCCTCGCGAGCATTGATTCCTACGCGAAGGATCGAGGCATCACCGGAAGCATTCCCTTTCGCGGGGGCGATGCGGCCCTCACCGTTGCGGGCACTGTGGCGGGCTGGGGTCGGGCACTTGAACTTGCACGTTCGATCGGCGGGCGCGTGCCTTTGTCTCGTCTATTGGAAGACGCCATCTGGTATGCCGATCATGGTGTGCCCGTCACCCACGGGCAGTACAAGCGTGTGTTGGCGAAGTTCGATGAACTCTCGCCAGTGGCGGGCTTTGTAGATACTTTTCTTGTCGATGGGGTGGTCCCTCAAGAGCATGCGCTCTTCAAGCAGCCGCGCCTCGCACAAACGCTTCGCACCATTGCAAAGAAGGGCTGTGATGATTTCTATCGCGGTGGTCTCGCCCGAGACAATGCCGCCGACCTCGAGCGATTGGGCAGCCCCATTCGCTTGAATGACTTGCAGAGTTATCGGGCCCAATTGGTCAATCCGCTCACGATTCAAACCACACTGGGTCGGCTCTGGAACATGACCCCGCCTTCCCAGGGCCTGGTCTCGCTCACCATTCTTGGCATCATGGATCGCCTTGCCCAGCAGAACCCTCGGGGCCTAGACGACCCCATGTCTGCGCGTTTTGTCCATGCCCAGGTCGAGGCCACCAAGCAGGCCTTTCTGGTTCGCGATCAGCACCTCACCGACCCGGCGTTTATGTCGGTTTCGCCCGAGAGTCTCTTGGCGCCGAGCAAACTCGATGCAATGGCAGCGGCAATCGACTGGGATCGTGCCGCACCCTGGGGCAAGGCCCTCGACCCCGGCGACACCATCTGGATGGGAGCAGTCGACCAGGGCGGCATTGCGGTCTCATTCATTCAGAGCATCTATCACGAGTTCGGCTCGGGCATTGTGTTGCCGAGCACCGGTGTGAATTGGCAGAACCGCGGCTGTGGCTTCAGCTTGAACCCATCGCACATCAATCGTCTTGAGCCACGCAAGCGACCCTTCCACACACTCAACGCAGGCCTCACAGAATCGAGTGATGGCCGTGTGATGGTCTATGGGACTATGGGTGGTGATGGCCAGCCCCAGACCCAGGCTTGTATTTATAGCCGGGTGATGCGCTTTGGACTCGATCCACAGGCAACATTGGAGATGCCTCGCTGGCTATTGGGACGCACCTGGGGCAACCCCAGCGACACCCTCAAACTCGAGTCGCGATTCCCCGCCGAGACGGTCGCGCGCCTCAAGGCCTCGGGACACGACGTGGAGATGCTCGAGGCCATGGATGAATCGGTGGGTCATGCCGGTGCAATTGTTCGAGAGACAAGCGGGCTCTTGGTCGGTGGCTTCGATCCCCGCAGCAACGGGGGCGTGGCGGCTTTCTAAACACAGGAGAGACGGTGATGTCGCTGCACGAAGTGCCTGTCGATGAACTCCTGGCCCAGCCGATGGCCGACGGCAGCCGACCGGCCAAGCCCCACGTGGAGAAGCTCTGGAAATGGCTGGAGTCCCAGCCGCCCGAGTTGCTCGAACAGGCCAAGCAAGACGCCGATCTCCTCTTTCGTCGGGCCGGCATTACCTTCAATGTCTACGGTGATGAAGCCGGCGCAGAACGACTCATTCCATTCGATCTCATCCCTCGGGTCCTGGCGGCAGAGGAGTGGAATCAACTCGAGCGAGGTCTCCATCAACGTGTTGCCGCACTTAATGCGTTTCTGGAAGACATCTACAACCAGGGCGGTCAGATCATCAAGGCAGGGTTGATTCCGCCCGAGTTGATCTACGCCAATTCCCAGTACCGCCCCGAGGTCTCGGGCATCAAACTTCCCCACCAGGTCTGGGCCCACATCAGTGGCATTGATATCGTGCGGGCCGGGCAGGGCGAGTTCTACGTGCTCGAGGACAACCTTCGCGTTCCCTCGGGTGTCTCCTACATGATCGAAGACCGCAAGGTCATGATGCGGCTCTTCCCCGATTTGTTTGCGCGCCACGCCGTGGCCCCGGTGGAGCACTACCCAGACTTGTTGCTGGAGAAGCTTCGCTCTGTGGCCCCAGCGGGCGTGGAAGATCCCACGGTGGTGATTCTCACGCCCGGTGTCTTCAATAGTGCTTACTTTGAGCATGCCTACCTGGCCCAACAAATGGGCGTGGAGTTGGTCGAGGGCAGTGACCTCTTTGTCTCCGACCAGCGTGTCTATGCCAAGACCACCCGTGGTCCGCGCCGCATCGATGTGATCTATCGTCGAATCGATGACGATTTTCTGGACCCACTGGTCTTTCGCGCCGACTCGGCCTTGGGTGTTCCAGGCCTGGTCTCTGCATTTCGTGAGGGCCGCGTGACCATCTGCAATGCCATCGGCACTGGTATTGCAGACGACAAGGCGGTCTATCCCTATGTGCCCGAGATGATTCGTTTTTATCTCTCGGAGGAGCCCATTCTTTCGAATGTGCCCACTCACCTCTGTCGACGCCCCGATGACCTTCGCTATGTGCTCGACCATCTTCCAGAGCTCGTGGTGAAGGAGACCCATGGCGCCGGTGGCTACGGCATGCTCATTGGCCCGACCTCGAGCAAGGCCCAAATCGAAGAGTTCCGAGCCCGACTGCTCGCCAATCCAGCCAACTACATTGCGCAGCCCACCCTTGCCCTCTCCACCTGTCCCACCATGGTCGAAGAGGGAATTGCCCCTCGACATGTGGACCTGCGCCCCTTTGTTCTCAGTGGGAGGGAGATCGCCATGGTGCCCGGTGGTCTTACCCGTGTGGCATTAAAGAAAAATTCCTTGGTGGTGAATTCCTCTCAGGGCGGCGGCACCAAAGACACCTGGGTTCTGCACCATGCTTAGCCGACTCGCCGACCATTTGTTTTGGATGTCTCGCTACATTGAGCGGGCCGAGAACACCACGCGCATGCTCGATGTGCAGCACCAGGCTTCCATGCTCCCGGGGGGTCAGGCCATGGCCAACAACGCATGGCGAGCCGTTCTAGAACTCTCGGAGCTTGAGGAGCGTTATAGGGCAAGTCACGATGAGATCGCCTCCGATCGCGTCATTGGATTTATGTCGGCCGACGCCAGTAACCCCTCGAGCATTCTCAGTTGTCTGACTGCTGCAAGAGAAAACGCTCGGGCGGTGCGCGTGGTGCTTGCCCCAGACCTCTGGGAAGCAGTCAACAGCACCTTCCTCGAGGCGAAGACCATGCTGCGGCATCCGAGTTGGGTCCGCGATCCGAGCCGATTCTTCGAGTGGGTGAAGCTTCGATCTCACCTATGCCGGGGGGTCATGATTGGCACCATGCTCAAAGACGAGGCCTACTTCTTTTCTCGAATTGGGACATTCCTCGAGCGGGCCGACAATACGGCACGAATTCTCGATGTGAAGTATCTCGCCCATGGCAGTGGAGACTTTCAGGACAAGGACCGTGCGGATTTCTATTTCTGGGCCTCGGTCTTGCGTTCGGTCTCTGCCTTCGAGATTTACCGCAAGGTCTATCGAGATGTCATCACGCCCCTGAAAATTGCCGAGCTGCTGATTCAGCGGGCAGACATGCCGCGGTCTTTGCTGGCCTGCCTCAATGAACTCATGATCAATCTTCGGGCAGTGGCCAGTGAAGAGGCCTCCAGCGCCTCGCTTCGCGTGGCTGGGCGTTTGCAGGCAGAGGTGCAGTACCTCAGCATTGATGCCAAGTTCGCGCCAGAGATTCACGCCTTCCTCACTCGCTTCTTATCTGAAACCCACTTCTTGGGTGCGAAGATTAGCGAGGAATTTCTCGTGCCGATTGCCGCCTGAGGCACAGCGGAGATCTATGCGGATTTTTGTTGAGCATCAGACCCACTACGATTACGAGGAGCCTGTTCGCTACGCCATTCAGCGCATCTACCTCACGCCGCGAGAAGAGCCGGGGCAGAGGCTGATTCGTTGGGCGGTCAGTGGCAGCGGCGAGTTGAGTCACCAGCGCGATGCGTTCGGCAATACGGTCACCACCATGGTCATTGCCAAGCCCGCCCGCCATGTTTTTTTCCGTGTCTCGGGCGAGGTGGAGATGAATCTCAAGGAGATACAATCGGGTCGGGTCGATGACAACGGTGCCTCTCCGCCAGTCGATCTCTTCCTGCGCCAGACCAGCCTCACCATTCCCTGTTCGAAGATGATGGAGTTCGCCGCCATGCTGAGTCCCCAATCGTCCATACAGGACTTGCTTCTGGTGGCCGAGCGTGTCGAGGACCATCTCACCTACACCCCTGGGGTCACGCATGTTGGCACCACCGCCATCGATGCTTGGCAGCGCGGCGCCGGTGTTTGCCAGGACCACGCCCACGTCATGCTGGCCATCTGCCGCGCAGCGGGGGTGCCCGCTCGTTATGTCAGTGGCTATCTCTCGGGGGAGGCCCGGGCCAGCCAGGCCACCCATGCTTGGGTCGATTGTTGGCTCGAGGGCCAATGGGTCTCCGTGGACATCACCCACCGTTGCCTAGCCACCGACCGCTGGATACGCCTTGCTATTGGGGCGGACTACGAGTCTGTGTCGCCGCTGCGAGGGGTTCGCCGTGGCGGAGCCCGGGAGACCATGCGGGTCTCCGTTACGGTTCATCATTGAAGCCGCGGGTCTGCGAGTCCTTGGGCACCCTTTCATTTGATTTGATAGGCTAACGGTCATGACTTACTGTGTTGCAACCCGCCTCAATCAGGGTCTGGTCTTTCTCTCCGACTCGCGCACCAACGCGGGCATGGACCAGGTCTCGACCTATCGCAAGATGACGGTCTTCGAGCGCCCCGACGACCGGGTTCTGGTGCTCATGAGCGCCGGGAACCTGGCCATTACGCAGTCCGTCCTGGAGATCCTCCAGGCTGCGATAGAGGATGAGAATCTCTGGACAGTCAAGACCATGTCCCAGGCCGCGGCTTTGGTGGGCGCGGCGATTCGCCGTGTGCACGAGCGAGACCATGCGTCGCTGGCTCAGCATGGCATCGACTTCAATTGCAGCTTCATTCTGGGTGGGCAGATTCGCGGTGAGCCCTGCCGGCTCTTTCAGGTCTATGCCGCTGGAAATTTCATCGAGGCCCAGCCCGAGTCTCCTTACATGCAGATTGGCGAGTCCAAGTACGGCAAGCCCATTCTCGATCGTGTCATCACACCCGATTCGGGCCTGGACGATGCCATCAAGTGCGTGCTCATCTCCATGGACTCCACACTCAAATCGAACATTTCGGTGGGCCTCCCGCTCGACTTGTTGGTCTATCGAACCAACGAGCTTCGCGTGAGCCGGTTTGTCTCAATCAACGAAGACGACCCTTACTTTGAGCAGATCCATCATCACTGGGGCCAGCGCATTCGCGAGGCCTTTGCGCAGCTGCCCGCGCCCGACTGGAGCACCATGGCCACCGAGGCCTCCCGGCCCGTGTTTGAGAGCATGATCCGCAGCGCGGATCAGTAGGCCGATGAGCAGGGCCATTCAGTAAGGCCGTTTTTAGGAGCACCTGAAATGTTGTTGCTTGTCTCGCCTGCCAAGACACTTGATTACGAATCGCCAATCCCGAAGCTGCCCAGTGCAGGGCCCACTGCACCTGCGCTCCTGGCCGAGTCGGCACTGCTTGCAAATGATCTCAAGAAGCTATCGGCCGCCGATCTCTCCAGGCTCATGGACATCAGCGACAAACTCGGCCAACTCAATCACGAGCGCTTCCAGCAGTGGTCGACTTCCCCCAAGGCCAGTGCGGTGCGGCCAGCCATCTATGCCTTCAATGGCGATGTCTACGAGGGACTCGATGCCCAGTCGCTCTCGGCTGCGCAGATGGAGTGGGCGAACAGGCATCTCATTATTCTCTCGGGTCTCTATGGGTTCTTGCGGCCCCTCGATTCCCTGCAGCCCTATCGCCTTGAGATGGGAACGTCGTTCACAAATTCACGTGGCAAAGATCTCTATGCCTTCTGGGGAACGCGCGTGACCGAGCACATCAACGCGGCCCTGCAGGGCCTTCGTCAGGGCGGGGAGTCGCCGGTGGTCGTCAATCTCGCATCCGAAGAGTATTTCAAGGTGGTCAAGCCCGCGCTGCTTGAATCACCAGTGGTGAGCCCGGTGTTTCAAGATGGCAAGAACGGCCAGTTCAAGGTCGTGAGTTTCTACGCCAAGCGGGCCCGTGGGCTCATGGCGCGGTATGTCATCCAGAATCAGATCAAACACCCCGATGGATTGCTGAAGTTTGATTCAGAGGGATATCGGTTCGACCCGGTTGCCTCCAAGCCCATGCAGCCTGTGTTTCGCCGCAGTCTCTAAGTTGCGATGAAGATTCGCGTCTGGGACTTGCCCATTCGCATCTTCCACTGGGCCCTGGCCATCTCGATGGTGGGCAGTGTGGTCAGCGTGAAGATGGGCGAGATGGAATTCCACGGCTGGCTCGGCGTCTTGGCACTCTCGCTGCTCTGCTTTCGCCTTGTCTGGGGATTCGTTGGGAGCCAGCCCGCCCGATTCAAATCGTTTGTGGTCGGTCCCCGCACAACCCTTCGCTATCTTCAATCGCATTGGCCGGTGATGGGACACAACCCACTGGGGGCTTGGTCGGTGCTGGCCTTGCTCGGGCTGGCGCTGTTTCAGGCGTTCACTGGCCTGGGCACATCCGATGACATCTTTTTCGATGGCCCATTGGTGGCGCACCTACCCAATGCGGTGGTGGCAGTGATGGGGTCTGTTCATCTGGCCATGGAGCCAGTGATCTATGCCCTGGTGGGGCTGCATGTGGCGGCCATCGCTTACTACCGGCTGGCTCGCAAGGAAGACCTTCTGTCTGCGATGCTCTCGGGAGACAAGGATGTATCAGTGGAAGCCACTGAAAAAGAAAAGCCCGCTCGTGATGACGCGGGCCTTCGATTGACTGGGCTCATGGTGTTTCTAATCAGCCTGATTTTCTTCGCAACTGCTTACTCGCTCTTGTAACCAGGGACTCTCTGACTGCGGCCCACTTGATTTAGATGGCTCACTTGTTTGTTGCGGTTTACTTGTCTTTGTAGCTGTCGTGGCAACTCTTGCAGGTCTGTTGGGTTGCGGCAAATGCCTTCTTGATGTTCTCTAGATTGCCAGTGCCTGCAGCCTTGTTGAGTTCAGCCGTGGCCTTCTGAAGGTCATTGGCGCCGGCCTTTACCTTGTCCATTTCTTTCCAAATGGCGGGCTTGGCCTTGCCACCCTCTGTGCCGGGGCCAAAGCCTGTCCAGGGAAGGGTGGAGAGGGTCATCACAATGTCTGCATTGGCTTGAGCTGCCTTCGCATCGAAGGGTTTGTCGCCCTTGACCATGGCACCCAGGTCACCAAAGTGTGTGGCCATCACAGTGAAAGTGCTCTGGCGATATTTGATGGCGTCTTCGGGTTTCTTGAAAGACACGGCCGAGGCACCCAGCGGGGCAAGAACGATTGCCGAAACGGCAGCCGAGAGGAGAATCTTTTTCATTCGGGGACTCCAAAAGAAGCATTACGGGGAAACCCTAGTATGCCTGCATTGGCGGAACAAGAATGGGCTCGGGCTCGAGCCAGACGCCAAAGCGCCTCATCACCTCGCGCTGAATGGTTCTCGCCACTTCCAGAAGGTCGTGGGCATTCGCACCTCCATGATTCACGAGCACCAAGGCGTGTCGCTCGGATACGCCGGCATCGCCCACTCGAAATCCGCGCAGGCCACATTGGTCGATGAGCCATCCTGCCGATAACTTACTGGCGGTGCCGCTTGCGAACACGGGTGCCGCGGGGTGCTTGGCCTTGAGCGATTGCGCGAAAGCATTCGGAACCTCCGGGTTCTGAAAGAAGCTGCCTGCATTGGGCAGTTCGTCGGGGTCGGGCAGCTTCTCTCGCCGCAATGACATCACCGCATGCGCGATTCGGTGGGCGGTGAGTCCATCGCCGTCGTCAACGGTGTGCCCCATGCTTTCCACCCGCTCCCTAACTCCTGCATAGTGGGCCACGACGGGTGCATGTCCGGCCTGCCAGAGTCTGAAGTCCACGCCCGTGATGAGAAACCGAGGCATGTCCCAAGGCCCTTGCTGGTCCGCATCTTTGAAGCGACTCCATCGGTAGGAGAAGCCGCAGTCCTTGGACGAGAAGGTCACATGGTCTTGCTTCTCAAAGTCCCAGGCATGGACGGTATCGATTCGGTCTGCGACCTCGACACCATAGGCACCAATGTTCTGAATGGGTGCGGCACCCACGGTGCCAGGAATCAGTGCCAAGTTCTCAAGGCCCGCGAGCCCCTGTGAGAGTGTCCACATGACAAAGCTGTGCCAACTCTCACCTGCGGCGCAACGAATTCGCACCTCAGGTTGCTCCGATGAGAGACGAACGATTCCCGCTAGGCGATTGCGAATCACAGTGGCCGGCAGTGGGGACTCGGGGCTGCTTCTTACCACTAGGTTGCTGCCTCCGCCCAGGATGAATCGCGCACCCTTGCCAAGGCGTTCACTGATCTCGAGCAAATCGGTGGAGCGGTTCAAGTCCACCACGTCGCGCGCAAAAAACGGCAGGCGCAGGGTGGTCTGAAGCGGAACTTCGGGACTCTTACTGTGGCTGGTAGCCAAGTCGAATATAGATGGGTGCAAACGGCGCAGCCTGCGTTATTTCTACCAGGCCTTCTCGGGCCAACTCCAGAAGCGCCAAGAAGTGGACCACGATCACGGGAACGCCGCCGCCTGATTGAATCGCCTCCGCAAACAGTTCGCTGAACTCAACGAACTGTGCCGCCTGGAGTTGCTTGAGTATCTTAGACATATGCTCGCGAACCGAGAGCGTCTCGCGACTCACCGTGTGGTGGGTCACCAGCTTGGCGCGGCGAAGGAGGTCTCGCCAGGCGGCCTGCAGGTCCACTGGATTGACTGACGGGAGCCTTGCAGTCATCGACTGCTCGAGCACCACTTGGGCCACGGCCACATCGCGGCCCACCTGCGGCATCTCATCGATGCGTGCGGCCGCGAGCTTCATGCGCTCGTATTCAACCAGTCGGCGCACCAACTCCGCCCGCGGATCTTCCACCTCTTCCTCGCCGGGCTGGGCCCGAACCGGCAGCAGCATTCGAGACTTGATCTCGATGAGCATGGCCGCCATGAGAAGGTACTCTGCGGCGAGCTCCAGGTTGTGGGCGCGAACCTCATCGATATAACGAAGGTACTGCTGGGTGACCTCGGACATGGGGATGTCGAGGATGTTGAAGTTCTGACGACGAATTAAGTAGAGCAGCAGGTCGAGTGGCCCCTCGAATGCCTCGAGGATCACCTCGAGAGCATCGGGCGGGATGTAGAGATCCTTGGGCAGATCGGCCAGTGGCTCGCCGTAGAGTTTTGCAATTGAGCTGTCGAGACCATTGGCGGGGCCGTTGCTGGGCGCGGCCGACGAGAGCGGCAACTGCTGGGAATCCATGGATTCAGTGGGCATGGGGCCCGACTCTTCAGTCACTGTCTTGATGCCCTTGGGGCCCCGAGTGATAGACATAGGGGCGTTGTGGGACTCGAGCGGCCTTCTCTCTGGCGCGATCATCGGGCGTCTTGGGGGGTTGGTCCCAGAGCAGCAGGCGGCCCTCGACTTGCCGACTCTCGAGTCCAGGGCGCTCGGCCTTGAGCCGCTCGATAAACCGCGTGGCATCGGATTCGTAGTGGGGGCGTGAGAGTCGAATCATGGTGGGGTCCTTGAATTGGCTTTCTTCTGACTTTATGCAGGCAGCGCGTTGGCTTCAATAAGAGAGTCTATGGCAGTTCGATCCACACGCGTCATCAGGTGGGAGAAGCTGCCTACTTTTGCGACCGGTGGGCGATCGAGTTGCGACCACTGCAGGCTTGGGCAGCCAAAGACCTCGGTCTCAACGCGGGCGACGGTTCGGGGGCAGATGGGTTTGAGCAAGATGCTGAGTCGGGCAAAGCAGCGAAGGGAAGTCGAGAGCACGCGATGCAGGCGGGCCTCTTGGCCCTCTTGCCTGGCCAACTCCCAAGGTTTGTGGGTGTCGACATAGCCGTTGACGGCGTCCATCAGCACAAGGAACTCACGAACGACGCGCGCGGTGTCGCGGTTCTCGTATCCATCGGCGATTTTCGGGGCGGCCTCGGGAAACATCGCCTCGAGATCCGAGTGATCGGTTTGGCCTTGCTCGTCGCGGGCATCGCCCAGCAACTCTCCATTGAACCGCTTGGTGATGAAGCCTGCGCAACGGCTGGCAATGTTCGCGTACTTGCCCACTAGGTCGCTGTTGACCTTGGCAATGAAGTCGTTGAAGTTGAGGTCCAGGTCTTCCATCGAGCCATTGAGCTTCGATGCGAAATAGTAGCGAAGCCACTCGGGGTTGAGGCCCTGTGCAATGTAGCTCGATGCAGTAATGAAGGTGCCGCGGGACTTGCTCATCTTCGCGCCATCGACGGTGAGAAAGCCGTGGGCGAAGACGTTGGTGGGGGTGCGTAGGCCGGCAAACTTGAGCATGGCCGGCCAGAAGAGCGTGTGGAAGTAGAGGATGTCTTTGCCGATGAAGTGGACTTGCTCCACGGTTGAGTCGGCGGCAATGAAGCGCTGCAAGTCTTGGCCGCTCTTCTCGCACCACTTGGCAAGTGCGGCGTAGTAGCCCACCGGGGCATCGAGCCAGACATAGAAGAACTTGCCTGGTGCATCGGGGATCTCAAAGCCGAAATAGGGCGCGTCTCTGGAGATGTCCCAGTCGCCGAGTTTCGCTTGGCCCTGCTCATCCTCCCCCAGCCACTCCTTGAGTTTGTTGGCCGCCTCGGGTTGGAGTCGGTTGGATTCGAGCGCCCACTCGCGAAGGAACTGGTGACAGCGTGGGTCGGATAACTTGAAGAAGTAATGGTCGCTCTCGCGCGTCTCGGGCTTGGCACCGCTGACAGCCGAGTAGGGGTTGCGAAGATCTGTGGGCAGGTAGGTGGCGCCGCAGGCCTCGCAGGAGTCGCCGTATTGATCTTTGGCGCCGCACTTAGGGCACTCGCCCTTGACGAATCGATCGGGCAGGAACATGCCCTTCTCTGGGTCGTACATCTGCTCGATTCGTCGCACTTCAATCAGCCCGGCCTTTTGTAGGGCGCGGTAGATCTCTTCTGACAGGCGACGATTCTCTTCGGAATGGGTTGAGTGGTAGAGGTCAAAGCCAACGCCAAAATCCTCGAAGTCTTTGGTGTGCTCCTTCCAAACCTGTTCAATGAGTGCCTCGGGGCTCAGGCCGTCTTTCTCGGCCTTGAGCATGATGGGAGTGCCATGGGTGTCGTCCGCCCCCACGTAGACCACTTCGTGGCCCTGGATGCGTTGGAAGCGCGACCAGATGTCGGTCTGGATGTACTCCACCAGGTGCCCAATATGAATGGAGCCATTGGCATAGGGCAGGGCAGAGGTAAGGAATATCGAGCGCTTGGGCATAACCGAGCATTTTACTGGTTCGGTCATAATTGGATATGGCTATCAAGAGCGACCACTGGATCCGGCGTATGGCGGCCGAACACGCCATGATCGAGCCCTTCGAGGCCGGGCAGGTTCGCGAGGCCGCGGGCCGGCGCATTGTGTCTTACGGCACTTCAAGCTACGGCTACGACGTGCGCTGCGCCAATGAATTCAAGATTTTTACCAACATCAACAGCACCATCGTGGATCCGAAGGCGTTTGATCCTGGGTCATTCGTGGATTTCAAGGGCGATGTCTGCATTATTCCGCCCAATTCCTTTGCACTCGCGCGCACGGTTGAGTTCTTTCGAATTCCCAGAAGTGTTTTGACGGTCTGCTTGGGGAAGAGCACCTATGCACGTTGCGGCATCATCGTGAACGTGACGCCCTTGGAGCCCGAGTGGGAAGGGCATGTCACCCTTGAGTTCTCCAACACCACGCCCCTGCCAGCCAAAATCTACGCCGGTGAAGGCTGTGCCCAGATGCTCTTTTTCGAGAGCGATGAAGTCTGTGGAACCTCTTACAAAGACCGCGGCGGCAAGTACCAAGGTCAAACCGGCGTTACGCTCCCGAAAACGTAACCCGCCTCAGGACGTCACCCGCCTCAGGACGTCACCCGCGTGAGGCGAACGAAGCGATAACGCAGCCCGTTCTCCTCTAGGCCGTCCTCCACAATCTCTCGAACCCACTGCCGGTCGTCCAGAGAGGGCAGGTGGGCGTCTCCCTCTACTGCGGCATCCACTTCGGTCAACTCAATCACATTGAATTGATCAAGAAGCTGCTTGTAGATTTCTGCGCCCCCAATCACCCATAGTTCATCGAGGCCCCGCGCACGGGCCATCTCAATTGCGTCGGCAACATCCTTGGCGCGAGTGATGGTCTCCTGACCAATCACACCCGGCTGCCAAGACGCATCGCGCGTGAGTACGATCTGCGGGCGGCCTGGCAGCGGCTTGCCCAGCTGATCCAGAATCGATTCGAAGGTCTTGCGGCCCATGAGCACGGTCTTGCCCATGGTCAATTGTTTGAATCGCTTGAGGTCCTCGCTGAGATGCCAGGGCATGCGGCCGTTGATTCCAATGCAGCCATTGCGGGCAGCGGCAACAACAGCGATCAACTGCATGGAGGACAGCATGCCTTTCGCACTTTCACCAATTAGCGCCGGGCACTGAGTAGTGCACTGCCGCTGGTTCCATCAAACAGCCACCGGCGCCGAAATCGCCGGGTGGCAGGCGTAATCCAGAATCTCGAAGTCCTCGAACTGGTAATCAAAAATCGATTCAGGGCGGCGTCGAATATTCAATCGGGGCAGCGGGAAGGGGCTGCGCGAGAGCTGCTCGCGGGCCTGGTCGAGGTGATTGCTGTAGAGGTGGCAGTCGCCACCCGTCCAGATAAAGTCGCCCACTTCCAAGTCAAGTTGATGCGCCATCATGTGAGTGAGCAGTGCATAGCTCGCAATATTGAAAGGCACGCCCAAGAAAATATCCGCACTTCGCTGATACAACTGACAGGACAACCGGCGATTGGCGACATAGAACTGAAAGAAGGCGTGGCAGGGCGCCAGGGCCATTTCAGGAATCTGCCCCACGTTCCACGCGCTCACAATGAGCCGACGCGAATCGGGGTTGCTGCGCAGGTCACGCATCACTTCGGCAATCTGGTCCACCACTCGATTGGGGTCGTCTGGCGTTGGCGCAGGCCACGCCCGCCATTGCCGCCCATACACCGGGCCCAGTTCGCCATCGGCATCCGCCCACTCATTCCAGATGCTCACCCCGGCCTGCTGAAGGCTGCGCACATTGGTCTCGCCACGAAGAAACCAGAGCAACTCATGAATGATGCTCTTGGTGTGAACCTTCTTGGTCGTCACCAATGGAAAACCATCTTGCAGATTGAATCGCATCTGCCAACCAAACACAGAGAGCGTACCCGTGCCGGTTCGATCGGACTTCACGGCCCCGTGATCGATCACATGCCGCATTAACTCAAGATACTGTCGCATGCGGTGCTATTCAGCGATGCCGGCCACCACGGTGGAGAAGCCAGAGTCGACATAGGTGATCTCACCGGTGACGCCCGCGGCCAGGTCCGAGAGCATGAAGGCGCAGACGTTGCCGACATCATCAACGGTCACATTGCGGCGCAGAGGGGCGTTCTTCTCGACCACCGACAAGATATTCCCGAACCCTTTAATACCGCTCGCAGCCAGGGTCTTGATCGGCCCGGCCGATACACCGTTGACGCGAATACCCAACGGCCCCAGGCTCGAGGCCAGGTAACGAACCGAAGCCTCCAGGCTCGCCTTGGCAAGGCCCATGGTGTTGTAGGCGGGCACCATGCGCTCTGCGCCCAGGTAACTCAATGTCACAATTGCCCCTTTGCTGTTGCGCATGAGCGGCAGGGCCGCTTTGGCCAAGGCGCCAAAACTATAGGCACTGACCTCGTGTGCCACTCGGAAACCTTCGCGGCTAAAGCCCTCGAGGAAGTCACCCGCAATGGCCTCGCGGGGGGCAAAGGCAATGGCATGCACCAGGCCGTCGAGGCTTGCCCACTTCTCGCCCAGTGATTTGAAGAGCGCCTCTATCTGGCTGTCCTCGGAGACATCGCAAGGCAGGCAGAGATTGCTGCCGAATGCGGCGGCCATCTCTCTAACGCGCTCTTCAAAGCGCTCGTTCTGGAAAGTAAAGGCAAGTTGGGCGCCCTGTGCGTGGCAGGCCTTGGCAATGCCATAGGCGATGGAGCGGTTGGATAGGAGTCCGGTGATGAGGATTCGTTTGTCTTTTAGAAAGGCCATATTCGAAGAGTCCATGCATGCTTAGGGGCGAGCCCCTGGAGCGAACATTCTATGCTTGGTTACACTCTTGCATCATGCGCCCCGCATCCACTCGAATCGCTGTCCTGTTGTGGGCATCGCTATTTCCTCTGGCGGGCATGGCGCAAGCCCAGACCGCGGCCACTCCCGCGCCTGAAACCAGCGCAGATGCATCGCCGGGGTCCGTCACTGTCCGCGGTTCGTGGACCTCTGGCATGGCCCTGGTCGGCCGAACCAAGTACAGCCGTGAATTCACCCACTTTGCTTATGTAAATCCGCAGGCACCCAAGGGCGGCGACCTGCGCCTGGCCGCCATGGGAAGCTTTGACAAACTCAATCCGTTCACCCTCAAGGGCCTCTCGGCCCGAGGAATCATGGAGTTGGTCTTCGAACCCCTGGCCATTGGCAGTCTCGATGAGCCCATGTCGATGTATGGACTCCTTGCGCAGCAGATGATGCTCGCCCCCGATGGAATGTCGATTAGTTTTCGACTCAACCCACAGGCACGGTTCTCCAACGGCAAGCCTGTTCGTGCAGAGGACGTGAAGTTCTCCTTCGACACCCTCCGCAGCGGTGCGGCCAGCCCCATTTGGAAGAATTACTGGGCCGATGTTCGCGAGGCCGTGGTGGTCGATGAGCGCACCATTCGTTTTGACTTCAAGCGGCGCAACCGCGAGTTGCACATGATTGTTGCGAGTGTGCCGGTCTTCTCCAAGGAGTGGGGTCAGGGCAAGCCATTTGAGCAATGGGTGCACCAGAAGCCGATTGGCAGTGGCCCTTATGCAGTGGCCCGGGTGGACTTGGGCAAGACCATTGTCTATGAGCGTCGAGCGGACTACTGGGGCAAGGACCTCCCCACGCGGGTGGGCCAATTCAATTTCGATCGCGTCAGCTTTCGCTATTACAAAGATGTCTTCGCGAGACTCGAGGCCTTGAAGGCGGGCGAGTTCGATTTCATTCACGAGAATGCCGCCAAGAACTGGGCCCGCTCTTACCAGGGCAGGGCCTTTTCTAGCGGGGAGCTAATTAAGACCGAGCTGCCCAACTCCAACGCAGCCGGTCTGCAGGCCTTCTACTTCAATACCCGCAAGCCCATGTTCGCAGACCGCCGAGTGCGTAAGGCCATTGAGCTGGCCCTGGACTATGAGTGGATGAATCGCCAACTCTTCTACGACCAGTACAAGCGATCGAACTCTTACTTCACCAATACCGATATGGCCGCCTCGGGCAAACCATCTGCAGCCGAGGAAGCCATGCTGAGGAGTATTGCTGCCGACACGGGCAAGCCACTGCCCGAGGGCGTGCTGGGCGTGGTCCCTGAGCCACCGAAGACGTCACCGCCGGGGAGTCTGCGGGAGAACCTTCGCAAGGCACGGGCCCTGCTGGCCGAGGCCGGGTACACCGTACAAAACGGTGTCTTGAAAAACCAGAAGGGCGAGCCCTTCGAGTTTGAGATTCTCATTAGCCAGCGCAGTTGGGAGCGGGTTGTGGCCCCTTTTGCGCGAAACCTGCAGAAGCTGGGCATCCGGGCCACTTCGAGGATGACCGATGCCTCGGTCTATAAGAAGCGAGTCGATGACTACGACTACGACATGATTGTGCATTGGTACCTCTCGAGTCAGAATCCCGGCAACGAATTGCTCTTTCGGTTTACCAGTCGTTCTGCAGGCGAGCCGGGCGCCGACAACTTCATTGGAGTGAAAAGCGCTTTGGTCGATGAAGCCATTGAGCGGGTGATTGGCGCGGGCTCGCGAGAAGGACTGGTCACTGCATCTCGGGTGCTCGATCGTCTGCTGCGGGTTGAGCACTATGCAGTGGCCAATTGGCACAACAATGTTCATCGGGTCGCCTATCGCACGGGGCTCCAAGCGCCCAAGCAGCGGCCGCTCTACTATCACTCCGAAGACTGGGCCATGGCGGCTTGGTGGTGGGGGCCCAAGCAATGACACCGCAACTCTTCGCTTACATCCTCAAGCGGCTGCTGCTAATTATTCCCACGCTGCTGGGCATTCTCTTGGTGACCTTCACCCTGATTCAGTTCGTTCCTGGTGGCCCGGTGGAACAGATGGTTCAGATGTTGCAAGGCGAGCACTCTGGAATGGGAGCGGCTGGCCCCGCTGCACCGGGCGCAGCGGCAACCGGCGATGTGGGGCAGACAGGTGGCGTGTATCGGGGAAGGGTGGGCGTGGACCCGCAACGTCTCGAAGAGATCAAGGCCCTCTACGGCTTCGACAAGCCTGTGCATGAGCGCTTCATGGACCTGGTGGTTGGCTTCATGCAGTTTGATCTGGGCAAGAGTTTCTTCCACAACAAGACGGTGTGGGAACTCATCGTCGAGAAGCTGCCTGTTTCGATGAGTCTTGGCATCTGGGCTTTCCTCATTACCTACCTGGTCTCAATTCCGTTGGGCATATCCAAGGCTGTTCGGCATGGCTCGCAGTTCGATCTCTACACCAGCCTGGCCATTCTTATTGGTTACGCCATTCCGGGCTTCGTGCTGGGCGTGGTGATGTTGGTCTTTTTTGGCGGTGGAAGTTTCTTGCAACTCTTTCCGCTTCGCGGCCTGACGAGCGACAACTGGTCCGAACTCTCGCTGATTGGCCAGGTACTCGATTACTTCTGGCACCTGGCCTTGCCACTCACCTGCCTGGTGTTGGGCAGTTTTGCCGTGGTGACCATGCTCACCAAGAACACCATGCTCGAGGAGATTCGTCGGCAATACGTTCTCACGGCCCGAGCCAAGGGTCTTGCCGAAGACACGGTGCTCTGGCGCCACGTGCTTCGCAACGCCATGATCCCCATCATCACGGGCTTTCCTGCGGCCTTTGTGGGGGCCTTCTTCACGGGTTCGCTGCTTATTGAAACCCTCTTCTCGCTCGATGGCCTCGGCCTTCTCTCCTACGAGGCGGTGATGAAGCGCGACTATCCCGTGGTCATGGGCACGCTGTTCTTCTTTTCGCTTCTGGGCTTGATGGCCAAGCTCATCAATGACCTGATGTATGTGCTGGTGGATCCACGCGTTCAGTTTGGAGGAAGCCGGTGATTGCCGTGTTCACCCCCAATTCGCCCTCGGCTCGCGCCTGGGACCGATTCAAACGCAACCGCCGGGGCTATTGGAGTCTCTGGATCTTCCTGGTGCTCTTTGGTCTGAGCCTCTCTGCGGAATTCCTCTCGAACGATCGGCCTCTGTTGGTCTCGTACCAAGAGCAGACCTACGTTCCAATCTTCAACGACTATCCCGAGACCACCTTCGGTGGCGATTTCGATTCGCCCACCGATTACCTCGACCCATTCATTGAGCAGCGGCTCTCTAGCGATGGCAACTGGGCCCTCTTCGCAATCAATCGCTACAGCCATGACACGCTGAATTATTTCTCCGACTCACCCAATCCAGCCCCCCCCTCGGCGGAGAACTGGATGGGCACCGACGACCGCGGCCGCGATATCCTCGCCCGATTGATTTATGGCTTTCGCGTGTCGGTGCTTTTTGGTCTGGCCCTGACCGCCATTGGGGTTGTACTGGGAATCATCTTCGGCGCCGTTCAGGGTTACTTCGCTGGCCGAGTCGATTTGGTCTTTCAGCGGTTTATTGAAGTCTGGGGCTCTATTCCCGAGCTCTACCTGCTGATCATTCTGGCTTCAATTTTTGAGCCAGGCTTGTTGGTCCTATTGGTCATTCTCTCTGTCTTTGGCTGGATGGGCCTCTCGGACTACGTCCGTGCAGAGTTTCTTCGCAACCGCAATCTTGAATACGTCACGGCGGCCCGCGCCCTGGGGCTTTCGAACTGGTCGGTGATCGTTCGGCATGTGCTGCCCAACAGCCTCACCCCGGTGGTGGCCTTCTTGCCGTTCCGAATGTCGGCATCGATTCTTGCGCTCACTAGCCTCGATTTCCTTGGCCTGGGCGTGCCCGCCTCCACGCCGAGCCTGGGTGAGCTCTTGGCCCAAGGCAAAGACAACCTCGATGCTTGGTGGATCACGCTCTCCACCTTCGGTGTCTTGGTCGGTCTGCTGCTACTTCTCATCTTTATTGGCGAGGCGCTGCGCGATGCCCTCGATACTCGCCGTGGCTGAGTCCAACACACCCCTTCTCGAAGTCCGTGACCTTCAGGTTCGATTCCCGAAGGCCAGCGGGGAGTTCAGCCTCGCGGTCTCGAATCTCAGTTTTGAGATTGCAGCCGGAGAGCGCTTTGCGCTGGTGGGCGAGTCGGGATCAGGCAAGACAGTCTCGGCACTGAGCCTTCTGCAGCTCCTGCCCGAGGCGCAGACCAGTGGTGAGATTCGCTTTCGCGGTGAGCCACTCATGCAGGCCAGCCCCCAGCGGCTGCGTGGGCTTCGGGGGAAAGACATCGCCATGGTCTTCCAAGAGCCCATGACTGCGCTCAACCCACTGCTCACTATTGGTCGTCAGATTGGCGAGGTGCTGGAGACCCACGAGGGCATAGGCCAGGGCTTGGGCGAGCGGGCCGCGGTGGATCTACTCGAACGAGTTGGAATCGATGAGCCGGACCGACGCGCAACCGCCTATCCGCATCAGTTGTCTGGTGGCCAGCGCCAGCGCGCACTCATTGCGATGGCATTGGCCTGCAAGCCGGCATTGCTGATCGCTGACGAACCGACCACCGCACTCGATATGACGCTGCGCCAGCAGGTCCTGGATCTGCTCGCGAGCCTGCAGGCCGAGACTGGCATGGCCATCCTTCTCATTACTCACGACCTGCCCATGGTCAAGCGATTTGCGGAGCGTGTGGGGGTGATGCAGGCAGGCCAATTGGTTGAGATGGGCAAGGCCGAAGAGATACTTGAGCGGCCCACTCACCCCTATACACGCAGCCTTGTTGATGCCCAGCCCCGACAACTAGTGGGCAGCCCCGGCCCGAGAAACGTCACGCTCGAGGTGCGCCGACTCCAGTGTGAATTCACATGGACCTCTGGTTTCCTTAAGACGCGCAAGCACATTGCGGTTCGCAAAGAGAGTTTTGTGGCCAACCTTGGCGAAACCCTTGGAATTGTTGGTGAGTCGGGCTCGGGCAAGACCACGCTCGGTCTGGCCTTGTTGCGACTCGCATCTGCACAGGTCAGTGGTGAGGTCCGCTTCGATGGAGTCGATCTCTTGAAGCTCTCGCGTTCGGCGATGCGCAGTAAGCGCCGGCAGATGCAGGTGGTCTTCCAAGACCCATTCAGTGCGCTCTCTCCCCGCATGACCGTTGGCCAGATCCTTCAAGAGGGCCTGCGACTCCATTTCCCGCTGCTCTCAAAGGCAGAACGCTTGGAGCGATGTGAGAAGATTCTCGAAGAGGTGGGGCTGCCAGTTGACTCACTCAACCGCTACCCGCATGAGTTCTCCGGTGGCCAGCGCCAGCGAATTGCGATTGCGCGGGCCGTGGTGGTGGAACCCGACCTGCTGCTTCTCGACGAGCCCACCAGCGCCCTAGACCTCTCCATCCAGAAACAGATCCTGGAACTGCTTGTGCGACTGCAGCAAGACAAGGGGCTAACCTATATATTCATTTCCCATGATCTCTCCGTTATTCGCGCAATTGCGCACCGAACCCTGGTTATGCGGCATGGAAGCATCGTCGAGTTTGGTGCCACGCAAGATGTCCTTGGCCAGCCCAAGAATGAGTACACCCAAGAACTGCTCGATGCCGCATTCCCCGAGGAGCGAATGCGTCTCGCGGCCGAGCTCGAGCGCAATCGCGCGATCGACCGGCAGACGCTTAGCCGCATTCTTAGCTAGTCTGCTGCCACTGCTGTTGGTGGGCTGCGGCCCATCCGAGACCCAGGCGCCGCCGCCTCCTTTTGTGAAGGTCCACGCTGTGGGCTCGCCACAGGCCGGTTCCATGGCTGTTGCCGGTTCGGCCCCGGCAACCGCAAATAGCGCTGGCGCCGATTCCGACGCATCAAAGGTCGTCAGTGAGGTGATTGGCGAGGTCACCGATGTTCTTGTGCAGGTGGGCCAGTCGGTTCGCGCAGGGCAGGCCCTGGTGCGCATCGATCCCCGCGATGCGGCACTGGCAGATACCGCCGCGAAGCTGCAAATCGATGCAGCGCGTGCAGAACTTGCCTCTGCGGAAGCGGATTTCAAGCGCTACACCGACCTGCGAGACAAGTCCTTCATATCGCAAGCCGAGTGGGAGCGTCGCGCTGCGGCCATTGCCTCGGCCCGAGCAAACTTTGAGGCCTCGGTGGACCGTCTGGGCCTCTACACAGCAAGGGCCACCCGCGATGCAACGGTGGTTGTGGTCTCTATTCGTAAGGGACAGTCGGTGGGCTCGGGCCAGCCGTTGGTTCGGCTGCGTTTGAATGCCCCGAGCCAAGACCTCGATGCAATGGCGTCAGCGGGAAGTATTGGCAAGGGCATGCGGGTGCCGCTCACAGCGATTGTGGGTGGCGACTCAGTCATGCGCATTGAATCTGCAGGTGAGGGCTTCTTGGTGAAGAGGGTTGCGGTTCGAATTGGTGAGGCCGATGATCGATTTGCGCGGATCGATGCGGGCCTTGGTATGGGTGACCGTGTTGTTGCCGTTGGCGCCCATCTGCTCACCGATGGCCAGGCCGTTCGCCTTGCGCCACAAGGTCAGTAGCGCCCGCACCGTCCTGCACACCATTCGGAGTTACTCGGCAGCATGAACGGCTTTAACCTCTCTCGCTGGGCCATTGAGCATCCCGCCTTGGTGCGGTTTCTTATGGTGTCTCTTTTGGTGTTGGGGGTCTCGAGCTATTTCCAACTCGGCCAGGACGAAGACCCTCCGTTTAATTTTCGTGTGATGGTGATCCAGGCCTATTGGCCGGGCGCCACGGCCACTCAGGTCGCAGACCAACTCACCGATCGCATTGAGCGCACGCTTCAAAACGTCCCGGATACCTATTCGATCATGAGTTTCTCCAAGCCCGGGCAGACCACAATTATTTTTCAGGTCAAGGACGACTTCAACCCCGACGAGGTTCCCGATCGTTTCTACGCCGCTCGAAAACTCGTTGGTGACATGGCCCACACACTGCCGCAGGGGGTTCGTGGCCCATTCTTCAACGATGATTTCGGTGACACCTACGGAGTGATCTACACGCTCTCGGCACCCGGCTACAGCGCCGCGGAGGTAACGGATTTCTCGCGCTCTATTCGCTCGCAGCTCTTGCAGGTGAAGGATGTTGGGAAGGTCGATGTCTTTGGTCTTCAAGAAGAGCGCATCTATCTAGAGCTCAGTCGAAAGCAGCTTGCGCGCTACGGCTTGAACTCGGTGGGTGTGGCGCAGCAGATTGCCGATCAAAACGCGGTGGTCGATGCAGGCCGTGTCACCACCGAGACCTTCAGCCTGCCGATTCGTGTCCCCGCCCAGTTCCAGTCGGTCGACGACATTGCTCACATGCCCATTCGTGCCGGTGGCCTGCTCATTCGACTCTCGGACATTGCCACCGTTCGCCGCGCCACCGTCGACCCGCCCAGCCAACTGCTTCATGTGAATGGTGAGCCCGTTGTGGGACTGGGGGTCTCGATGCAGAAGGGGGGCGATGTCATTGCTTTGGGAGGCGCCCTAAGGGCCGCTTTAGCAGGCATTACCAGTGAATTGCCCATTGGTGTAACCCTTCGCCAGGTGCAGGACCAGCCCACGGTGGTGGCAACGTCGGTCAATGAGTTTTTAATTGTTCTTGCCGAAGCGGTGGCCATTGTTTTGGCGGTAAGCCTCTTGGCCCTGGGTATTCACACCAAGCCGTTTCGAATCGATCCGCGTCCTGGCCTAATCGTGGCCATCAGCATTCCGTTGGTGATGGCGGTGACCTTCCTGATCATGAAGGCGTGGGGGGTGGGCATTCATAAGATTTCGCTCGGCTCGCTCATCATCGCGCTGGGGCTTCTGGTCGATGACGCCATCATTGTGGTCGAGATGATGGTGCGCAAGATGGAGGAGGGCGCCGACCGAATGCGCGCGGCCACCGCGGCCTTCGAGTTAACGGCCATGCCCATGCTCACGGGCACGCTTATTACCGCGGTGGGCTTTCTGCCCATTGGCATCGCCAAGTCGGTGGTGGGTGAATACACCTTCGCAATCTTTGCGGTCACCGCGGCCGCGCTCATGGTCTCTTGGGTGGTGTCCGTCTTTTTTGTTCCGGTGCTGGGCTATTGGCTGCTCAAGAGCCCCAACCGCACCCCTTCACTTGAGCGCCGTGGGGTCTCGCCGGCGGATGAAACCGCAATGGCTGTGGCCGAAGATGAACTCTTCAAAACGCCTTTTTATCAGCGCTTTCGCCAGGCGGTAACCTGGTGTGTGTTCAACCCAGGCCAAACACTTTTAGCCACGCTGTTGGTTTTTGTGTTGGGCGTTGTGGGCATGGGCCGAGTCGAGCAACAGTTCTTTCCCGATTCCTCGCGCCCCGAAATTCTTATCGATGTCTACCTTGCCGAAGGGGCCAGTATTTTGGCCACCCGCGATGCGGTCGAGCGCATTGAGAAACAGGCTTCCCAGACCGAGGGTGTGCAGACGGTGACGAGTTGGATTGGATCGGGCGCACCGCGCTTCTTTCTGCCCTTGGACATCATCTTCCCGCAATCGAACGTGGCCCAACTCATCATTCAGCCCAAAGAGGGCGCATCGCGTGCCGCCATTCTGAAGAGTCTCCAAGAGCAGATTCCCGTTTTGGCGCCCGAGGCCCGCCTGCGAGTCAAGTTGTTGCCCAATGGGCCCCCAGTGCCTTACCCAGTGGCTTTTCGACTCATCAGCGAGCGACCCGAGCAGGCCATTAAGGCTGCCGCGTTGGTGGAGTCTGTGATGCGAACCCACCCCAATCTCGAGGGTGTTCACAACAACTGGAACGAGAAGCGGCCGGTGGCCCAACTCACCCTAGACCTTGGCCGGGCCAGAGAGTTGGGGGTCGGTGCCTCTGCCGTGGCCAGAACTTTAGAGGCCCGTTTTGCGGGCGTGTCGGTCGGTGAGTTTCGCGAGAACGACAAGGTGATTCCCATCGAATTGCGCCTGCCCGCGGCCGAGCGGGATGGTCTCAGGGACCTGCGGGGCCTTCTGGTGCCTTCAGCCAGCGGACAGCAGGTGCCGCTCGAGAAGATTGCCAAAGTGGAATTGGTCTGGGAGCACGGAATGATCTGGCGCCGCGATCGCCAGTACGCAGTGACTGTTCAAGGAGCGTTGAAGCCAGGCAAGCAGGCGCCCACGGTGAGCTCCGAAGTGGCCGAGATGCTCGAGCCTTTGAAGGCCAAGTTCCCTCCCGGGGTTCGGCTGGAAGTTGGAGGCGAGGTCGAGGAGAGCAGCAAGGGCCAATCCTCGATTTTTGCGGGAATGCCCATCATGCTCTTTATTACCCTCACGCTCTTGGTGATTCAGCTCAAGAGCACCCCAAAGAGCCTCATGGTTCTGGCCACGGCACCTTTGGGAATTGCGGGCGTGGCTGGGGCATTGCTTTTACTTGGGCGACCCTTTGGCTTCGTGGCTATGTTGGGCTTCATTGCCCTAATGGGCATGATCATGCGCAACTCCGTCATCCTCATCGACCAGATTGAGAAGGAGCGGGCGCGGGGCTTGGGGTTCAATGAGTCGATTATTGAGGCCACGGTGGCTCGGTTTCGGCCCATTACGCTCACCGCCGCAGCGGCCGTGCTCGCCATGATTCCCCTGCAGGGGTCGGTCTTCTGGGGGCCCATGGCAGTGGCGATCATGGGCGGCCTGGTCGTGGCCACGGCCCTCACCCTGCTCTCTCTGCCCGCTCTTTGTGCATTTCGACCCCAGTGGTCCGTGTTCGGGGCAGTTTCATGGGGCAAACCATGGGGTAAACACTAGCCCCCCATGGGACTATTGACCCATGGCTTTTCGCTACACTCTGCGAGTCTGAGGCCGGTTGTCTAGGTCGGCAATCGGATTCGGAAAACACGCAAAAATTCTCAAGGAGAAGATATGAAGATTTCGCAGACGGAAGTCCAAGAAGTGAAGGCAGCTGCCGATCAGGCTGCGCCCCAGGCCGGTCGCCGTAAGTTCTTCGGAAAGGCCGCAACCGCCGCTGTTGCAGCACCCATTGCCGGCTTCCCAATGATTTCGGTCGCCCAAACCCCCGTCGCCCTGAAGATGCAGGGCTCCTGGGGCGCCAACGAGATCTTCTCCGAAATGGCCCAGCAGTACGTCACTCGTGTCAACGAGATGGCCGGTGGTCGCCTTAAGCTCGAGTACCTGCCTGCAGGTGCCGTGGTCAAGCCCTTCGAGATCATCGATGCCGTCAGCAAGGGCGTTCTCGATGGCGGCCACCATGTGTCTGGCTACTGGTACGGAAAGAACAAGAGCGCCTCGCTATTCGGAACCGGCCCTGTGAGCGGCGCCACCCCTGAGATTGGTCTCTCCTGGATTCACGCCGGTGGTGGTCAGCAACTCTGGGACAAGCTCGTTGCCAAGATGAACCTCAACGTGGTGGGCTTCTTCTCCTTCCCCATGCCCTCGCAGCCCCTGGGCTGGTTCAAGAAGACACCTCCGAAGAAGGCCGCTGAGCTCAAGGGCTTCAAGTACCGCACCATTGGCCTGGCCGCCGACCTCCTCCAGGAGATGGGCATGGCCGTTGCCCAGCTGCCCGGTGGCGAAATCGTTCCCGCCATGCAGCGTGGCGTGATCGATGCCTTCGAGTTCAACAACCCCACCGCCGATATGCGCTTTGGTGCGCAAGACGTGGCCAAGTACTACTCCATGGGCTCCTTCCACCAGGCCCAAGAGTTCTTCGAGATCGTCTTTAATAAGGACAAGTTCAACGCCTTGGCCCCCGATCTCAAGGCCATTCTCAAGTACTCCGCCGAGGCCGCTTCCACGGCTTCTACCGCCATTGCCCACCTGAACTACTCCAAGGATCTGCAAGAACTCATCGTCAAGCACAAGGTGGTGGTCTCCCGTACCTCGGATGATGTCTACCGTGGTCAGCTCGCCGCTTGGGACAAGGTCACAGCCAAGCTTGAGACCGAAGTCGATATGTTCAAAGAGATCAACGACTCCTTCAAGGCCTGGTCCAGGAGAGTTGGCTTCTATCACTTCACCAACGAGTCCAACTACAAAATGGCCTACGAGCACGTTCAGAAGACCAAGCTGCCTCGTTAATTCGCTGTCTGCTTGACCAAGGGCTGCCGAAATGTTTCGGCGGCCCTTGTTTTATCTCCCGATAAGGATTTTCTGCAATGGAAACCTGGATTCATCGAATCGATATCTTCAGCAAGTCGATTGGCCATGCCTTCGCCTGGTGCGTCTTGGTCCTCACGGCCGGCACCTGCTACGAAGTCTTCATGCGCTACTTTTTGAACAACCCCACCAACTGGGCTTTCGACATGAGCTACATGATGTACGGGGCCCTGTTCATGATGTCCGGTGCCTATGCCGTGTCGCGCAACAGCCATGTGCGTGGCGATTTTATCTATCGAAACTGGTCGCCGCAGACCCAGGCCAGGGTGGACCTCACCTTGTTTATTATTTTTTATTTCCCTGCTGTGTTTGCAATGGTCTACGTGGGCGGGGCCTACTCCTTTGAATCGACCCGAATCTTGGAGTCGAGCGTCAACAGCCCAGCCGGCGTTCCGGTCTGGCCCTTGAAGCTACTGATTTTTGTTGGTGGCCTGACATTGCTGATCGCCGGTGTGGCCGAGGTTATGCGGTGCCTGGTTTGCATGCGCACCGGCAAGTGGCCTGCCCGAGGCGGTGACGTCGAGGAACTCGAGGAAATTCTGTTGAAACAACATTCTGAGAAAGCCGCGCAATGAGCGATCCAGCCGTAGCCATACTCCTACTCTGTCTATTCATTGTTGTCATCTTCCTGGGCTTTCCCATTGCCTTCACCTTGATGGCAATGGGCATCGGCTTTGGCTTCTATGCCTACTTCGATGCCAGCCAGGCCTTCTGGGACAACCGCATTTTTTATCTCTTCACGCAAAACACCTTCAGCGTGATGAACAACGATGTGCTCATATCCATACCGCTCTTCTTGTTTATGGGCTACATCATTGAGCGGGCCAACATTCTTGACCGGCTCTTTCTAAGCCTTCAGGTTGGCCTGAGATCCGTTCCCGGTTCAATGGCCGTGGCCGCCTTGGTGACCTGCGCCTTGTTTGCTACGGCAACCGGCATTGTGGGTGCGGTCGTCACGCTCATGGGCCTCATTGCGTTGCCAGCCATGTTAAAGGCGGGTTACGACCAAAAACTCTCGGCGGGCGTGATTGCCGCCGGTGGAACCCTGGGCATTCTCATTCCGCCGTCGATTCTGCTCATCGTCTACGCAGCGACCGCCAGCGTGTCCGTGGTAAAACTCTATGCCGCCGCACTCATTCCTGGGTTCTTGCTCGCAGGCCTCTACATGGTCTACGTGATCACGCGAGCGGTCATCAACCCCTCGCTCTGCCCCAAGCCCAAGGACGTTGCCGACTACTCAGTGATCAAGAGCATCATTCTTGTGTTGCAGGCCTTTGTGCCTCTGGCTGCTCTCATTCTTGCCGTGTTGGGGTCCATTCTTTTTGGCTTGGCCACCCCCAGCGAGGCTGCTGCCATGGGCTCTCTCGGCGGAATCGTTTTGGCGGTGATCTATCGGGCATTCTCCTGGGAGCGCCTGCGCGAGGCGGTGTACCTCACCGCCAGAACTTCGGCCATGGTCTGTTTCCTGTTCGTGGGTGCTGCCACCTTCTCGTCGGTCTTCTCCTACTTGGGTGGAGAGCACGTGGTCAAGGATGCGATCATGGCACTCGACCTCACGCCGGTTCAGTTCCTGATTTTGGCCCAGCTCATCATCTTCATTCTGGGCTGGCCGCTGGAGTGGAGCGAGATCATCATCATCTTCGTGCCGATCTTTCTGCCACTGCTGCCTGTGTTTGGCGTGGATCCGATTCTCTTTGGAATCCTCATCGCAGTTAACCTGCAGACATCCTTCTTAACTCCGCCCATGGCCATGTCGGCCTACTACCTAAAGGGGGTGGCGCCGAAAGAATTGCAGCTGGTCACGATATTCAAGGGATGTATGCCGTTTGTTGGCATGGTGATCATCACCCTGGTGCTCGCCTACGTCTTCCCGCAGATCGTTACCTACTTGCCGGATCAGTTCTTTAATCAGGCAGTGGAGATTCAGATCGACCCGAACGATGAGTCGATTGTCGATCCCAACGTCTTTAAGAATATGTAAGGCGCATCCGGTCGATGTCTTCCCGACCCATTGCTGAGTTAACTGCGCACGACCTCATTGGCCTCTACGACGGGGGCCACATGAGGCCGTCGGAGTTTGTCGAGAGCCTCTCGAAGTTTGTGGATGCCGCCGACGAGAAGGTGAAGGCCTTTGTCCACCGGGATCGCGAAGTGCTCGATCTGCAGGCGGAGCATCTGGACAAACAGCGCACCACAGGGGAGCTGCCCGGGCGTCTCTACGGCGTTCCCATTGCACTCAAAGACATCATCGACACGCATGATTACCGAACGGAGTACGGCAGCACCATTCATGCGGGCCGTTATGCGGTGGCCGATGCAACGGTGGTGGCAAGGCTACGTGCAGCCGGTGCGCTTATTGTTGGCAAGACCGTCACCACGGAATTCGCCACCATGGTGCCTGGGCCAACCTGCAACCCCCACAATCTCGAGCACACACCCGGCGGGTCATCGAGCGG
This sequence comes from Betaproteobacteria bacterium, assembly GCA_016868255.1. Taxonomy (GTDB): domain Bacteria; phylum Pseudomonadota; class Gammaproteobacteria; order Burkholderiales; family Burkholderiaceae_A; genus Hahnella. Next base: position 75,504 of record VGHN01000008.1, read on the forward strand.
CTCGGCCGCTGCAGTGGCTGCGGGCATGGTGCCGGTGGCCCTTGGCACTCAAACCAATGGGTCCTTGATTCGACCGGCCTCCTACTGCGGTGTCTATGGCTTTAAGCCCTCTATGGGCCTTCTGCCTCGCTCTGGCATGCTCGAGCAGTCGCCCTCGTTGGATCAGTTGGGTGTGTTTGCCCGCAACATCGAAGACATTGCCTTGGTCACCGAGATTATGTCGGGCGACGATGGCAGCGATGCTGCCTCGCGTGGTCAGTTTCCCAAGCGCCTTCTGGATGTGGCCATGTCGGAGCCACCGCTCGACCCGAAGTTTTGTTTTGTGAAGACGCCCTGGTGGTCTCAGGTGGAGCCTGAAGCCCAAGAGGCCTACGAGGCGCTTGTTGAGCATTTGGATGGCTGTGTTGAGTTGGTGGGCCTGCCAGAAGTGGTGAGTCGTGCTGTTGATTGGCACAAGACAGTCAACGAGGTGGAGCTCGCTTTTTGTCTGCAGCGCGAGTGGACCCACTCTCGAGACAAACTCAGCGACGACATAAAGGCAAGCATCGAGCGGGGCATGGCCGTCTCGGCCAATGATTACCTTGTTGCGAAGGATCGCATGCTCCATGTCACCAATGCGTTTGATGAGTACTTCGTCAACTACGATGCCGTTCTCTGTCCGGCCGCTCTCGGTGCCGCGCCCAAGGGCTTGGCGTCGACTGGCAACCCAATCATGCAAACGGTTTGGAGTTTTGCGGGGCTCCCTAGCTTGAATCTTCCGCTTATGAATTTAGGCAGTGGACTGCCCCTTGGCATTCAGGCCGTGGGCGCTTTCAATAACGACGCCCGGCTGCTGCGGTCTTGCCGCTGGCTGGTCAAGGAATTTCTAAGGAGAAACGAATCATGAAGAATATCGAACGCTCGACCGCCCTGGTTGGCCTGCTGCTTCTCGCCGCCTTCTTTACGCCGTATGTGATCAAACTCAAAGAGATCGATCTCGGCATCATTCTGGTGGGCGGGCTGGCCTTGGCTGCCTACGACTTCTTTACCAGCCACATCGAGTAACTTCCTCGGTCGCGCGACGCCCTGGTCGGCGCCCCAATTGTCTTGACGCCCTACTTGTCTTTCTTCGGAGCGGGTGGCGGTGGCGAGTTAAAGAGCCCATTGATGGTGGCAGGATCGTCTTTGGCTGCCGTCTCAATCAGGCCCTCCACGGCCGAAGCCACCCGAACGGAGTCCCCCGTTCCCATCCACTGGTTGCGGTTGTTCCGAATCAGCACCAGGCGGTCTAACGAGCAGTTCTTCCCCTCTTGTTCGATCCAGGCCAGCGCCCGTTTCTCGCGGTCGGCCTCGGGGTAGTCCAGCACCGCATTGCGAAAGTCGCTCACTTTGCAGTTGGGGGGTGGTGCCGGAGGCGCAGGGGCTTCCTCGTCATTGGCCGTGGACTGGGCAATACTCACACCGGTGAGCATGCCCAGGGCTAAAGACAACACCGCCGAGGTCGAATTCTTAAGCATGATGCGAACCCTTCCTTCGCCCTTGCGATCCTTCTCCATGTTGTTGGTGGGTCTGTTCATGCTGCTCATCGTGGTGGGTCCCAGGCCGGCCATGGCCAAATATTTGGTGATCTCTTCTTCAGCGAATCGGGTGGAGTACGTGGAACTTTACACGGCACGGCGCACCGTTGTTGGCTATGTTGTTGTTTTGGTTGAAGATTATTTTAATCCGGACCTCATGGGCAATTTGTCTCGCATGACCCTGAAGGAGGTGGATTGCCAAAAGGGGCAGATGCGCACGCGGCTGGAGCGCCGCTACACCGGTAAGCGCGGCACGGGAAGAGTGAGCCAGGTGGTGCGTCAGCCCGAAGGCAACTGGCAGAAACTCAACGCCATTCCCAAGGGGAAGTTCCTGCAGGCGCAGTTCTGCACCAAGACGCCCGCGCAAAACTAGCGAGCCTTAACGGCCCTGGCGAGCAAATCTGGCTCGCCATAGTTAACAAATTTTTTAATATTTGGGCGTGTCGTCTTAAGCGAAAAGACACGGAGCCAAAGAGTAGAAAAGCTTATTTTATCTATTTAAATCAATAGCTTAAAAATGGTGTTCAATTAAGTGTGTACTTGAGGTCCTGAGTTTCATGCACTTTTCGCTGCATGTGCCGCTGCCCTTTTTGCGTGTCGCGAGGCCAACAGATGGGCTTGGTCATGCAGACTGCATCAGCCACTCCCGCAGCGCGCGGGCGTCTCTCTCTTGTAGCCCGTGGCGTGGGTCGCAGGCCAGTAGGTTCTCGCACTCGGGCGGGAACTCGTTGACGGCATC
>VGHN01000009.1 GCA_016868255.1 Betaproteobacteria bacterium
CGCTCTGCCCAATCACGCCCAACTCAGACAAAACAAACCGGACCCCTTGGGCCATATTCAGTTGAGATCGGTGAGCATCGACTCTAGATAGTGGATGCTGGTGCCGCCCTCCTGAAAATGGGTGTCGCGCATGATTCGCCGATGCAAAGGAACGTTGGTCTGAATACCGTCGACCGCCATCTCCGATAGGGCAATCGTCATCCTTGCGATGGCCTGCTCACGGGTATCTCCGTAACAGATGATCTTGCCGATCATCGAGTCGTAGTGGGGCGGGACAACGTAATTGGCGTAGGCATGGGAATCGACCCGAATGCCCGGCCCGCCCGGCATGTGCCAGGTCAGAATCCGTCCTGGTGAGGGCGTAAAACGAAACGGATCCTCGGCATTGATTCGGCACTCAATGGCATGGCCCTTGAACTCAATGTCCTTCTGGCGAAGGGCCAATCGCTCCCCGCTGGCGACCCGAATCTGTTGCTGCACGATATCAATCCCCGTAATGAGCTCAGTGACGGGGTGCTCCACCTGCACCCTGGTGTTCATCTCAATGAAATAAAACTCACCCTGCTCGTAAAGAAACTCAATGGTTCCCGCCCCGCGATAGCCGATCTTCTTGCAGGCCTCGGCGCATCGCTGCCCGATTTTTTCCCGCAGCTTCGTGGGCAATTGGGGGGCGGGCGCCTCTTCAAGAACCTTCTGATGGCGCCGCTGCATGGAGCAGTCTCGCTCGCCGAGATGGATGACGTTGCCATAGTGGTCCGCAAGGATCTGGATTTCGATGTGCCGAGGATTCTCCAGAAACTTCTCCATATAGAGTTCTGGGTTGTTGAACGCTGCGGCGGCCTCTGCCTTGGTGGTGTTGACTGCATGCAATAGGGCCGCCTCGGTATGAACCACGCGCATCCCCCGCCCGCCACCACCACCGGCTGCCTTGATAATCACAGGGTAGCCAACGGCCCGCGCCGTGCGGACGATCTCCTTGGGGTCATCGGGAAGCGCACCCTCTGAGCCGGGAACGCACGGCACCCCCGCCGCAATCATTGCTCGCTTGGCTGCCACTTTGTCGCCCATCATGCGGATGACCTCGGGGCTCGGCCCAATAAACTTAAAGCCACTCTTTTCAACGCGCTCCGCAAAGTCGGCGTTCTCTGACAGGAATCCGTAGCCGGGGTGCACAGCCTCTGCATCAGTCACCTCGGCCGCTGCAATGATGGCGGGGATGTTGAGGTAGCTCTCCCTTGAGGGAGGCGGCCCGATGCAGACCGACTCATCGGCGAGCTTGACGTACTTGGCTTCGCGATCGGCGGTGGAGTGAACCACCACCGTCTTAATGCCCAGCTCTCGGCAGGCCCGCTGAATTCGCAGGGCGATTTCGCCGCGGTTGGCGATAAGAACCTTCTCGAAGAGTGGCATGGTCTGGCCTAGGCGATGACAAAGAGGGCTTGACCAAACTCCACCGCTTGCCCGTTTTCAACGAGTATCTCTTTGACCACCCCGGCCCGATCCGAGGGCACCTCATTCATTAGCTTCATGGCCTCGATCACGCAAAGCGTCTGTCCGACTGTTACGTTGTCACCCACGGAGACAAATGGCTCCCCGCCTGGAGACGAAGCCCGGTAGAACGTGCCCACCATTGGAGAAGACAGGGCGTTGGCCGCACTCGAATCGATTCCGCCAATGCCCTCGGAGCCGGTAGCCGATGGTGATGCGGGTGCCGCGGGTCCGGAAGGTTGGGGCATCGCCGCCGCAGCAGGCATCCCGACCACAGGTGCGGGGGCATATGCCATCGGATGAGCAGCCATCGGCGCAGGGCTCGGAGACGACTTGACGATTCGAACCTTTCCCTCGCCCTCGGTGATTTCGAGCTCGGCAATATTCGATTCGGCGACGAGATCGATCAAGGTCTTTAGTTTTCTGAGATCCATGGTGTTTCCTCTGCTGGTGTCTTGGATGGGCCTGAGGCCCCTAGGATTTCTGGCCGCGACGAATCAGGAACTTAAGCCCAGCCTCGTAGCCCTCGGGCCCGAGCCCGCAGATGACTGCCTCGGCGAGGTCGGAGAAGTAGGACTGGTGCCTGAATGGTTCCCGGCGGTGAACATTGCTGATGTGTACCTCGACAAACGGGATCGCGACGGCCGCCAAGGCATCGCGCATGGCGATTGAGGTGTGTGTATAGGCCGCTGGATTGATGACGATTCCATGCACACCGCGCGCGGCGGCCTGATGGATCAGATCGACCAAACCACCTTCGTGGTTGTGTTGGTGGCAGTCCAACTCCACCCCATCGGCCAGCGCCATGGCGTGGAGTCGACGGTTGATCTCCTCAAGGGTGGTCGAACCATAGATCTCTGGCTCTCGCAGACCAAGTCGGTTGAGATTGGGGCCATGAAGGACCCAGAAGAGACGCGCTACCACGGAGCGATAGATGAAAACCCCATCTAGCGAGTGTACTCTAAATCAAACTTCGCCTAACTTTCCTCTTTTATCCATTTTCTTAGCTCTTCTTCTCGTATTCGCCCCAGCTTCACCCGGCGAACCTGCCCCCTTGAATCGATCAGTGCGGTAAAGGGAAGGGCATCGATACTGGCCCCAAGCCGCTTGGCGAGCTCGGTTCCGGCCGCCCCAATGATCGCAATTGGATAGGAGACGGGGCGCTCCACTAAATGACTTCTCACTTGGCTGGGGGAGTCGACCGCCAAGCCAATAAATTTGGCAGGCCCCGATTGCCACTCCGTGTGGAGGCTCGAGAGCTCCGGCATCTCCTCGATGCAGGGCGCACACCAGGTTGCCCAGAAATTGACGACTGTCAGGGGCCCACGATGCTGGGAGAGTCGGCCGACCTGGCCATCTGGCCCGGGCAATTCGAGTTCAAAGAGCCAGTCGGCATTCTCTATGGATGGCGTGGCTTTATAACGCCAGACCCCGATGCCGACTCCCCCGGCCAAGCCTCCGGCGACAGCGATGGCGAGTGCTTGGCGTCGGTTCATGGCGCAGTCGAGGGCAGTGGCAAGAGTTCGCGAAGCTGCTGAGCGGAAATTGCTCTGGACTTCTTGAGCAGCTGGGGGTCATGGCCGAAACGCAGTCGAGCCCCCCAAGACTCCCAGTCAAGCCAGAGCCCCTCCTCCTCAGAGCGTCCCGGCGCATGGCTCCAAACAAATGGCTCGCAACGAATACCTTGATTGATCAGAAAGATCGCGACTTCCTTTGCCTCGGCCCCCCGAATGACCAGGTGCAATTCGGTGAAGTCGGTGGCAGTGCCACTGATCACCGCGCCCCCTACCCATGGCTCGAAGTCGGCGAGCAGCTCTGCCAATCGAAGCGCGCTTTGGCGCATTTCTTGGAGCCTCTCTTCGTGCTCGTCACCTTCAAATAGCGCGAGGTGCTCGCGAAGCGCGGACTCGATGGCCTCGTTGTCGGGCAGGCAGCGGCGAGCGGCAGCAGCTGTCATTCGGCCACCAGTGACACGCGCGACCGCCTTGCGCTTGGCCTGCTCATAGCTCAAGCCCTCCTGTGCGATGAGCTGGGCGGCTGACTGCGCAATTTCATCGCGAAGGTTTGTCATCGGTGCATTATCCCCTCGCTACAATCCCGTATGCACCTTCATATCATCGGTATTTGCGGCACTTTCATGGGCGGACTTGCACAGATCGCCCAATCACTTGGGCATCGCGTGACAGGCTGTGACAGCCATGTCTATCCGCCGATGAGCAGCCAACTCGAGGCCGCTGGCATTGGTCTGATCGAAGGTTTTGAGGAGGACCAGTTTGCCATTCGCCCCGATCTCTGGGTTGTGGGAAATGTGGCGCGACGAGGCCTCCCCATTGTGGAGAAGATTCTCAATTCCTCGGCCCCGATGGTCTCGGGGCCGCAATGGATGCACACCCACTTGCTTCGAGACCGCAGAGTGATTGCGGTGGCCGGCACCCACGGCAAGACCACGACCAGTTCTCTGGTGGCCTGGCTCTTGGAGTCTGCCGGTGTGCACCCAGGCTTCCTGATCGGAGGCGTTCCAGAGGATTTTGGGCAGTCGGCGCGGGCGGGGGAAGCCGGCAATTGGTTCGTGATTGAGGCCGATGAATACGACACCGCTTTTTTCGATAAACGCTCAAAGTTTCTGCATTACCCAGCAGAGATCGCAGTGATCAACAACCTTGAATTCGACCATGCCGACATCTTCCCCAACGTAGAGGCCATCGAGACCCAGTTTCACCACTGGATTCGTTGTCTGCCAACGAAGGCCACGGTGGTTGCGAATGGCGAGTCCGAATCCATTCAAAAGGTGCTTGATCGGGGACTCTGGTCGCAATTGGAATGGTTCAACCGAGCAGGAGGGTGGCAGGCGGGCGCCTCGAAATCATTCGATGGGCGCGAGGTCTTTGATCTGATTCATGATGGCGAAGCACTCGGTTCGGTTCGCAGCCCGCTCTGGGGTGCCCACAATCGCGCCAATGCGGTGGCAGCGATTGTTGCGGCCCGGGCCGCTGCAGTGGATGTCCAGGCCAGCCTTGCTGCCTTGTCAACTTTTCAGGGGGTCAAGCGCCGAATGCAGAAGCGTGGGGAGGCGGGAGGTATTTCCGTCTACGATGACTTTGCCCACCATCCCACCGCCATCGAGACAACGCTGGCCGGCCTGCGAGACCAGGTTGGCAGGGACACTCGAATCTTGGCGGTATTGGAGCCACGCTCAAACACCATGAAGATGGGCGTGATGCGGGCGCGCCTGGCGGACTCCCTGCGTGAGGCCGATCGTGTCTTTGGGTTTGACGGGGGACTCGGCTGGGATCTTGCCGAGGCACTCGGGCCCATCCAGGATCGATCATGGGTCTTCGATGAATTGAGCGCCATGGTCGATGCCATTGTGAAAGAGGCCCGAGCGGGAGATGCCATTCTCGTAATGAGCAATGGTGGTTTCGGCGGCATTCACGAAAAGCTCCTCGACTCCCTTGGCAAGAGGTCTGCGGGCTGATGCATGTCGTCTTCGAGGAGTCGGGGACTTTTAAGACGGCCGAGATCCTCAGTGAGTCTGATACGAGCCTACAGGTCAGCCTTGACTCCGGCCGTCGTATCAAGATCAAGGCCAATCAGGTGGCCCTGCGGTTCCAAGCCCCTGCGCCTGCCGACCTTTGGGAGAGCGCCCAGCGGGTGGCCGAGTCGCTCGATATCGATTTTCTCCATGCATGCGCCCCCACAGATGAATTCCAAGCCGATTCCTTTGCGAAAGAGGTATTCGGTGAGAAGTTTGGCGCGGTCGAGCGCTTCGGATTAATGCTCGCCCTGCACGCCGCGCCGATGTATTTCTATCGCAAGGGCAGGCAGACCTATCGGGCAGCACCTGCAGAAACCCTTGCGGCAGCGAAAGCCACCATGGCCAAGCGGGAGGAGATGGCCCGTCAACAGGCGGCCCTCGTGGAGGCGATCGTATCGGGTGAGGGACTGCCCGAGTCTATTGCCTCTCAGGCGCTTGATTTGCTCGTTGCACCGGATCGGCAGTCGATGAATTTCAAGGCACTGGAGCAGGCCGCCCATCGGCTGCAAGTCTCGGTGGAGTCGCTCTTAATGGGACGGGGTGCGCTGCCAAGTGCGTATGGTCTGCATCGTGCTCGGTTTATTCAAGAGTGTTTCGGGGGTGAACCCCGAATGGACATCGATTCGGCTGTGCTTGAGCGGCTCGAGTCGCAGCGAGCGGCCCTGGTGGAGCAGTTGCCCCAGGCATCTGCCCACGCCTATTCAATCGATGATGCGTCGACCACCGAGGTGGACGACGCCTTCTCATTGACCCCGCTCGAGGAGGGCTCGGTTCGGGTCGGTGTGCATATTGCTGCCCCAGGGCTTCTCATTGAATTCGGCGATGAGATTGCGGCCGGGGCCCGAGAGAGGGCGTCGACCGCATACTTTCCAGGCGAGAAGTTCACTATGCTCGCCCCGGCGGTGGTTGGGCTGGTCTCTCTTGATGCAGGGCGATGGAACCCAGCAGTGTCTCTCTATATCGATTTCGATTCGCAGGGCCATCGAATTGCGCATTACTCAAAGGTTGAGCGTGTATGGGTGGATGCCAATATTCGCCACGGTGATTGGGAGGCCCTGCTCGAACCAGGCGCATCTGGGGATGCATCGGCTATTCCTTGGCAGGGCCTTCACACGCTGGCCCGCTTGGCCCAGGCGCTTCGGGCCGATCGGGAGCAGGTCAGAGGCCGCCCCGAGCCCAAGAACCGCGTCGATTTTCAGTTCGATGTGGAGTGGGACCAAGGCAGATTGGATTCGAAACGTTGGGGCTGGGGCAGACCCATGCTTTCGCAGCGTCGACGCGGTTCTGCCCTCGATGTCTTGGTGTCTGAGTTCATGATTCTCACCAATGTCACATGGGGAGAGACCCTGGCTTTGGGCCAGCGCCCGGGGATGTATCGATGTCAGTCGATGGGGCGCGTGCGAATGCAGACCCAGCCCGGACCCCATCAGGGGCTGGGGGTGTCGAGTTATGCCTGGTCGACTTCGCCGATACGGCGTTATGCCGACCTGGTCAATCAATGGCAACTGCTGGGTATCTTGGGCCATGGACGATCCCCTTTTCGAATGGGCGACGCGCAACTCTTTGCGGACCTCGCCCACTTCGACGGTCGCTACGATCGCTACGCCGAGTTTCAGTCGCGCATGGAGCGCTACTGGTCTCTGCGTTGGCTTGGTCTTGAGTCCGGGCTCAGCGAGGAATCGTGGGATGCACTCTCGGCGGCCAAACCATTAAGAGAAATGGGCAGCCTGACGCGTCACGATGGCGTTGTGCGATTGGCTCGCGTTCCCACAACGGTTCGCATTCCCGAGTGGGCAAGCCTGGCGGCTGGAAGTCAGGTTGAATTGGATCTCCTGCGTTTCGATGCCTTGAGCCTTGAGATTGAGGCACGACCGGTTCGCGTGGTCGAGCAGTCGCAACTGGAGTCTTATGCGGTGCTCGGCGACCCCATCGACCACAGCCGAAGCCCGGCCATTCACTCGGCGTTTGCAGACCAGACCGATCAAGCGATTCGTTATCAGGCCATACAGGTTCGTTCAGAGGAGCTCGAGCAGCGGCTCGATGAACTCGCCAACCAGGGTTACCTGGGGTTGAACCTGACCGTGCCGCTCAAGGAGCACGTGATTGCGCTGGCCAAGCGGCGTGGATGGGAGATCTCGGAGAGGGCCAGGCAGGCAGGGGCTGCCAACACGCTGATTCGCTCTGTTGAGGGTTGGCGTTGCGAGAACACGGATGGTGTGGGATTGGTCTCTGACCTCCACGAACTTCTCGGAGCGGATGGCCTGCGTGGTCAGTCTGTGCTGCTTATCGGCGCCGGCGGGGCAGCCCGGGGGGTTGTTGGCCCTTTGCTTCAGGCGGGGGTGGAGCGGATTGTTCTCGCCAATCGAACCCCAGGAAAGGCCCAGGCGATTGCCGATGAAATTGACCCCAAGTCCATTCGAGCCATTGATTTGAAATTGCTTGAATGGCCCGAGGATACAGATGGCCACCCATGGCCTGCCATTGTGATCAATGCGACATCGGGCTCTTTGCAGGGTCATGGCCTCGTGATTGCCTCAGAAATCTTCTTGCGCGCATTGCTTGTGCTCGACATGATGTATTCGGCCAACGAGACCGCATTCTTAAAGCAGGCCCGTGAGGCGGGCGCCACCCGCCGGGTTGACGGGCTGGGCATGTTGGTGGGTCAGGCGGCAGAGAGCTTTTCGCACTGGAGAGGGATCCGTCCGGATACCGCGGTGGTGAAGGAGGCCATTCGAGCCTCGATGAATGAGGAGATCGAGTGAGTCGACCATCCATGCGTGACCCCGAAGCCGGGTTGCATGCACTCGAGGAAATCCAGGCAATGCTGGCCCGTTTCCGGGTGGAGTCCGAGCTCGTGCATCGAGAGCAGATGGTGGCCGACCCCTCGCGTCGCGAACTGGTGGAGCAGCTTGTGGCCAAACAGCAGACGGCTGCTCTGGCCCCGCGAATTCGCTCTTTGCATGCAGCCGACATTGCCTTTGTCCTCGAGGCCCTGCCGCCCGAGCATCGCCAGCTGATCTGGCCTCTTGTTCCGGAGGCGGATCAGGCCGACGTAATGGTGGAATTGCCATCGCCAGTTCGGGTTGGGCTCATTGGCCTGATGACCCGAGAGGCGTTGCTTCAGATGGCCCAAGGTCTCGACACGGACGACCTCGCGGCGATGGCCGATGAACTTCCCCAGGAGGTGGTCGATCGAGTCCAGCAGGGTCTCAGCATTGAGGAGAGAGAGCAACTCCGCGCGGCCATGTCCTATCCCGAGGAGAGTGTTGGCGCCCGAATGGATTTCGAGATGGTGACCATTCGCGAGGATGTCACCCTCGAGGTGGTACTTCGTTACCTGCGGCGTTTTGATTCATTGCCCGACCACACCGATCAGATCTTCGTGGTCGATCGGCGTGGACTTCTTCTGGGTGGCCTGGCCATCACACAGGTGCTTCTTCACGAACCCGAGACCGAAGTGACCAATGTGATGAACGCGGAGGTCTTTCGACTCAATGCCCGCGACTTGGCTTTCGATGCTGCACAGGCCTTCCAGCGCTACGACTTGGTCTCTGCCCCTGTGATTGACGACAGCGGTCGTCTGATCGGTCGGCTGAGTGTCTCTGAGGTGGTCGATGTCATACAAGAAGAGAGCGATGCGGATGTACTCGCACAGGCCGGTCTGCGCGAGGAGGAGGACCTCTTTGCCTCGGTCTGGGCCTCGGCTAAAAATCGTTGGATGTGGCTGGCACTCAATCTCTGCACAGCCTTTTTTGCCTCGCGCGTGATTGGGGCTTTCGAGGACACGGTTGAAAGAGTGGTTGCCCTGGCCGCATTGATGCCGATTGTTGCAGGCATTGCGGGCAATTCTGGCAACCAGACCATGACTCTATTTATTCGCTCACTGGCCCTTGGGCAGGTGGCCGGGCCGAATGTCTTGCGACTCTTCTCCAAAGAGATTGCCATTGCTGGGCTCAACGGGTTGGTCTGGGGCGGGGTAGCGGGCCTATTTGCCTGGTGGCTCTACGCTGACACAAGCCAAGGCGGCCTCTTGGGACTCACCATGATGCTGGCCATTGTGCTCAACCTTCTCATCGGCGCGATGATTGCCATTCTTGTGCCGCTTGCGCTGGATCGGATGGGCCGTGACCCCGCCATGGGTGCCTCGGTGCTCCTTACGTTTAGCACCGATTCAATGGGATTTTTTATCTTCTTGGGCCTGGCCAGTCTGTTCTTCTGAAGCCTTGCGACCGAGGGTGGCCATGTTGGGCTGCTGGGTGAGTCGGTGGGGACGGATGATCGGCGCCTTATTCGGGCTTGTCGGGCTTGTCGGGCTTGGCACGCCAGAGGCCCGAGCGGCCACCAGATTTCTCTAGCAACTGAATACCGGTCATGACCATGCCCCGGTCCACGGCTTTGACCATGTCATAGACGGTGAGCAATCCGATCTGAACCGCGGTGAGTGCCTCCATCTCAACGCCCGTCTTTCCGGTGAGGCCAACAGTGGCAGTGCATCGCAGTGCACTGCGCTCGGGTTCAAGCGAAAAGTCGACGGCGACATGCGTAATAGCCAGTGGATGGCAGAGGGGGATGAGGTCGCTTGTCTTCTTCGTGGCTTGAATTGCCGCTATGCGGGCCACGGCAATGACATCCCCCTTTGAGGCCTCGCCCTTGCGAATCAGCTCAAGCGTGTGGGGCTGCATCACAATCAATCCGGTGGCCGTTGCCTCCCGAACGGTGTCGGTCTTCTCAGTGACGCGCACCATGTGGGCCTGGCCATCTTGGTCGAAGTGAGTGAGTTTGCTCATGCTGTCATCATAAGCAATCCAGAGTCTTCAAGGGAGCTTCTGCGTGCTTCAAAAGCCCTGGCCTTGCCTGGCCATTGCCTGCTTCGCTCTCCTCGGTCTGCCAGTCCAAGCCGTCGCGCAGGCTGGAGTCAATCTTCCCGCGCTGGGGGAGAGCAATGTAGACGAGCTCTCGGTCTCTGAAGAGCGGCGATTGGGCCGGTCGGTCTATCAGGAACTCATGCGCGCAGGTGTCGTCTCGAATGATCCAGAGGTGGAGGATTACCTTCATGCCCAGTCTTGGCGGCTTCTGCAGGCAGCACTCTCGCAGGGTCATTTGGTTCGGGGGGCGTTTCTGCAACCGGAGGAATTTGAGTTCTTCGTCGTTCGCGACCGAAGCATCAATGCCTTTGCGATTCCTGGCGGCTATATTGGTGTGCATACAGGCCTGATCGTGCAGTCGCAGTCTGAGTCGGAACTGATGTCGGTTCTGGCCCATGAGATCGGCCACGTCACCCAGCGACACATCTCTCGAATGATCGGGCAACAGCGTCAGTCCTCCGGAGTCATGCTTGCCGCGGCGATACTGGCTGCGATGGCTGCAGGCAGCAGTGGCGATGCAGCCGCGGGGATTCTCTCTCTTGGGCAGACAGTTGCGGTTCGCGAGCAGCTGGCATTCTCTCGAGAGGCCGAACGCGAGGCCGATCGAGTGGGCTTTGGCCTTATGAGTCAGGCCGGCTTCGATCCAGCCGGTCAGGCCAGGCTTTTTGAGCGTCTTGCGCAGGCAAGCCGACTGATGGAATCGGACGCCCCCTCCTGGTTGAGAACACACCCCCTCACCCAAGAGCGAATTGGTGAATCGCAGTCTCGCCTGGGGCTGGGGCGTGCAACGTCCGCTGTGGTTGATAGCCTCGAGTTCCAGTGGCTCAAGGCACGTCTCCAAGCGCAGGAGGATCGTTCCGTTGATGGCCAGGCTCGCCAGAGGGGGCGACTCCTCGATGCGCTCACAAAGTCAGAGGTGGGTTCGATCGATCAGGCCCGCCTCTTCTACGCACTGGCCTGGCTCGCCGTTGAGGCCAGAGATTTCTCAGAGGCCCAGCGAAGCCTTCAACGTGTCGATGAGTTGCTGGGCCGAGCCGATTGGCGAGACCAGCGCAACCTCCTGGCCCCTTTGATCGAGCGCCTGCGTCTTCGTGTATTACTGGGACAGGGCAGGGCGCGAGAGGCATTGGAGCGGGCCGATCGACTGCCCGTTGAGTGGCGAACGGCTGTCTCTTGGCGGGCCCTTCAACGGGACCGAATCGAATTTGGCATCGAGGCCAAAGAGTCGGTGCGGGCCCTTGCGCATGCAAAAGCCTATGTCTCGGCGCATCCCAAAGATGCAGAGGCTTGGCGCCTCTATGGCTCGATCGCCGAGGGCCTGTCGCGGCGTTCTGTTGCCCATTGGGCTGCGGCCGAGCGCTATGCCCTGTTGGGCGCCATACCCGCCGCCATTGAACAACTCGAGGCAGCCAGGCGGGCTGCAGACACTGATTTCTTGAGCCTCTCGCAGATTGATGCGCGCCTGGCCACCCTGCGAAGGCAGTGGCAGGCCGAAAAACCCAAGCCTAACGAAAGACGATAGTTTTCTGACCGTTGATTAGTATGCGGTGTTCCGCATGCCATCGAACTGCCCTTGCGAGCACCCTTGACTCGATGTCTCCGCCAATCCGTGTGAGCTCCTCGACATTCAGGGTGTGGTCAACGCGCTCGACATCTTGCTCAATGATGGGCCCCTCATCGAGATCGGCCGTGACATAGTGCGAAGTCGCACCGATGATCTTGACCCCTCGAGAATAGGCTTGGGCGTAGGGCTTTGCGCCCTTGAAGCTGGGCAAGAAAGAATGATGGATGTTGATGGCCCGTCCGGACCAGTCTCGACAGAGGTCGTTGGACAGAATTTGCATATAGCGCGCCAAGACCACCAAGTCTGAGCCGGTGGTTTTGTAGAGCCGGCGCAATGCGTCCTCTTGTTTGTTTTCGGGTGTTACCTGCAGGTGATGAAATTCAATGCCATGGTGGGTGGCCAGGCCCTCGAAGTCTCGGTGATTCGAGACCACCGCAGAAATCTCGATGGGAATTTGTTTGTTCGAGGCCCGAAAGAGAAGGTCATTGAGGCAGTGCCCGTGCTGAGAGACCAAGACCATGACCCGAGTTTTTGCTGCAGCATCGAAGAGCGACCATTCCATCTCCAGCGGTCGTGCCAACCGCTCGAACGCCGATTCAAAACCGGAGGACGAGTCGGGTGCGGCAAAGTGCAGGCGCATGAAGAACCGGCCAGCCTGTTCGTCGCCGTACTGGGCCGAGTCAAGAATCTTGCAGCCGTGCTCGAATAAAAACTCGCTAACGCGAAACACCAGCCCCTTCTGATCGGGACAAGAAAGCGTGAGTATTTGCTCTTTTAAGCGCGCCTCAGTGATTTGGGTTGCCCCCACTGGGCAGCCGGTACTGGGTTCCACAGTAGGGGCACTGGGCCAGGCCCTGCTTGAACTCAAGGTAGACCTTGGGGTGAGCGCTCCAAAGCGGCATATTTGGATTGGGGCAGGCGGCCGGTAGGTCGCTCTCGCCCAGTGGGACGGGCGTATTCTCTGGGGAGGCCATCGCGGTCTCTCCTGGGCTTAAATATGGGCCAGCCAATTGGCGTACTGCGTGGCCTTTCCACCCACGGCATCGAAGTAGGTCTTCTGAATGGCGTGCGTAATGGGGCCTCGACCACCATTGCCGATGACTCGGTCATCGAGTTCTCGAATGGGGGTCACCTCGGCGGCCGTGCCGGTGAAAAACGCCTCATCGGCGCAATAGATCTCGTCCCGCGTGATTCGCTTCTCAATGACCTCGTAGCCGAGGTCCTGCGCAATCTGAATGACCGCGTTTCGGGTGATTCCGTCGAGGCAAGATGCCAGATCGGGGGTGTAGACCTTGCCCTTCTTGATGACAAATAGATTCTCACCCGAACCCTCTGAGGCGTATCCATCGGTGTCCAGCAAGAGCGCCTCGTCGTAGCCATGGACCGCCACTTCTTGGTGGGCAAGGATCGAATTGATGTAGTAACCGCAAGCCTTGGCACGAACCAAAGAGACATTGACATGGTGCCGACTGAAGGAAGAGGTCTTGACGCGAATGCCCTTGTTGATACCGTCTTCCCCGAGGTAGGCGCCCCAGGGCCATGCGGCAATGGCCACATGAATGGTGTTGTCGACCGCTGCGAGCCCCATGCGCTCGGAGCCAATCCATGCGATGGGCCTCAGGTAACAGGACTTGAGCTTGTTGGCGCGGACCACCTCCTTCTGCGCCTCTTCAAGCACATCTGCCGTGTACTTGATCTTCATCTGAAAAATCTTGGCCGAGTTTAAAAATCGCTCTGTGTGTTCCTTGAGGCGGAATATGGCACTGCCCCGCGGCGTCTCGTAGCAGCGAACGCCCTCGAAGACCCCCATTCCGTAATGCAGGGTGTGGGTGAGCACATGGACTTTGGCGTCGCGCCAGTCAATGAGCTTCCCATCCATCCATATCCAACCGTCCCGATCGGCCATTGACATGGCGTCGACTCCTTTAATTTTTCTCGCAAACGCAGATTCTACCCAGTGCGAAGACGAATCTCAGACAGGGGACGAATCGTCGACGGGGCATCTTGAAAGACCACCGTCCAGAGTTGCCGAACTGCTCCGCGCTCGCTGGCCAAGTCTTCGGGTGCAATCCTGGCCGAGGCGGCACCCGATAGCCGGATGCGGTGTTGGTGTTGCCGAAAAACACGGTAGGCATTGGCCGTGGCCTCTGCGAGCGGCTGGGGGATGAGATCTCGCTGCGCGGCCATGCCCAGAAGGGCGATGTTGCCCAGGTTCTGGCTGAGCTCCGGGAACTGGTGGGCATGTCCCAAGACCAGGGCTTGGACCATAAATTCAATGTCCACCATGCCACCCGGATCATGTTTGAGGTCGAAGAGCTCCGATGGGTTGGGATGTCCCTCGTGCATTTTCTCTCGCATGGCAAGAATCTCCTCGAGCAGCGCGACTCGGTCTCGTTGGAGCCGAAGGATTCTGTGTCGTTCCGCCTCAAATGCTTGCCCAATCGAGGCATCGCCGGCGCAGAAACGGGCCCGGGTGAGCGCCTGATGCTCCCAGACCCAGGCGCGGTTCTCTTGGTAATTAATAAAGCCTTGTAAATCGGTGACCAACAAACCTGCGTTGCCATTGGGGCGAAGCCGAAGGTCGATCTCGAAGAGGCTTCCGGCTGAGGTGGTCGTGCTCAACCAGATGTTGATCCTCTGGGCGAGTCGTGCGTATCGCTCCTGCGCCCGCTCGTCGTCGTCATGAATGAAAATTAGATCGAGGTCGGAGGCGTATCCGAGCTCCTTCCCACCGAGCTTCCCATACGCAATGACCGCAAACTTCGGTGTCTCCCGATGCCGTTTGGGGGTCGCACGCCATGCCGCATCGAGCGTTGCGGCAATGATTCGATCGGCCAAAGCGGACAATTGATCCGAGAGGTGCTCGACGGACCAACGGCCCTCAAGGTCCTGCACCAGTAGCCGGAAGAGTTGTGCATGGTGGGCCTCGCGCAAGGCATCCATCTGTCGCTCGACATCGGGCTCATGGTTTTGAACTGCCTGCGCGATGTCTGCCTGCAGATTGGCTGAAAAAAGGGCCAAATCAGGCGGATCCATCAGTGTTCGATGATCGAGGAGTTCGTCGAGCACGATGGGATGTCGGCGAAGATAGTCGGATGCCCAAGCGGAGGCCTCTGCAACGCGGGCCACTCGGGTGAGGGCCTCCGGGTACTCATCGAGAAGCGCAAGATAGGAGTCTCTTCGGGAGATCGCATCAAGCAGGCCGCGGAGTCGGCCCTCAACCAATTCAGGGTTCACTGCGGATTCGGCCCTCAGGCGGATGCGCTCGTGCAATCGGACCAGTCGACCCTCTCGATCCCGAGGCCGGCCTCGGTCCTCCTCACCCGTATCCTGCTCTGCGACCTCATTGGATTCATCTCGCCGAAACAATCGATCAAAGAGTTCGCTGACCACCTGGCGATGGCGCTCAATCTCATTGATCAAGGTCTGGATGTCTCTGAGCCCAGATGCCAACACCATGTAGTCATAGGCCGATGCTGCTCCGGGGAGGACATGTGTCTGCGCATCTTCTTTGTATTGAAGACGGTGCTCGATTCGACGCCAGAAGCGGTAGGCCTCAAGCAGCAAAGAGGTCTCCTCTGGACTGAGGCGACCTTGTTTCTCGAGGACCTTAAGCGTCTCTCGAGTGCTTGGGGAGCGCAGCGACGCATCCTTCCCGCCACGGATGAGTTGGAATAACTGGGCAATAAATTCAATCTCTCGAATACCGCCACGCCCCAACTTGACGTCGATGGTCTCGTGGCCCCCCGCCATTCGAGACTCTCGATGGCCGCTTCGTCGATCCGCCTCTTCGCGAATCTGTCCGTGCAACTCGCGAAGGGCGCCCAGGGCGTTGTAATCAAGGTAGCGTCGGTAGACAAAGGGCCGCCGGATCTCCTCCAGGGCCTGACAATGCCTCTCAAAGTCGGTGGGATCACTCAAAACAGCGCCATTAATCACTCTCGCCTTGATCCAGGCGTAACGCTCCCACTCTCGACCCTGAACCATTAAGTATTCTTCGAGCATCGGCAGGCTGCAGATGATGGGGCCTGACTCGCCATTCGGGCGAAGCCGCAGGTCGATTCGAAAGACAAAACCATCCGCAGTGGATTCGCTCAGCAACTGCGAAATCCGCCGAGAGCAACGCTCAAAAAAGCTAAAACTGTCGATGACACCGGAGCCGTCTGTGAGGCCTGTGGTTTGTCCCGCTTCAGCGGCCAGATAAATCAAGTCAATGTCGGAGGAGGCGTTGAGCTCATTGCCCCCCAATTTCCCCATTCCCACCACCATCAGGTCGATGGGCCTGCCCTTTTCGTCAACCGGTGCCCCGTAACGCTCCGCGAGGCCCCGCGCCGCGATGGAATAGGCGGTATTCACCACAAGTGAGGCGAGGCTGCTGATTGACAGGAGGTTCTCGTCGAGATCGGCTGCACCCGAGAGATCTCTGGCGATGATGCCGGCCATGATGCTGTTGCGAAATTGCCGAAGCCCCCGAGCGGCCTCCTCGATGGGGACCGCTACGTGAGCGCTCAAGTCAGGCCAGTGCGTCGCCATGTGTGCAGCGATGACTTCTTCGGTCAGTGCCCGATCGGGGTCAAGCAGGCAGTCGCGCGCCGCGAGGATTGGAAGGATTCTCGCCATGAGTGGCGA
This sequence comes from Betaproteobacteria bacterium, assembly GCA_016868255.1. Classification (GTDB taxonomy): domain Bacteria; phylum Pseudomonadota; class Gammaproteobacteria; order Burkholderiales; family Burkholderiaceae_A; genus Hahnella. The sequence continues at coordinate 16,082 of VGHN01000009.1, forward strand.
GACCTCGGCTGCATGCCGGTAATGGGGATGGTCGTGAAGCAGACTGTTTTCGCTGGTCATTGCCGCAATTGTGATTCGCTATGACAGAATTTGACCATGGCAGCGAGCGAGACGACGACCCCTGCTCCGCGTGCGGTTGTGGAGTGGCTGTCTCGCTATTGGCGTCGGGCACTGGTGGTGCTCGTCCTGCTTGGTGCCACACTCCTGCTCAGCCTGAGCCTCGTCTTTAAATTTTTGGTTTGGCCGAGTATTGCGGCGGTTCTCACCGACCCGCAGGCAAGGGCAGAGTGGGTTGCCGAGAATGTCTCGGTCCCCGGCCGCCAACTCGTGGTGGATGGGTTGAGCGTGGGATGGTCGGATTGGTTCTCTCCGTCGGTCGAGATTGCAAGGCTCGAATGGCAAGACAGCGATGGCCAGTCACTCGCCAGCCTTAAAAACGTCTCTGCGGTTTTTGGCGTGCGCAGCCTTCTCTCGCTCTGGTTTGAGATGCCTGTTTTTTCAAAGCTCCATGTGCAAAACGTTGCCCTGGTCCTCGAGAGAAAAGATGGGTTTTGGCTTCTCGCGGGATTTGCGACGCAGTCCGATACGCCCACCTCACCCAAGGCGTTCGATTGGCTCTCCCACCAGGGACCGCTCTCACTCGATGCAATCACGCTCGACTGGCGGGTGAAGGAGTCCAGCCCTTCGGTGAGAGATTCAGAGGGGAAGATCGAGTTGGGGGCGATGCGCTTTCGGGCAGGTATCACCGGGTCCGACCTTGAGGTCCAGTCGCTTCCTCTGGCCCAACTGCGGGGCCTTCTGGCGTGGGTGATGCCCGACCCCGACCCGAGCGGGCGGCTCTCACGCCTGGTCCTGCATTGGCCGCGCGGACTCGACGCATTGGTCCGCACAGAGTCTCACGCCATCTTAAGCACTCTTGAACTCCAGGCCCAGTTGGAGTCCGTGGGTTGGCAGTTCTCCGGCGGGCAACGGCTCTCGGGCCTCTCTGCGCGGCTCAATTGGAAGGGCCGCTCGGGTGAGGTCAGGCTCGACAGCGAATCGCTGGTGCTCGAGTCAAAGTGGTTCCACCGCACCGACCCAATGGCACTCGGCCGGGTGCAGGGTGATTTGGTCTGGGCAGGATTGGAGTTGGAATCGTCCCCGACCCATCCATTGTTGTTGAAGTCTTTGGTTGTGGATTTCAATCGCCTGAGTGCACAGGCGCCGGGCCACGCCATTGCGGCATCGGGTCACTGGCGCTATGAGGGCCAGGGGCTCGGTGACATGCGCGCACAGGGGACGATTCGGGACCTGCTGCCCGACCAATTATCGAATTGGATGCCCCGGGTCGTTGGCATCCACACAAGAGACTGGATTGCCCGAGCGCCCCGGGGTGGGCGCCCCTTGTTGGGTGAATTTCAGATCAACGGCCCGCTTGCTGAGTTTCCATTTCGCGGCGAGTCTGCAGGGCAGTTCTCGGCGAAGATGCGTTTTGAGGATTTAGACCTTGAGTTCGGACGCAACTGGCCGTTTCTCAACGCCAAAGATCTCGAGTTGCGTTTTGAGAAGGCCCGTCTATCGCTTCAAAGCGAACAGTCTCGCATTGGCGTCAACCCACTGGTGAGGGTCACCGGTGAGATCGCCGACGTGCTCGATCCGCACCCCATTCTGAAAATGCGGGGCCAATTCGACTCGGATCTCGGTGGAATCATCGAAAGCTTTCGCGCCACTCCACTACGAAACGAATTGGGTGGTCTGCTGCTCTCTGCGAGCGGAGGAGGGCCTGCAAGGCTTGATCTTGATTTGGCGATTGACCTCAATAAGACCGATGAGACCAAGGTTCTTGGAAGGCTTGAAATGATGGGCAGTGATCTCTCGCTCGAGGGGGGCATTCCAGACTTCCAGAGGCTCTCTGGCGTCATTGAGTTCTCGGAACAGTCCCTGCTGTCGCTCGCCCTAAAAGGAGGCTCCCTGGGTGGGCCGGTTGAAATTCAGTCGATGCCCAAGCCTCTCGATGGCCCTCGCGCGACCGCGCTTCGTGCGACGGGAACGGCCAAGGCGGCTGGAATTGAGAGCTGGATGGCCGAGGCCCTGGACCTGCCGTTGAAGGGCGCGCTGTCAGGTGAGACCGCCTACGAGGTCGATTTTCTTGCACGGGGTGGTTTGACGAGCCTGGATGTCCGCAGCAGCATGAGGGGCCTTGCGGTTCGGCTGCCACGCCCCGCTCGAAAGCTGGCCACGCAAGATTGGGGCATGCGAGTTCGAATGAGTCAGACCCGCCAGGCCAACGGATCGCGACTCGCTCGCTGGGCCCTCCAGAGCGAGGGACGACAGATCTCCGGAATCATTGAGCAGTCTCTTCCGGGTCCAGCATCCACCGGCCGCATTCGAGGCCAGCTTGCCCTTGGGGCATTGGCGATGGAGCCCAGGGCGGATGGCATCTTGGTTCGGCTTGTGTCGCCGACCATTGATCTTGGTCGATGGCTCTCGGCCCTTGATAAACACTTTGATTTCAACGGATCCGCTGGGGGAGTTGCTTCTGGCTCGGGCAGACGGGCAACGGAAGGGCTTCGCGGGATTGAGTTGCAGACTCCCAGTATGGAACTCGAGGGCCATCGGTTCTCTTCTGTCTCGGGCCGCGCCGATTACCAGAATGGAATCTGGGTGATCGACCTAGAGTCTCAGCAGGCCCAGGGCCAGCTTCGCTGGCAGCCGAACCTTGGGGCGGACTCGAAGCCCGCTGCTTCGCGGGGCGCGCTCACCGCTCAGTTCAGTCGTCTCTGGCTGACCCCATCGGGGGCCGCAAACTTGAGAGAGGACGAGAACGAGCAGGACACGGCCTCACTGACACGATTGAGCGAGGCCCGTCGATGGCCCTCGATTGTGCTGAGGGTAGAGGATTTGCGCTATGGGCCCAAGCAACTTGGGAGTCTTAATCTTGATGCGGCCCCCTCAGCAACCGAGTCCGCCTGGATCGTGAGTCGACTCGCCCTCGAAAACAAAGATGCAATCGTCTCTGGGAGTGGTAAGTGGGCTGCTTTCCCAGGCGCCTCGGGCAATCGGAATCTCTCCACGGCCCCCTCCGAGACAAGCCTCTCCATCGATATGTCGATCCGAAGCAGCCAGGGCCTGCTCTCAAGAATGGGCCACCCAGGGCTGCTTCGCGACACCCCCGGCGAGGTCAAGGGCAAGCTGGCCTGGGATGGGTCGCCGACCGACTACAAACTCTCGCGGCTTCGTGGGCAACTCTCGCTCGACCTTCGTCAGGGGCAATTCCTAAAGGCCGAGCCTGGGCTGGCCAAGCTCATCAGCGTTCTCAATCTGCAGTCTCTGCCCCGTCGAATCACTCTGGACTTTCGAGATATTTTTTCAGCCGGCTTTGCCTACGACCGCGTCCGCGGCGATGTGGAATTCAGCAACGGCCAAGCCAAGACCAACAACCTTCGAATCCTGGGTGTCCAGGCCACCGTGTTCCTCGAGGGGGCCGTCAACCTAGTGGGTGAAACGCAAGACATGCGAGTCCTCGTCTTGCCGGAGCTCAATGCGGGATTGGCCTCGCTGGGCTATGCACTGGTCAACCCCGCCATTGGGCTAGGAAGCTTTATTGCGCAGTACATCCTTCGAGACCCCGTGCGAAAAATTCTTGCCTATGAGTACCAGGTGACGGGCGCCTGGGCCGAGCCAAATGTTGTGGAGTTGAAGCGGCGGGTGGTGGAGAGCGGGCCAACCTCAGAGCCCGCTAAGTAAGTTCGCGATAATCGACGCCTCAGACAACAACAAGGACGCCCAATGGCAATAGTGGCAGCGGTGCAGATGGTTTCTGGCCCAGAGGTACAGAAGAATCTCTGGGACATGGGCCAATGGGTTCGACAGGCCGCGCTCAAGGGGGCGCAGTTGGTGGTGTTGCCAGAATATTTCTGCCTCATGGCGCCCAACCCACAGGAGAAGTGCCTTCATGCGGAGTCGGCCTGCGACCTGGGAGCCGTTCCCACCGAACCGATTCAGTCCGCGCTCTCGGCTGCGGCCAAGTCGAATCGTGTATGGCTGGTCGGTGGGACTGTGCCGTTGCGGTCCTCCGACCCTGGCCGTGTCTTTAATGCGTGTCTCGTCTTTGACCCAGAGGGGCGCCTGGCTGCCCGTTATGACAAATTGCATTTGTTCTCTTTTCAGCAGGGGCAGGAGGCCTTTGACGAGGCCAAGACCATATGTCCGGGCGACCGTCCGGCTGCATGCGAGACCCCAGTGGGGCACACCGCCCTCTCGGTCTGCTACGACATTCGGTTTCCCGAATACTTCCGCACCTTGGCCACCCCTGCACCGCTCGACTTGATTGTGGTGAGTGCGGCATTCACAGAGACCACCGGGCGCGCCCACTGGGAGACGCTTCTTCGCGCCCGGGCCATCGAGAACCAGACCTGGCTCATCGCAAGCGCCCAAGGGGGTGAGCATCCTGGTGGTCGACGAACCTGGGGCCACAGCATGCTGATTGATCCATGGGGTCGAATCATCTCGGAGCGCGCCACTGGGGCCGGCCTGGTGGTGGGTGAGGTCGATGCCTCGGTGACAGAGCAGATTCGCATAAACTTGCCCGCACTGCGACACCGAACCATCGGAGTTTCTCTATGACCCCAGCCGACAACGCCATTGCCTCGCTCGCCACGGCCAACCGCCTCCTGCTTGAACCGCACGGGTTGCTTGAATCCGATTTGCATGCGGCCTTGGCAGAGATTCACGGCCATCGCGTGGACTTTGCGGATTTGTATTTTCAGTACACCCGATCGGAGGCGTGGAGCCTGGATGAGGGCATGGTCAAGTCGGGTAGTTTCTCGATCGATATGGGTGTGGGCGTCCGAGCGATCGCGGGGGAGAAGACGGCCTTCGCCTACAGTGACACCCTGAGCCCAGCTGCGCTCATGGAAGCCGCCCGAACCACGCGCAGCATTGCGCGGTCCGGGGGAAGTGCCAAGGGTCAAAGAATTCGTGACCATCGCGCGCGCATCACGCGCCAGCGTGAAGTATTTCAATGCGCGGGTTCATCGCCACTCTATCGCCCGGCCGATCCAATCGAGGTTCTCTCTGCGAGTGACAAGGTGGCTCTGCTGATGGAAGTCGAGCGCGTGGCTCGCGCAGAAGACCCCCGTGTGGTGCAGGTCATGGCCTCGCTTGCTGGGGAATACGACGTGGTTTTGGTGATGCGAAGCGATGGCCGATTGGCCTCTGATGTTCGACCCCTGGTGCGGCTGTCGGTCTCGGTCATTGTTGAGTCCAATGGCCGACGTGAGCAGGGCTCGAGCGGGGGTGGCGGGCGCCAGGATTTCCGACTCTTCAATCAGCAAACCATTGAGTCCTATGCCAAAGAAGCGGTACGTCAGGCCTTGGTGAACCTGGAATCCCGGCCTGCACCTGCTGGCACCATGCCCGTGGTTCTCGGCCCCGGATGGCCGGGTGTTCTGCTCCATGAGGCGGTGGGGCACGGCCTCGAGGGCGACTTCAATCGCAAGGGTTCCTCTGCGTTTGCAGGCCGCATTGGCCAGCGAGTTGCTGCCAAAGGCGTCACGGTGATTGACGATGGTGCAATGCCTGGTCGGCGTGGGTCACTCAACGTGGATGACGAGGGCAATGCCACCCAGCGCAATGTCCTAATTGAAGACGGCATTCTCTGCGGCTACCTGCAAGACAGCCACAATGCCCGCCTAATGGGAGTGCCGGTCACCGGCAACGGTCGGCGTGAGTCCTATGCCCATCTCACCATGCCCCGCATGACCAATACCTTCATGTTGGCCGGCGACAAGGCGCCTGAAGACATCGTTGCATCGCTCGATCGTGGCTTGTATGCGGTTAACTTCGGCGGCGGCCAAGTGGATATCACCAGCGGGAAGTTCGTGTTTTCTGCCTCGGAGGCCTACTGGGTAGAGAACGGGAAGATTCAGTATCCCGTCAAAGGCGCGACCATTATTGGCAACGGGCCGGATGCGCTAACGCGCGTGACCCTGATTGGCAACGACCTTGAACTCGACCCCGGCATTGGCACTTGCGGGAAAGAGGGCCAGAGCGTTCCCGTGGGAGTGGGCCAACCAACGCTTCGCCTTGAGGGCCTGACTGTGGGTGGAACTGGCTGAGTTTTTGTAAAGCGTTTTTGTAAAGCCACGGGGTGCCGATCGCAGGCCGATCAAGCCCCGGGGTCTCGTTGGCGTTAAAATGTTGTTTATGGCAAAAACTTCAAACCTGCGCATTCGCGACATCAAAGAACTCGTTACCCCCAATCAATTGGTAGCAGAGTTGCCGGTCTCCGATCGTGCCGCCCAGACCGTGTCAAGCGGCAGGGAGGCGATTCATCGCATTCTCCACGGCATGGACGACCGACTCCTCGTCATCATTGGGCCGTGCTCGATTCATGATCCCAAGGCGGCCTTGGAGTACGCCAAACGGCTGCTCTCGGAGAGAGATCGCTGGAAAGACAGCCTCGAGATCGTCATGCGTGTCTATTTCGAAAAGCCCAGGACCACCGTGGGATGGAAGGGTCTGATCAATGACCCGCACCTCGACGATAGTTTTGATATCAATACGGGGCTTCGCAAAGGACGAGCCATCCTCGCCCAGATCAACGAATTGGGCCTGCCGGCTGGGGTGGAGTTTCTTGATGTGATCTCCCCCCAGTACATCGCCGACTTGGTCGCCTGGGGAGCCATTGGCGCTCGAACCACCGAGTCGCAGGTTCATCGTGAACTTGCCTCTGGCCTCTCATGCCCGGTTGGTTTTAAAAACGGAACCGACGGCAATCTGAAGATTGCGTTCGACGCCATCAAGGCGGCCTCACACCCTCATCATTTCTTATCGGTGACCAGCGAAGGCCGCACTGCAATCGTCTCGACCACCGGTAATGAGGACTGCCACGTGATTCTTCGTGGCGGCAAACAGCCCAACTACGATGCCGCCAGTGTCGAGGCCGCCTGCCAAGAGGCCAATGCGGCCAAGGCACCCTGCCGCCTGATGATCGATATGAGCCATGGCAATTCAAGCAAGAAGCCCGAGAATCAGCTGCCCGTCTCTGCGGTGGTTGCACAACAGTTGTCGGCAGGCGACAGCCGCATATTCGGTGTCATGGTCGAGAGCCACCTGGTCTTTGGGCGCCAGGACTTGTTGCCTGGTCAAGGATTGGACGACCTCACCTATGGCCAAAGCATCACCGATGCTTGTATTGGCTGGGAGGACAGCCAGACCATTCTCGAGAATCTCTCAGAGGGCGTTCGCAAACGTCGCTTGGCCGCGGTTCAGGCCGCTTGAGTTAAAGGCCGCTCCCTCTCAAGCGGCCTCGATTCAAGCAGCGCCGGCTCCTCACCCTTTGGTTCAGGATTTGAGCGGCGTGGGGGTCCGTTTACTCCAGACGGGTGTCTCGATCTGCGAGAGTTGGGCGAGCCGCCTGCAGAGAACAAAGAGAAAATCCGATAGCCGATTGAGGTACTGCTCGGGTCCGGCCGCTCGCAATAGGGCCTGGGCTTGCGGGCTGGCTCGGCCCTCGAGTTCGATGAGTTGAATCAGGGCGCGCTCGGCCCGGCGCGCAACGGTTCGACAGACATGGGCTTGGGCCATGGGCAGACTGCCTCCCGGCAGGATGAATTCTCTGAGCGGCGGCAGGTCGGCGTTGGCCTCATGGAGCCACTCCTCGATGGCAATCAAGCGATCTTCCAAGAGGTAGCTCTGGCCGGGCATGCTCAACTCACCGCCGAGATCAAAGAGGTCGTGTTGGAGTGCATCGAGTTTGGAGTCGATACCGCTTTTGGCGTCCGAGTCGATTCTCGTCTCTGCAAGCAAATGCGCTCGCAGCACACCGAGCTGGCTATTGAGTTCGTCGACCTCACCGATGACGTGAATTCGGGCGTGGTCCTTGAGCAGCCGCGTGCCGTCGGCCAATCCAGTCGTGCCGTCATCGCCCGTGTGCGTGGCGATGCGAGAGAGTCGATGTCCCATGAATTCTTTCTGGTTCGTGGTGGTTTCAGTGGGCGGACCCTAGAGACCGCGTGCCCACCAATTGTCCTGAAATTGGCTCTGTAGCCAGCTCAAAAGCACACTCACCTTGGTGGGAAGAAGGCGCGGTGAAGGGTAGACCGCGTGCACTTCCTGGGAGGGCATTCGCCAATCACTGAGAATCTCGCTGACCTGCCCAGCCTTTAGAGCCGGGTGCGCGACATAGCGTGGGAGGGCGGCGATCCCCATGTCTTCGCGGGCAGCCAGCAGAAGGGCAGAGAGATTATTCGAGCGCAGCGGACCCTGGACCGTTACGTTGACCTCTTCGCCCCCGGTGCCACTGAATTGCCAACGGGCATCGCCCTGGACCGTGCTGTAAATCAGGGCCTGATGACCCTTTAGCTCCTGTGGCTGTTTGGGGCGTCCATTGGCCTTGAGGTAGGCGGGGGATGCCACTACCACCCAGGGATTGAGCCCAAGGTGACGCGAACCCAGGCTCGAGTCCGCCAATCGTCCCATTCGAATGGCCACATCAATGCCCTGCTCGGTGAGGTTGATGTAACGGTCGTCGAAGGAGAGGTCGATCTGGAGGCTCGGGTGCTGCTTGAGGAAGTCGATAATCAGTGGGGCGAGCACCTGCCGACCAAATGCCACCGAGGTGCTCAGGCGAATGGTTCCGTGCAACTCCTCGCGCATGGCCGCGACGAGGTTCTGGGCCTCCTCGAATTGATGCAGGATGTCCCGACTGCGCTCGTAAAACAGAGCCCCCACTTCGGTGACCGAGACGCCGCGAGTGGTGCGGTGCAGAAGCCTCGAACCGAGCCGGTCTTCGAGTTGGGCAATGGCTTTGGTCACCGCCGGCTGGCCCATTCCCGCCTCTGAGGCCGCCTTGCTGAATGAGCCGAGGTCCACCACGCGCACGAACACTTGAAGGGATTGGATTTGGTCCATGCCAAATTATTCCACATAGGAATAAACCAAATTCAGCGGTGTGGGATTCCGTCAGGACTTGTCTGGGGCAAGAATGCGACTATCCAAGCAAAACAAACGACTATCCAAGCAAAACAAACTTCAGAGCCTTCGTTGGACGACAAGAGGCTTTGGTTTAAGACCCCACTCTAAAAGGAGACAACAATGGCAAAGATGACAGCGGCAATGGCCGCCGCTCTGGTCTTGGAAAAAGAGGGCATCACCCAGGCCTTCGGCGTTCCGGGCGCGGCAATCAATCCCTTCTATGCGGCAATGCGTGAGCGCCAGTCGATCACTCATATTCTTGCCAGGCATGTCGAGGGTGCATCGCACATGGCAGAGGGCTACACCCGCGCGAAAGCGGGGAACATTGGTGTCTGTGTTGGAACCTCCGGCCCCGGTGGCACCGACATGATCACGGGTCTTTATTCCGCCCAGGCCGATTCCATTCCCATTCTCTGCATCACCGGCCAGGCACCGCGTGCAAGACTGCACAAAGAGGACTTCCAGGCGGTTGACATTGCCAGCATCGCCAAGCCGCTGACCAAAATGGCCACCACGGTGCTCGAGCCAGGCCTGGTCCCCCGCGTCTTCCAGCAGGCCTTCCACCTCATGCGCTCCGGTCGTCCAGGCCCTGTGCTGATCGACCTTCCCATTGACGTGCAGCAGGCGGAGATCGAGTTTGACATCGACACCTACGAGCCTCTGCCTGCATTCAAGCCCTCAGTGAGCCGACGTCAGGCCGAGAAAGCCATTGACATGCTGATGGCCTCCGACAAGCCCCTGCTGGTCGCCGGTGGCGGCATTTTTAATGCCGATGCAACCGCCCAACTCAAGGAGTTCGCGGAGCTCGTGGGTGTGCCGGTGATCCCCACACTCATGGGTTGGGGTTGTATCCCCGATGACCACCCGCTTATGGCGGGGATGGTGGGATTGCAGACCAGTCACCGTTACGGCAATGCCTCGCTTCTGGCCAGTGACTTCGTGATGGGCATTGGCAATCGCTGGGCGAACCGGCACACAGGCTCCGTGGATGTCTACACCAAGGGCCGCAAGTTTGTGCATGTGGACATTGAGCCCACTCAGATTGGTCGCATCTTCACGCCCGACTACGGCATCGTGTCGGATGCCAAGGCGGCGCTCGAGCAATTCACCGCGATAGCCAAGGAGCGCAAAGCCGCGGGCACCCTGAAAGACTTCTCCGAATGGGTGGCACGTTGCGAGGAGCGCAAGCGATTTATGGGTCGCAAGACCCACTACACCGAGACGCCCATTAAGCCCATGCGTGTCTATGAAGAGATGAATGCCGCATTCCCGCGCGACACGATCTATGTCTCCACAATTGGCCTCTCTCAGATTGCAGCGGGTCAGTTCCTGCATGTCTATGGGCCACGCCAGTGGATTAACTGCGGCCAGGCCGGCCCCTTGGGCTGGACCATCCCAGCGGCGCTGGGTGTCGTCGCGGCCGATCCGACTCGCAATGTGGTGGGACTCGCTGGTGACTACGACTTCCAGTTCCTGATTGAGGAGCTCGCAGTCGGTGCCCAGTTCTCATTGCCTTATGTTCAAGTCTTGGTGAACAACAGCTACCTCGGATTGATCCGTCAGGCCCAGCGCGGCTTCAACATGGATTACCAGGTTCAGTTGAGTTTTGAGAACCAAAACGTGAGTGACCCGGTTCTGAAGCCTTACGGCGTGGACCATCTGATGGTGGTCGAGGGCTTGGGCTGTAAAGCCCTGCGCGTGACCGACCCCGAGAAGATTCAGCCCGCCTTGAAGCAGGCCATGGAGATGACCCGAGAGTTTCGCGTGCCCGTGGTGGTTGAAATCATCCTTGAGCGTGTGACCAATATCTCGATGGGAACCGAGATCGACAAGATCAATGAATTTGAGCCCATCGACTGTCGGCATCCGGAGGGGCCGGAGGGACTGGAGAAGGCGGGTCTCCTCGAATAAGGCCGATCCAACTCTTTCCCCCATCAACAGAACCAAGAGGAGCCGTCATGCCCAAGTTTGCAGCCAATCTCACCATGCTCTTTAATGAAGTCGATTTTCTAGAGCGCTTCGAGAAGGCCGCTTCCGCCGGATTCGAGGCAGTGGAGTTTCTTTTCCCTTATGACTATTCGGCAGAGGACCTTCGAAAGCGCCTCGATGACAACAAGCTCAAAGTCGTTCTCCACAACCTACCAGCGGGAGATTGGGCGGCAGGAGAGCGAGGCATCGCATGCCATCCCGATCGGGTGAACGAATTCCGGGAGGGAGTGGCCAAGGCCATCGGCTATGCCAAAACACTGGGTGTGGGGCAACTCAATTGCCTGGCAGGGAAGCTTCCTGCGGCGGTGAGTCCCGAGCAGGCTCACAAGACATTTGTTGAGAACCTGCGCTTTGCGGCCGGCGAACTCAAGAAGGCGGGGTTGCGACTGCTGATGGAACCCATCAACACCTATGACATCCCGGGCTTCTTTTTAAATCGCACCGAGCAGGCCCTTGCCATCCAGAAAGAAGTGGGTGCGGACAACTTGTTCATTCAGTACGACATCTACCATGCTCAGCGCATGGAGGGTGAACTGGCGGCGAATATTAAGAACCATCTCGACAAAATTGGCCACCTGCAGCTTGCCGACAATCCGGGTCGGAATGAGCCCGGCACGGGCGAGATCAACTATGCCTTTTTGTTCAAGTGGATCGACTCTGTTGGCTACAAAGGATGGATCGGGTGTGAGTACAAGCCGAAGACCACCACCGAGGCGGGACTGGGTTGGCGGGCTGCACTGAGCTGAGAAAAATTTCAAACTGAGGAGAATTAAAAATGAGCATGAAAGTTGGATTCATTGGGTTGGGCATCATGGGTGCTCCCATGGCCGAACATCTCAACAAGGCCGGGCACCAGCTCTTTCTAAACACCATCGGTGACATGCCCGCCTGGGTGGGTGGCTCATCGGCCAAGGTCTGTGCCTCGGCCAAAGAGGTCACGCAACTTGCCGACATCATCATCACCATGGTGCCCGACACTCCAGACGTCGAAGCTGTGCTTTTCAGCGCCAATGGTGTGGCCGAGGGAATGGCCAAAGGCAAGATCGTGGTGGACATGAGCTCCATCTCTCCCATTGCAACCAAGGGATTTGCTCAGAAAATACGTGACCTCGGCGGGTCTTATTTGGATGCGCCCGTCTCAGGCGGTGAGGTCGGTGCGAAGAACGCCACGCTCACCATCATGGTGGGTGGAGATGAGGCCATCTTCAACCGCGTCAAGCCTCTTTTTGAGCTCATGGGAAAGAACATCACCCTGGTGGGCGAGAACGGTGCGGGCCAGACCACCAAGGTGGCCAATCAAATCATCGTTGCATTGAATATCGAGGCAGTGGCAGAGGCGCTGGTGTTTGCAGCAAAGGCAGGTGCCGATCCGGCCCGCGTGCGTCAGGCCCTCATGGGTGGCTTTGCCTCCTCGAAGATTCTTGAGGTCCATGGTGAGCGGATGGTCAAGAGGACCTTCGACCCTGGGTTTCGCATCAATCTGCACCAGAAGGACCTCAACCTGGCCTTGTCGAGTGCGCGCGCGCTGGGGGTCTCCTTGCCCAACACGGCAACGGCACAGGAACTATTCAACAGCCTGGCCGCCCGTGGCGGTTCGGGTTGGGATCACTCGGCGATGATCAAGGCCATTGAGAACCTGGCGAATTTCGAGATCGAGGCCCCGAAGGCCTAGGCCTGAACTCGGTTGGTTGCAAGAGAGAAGGCCCCTTTCCCTTGGCCTTCTTTTTTTCGGAGCCCAAATCCCGTGAGGGCCCCAGCCTTGACCGCCCGCTCATATATAGGGTCTTCCCCGTTGCCAACTCTTGAGAGGCTAAACTTCAAGCCTATGAATGCACCGCGCGAGCCCATGGGGGGCGGCCTGCCATTGGGGTCCCTTCGTTTTGCCGATTACACCGAGCCAATGTCCGATTCAAAGCGGACTGCTTTCTGCGCGGCCCTCGGCCGGGGTCTGCCCAGCGAGATTCTCATTCTTGATGACGAAGGCCTGAGACCCTATGAGTGCGATGGCCTGACGGGCTATCGGCAGATGCCCGTTGCAGTCGCACTGCCTCGCAACGAGTCAGAGGCCCAAGCAGTGCTCGAGATTTGCCGGTCGCATGAGGTGCCAGTGGTGGCCCGGGGTGCTGGAACGGGACTCTCTGGGGGTGCCACGCCACATCGAGGCGGCTTGGTGCTCTCGCTTGCGCGATTCAATCGCATCGTCTCCATCGACCCACTCGCTCGGATCGCCCGCGTCCAACCCGGTGTTCGAAACCTTGCAATTAGTGAAGCCGCCGCGGTGCATGGTCTTTATTACGCCCCCGACCCTTCTTCTCAAATCGCCTGCTCCATTGGTGGCAATGTGGCCGAGAACTCCGGTGGTGTTCACTGCCTGAAATACGGCCTCACCGTTCACAATGTGCTTCGGATCCGAGGCCTGACCATTGATGGCGAAGTAATCGAGGTAGGTAGCGAGGCCTTGGATTCACAGGGCCTTGACCTACTGGGACTCTTAATTGGTTCAGAGGGCATGCTGGCCATCACCACAGAGGTGAGTGTTCGTCTAATCCCCAAGCCGCAGCAGGCCCGCGTCATCCTCGCATCATTCGACGACGTGGAGAAGGCTGGGCAGGCTGTGGCCGATTTGTTGGCGGCTGGAATCATTCCCGCGGGTCTCGAGATGATGGACGGCCCCATGACCGCCGCGGTGGAGGAGTTCGTTCATGCGGGCTACGACCTCAATGCGCAGGCCATTTTGTTGTGTGAGTCCGATGGCACGCCCACCGAGGTCGCTGAGGAGATCGCGCACATGCGAGAGGTTCTCTCCAAGAGCGGAGCGACCAGTCTGCGCATCTCTGACTCCGAGGCCGAGCGCCTGCGATTCTGGTCGGGGCGAAAGAATGCGTTTCCCGCTTCGGGTCGGGTCTCCCCCGATTACTACTGCATCGACGGCACCATTCCGCGCAAGCGCTTGGGAGAAATGCTTCGTCGAATCGCTGGACTCGAGAAGAAGTATGGGCTCCGCTGTCTCAATGTTTTTCACGCCGGCGATGGAAACCTTCACCCCCTGATTCTTTTCGATGCCAGTCGTCCCGGCGAGTTTGAGAGAACCGAGGAGTTCGGCGCGGAGATCCTTGAGATCTGTGTCGAAATGGGCGGCACCGTAACAGGAGAGCATGGTGTGGGCATCGAGAAAATCAACACCATGTGTGTTCAATTTTCGCCGCAAGAGCGAATGAGTTTTTTCGCCATCAAGCGCGCATTTGATCCCGAGGGATTGCTCAATCCCGGCAAGGCCATCCCCACTCTATCGCGATGCGCAGAGTATGGGCGTGAGCATGTCCACAGGGGCGCGCTTCGTTTCCCTGAGCTCTCGCGTTTCTGATCCATGGCCGAACAAGTCGGACAAGCGGAACAAACTGAACAAGCTGAACGAGCCGAGCAGTGGCTCATTGCCACCCGTGAGTGCCTGGCGCAGGCACGTCTCGAGCGGCAGGCCATTCGCATCGAGGGCCATGGAAGCAAGGCCTTTTATGGCAACCCGGTGTCTGCAGATCGGGTGCTCTCAACCCTGGGTTATGCCGGAGTCGTTGATTACGATCCCACCGAGTTGGTGGTCGTGGTTCGCGCTGGCACGCCCATTCGAGTGCTTGAGTCCCTGCTTGAATCGCGCGGTCAACGCCTTGCCTTTGAGCCACCGCGATTTGGGTCAGGGGGTGGAACCGTCGGTGGAATGATTGCTTCGGGCTTATCGGGCCCGGCGCGTTGGATGTCGGGCGCCTGCCGCGACTTTGTATTGGGCATGACCGTGATGAACAGCCAGGGTGATTTGCTCCGCTATGGTGGAACCGTAATGAAGAATGTGGCGGGCTACGACTTGGCAAGGCTTCACACCGGTGCATTGGGAAGCCTGGGCATTGTTCTCGATGTGGCCTTGAAGGTCTTGCCCCTTCCCGCAGCCCGTCTTAGCCTTGAGTGGTCTTGCTCTGAGGACGCGGCTCGAGAGACCCTCAACGAGTGGGCAGCAAGGCCATTGCCGTTGTCTGCATCTGCATGGATTCCGAATCAATTGGGTGGGTTCGATGGCACGCTTCGACTCCGCCTCTCTGGTGCCAGGGCCGCGGTCGACGAGGCAGCCAACGCTCTTTCTCAGTCCCCTCAGGGTCGACTGGGCCTGGCCCGGCCACTCAAGAACAACGAGGCCGATGCTTTCTGGCTGAGCATTCGAGACCAGACCCATTCCGTATTTCAGTCGTCTCTGCCCCTCTGGCGGGTCAGTCTGCCAGCGCGTGCAGAGGGCCATGCCGATTTTTCTCCCATGCTGGTTGAATGGGGTGGGGGCCTGCGTTGGATTGCGACCAATCACTCGGCGCAGGCCGTGCGAGCCTTCGCCGCCGATCGATCTGGGCATGCTGCGCTTTATCGGCCCGGCCAGGGACAGGTGCTTCCTTCAGACGGGGTCTTTATGCCGCTCGAGCCAGTGATTTACCGACTGCACCAGAGAATTCGCGAGGAGTTCGATCCCATGGGCCTTCTTAACCCCGGGCGATTGAGCCCGGCCATGGCCCGGGCCGCATAGGAGAGCACGTGGAAGTCCAGCTCGCATCATGGTTGCAAGGCAGCGCAGCGGGTCAACGCGCCCAAGAGATTCTTCGGCGGTGTGTTCACTGCGGATTCTGCACGGCCACCTGCCCCACCTATCAGTTGTTGGGAGATGAGCTCGATGGTCCTCGGGGTCGCATCTACTTGATGAAGGAATTGGTGGAGGGTGCGGCAGTGGGCCGTGGCACTCAGGGCCACCTGGATCGCTGCCTTACTTGTCGCAATTGCGAGACCACCTGTCCCTCGGGGGTTCAGTATGGGGAGCTCGTTGATATTGGGCGAGAACTCATCGAGGCGCGTGTCAAGCGGCCCCTGAGCGAAGCATGGACGCGTGGGGTCCTTCGGTGGTTTTTACCTTCGGTGTTTTTTGCCCCCGCCTACCGTTTGGGGCTGCTCTTTCGACCCCTTTTGCCCAAGGCCATTGCGTCCAAGCTCATCGTCTCGCGCAAGCCCAGGCCACTGCCCCCAAAGGGGCAAGGCAAGAAGGTGGTCATGTTGCGGGGTTGCGTCCAGCCCAGCATGTTGCCCAA
Organism: Betaproteobacteria bacterium; assembly: GCA_016868255.1. Lineage (GTDB taxonomy): Bacteria > Pseudomonadota > Gammaproteobacteria > Burkholderiales > Burkholderiaceae_A > Hahnella. The sequence goes on from VGHN01000009.1 coordinate 32,140, forward strand.
TGTCGATATTGCGACAGCACGTGTTCTTGCGGCCATTGGATTGGAGGCGCGTTGGGAAGAGGGGTCGGGTTGTTGTGGCGCTGTTCGTCAGCACCTGGCCGATCCGCACGGCGCGCTCAATGATGCGCGACGCAACATCGATGCGTGGTGGCCATCCATCGCAGCGGGAGAGGTCGAGGCCGTGATGGTCAATGCCTCGGGCTGTGCGGTCATGGTGAAAGACTATGGCCGGTTGCTCGCCGAAGACCCGGTCTATGCAGAGCGAGCAGCCGCGGTCTCTAGGCTGGCGGTCGATCCCATTGAGTGCCTTGAGCCGCATATGGAAACGATTCGTCAGAAGCTCTTGAAGAAGGGGGTCAATGACGCGGCGATTGCTTACCACCCGCCTTGCACGCAGCAACACGGCATGCAGATTCGTGGCCGGGTGGAGGCGTTTTTAAGGTCGATTGGCGCCTCGCTCGTTTCATTTGGCGATGGCCATCTCTGCTGTGGGTCGGCAGGAACCTACTCGGTGCTCCAGCCAGATATTGCCAAAGCGCTACTCGATCGGAAACTCTCGGCGATTCAAGCCGCCCGTCCGGACCTCATCCTCTCGGCCAATGTTGGGTGTATTTCGCACTTGGCCTCGGACGCAAGGGTGCCGGTGATGCATTGGTTGGAGTGGCTCGACGACCAACTCACGCAGGACTGAGACAGCCCAAGACGCGCGGACCGCGCGCGCCGGTGACAGCGGGGACATTGCCGGGTTGGCCCGATACATAGCGCCAGGCGAGCCAGGCGAAGGCCGCCGACTCGACGGACTGGCTTGGCCAACCAATGGCATCGGTGGGGGCCACGGGGCATTGAAAGGCTTTTTCAATGGCCGCCATAAGAACCGGATTGCGACTGCCACCGCCGCATACCCAGATTGAATCGATTGAGACTGCCCCGCCCTCAGAATGAACTTCACTCTGGGCGTCCTGTTTCCAACTACCCAAGAATTTTTCGACAGCGCGGGCCACCGATTTCGCGGTCAACTCCACAAGCGTCCGCTGGACATCCTCCGGTCGAAGCGATTCGGATGAATGGCTCGGTAGGCGACGAATTTCATTCTCTAGCCAAGAGAGGTTGAACAACTCTCGGCCTGTGCTCTTGGGCCCTACCGGCTTCTGAAAGTAGGGAGCCGCAAGCATTTGTTCCAGAAGCGCTGGGATGCAACTGCCATTGCCAGCCCATTGGCCATCGCGGTCAAAGGCAGTGCCTATCTGTTTGAGGCACCACTGATCGAGAAGGGTGTTGGCCGGACCAGTATCGAAGCCCCCGATCACCTCTACGTCGTTGGTTTTGGTCGTGCGCAGCAGGGTGATGTTGGCAATGCCACCCAGATTCAGCACGCCGTGGATTGAAGGCCTATTGGATTGCGTGGCATCCGAGCGGCGACGGTGGGCCCTGACCATGGCTGCGTGGAAGGGTGGAACCAGGGGCGCGCCTTGGCCGCCTGCCGCCATGTCTCGATTGCGAAAATCAAAGACCACATCAATTCCTGTCTGCTCGGCCAGGCGGGGCGCCTGAATGAGTTGGAGGCTCATGCCGTGTTCGGGCCGATGCAGGATTGTCTGCCCATGGGCACCAATGGCGGTGATGTCCTGCGGAGCCTGTTGGGTCTGTTCGAGAAGTCTCTGGACCAAACTCGCCATGGCCTCGGTTAGCAAGCGTGTCACCACAAGCGAGCGCTCAATGGCTTGGGGGGTCTGTGCATCCAGCAATGCCTCAATGTCCTTGCGAAGGGCAATGGGGATCTCTGCAGATTCGGTGGCGATTCGAACGGGATCTCCACCACCGGGATCGATATCGACCAGGCTGGCATCAATCCCATCGAGACTCGTGCCTGACATGAGGCCGATGAACTTCACGCTCAGTTGTTCCGCGCGGTATTGATGCTGTCGAGCAGGGACAAGCGCTTGCGAAGATCGGTGGCCAAAGTTTTAAAGGAGGCGAGCTGGTCACCGGTCAGGCTTGGAATCTGCGGGTTTTCTTTCGTGATGGCAGTGGGATCGACTGAGCGACCGTAGATGCGAAATTCGTAATGCAGGTGCGGTCCGGTGGCCCAGCCGGTGGATCCCACATAACCGATGACCTCGCCCATTCGAACGCTCTGGCCTGGCCGAGGTCGGCCCGCATAGGACGAGAGGTGTGCGTAGTAGGTGGAGTAGCGTTGGTTGTGGCGAATCTCAATGGCATTGCCATAGCCACCGTTGTACCCCACCTCGACGATCTCTCCATCGGCCACACTGCGGACCGGCGTGCCGGTGGGGGCCGCGTAGTCAACACCGCGGTGGGCCCGAGGGTCACCAAACAGGGGATGAAGTCGAAAGTTCGTAAAACTTGAAGTGACACGCGTGAAACGAAGTGGGGCCGCAAGAAAGCCGCGCTTGACTGATTTTCCTTCGGCGTCGTAAAAGTTGCCTTTGGTGCCATCGGGGTTGTAGTACAGGGCCTCATAGGTCTCTCCAGAGGCTTCGAAACGAACGGCGATTAGGCGGTAGTTGCCAATGTCCCGTCCGGCAAGTTTCTGGCTCTCGTAAATTACGCGAACCTTGTCACCCGCATTGACTTGGCGACGAAAGTCGAGGTCGGATTCAAAGAGGCTGACAATCTCATCGGTAATGACATCGGGCACCCCGGCCTGGTCCATCGCACCGAAAAAGGACTGACCCACCACAACGGAGCGGTGCTCAACGGAGACCTCGGTGCCCATGCGGGCTGTTGTGATCTCAAACTGATTCTCTCCTGTGCGCTCAATGACCCATGCGTCCATGCCGCTGATGAGTCGAAGTCGCAGCAGTCGGCCCTGAAGGTCTGTGTAGGCAAAGGCGATTCGCCCCTGGTTGGCCCGCAAGACGGCTTGGGTCTGACGTTCCCTCTTCAAGAAGGCCATGGCCGCGGGGTCACGAACACCCATTCGGCTGAGCAACTTCTCGAAGCTGTCGCCCGGTCGCACCTCATCTTCTCGTGCCAATTCCAGTCCGTGGGCCTGCAATGCCTCCAGCTGATCGGTGAGAGCGGGCAGGGCCACCGGAGCGGTCGTGAGCTGAGACAGCGCCTTGGACTCGGCCTCTGAGAGCGGCGAGACACCGAGTGCGGTGACAATCGCCATGGTCAGTCCGAAGCCAGCCGAGCCGAGAATCCAGGTTTTGCGGTTTTTGGGAGTCATGGGAAGTAAAATTCTAACTTTGTGCCCATTTAGACCCCTATGCAACCCTCGTCCGCAGCTTCGTCTTCCGAACTCAGCCAGTCCGTGCGCGAGGCAATGGCTGTGATTCGCCGTGGCGCCGAGGAAATCTTGGTCGAATCAGAGCTCCAAGAGAAGTTGGCGGTCAGCGAGCAGACAGGCACCCCGCTTCGCGTAAAGCTTGGGCTCGATCCCACCGCCCCGGATTTGCATTTGGGCCACACAGTGGTTCTCAATAAACTTCGCCAACTGCAGGACTTGGGTCACCAGGTGGTCTTTCTCATTGGAGACTTCACCGCATTGATCGGAGACCCGACGGGCCGCAACAGCACGCGGCCGCCTCTCACCCGTGAAGAGATTGCGATCAACGCACGCACCTATTTCGAGCAGGCCAGCCTTGTGCTCGACCCCGATCGAACCGAAATTCGATACAACTCCGAGTGGTGCGAACCCCTCGGGGCCACGGGAATGATCCAACTCGCTGCCCAGGCCACCGTGGCCCGGATGCTCGAGCGCGATGACTTCACCAAGCGTTACAAAGCGGGAACGCCCATCTCCGTGCATGAGTTTCTCTACCCCCTTATGCAGGGCTACGACTCGGTGGCACTCAAGGCCGATCTGGAGTTGGGAGGAACCGATCAGAAGTTCAATCTCCTGATGGGCCGAGAACTCCAGCGCAATGCCGGCCAGCCCGCCCAGTGTGTCCTCACCATGCCGCTTCTCGAGGGCTTGGATGGGGTTGAGAAGATGAGCAAGAGCAAGGGCAATACGGTCTCCATCACCGATTCGCCCGATGAAATGTTCGGCAAACTCATGTCGGTGAGCGATGCGTTGATGTGGCGCTATTACCTTTTGCTCTCCCGATGCTCGCTTGCCCAGATCGAGGCCCTTCAGGCCGAGGCAAAGGCGGGTCGAAACCCAAGAGACATCAAAGTGGAGCTGGCTTGCGAGATGGTCGAGCGGTTCCACGACCGGGCAGCCGCGTTGCGGGCCCTGGCCAACTTCGAAGCCCGCTTTAAACAGGGTGAGATCCCGGAAGACCTTCCCGTGGTTCGACTCGACGAGAGTCGGCTCGCGATTGCGCAGGTCCTCAAGCGCGCCAGCCTCGTGCCCTCATCGGCGGAGGCCTATCGCAATATTGAGCAGGGCGGGGTGCGAGTCGATGGTGTGAAGGTAGAAGATCGTGATCTCGAACTCACGGTCGGAAGTTATGTGGTGCAGGTTGGCAAGCGTCGATTCGCCCGAGTGGAGATTGGCCAGTGAGCGAAGGTTCAAGACTCAAGTGGTTTATTTGGATGGCCGTGGCCACCATCGCGGCGGTCTACTTTTTAATTTTTGTTGGCGGCACGGTTCGCGCCACGGGCTCGGGCATGGGGTGTCCAGATTGGCCCACCTGCTTTGGCCAACTCATTCCACCCACCTCAGAAGCGCAACTTCCCGCCGACTGGCGTGTTCGCTATGCGGATCGGGGCTATGCCGAGGCCGATTTCGATCCAGTCAAGACCTGGACGGAATTCATCAACCGCTTGGTGGGCGTCACCATTGGCCTGATGTCGATTGCCACTGTCGCCTTGGCCTGGCTTGCTGTTCGGTCGGGCGCAGCGCTGCCAAAGGTCGCCTGGGCGGCCACATTCGCGCTTTTCATGGTGGTCTTCAATGGCTGGATTGGCTCGATGGTGGTGGCGAGCAACCTTCGGCCTGTCATGGTGTCGCTCCACATGCTCGGTGCCTTCTTTGTCCAGATGGGATTCATCTACGCCCTGGTCTGGTCACGGCCAGGTTATTTTGCACAGGCCGCGGCCGCGTTGCCCACCTGGTTTTCAAAGGCGGTGTTGGCGATTCTCCTGGCCTTGGTGGTTCAGATTTTCCTTGGTATTCAGATTCGCGAGAGTGTTGATCTCATCTCCCGAACGGTCGATGAGTTGCAGCGCGATGAGTGGATGACGGCCGTGCCCTGGATTTTCTATGTGCACCGCTCCTTCTCTTGGGTGGTGCTTGCCCTTGTCGGTTGGATTCTTTGGCGGGTCTATCGATCGGATGCGGCTCGCCAGAACCTTGGCAGAATCACCACAGCGCTGGTGGCCCTGGTGGTCATCGAGATGTTGTTGGGCGCTGCCCTCAATCATCTGGGCTTTCCCCTGGTGGCCCAGCCCCTGCACCTGCTCACCGCCCACCTTATTTACGGCGTTCTCTGGTTTCTCTGGTGCGCCACCAGTGCGGCCCAGCGACCCGCCTCACTCGAGACGCAAACAAGCGGGTTGGCGCCCCGTTCTCCCCATCTCTCTTCACCACTATAGGACCCCATATGTTTGATCGTAGCCAGAGCTACACAAAGACCGACTCAGAACTCGCCGCTGCGATTGCAGCGGAGCACGCTCGGCAGGAGGCCCATATTGAGTTGATTGCCTCAGAGAATTACGCCAGCCCCGCGGTGATGGCTGCGCAGGGCTCGCAGCTCACCAACAAGTACGCCGAAGGTTATCCAGGGCGTCGCTACTACGGTGGCTGCGAGCACGTCGATGTCGTAGAGCAGCTGGCCATTGATCGTTTAAAGAAGTTGTACGGATGCGAGGCGGCCAATGTTCAGCCGCACTCCGGGGCCCAGGCCAACACCGCTGTTTTTCTTGCTTTTCTTCAGCCCGGCGACACCATCATGGGCCTCTCGCTCGCCGAGGGCGGGCACCTCACGCACGGCATGCCGCTCAATCTCTCGGGCAAGTGGTTCAAGGTCGTGCCCTACGGCCTCAATGAGAAAGAAGAAATCGACTACGACCGCATGGAGGCACTGGCGCGTGAGCACAAGCCCAAGCTTCTCATTGCGGGTGCCTCGGCCTACTCGCTTAAAACCGATTGGGCGCGTTTCGCCAAGGTGGCCAAGGAGATTGGCGCCATCTTTATGGTGGACATGGCACATTACTCGGGCCTGATTGCAGCCGGTGTCTATCCGAGCCCAGTTCCGCACGCCGACATCGTCACCTCGACCACGCACAAGAGCCTTCGTGGGCCACGCGGGGGCATCATCCTGATGAAGGCAGAGCATGAGAAGGCAATCAACAGCGCGGTATTTCCAGGCGTACAAGGTGGACCGCTCATGCACGTGATTGCCGCCAAAGCCGCCGCATTCGGAGAGGCCCTGGAGCCCTCCTTCAAAGTCTATGCCCAACAGATTGTTTCCAATGCCCAGGCCCTTGCCCAAGGCCTTGTGGAGAGGGGCCTTCGAATTGTCTCTGGTCGGACCGAGAGCCACTTGATGCTGGTGGACCTGCGTTCGAAAAAGATCACCGGAAAACTCGCCGAGGCGGTGCTCGGCCAAGCCCACCTCACTGTGAACAAAAATGCCATTCCCAACGACCCGGAAAAGCCAATGGTCACCAGTGGCATTCGATTGGGCACGCCTGCCTGTACCACCCGCGGCTTGAAGGAGGCAGAGATGCGAGAGGTCGCCAACCTCATTGCCGATGTGCTTGAGTCCCCAGAGGATCCATCGGTGATTGCGCGTGTTCGTGGCTCGGTCGAGGCGCTCACGGCCCGCTTCCCGGTTTACCGATAGGCGGGCCCTGGGCACCGGGGTCTTTCAATGCGCTGCCCCTCCTGTGGTTCGCCCGATACCCAGGTGACCGACACCCGGATGTCGGACGACGGCCTTGAGATTCGCCGTCGACGCCGATGCCTGGCCTGTGATCGGCGTTTCAAGACCATCGAACGACTCGAACTCTCGTTGCCCGTGGTGGTCAAGAAGGACGGCTCGAGAAGTGACTTTGATCCCCAGAAGATTCGCTCGAGCATGGGGCTGGCGCTGCGCAAGCGGCCTGTCTCATCCGATGTCTTGGAGCAGTCCGCCCGAACCATCGAGGAGCGACTGGCAGCCTCGGGTGAGCGAGAGGTGGCCTCTCAGCGCATAGGGGAGTTGGTGATGAAGGAACTTCGCCGGCTCGACAAAGTGGCCTATGTTCGCTTCGCCTCGGTCTACCGAAGTTTTGAAGACATCGCCGAGTTCGAGGCCTTGCTCGCCGAGGTTGGGCCGCGCAAGGCAGCGAGTCGCAGACGCGGGGGCGCTTAACACCATGTTTTCTGCGGCCGATGGTCAGTGGATGTCCGAGGCCTTGGCACTTGCGGCCAAGGGGCTCTACACGACCGCGCCCAACCCACGGGTGGGCTGCCTCATTGTTCAGTCTGGTCGAGTTGTTGGTCGTGGCTGGCATGAGCGAGCGGGCGAGGCCCATGCGGAGGCAAGGGCGCTCGCCGAGGCGGGCTCGCGTGCAAAAGGTGCCACGGCCTACGTCACCTTGGAGCCGTGTGCGCACATCGGCCGAACAGGCCCTTGCACCCAAGCCCTTCTCAAATCGGGCATTTCAACCGTGGTGGCCTCGGTCGAGGACCCCAATCCGGCTGTGGCAGGAAAGGGGTTTGAGCAGCTGCGCGCCAGTGGAATTGCAGTGCGAGTGGGACTGCTGGCCCAGGAGGCAGAGGAGATCAATCGAGGGTTCTTCATGCGCATGCGAGAGGGCCGCAGCTGGATGCGATTGAAGTCTGCTGCTTCACTCGATGGGCGAACCGCGCTGCCCAATGGCTCGAGTCAATGGATTACAGATGCGGTTTGCCGGGCCGACGGTCATCACTGGCGCGCCCAATCCTGCGCGGTGCTCACCGGCATGGGCACCTTTGAGAGAGACCAACCCCTTCTGACAGTTCGTGAGGTGGAAACCAGTCGGCCGCCCTGGCGAATCCTGCTTTGTCCGCGGCTTGATTGCGATCCCGATGCCCCATTCTTTCGTCACGAGCGGGCCATGGTCTTTTGTCTGGACGCAGCGCGCAGCGCCAACATCGGTGGCGTGCTCGAGCGCCTTGAAGGCCGTGGCGTCTCGGTTGAAAGCCTCCCGCCTGCGACGGGTGTGTCGGCGGGCTCTCGAAGGATCGATCTTCAAGCCTTGGCCCAACGGCTTGCCGCCCTTGGAATGAATGAGGTTCAACTCGAGGTTGGGTCACGCCTGGCGGGCGGTTTTCTTCGAGACGGATTGATCGACGAGTGGTTGCTCTACCAGGCGCCGGTTGTATTGGGCAATGGCATGGGGCTCTTCGATGACCTGCCCTCACTCGAGGGCCCGAATCAGGCGCCGCGCTGGCGCTTGATCGATCAGCGTCGCCTGGGCGATGGTTTCGTGTCGATGCTTCGCCCGCAACTCGATTCCACGCCACGATCGGATCGCGGCTGAACGATACACTTCGGGCATGTTCACCGGAATCGTTCAGGCCATCGGCCAGATTGAAGAAGTCCTGCCGCAGCCGAGTTCGGCCGGGCAGAAGGGTGGGCTTCGACTCATGGTCGCCTGGGGCGGCCTCGATTCTGAGGACGTCTCTGAAGGTGACTCCATCGCCATCAACGGGGCTTGCATGACGGCCCTGCGCCCCGACGCCTTTGGTTTTGCAGTCGACATCTCGCGCGAGAGTCTTGACTGCACGGTGGGACTCGATCGGCCCGGGCCGGTCAACTTGGAGAAGGCGATGCGCGCGAGCGACAGGCTCGGTGGCCATATTGTCTCGGGTCATATCGATGCCGTGGGACGCGTGATTCGCTTGGAGTCTCGTGGCGAGTCGGTGGGCCTTGCAGTGAGGCTTCCGCCCGAGTTGGCGGTTTATGTCTCAGAGAAGGGCTCAATCGCTTTGCAGGGTGTGAGCCTCACCATTAACCAAGTCCTCGATCGAGACGACGGTGTTGAGATTGATATCAATCTCATTCCCCACACGTGGAGCCAGACAACGTTGCGTGGCCTGGCGGTGGGGGATGGTGTGAACGTCGAAGTCGACACCATTGCCAGACAGGTGGTCCGTTGTTGGGAGCGCATGGGCCAATTGAGTGGTCAACTGAGTCGCCCAAGGGGTGATCAAGCCAATGGGCCAGCTGGTGGTTCGGGGGGCCGGAGGTCATGAGTGATGTGCAGGGAAGGCTCCATTCGGCGAGCGAACTGATCGCTGCCATTGCTGCCGGCAAGATGGTCGTCTTGGTTGACGACGAGGACCGAGAGAATGAGGGCGATCTGGTGATGGCCGCCGATGCGGTTTCCGCCGAAGCCATCAACTTCATGGCGCGGTTCGGTCGGGGCCTCATCTGCCTCACGCTTACCGAGCCGGACTGCCGGCGCCTCAAGCTTCCTCTGATGGTCCACGAGAACCGCTCCGCTCACACCACAGCATTCACGGTCTCCATCGAAGCGGCCTCCGGTGTGACCACTGGCATCAGTGCGGCCGATCGCGCCCACACCATCGCGGTGGCTGTTGCCAAGGGCTCACGACCCGAGGACCTTGTTCAGCCGGGTCACGTTTTTCCGCTTATGGCCCAGGCCGGGGGCGTGCTGGCCAGGGCGGGTCATACCGAGGCGGGTTGTGATTTGGCCGCGCTCGCAGGCCGTCGCCCAGCCGCGGTGATTTGCGAGATCCTCAATGACGACGGGACCATGGCCCGTCTTCCTCAACTCCTTGCGTTCGCCCAGCAGCACGGCCTGCTGGTGGGTTCGATTGCAGATTTAATTCAGTACCGCTCGGCCACCGAGAGCCTCATTGAAGAGCGGTCCCGCGGCCCGATTGAGCTCGCGGGCGTTCATTGGGAAATGGTCGTCTATCGAGACCGAGTCATGCAGCAGCCGCACATCGCACTTCTGCGCGGCCGGCCGCAACAATCATTGGTGACCAATGTTCGAGTCCATGAGCCACTCACAGCCTTTGATTTCTTCGATACCCATTCGCATCGACACAGTTGGCCGCTTCCCCAGGCCCTGGCGCGTTTGGCTGCGGACGCCACTGCGGGCGTTGCTGTCTTAATCAACTCGGCGCCTTCGGTCGATCGAGTCTGGTCGGTGCTGGAGTCACACGGCGCAATCCATGGCCATGCGCAGGGTCGATCGGCCCATTCTTCTGCCACGCTTCGCAATTACGGGGTGGGCGCCGCCATATTGAAATCCCTCGGGGTGGGAAAGATGAATCTCTTGGCCCAGCCGAGAAAAATGCCGAGCATGGCTGGCTATGGCCTCGAGGTGGTGTCTTACGAACAATTTGAGGGAGCAAAGTGACCATGACTGTTCAGCGATTTGTTCCAGAACTGGCTGCCGATGGCCTTCGGCTTGGAATAGTGGTGGCCCGCTTCAATCAGGCCATCACCAAAAAATTGGAATCGAGTTGCATCGATACCTGTTTGAGGGCGGGTGTCGATGAGAGTGACATTGTTGTCTGCTCGGTTCCTGGTGCCCTAGAGATTCCACTGGTCCTCTCTCAACTCGCAGAGACGGGGCAGTTTGATGCATTGATTGCACTCGGCGCTGTGGTCCGAGGAGAGACCTACCACTTTGAGGTGGTCTCCAATGAATCGGCCACCGGTGTCTCTCGTGTGGGCCTTGAGTTTCATATCCCCGTGGCCAACGGCATTCTCACGGTGGATACCGATGCCCAAGCCCTTGCCCGTGCCGAGGAGAAGGGCAGAGACTGCGCGCTCGCTGCCATCGAAATGGCCAATTTGTTATTGGCCATCGATGAGGAATTGGGTCAGGTCGATGAGACCGAGCGCTAGTCGCAGCCGAGGGCATCAGGCCCGAGGCACTCGGCGACTCTCGCGACTCCTTGTTGTTCAGGGCCTCTACCAGTGGGCGTTGTCAGGAGAGTCTCCAACTCAGATTGAGCTCTACTTGGCCGAGTCCGATGAGTTCAAGGCGGCCGATCAGGCCTACTTTCAAACCTGTTTCCGAGGTGTGCTCGAGTCGCAGGCGGCTTTGCAGGCGTTGATTGAGGCGGCGCTGGACCGCCCCTGGGCCCAGGTGTCTCCCGTCGAGCAGGGGATTCTTATGCTTGGCGTTTTCGAACTTCGTGATGCACCGGAGGTGCCTTATCGTGTGGTGATCAATGAGGCCGTGGAGTTGAGCAAGAGCCTGGGCGGCAATGAGGGACATCGCTATGTCAATGGCGTGCTTGATCGAATGGCCCCCCAGCTGCGACCACACGAGTGCCAGGCAGAGGCGGCCCGTGGCCAGTGAGAATGTGGCCCCCGGTGAATTTGAGCTGATATCTCGTTTTTTCAAAGGGCCGGCCGAGCAGTTTGCCGGCACCGCACTCAAACACCCCAAGGCCATGGGGATTGGCGACGATGGCGCCGTTCTCGCGCCTCTGCAAAGTGGCGAGCAACTGGTCATGGCCATGGACACCATGGTGGAATCTCGCCATTACTTCCCCGATATGGACCCTGCTGCGCTCGGTCACAAGTGCCTGGCCGTGAATCTCTCCGATCTGGCCGCAATGGGGGCAAAGCCACTGGGTTTCACTCTTTCCCTGGCCATTCGTGAGCCGCGGGAGTCTTGGTTGGAAGATTTCTCCAAGGGCCTTCTGGGCCTCGCCCAGCAGTGGGACTGCACGCTACTGGGTGGAGACACGGTGCGAGTTCCGCTTGAGTCTGCCGAGACCATCTCTGTTGCCGCGCTGGGCACCGTCCCCACCGGGATGGCCATCATGCGATCGGGCGCCCGTGAGGGCGACGATTTATGGGTCTCTGGGGAGTTGGGCGATCCAATGATTGCGCTGACGCAAGACCATAGAGACACCAAACTCTGCTGGCCTCAACCCAGGGTCGCCCTTGGGCTCGCCTTGCGCGATATTGCGCATGCCGCCATCGATATCTCCGACGGCCTGGCCTCAGAACTTGCCCACCTCATGCGGGCGTCGTCGGCTGCGTCCTCAACCAACCTGGTCGCACGGGTCCGCCTCGAGGCATTGATCGACTGCCTTGGCCCCCGCCTATCGAGCAGACTTGCTGCCGGAGAGTCCCCACGCGATCTCTGCCGAATCGCTGCCAGCGGCGGGGATGAATACGAATTGCTTTTTGCCGCCCCCGCCGAACATCGCTCAGCCGTGGAGGGTCTCGCCAAGCGCTTGGCCTTGCCACTGCATTGCATTGGTCGAGTGACTCAGTCCCCAGATGAATCGGCTTTCTCTTGGCCGGTCATCTGGGAGGACGCGCAGGCATGCCCCTTGCCTGCATCTGAATGGCCCAAGGCCGGTTTTGAGCACTTCTGAGCCAAGCAGCATTCTGCTGCGCCACCCTGCGCACACCATTGCCCTGGGCTTTGGTGCGGGCCTCTCGCCGGTCGCACCGGGAACGGCCGGCACGCTCTGGGCCTGGGCGAGTTTCTGGGTCATTGATTTCTTTGTCGTCCCCTGGGTCTGGGCGCTCCTGCTGCCCCTGGGCCTTGCGATCGGCATTTGGGCCTGCCATCGAACGGGACAACTGATCGGGGCCGACCATGGGGCGATGGTCTGGGATGAGATCGTCGCCTTCTGGCTTGTTCTGGCAGTGCTTCCCCGCTCCTTCGAGATGGAGGTATCCCGTTACACCGATGGTTGGTCGTCCTTTGCCTTGCAGTTTCTCGCCTTTGCGCTCTTTCGTTTTTTTGATGCGGTCAAGCCACCGCCTGTTGATTGGGTGGATCGAGAATTCAAAGGCGGTTTGGGCGTGATGGCCGATGATCTTGTGGCGGCTGCACTCACTCTGCTGACCATTGCGGTTTTGCTTCGATTGGTGGCCTTTGTATTTGGGTCCTTGTCATGAGTGAGAACGGATCGATGCGGCTCTGTCTTGCGCTTGCGCTTGGCTGGGCGGCCCAGCGGGCGGGTTGCAAGATTTCTTTGGCTGAGTCTTGCACGGGGGGCATGGCCTGCGCCTGGCTCGCGGGGGTAGCGGGCTCGAGTGCCTGGCTCGAAGGCGGTGTGGTCAGCTATTCGAACGCAATGAAGCGGACCCTATTGGGGGTCACCGAGGCATCTCTGCTCGCACACGGCGCAGTGAGCAGCGCCGTGGCCGCGGAGATGGCCGATGGCGCGAGCCGCCTGGGCTCGGGTGGGCCAGGCCCGCTGGCTTCGGCCTCGATCACGGGCATTGCCGGCCCCTCGGGGGGAACCCACGAGAAGCCGGTCGGGACTGTCTGGTTTGCCTGGAAACTCCCTGGCCAATCGGTCTTGACACAGACCCAACGCTTCAGGGGCGATCGCGCCGGGGTGCAGGCCCAGGCCGCCCATTGGGCCCTTTCGGGCCTTTTTTCCTTGTTGGTTCAAGCCTCGGGGCAGGCCTCGGCCCAATGGTCGATGCCCAACACGAGCCATAGCCCCTAGGGTGGAGGGCCAGTTGAATACTGTTTATTTATACAGTACTCTTGTCAAACCTTCTGAATAAGGAACGCCACCATGGACGATCAAGTCGTTAAAACCCGCGCAGAAAAAACCAAGGCGCTCGCGGCCGCCATTGCTCAAATCGAAAAGCAGTTCGGCAAGGGCTCCATCATGAAGATGGGCGAAAACGACGTTGCACCCGACATCCAAACGGTTTCTACCGGCTCCCTCGGTCTCGATATCGCCCTCGGTGTGGGCGGCTTGCCCCGTGGCCGAGTGGTTGAAATCTATGGGCCAGAGTCCTCGGGCAAGACCACCCTCACGCTCCAAGTCATTGCAGAAATGCAGAAGCTCGGCGGGGTCTGCGCGTTTGTCGACGCCGAGCATGCACTCGATACCCAGTATGCGCAGAAGCTTGGCGTCACCCTCTCCGACCTTTTGATCTCTCAACCCGACACGGGTGAGCAGGCCCTCGAGATTGTCGACGCCTTGGTGCGCTCGGGCTCGGTCGACCTCATCGTTGTGGATTCGGTGGCGGCCCTCACGCCTCGGGCCGAGATCGAGGGCGACATGGGCGACTCGCTCCCTGGCCTTCAGGCCCGGCTCATGTCTCAAGCCCTTCGCAAACTCACCGGAACCATCAGTCGAACCAATACCTTGGTCATCTTCATCAATCAGATTCGCATGAAGATTGGTGTCATGTTCGGTAGTCCCGAGACCACAACGGGCGGCAATGCACTGAAGTTCTATTCCTCGGTGCGCCTGGATATTCGCCGCGTGGGCTCGCTCAAGAAGGCCGACGAAGTCGTTGGCTCAGAGACACGCGTTAAGGTGGTGAAGAACAAGGTCGCTCCGCCATTCAAGGCCGCCGATTTCGACATCCTCTACGGCGAGGGCATCTCCCGCGAGGGTGAAATTGTCGATCTCGGCGCAGAGGCCAACATTGTCGAGAAATCGGGTGCTTGGTACAGCTACAACGGCGATCGAATCGGACAGGGCAAAGACAATGCGCGGGAGTTTTTAAAGCAGAACCCAGCCATGGCCATTGAAATTGAAAACAAGATTCGTGCCCACTTTGGGGTCGCTCTGCGTGAGGTTCGTCCACGCTTGGAGTTGGCCTCCAATCGCGACGAGTCGGAAGAGGTCAGCGCAGAGCCCACCGAGAAGCGGGGCCGAGGCCGACCTGCGCGTGAACTCAAAGAGGCCTCCTGAGTCCTGCCGCGCCTCGCTCTTTGAAGACCAGGGCCGTTGCTGCCCTGGCCCGTCGGGAGCTTAGTCGTGCCATGTTGCGCGACAAACTCTTGTCCCATGCGGACTCCGAGCATGAGGTCAACCTCCTTCTCGGGGAACTCGAGGCCAAAGGCTTCCTCTCCGATGAGCGTTTTGCCCAATCCTATGTTCGAACCAAGGGGCAGCGCTACGGCGCACTGCGGCTAAAGTTCGGGCTTCGAGAGGCGGGCGTGAGCGATTCCATTATCGAGGCCGAGCTCGCGGCCTTTAAGTCCACGGAGTTGCAGCAGGCCCTGGTGGTCTGGGCTCGCCGCTTTTCTGCCCCACCGACATCCATTGAAGAGAGGGCACGCCAAGAGCGTTTTCTTCTTCAGAGAGGCTTCCCGCCGGGGACTCTGCGTCGGCTCGAAGCCAGCGGCTTTGCGGAACCGGACCTGTCCTAGCCATCTGACCCAATACCCGCGTGCTAACATCCCCTCACCAGTTGGGGGGCTTGTCTTATGAAAATCCATGAGTACCAAGGCAAGGACATCCTTCGCCAATATGGGGTTGCGGTTCCAAGGGGAATCGCTTGTTTTTCAGTCGATGAGGCGGTCGCAGCAGCTCAAAAGCTCGGCGGCTCGCTCTGGGTGGTCAAGGCCCAGATCCATGCCGGTGGTCGTGGCAAGGGCGGTGGAGTCAAAGTCGCCAAGTCACTCGATGACGTGCGCACCTATGCAACCTCGATTCTCGGTATGCAACTCAAGACTCACCAGACCGGCCCCGACGGACAAAAGGTTCGTCGCCTTCTTATTGAAGAAGGTGCCGACATTAAGAAAGAAATCTACCTTGCCGCGGTGACCGATCGAGTCACACAGAAGATCTGCGTCATGGGCTCCTCCGAGGGTGGCATGGACATCGAGGAGGTCGCGGCGACCCATCCCGAAAAGATTCACAAGGTATTTGTCGACCCCGCCACCGGCCTGACCGATGCGGACGCCGACGCGCTTTCCTCGAAGATTGGCATCCCAGCCGATTCCATCGCCCAGGCCCGATCGGTTCTGAAAGGGCTCTACAAGGCGTTTTGGGAGACAGATGCCTCGCTGGCGGAGATCAACCCACTAATCCTGACGGGTGATGGCCGTGTTGTCGCGCTCGATGCCAAGTGGAACTTCGATTCGAATGCGCTTTATCGCCACCCCGAGATCACTGAGTACCGCGATCTCGACGAGGAGGACCCCGCCGAGATCGAGGCCTCCAAGTTCGATCTCGCCTACATTCAACTCGATGGCAATATCGGTTGTCTGGTCAACGGCGCGGGACTGGCCATGGCCACCATGGACACCATCAAACTCTTCGGTGGTGAGCCGGCCAACTTCCTTGATGTGGGCGGTGGTGCCACCACCGAGAAGGTGACAGAGGCCTTCAAGATCATGCTGGGCAACCCCAACGTCAAGGCCATTCTGGTGAACATTTTCGGCGGCATCATGCGCTGCGATGTGATTGCCGAGGGAGTGGTCTCTGCCTCTCGTGCCGTCGGGCTCAAGGTGCCCTTGGTGGTCCGTATGAAGGGCACCAACGAGGACCTCGGTAAAAAAATATTGGCCGAATCCGGCCTCCCAATCATCTCCGCTGACACCATGGCACAGGCGGCTGAAAAGGTTGTCGCTGCAGCCAAAAAGGCCTGAGGAAACACCATGTCAATCCTGATCAATCAACAGACCAAGGTCATCACCCAGGGCATCACTGGGAAGACGGGGCAGTTCCATACCCGCATGTGTCGCGAATACGCCAACGGCAAAAACTGTTTTGTTGCGGGCGTGAACCCAAAGAAGGCAGGAGAGGACTTCGAGGGCATCCCCATTTATGCGTCGGTTAAAGAGGCGAAGAAGGCCACCGGTGCAACGGTTTCGGTTATTTACGTGCCGCCCGCTGGGGCCGCCGATGCCATATGGGAGGCCGTCGAGGCCGAACTCGATCTCGCAATCTGCATCACCGAAGGCATTCCCGTGCGCGACATGATGGTGGTTCGCAACAAGATGAAGGCAGCTGGGTCCAAGACCCTCTTGCTCGGGCCCAACTGTCCCGGACTCATCACTCCCGAGGAAATCAAAATTGGGATCATGCCGGGCCATATTCACCGCAAAGGCCGCATCGGAATTGTCTCGCGCTCGGGCACCCTCACATACGAAGCGGTTGGACAGGTGACCGAGATGGGCCTGGGCCAGTCTTCCGCGGTCGGCATTGGTGGCGACCCCATCAATGGCCTCAAGCACATCGATGTCCTGCGACTCTTCAATGATGATCCTGACACCGATGCCGTCATCATGATCGGCGAGATTGGTGGCCCGGATGAAGTCAATGCCGCCCAGTGGGCCAAAGACAATATGAAGAAACCAGTCATTGGTTTTATTGCAGGCGTCACGGCCCCACCGGGGAAACGCATGGGTCATGCGGGCGCACTGATCTCTGGTGGTGCAGACACTGCACAGGCCAAGCTCGAGATCATGGAGGCATGCGGCATCAAGACCACCAAGAACCCATCCGAGATGGGAAAACTTCTAAAGAGTGTCCTCTAACGCAACGGGCACCGACTAAGGGCTTTACTTATATGCATGACGATCGTCGCACTACGAGAACCAAGGCGCCTCTGCTGTTGGTCATGGCCATTGTCTTCTTGGCCGGGTTCCTCACCGCGGTGGCCCTGCGAAGCCTGGGCTAAATCTCCAGGTTGTCGATAAGCCTCGTACCCCCAAGGCGCGCTGCGGCGAGCACCACAAGGGCCTCGCCCTTGGTCAAGTCATCTGCGCTTGCGTTTTGGAGTGTTGATCTCAGACGAATGCTGAAATAGTCGGGCTTCCAGCCCCGCTCGCTCAGCTTCATCTGTTGTTCCGTTTCCAGCGCCTTGATCGCCTCGGGCTTGGCTGGATTCACTTCCCGAATGATCGACTGCGTTTCCTGGAGCAACCGATAGAGGTTCGGCGCCTCGCGTCGCTCGTCTTCGCTTAGGTAAACATTGCGTGAACTCAGGGCCAAGCCGTCCTCAGCGCGGATGGTCTCGGCCGGGATGATCTCGGTGGGCAGAGAAAACTGCTGGGCCATTCGCCGAATGACCATGAGTTGCTGGTAATCCTTCTTCCCAAAGACTGCGACTTGCGGTGAGACGCAATGAAATAACTTGAGCACCACTGTGCTCACACCAACAAAGAAGCCGGGCCGGAAGTGGCCCTCCAGAATGTCTCCAAGATCGCCGGGCGGTGCCACGCGAAACTCCTGTGGCACCGGGTACATCTCACGCTCATCGGGCGCGAACAGCACATAGACACCCTCCGCCTCAAGCTTCTTGGTATCGGCCTCGAGTGTTCTTGGATAACGGTCAAAGTCCTCATTGGGGCCGAACTGCAGGCGGTTGACAAAGACCGATGCCACAACGGGATCGCCGTGCTTGGCTGCAAGTCGCATTAGAGACATGTGCCCCTCATGGAGATTGCCCATGGTAGGAACAAAGGCCGTGCGCAGCTGACCACGCAACTGAGCGCGAAGATCGTCGATGGTGTGAACAATTTTCATGACTGTCGATTGAAGTAGGCGCGCCGGCCACGGAAGTTCGAGATCTGCTGAACCAAAATATCGAAATCTCCCTCGTCACCAATTGGGTTGAGCGCCATGGTGTTGACGATCAACACGGGGCTCTCATCGTATTGATGAAAGAACTGCGTGTAGGAGTCGGAGAGGTCGGCGAGGTAGTCCGCGGAGATTCCCTGTTCCATCGGGATGGCCCGCTCGCGGATTCGCTCCATTAGGTAATTGGGCGGGGCCTGCAGAAGCACCACTAGATCTGGAATGGGCGCCTGCGGCTTGAGCGACTCATAAATCTTCTGGTAGAGCACCAACTCATCCTCTGTGAGGGTGAGTCGTGCGAAGAGTGGGTCTTTCGCGAGCATGAAGTCGCTGACAAGGTGCTCTGCAAAGAAGTCTCGCTGCGACAGGTTCCTTAGCTGGTCCATGCGCTGAAACAAAAAAAACAACTGCGTGGAGAGCGCATAGCGAGCGCTGTCACGATAGAAGCGATCGAGAAAGGGATTGTCCTCGGGGGCCTCAAGCAGAAGGTCGTATCCAAAGCGCTCGGCAAACTTTCGTGCGAGCGAGCTCTTGCCAACCCCAATGGGGCCCTCAAAAACGATCGAGCGAAACCGGTCGGCCCATGCGGGGCGCTCGCCAGGGTGGCCGCTAGGCAAGTGCGCCCTCCCAGGGCGATAAAGCCGCATCCGTTGGGCAGGCGGCGGCCCAGGCCGAAACACGCTGCCGCACTCCAGGCAAGAGCGCGACCAGCCGGTTGGGGTCAAGCTCCGCCCAAGGAATCATCACGAAGGCGCGCTGACTGGCTCTGGGGTGTGGCAGTGTCAAGTCGCTCGTGTTCATGGCGACACCCTCGACATCAATAAGATCCAGGTCGAGTGTGCGGGCCGCAGAGGGGCCAAAAGAATTCGAGGAAGTGCTGCGCCTGCGACCGAATGCGACTTCGATGCCATGGAGCCACTTGAGCAGTGCCAAGGGGGAAAGATCGGAACGACCAACCGCCACGGCATTGGCAAAGTCGGGCCCCTCGGCAAGTACCGGCGTGCTGCGGTAGATACGAGAGAATCGAGGCCCAATGAGCGGCGACTCTGAAGAGGACATTTCTGCCATGGCCAAAGCGAGTGTGTCACGTGGCGAGTCCGTTCCACGCGGCAGGTTGGCCCCCAGGGCAATGGTCACCAAGGCACTCATTGCGCCGATGCCGCCTCGGGTCTTCGCGAACGCCGCCGACGACGCCTCGGGCCCGTGCCAGCACTGGAAGAGTGGGCAAGGTCCGCAATGAGTGTGAGTCTTTCATCGTGGGAATCGGTGGACTCAAAGGCGATCCACCACTGACCCAAATCGGAATCGAGTTCGCCGGCCTCCACTCTCAGAAGCAGGAAATCGAATCCCGCGCGGAAACGCGGATTCTCCAGCAACCGAAATGCGGCCCCACCGCCCCGCTTCTCAAAGCGTGGCTGCATCAGCCAGAGCTCGCGGGCATCCGAGAGAATTCGCTTCTGGACGCTGTAGCCTGCATTCTGAACTTCTACTATTTCTTCGATGGCCTCGTGCAATGCAGGTACGGGCTTGACGCCACCGGATTCCAAGCGTTGCCATTCGAACCGTATGGCCGGCCATAGGAGCGATGCGAAGAGAAACCCGATGGAGATGGGCTTGGCCTGTGCGATTCGTTCATCCGTATTGGCTAGGGCAAGCCTCACAAAATCGAGGGCCGCCTTACGGTCCGCGCCCTTAGTAGAGGGGTCGAGAACCATCTCCAGCATGGGCAGGCAGTGCCGGTGCAGGCCGAAGTCTGTCAGGCCCTCGAGTGCGCGTAGGGCCGCGCCGGAGCAGAGCATCTTGACGATCTCGTCGAAGAGCCGCGCCTCGGGGACATTCTCCAGAAGCGCAGCCAAGCCGCGAATCGGCGCCAGCGTCTTGTCGTCGACTTTGAAGCCAAGCTTGGCCTGAAAGCGAAGAACCCGCAGCATGCGAACAGGATCCTCACGGTAGCGCTGCTCGGGGTGGCCGATCATGCGCAGGCACCGGGCCTGAATGTCCTTCACTCCATGGTGATAGTCGAGTACGGTATCGGAGAGCGGGTCGTAATAGAGCGCATTGATGGTGAAGTCTCGGCGGCTTGCGTCCTCGTGCTGTTCGCCGAATGTGTTGTCCCGGAGAACACGTCCGTGGGCATCGGTCTCTTGGTTCTCGTGGGCCAGAGCGCGGAATGTCGAGACTTCAATGGTTTCGGGACCGAACATGACATGCACGATTCGAAATCGTCGTCCGATGAGTCGGGCGCGTCGAAAAATGCGTTGCACCTCTTCGGGGGTTGCGTCGGTGGCGACATCAAAGTCTTTGGGGCGCAGCCCCAGCATGAGGTCGCGCACACCGCCACCGACCACGAAGGCCTTGAACCCAGCATGTTGAAGGCCCTCAACGGTTCGAACGGCCGCGCTCGAGACCATGCGCCGATCAATTCCAACGCGGCTGCCCTTATAGATACTGGGGTCGTGCTTGAGGGCACGGCCATGGCCCGCCTTGTGGCCTGGGGCGAGCCGGGCCAGCGAACGAAGAAGTTTCTTGATCACGCCTGAGAGGTTATCAGGATCACAGGCCAGTTCTGTGCCTTGGCGTGGGCAAGAAGTGAGGGATCTGGGTTGACCACCACCGGGTGGGTGACCCGGGACATCAATGGCAGATCGTTGAGAGAGTCGCTATAGAAGTAAGAGCGCTCGAAGGCCTCGAGTGCCGTGTCGCGCTGCGCCAACCACTGGGCCACCCGCGTGATCTTTCCCTCTCGAAAACTCGGCACGCCCTCTGGTCTTCCCGTAAAGCGGCCGTCCTTCTCTTCCAACTCAGTGGCAATAAGATTCTCGATTCCAAAGAGCTCGGCAATCGGGGCGGTGATGAAGCGATTGGTGGCTGTCACGATGGCCATTAAGTCCCCAGCGGCGCGATGAGACTCCACAAGATCGCGGGCCGATTGCGAGATCTTCGGTGCAATGCGCTCGGTGATGAGGGTGTCTCGCCAGGCATGCAACTGGGCAGGCGAATGGGTGGCCAGTGGTTTGAGTTGGAATTCCAGAAACTCAAAGATACTCAGAGTGCCTGCCTTGTACTTCGCGTAGAACTCGTCATTGCGTCGGCTGTACCAGTCGCGGTCGACCACTCCCAACTCCACAAGATACTGGGCCCACGCGACGTCGCTGTCCATTTCAATGAGGGTGTTGTCGAGATCGAATAGGGCGATTTGTTTGGGGTTGGTGGGCATGGTGGGAATGGTGGGAATGGAAAAATGCGGCTGGTTTGAGGCTACTGCTCGAACTTTGAGAAGACGGTGCGCAGCATCGGCAAGGACACGGGCCGCTGCACAGAGAGTGCGTAACGATCCACGGCATCCAGAATGGCGGTGAGCAGAGAGAGATTGCGCGACTGGTGATTGAGTAAGTACTGAAACAATCGATCGTAGTCGGCCTGGTCGGGGCCAGAGATCCACCCCAAGGCGCTGGCCCGCTGCCGAAGGGCAGTGAGCATCTCTGCGTCGGTGAGTTCGTGCAATTCGAAGACCAGGCATTGGCCCAGTCGGGTGCGCACATCCTCTCGAAGCGTGAGTCGCAGGGGCGGGCGATCGGCCGCCACCACGATGCAGCGCCCGGCCGCCATGGCACGGTTATAGGCACCAAAGAGCCATGCCTGCTCGTCCGGGCTGCAGAGGTGCACATCGTCGACCAGCCAGAGCGGTTCCTCAATCAGGCCGGCCAGCGCAAGCGATGAGCCGTTCACGCTCGATTGGCCCATGCGGATGTAGCGAATGCCCTCGTGTTGGGCCGCCCATGCCTTGAGCCAGTATGTTTTCCCGCTGCCTGGGGCGCCCCACAGCAGAAGACCCTTGGCACTCGGCGACTCAAGTGTCTGGCGCAATGCGGCCAAGGCGGCTGAGTTGCGTCCAACCACGCCGGCCTGCAGGCTCGGCTCGGCGGGTTGCAAAAGGCCCAGGGCCAACTGCTCAATGGCGGAGGCAGGCGAGGGGGGTGTTGCGGGGGAGGAGGCAGGGGTTTGTCCCATAAAATGGCATTTTCCGGGCCTCCGTCATGAATACCAAATCACCCCCCCTGACCTATCGCGATGCAGGTGTCGATATCGATGCTGGAGATGCCCTTGTCGACCGCATCAAGCCACTGGCCAAGCGGACCATGCGTCCAGAGGTACTTGCTGGAATTGGTGGGTTTGGGGCCCTTTGTGGGCTGCCCACGAAGTACAAGGACCCGGTGTTGGTCTCGGGAACCGATGGTGTGGGCACCAAACTCAAGCTTGCCTTTGCGCTCGATCGCCACGACACAGTGGGGGTCGATCTGGTGGCCATGAGTGTCAACGACATCCTGGTGCAGGGGGCCGAGCCGCTTTTCTTCCTGGATTACTTCGCATGCGGCCGACTCGCAGTCGAGACCGCTGCCGAGGTGGTCGGTGGAATTGCCGCGGGCTGCGAGCAGGCCGGATGCGCACTCATTGGCGGTGAGACCGCAGAGATGCCCGGTATGTATCCCGATGGTGAATACGATTTGGCGGGCTTTGCCGTGGGCGTGGTCGAGCGGAGCAAGATTCTGGATGCAAGCGGTGTCAGTCAAGGCGATGTGGTCTTGGGCTTGGCATCGAGTGGTTTCCACAGCAATGGTTATTCATTGGTGCGAAAGGTTTTGGAGCGTCGATTCGGAGACATTTCTCGCCAGGCCCTCTCGTCCATACAACTCCCCGTTGCGCCCGGCTCCGACAAGTTGATGGGTCTCGATGACTTGGTGATGCGGCCCACCCGAATCTATGTGAAGTCGGTTTTGGAGGCGCTCGCAAGGCATGGCAACGCAATTCATGGGCTGGCCCACATTACGGGTGGTGGCCTGGTGGGCAATGTGCCGCGCGTTCTACCCGATGGATTCATGGCGCGGTTGGAAGGGGCTGCCTGGCCCATGCCCGCCCTCATGCAATGGATTCAGACTGAAGGTCAGATCGATGCCGCAGAGATGCACCGTGTCTTCAACTGCGGCATTGGCATGGTGGTCATTGTGCCGGCCACCGAGGCCGAGTCGGTGGCCGCAACACTCACCGCTGCCGGAGAGATGGTCTTTCGAATCGGAGAGATTCAGGCGCGAGCCAAGAGTGAGGCGCAGACGGTCATCATCTGATCGAGTGGCGTGGTCTGAGGGTCGATTCGCTCGAGCCCCCTAAAGCCGCGCTGCCAGGTGATCTGTCGTTTTGCAAGTTGCCGTGTGGCCTCAAGTGCCCTCTGAAAAAATTCGGCCTCGCTCTCAAAGCCACTCTGCCCATCTAGGTGCGCCCATGCCTGTCGATAACCCACCGCCCGCATGCTGGGATGTTCTGCCGTGAGTCCGGCTCGGGCCCTAAGGGCTCGAACCTCAGAGAGAAACCCTTTTTTCACCATCTCCCGCAGCCGGCCTTCGATGGCTTCATGCAGCAACGCTCGATCGCTGGGCTCCAAGGAGACCACGGGAAAGGTTTTCATCTCTCGGGCGCCCACTGCCAATTTACGTGATTGGCTCTGCGCGATCCATTGGCTCAGTGATTGCCCGGTGGCCCGATGGACTTCAAGGGCCCTGGAGATCCGCTGGGCATCGGAGGGGGCGAGTCGGGCGGCGGTCACTGGGTCAACCGCTCTGAGTCGCTCGTGCATCGCCGGCCACCCGAGTCGCTTGGCCTGCTCGGCCACTTCTAGTCGGATCTCTTCGTTGGTCGAAGGGATCTCATCAATGCCATGACGCAGCGCCTTGAAATAGAGCATGGTGCCGCCAACCACCAAGGCCCTCTTGCCCCTGGAATGAATCGCTTCAAGTGCAGCGTTGCAGTCGCGAAGGAAGGCGGCCACCGAGTAGCGGTCTTCGGGGTTGCAGAGGTCAATGAGGTGGTGTGGCACCCGAGCCCGATCATCCGAACTGGGCTTGGCTGTTCCAATGTCGAGGCAACGATAGACCAAGGCCGAATCCATATTGATGATTTCGCAGGGCCCCAAGAGGCCGGACTCCGCCAGGGCTTGGGCCAGACCCGACTTCCCGCTGGCGGTTGGCCCGATGATGCAGAGCGTGCTGCTGACGACGCTGTCTTGCGAGTTGCTCAAGCGTTCACTGCCCGCGCATGAATAGCCGATCCAATTCCTTGTGGCCAATCTGGACCCAGGTGGGGCGACCATGGTTGCATTGGTCTGATCGGTCGGTGGCCTCGATGTCTCTGAGCAGCTGGTTCATCTCGGGGATTGTCAGTGAGCGGTTGGCGCGAACCGCTCCATGGCAGGCCATGGTGGCCAGGATGGCGTCGCGTTGTTCCATTACCGATTGGGCCTGCCCATGCTGGGCCAACTCCGCAAGTGTTTCCCGAACCAAGGGCTCGATCGGGGCCTTGGCCAAAAGGGCTGGGATGGCTCTCACCACAATGTGGTCTGCGGACAAAGGCGCCACATCAAAGCCGATCGTTCTGAGGAGCTCGGCATGCAGTTGTGCCGTCTCTGTCTCGAGCGGACTCGCGAGCAGGGCAAGCGGTTCGAGCAATCCCTGCGTCTCGGTGGTTGTTTGTGCCTTGAGTCGCTCGTAGACAATACGCTCGTGGGCAGCATGCATATCGACAATGATCAGCCCGTGGCTGTTCTGCGCAAGAATAAAAATCCCGTGCAGTTGGGCAATGGCAAAGCCCAGCGGTGGGCCCAGAGGAGCAGGCGTCAAGGGCGACTCCGCGCCAAGCGCCTGGTGTCCTTGCGGATCCAGGGGCATGGTTCCGCTGGCCCAGGATCGATTGGGCTGGCCTTGAAAAAATTGTGGGGAGAGTGGAAGGCTGTGCCCATAAGCGAGGCGATGGCTCATTGCACCATCGCCTGTTGAACCCAGCGGGGTCGCAATGGATGCGCCCGCGGTCGCAGCCACGGGCTGGGCCAATGCGGTGCGCACGGCACTGAGAATGCTTTGATAAACCGCCTGGCTGTCTCGGAAACGCACCTCCGATTTGGCGGGATGAACATTGACATCGACAAGCTCGGGGTCGAGATCGATCTGCAGTACCAGCCGCGCTTGTCGCTGGCCATGCAAGACATCGGCGTATGCCGATCGAAGTGCATGGAGCATGAGTCGGTCGCGCACATGCCGCCCATTCACATAGAGATACTGATGCTCGGCCTTTCCGTCGGCCAGTGTCGGCAGCTGCAGCCAGGCCCGAATATGAAGCGGCCCCCGCTCCTCCTCGACGATCTTGAGGGCCTGGGCATCTAGGCCCAGGCATTCGGCCACCCGCAGTGCGGGCTGCGTGGGGGGAAGCCGCATCACCATTTTGTCGTTGTGGCTCAGTTGCCAGGCCACCTCCGGATGAATCATTGCCTGACGAACAAAGGCCTCTCTGGCATGTGAGAACTCGGTGGCCGCTGTTTTAAGGAATCGGCGCCGTGCGGGGACGCTGTGAAAGAGGCTCTGAATATCCACTGTGGTACCGGTGGAGGCCGCTGCCGGGCGTTCCTGCCATGCGCCGCCATGATTGGCAATACTCTTTCCATGGGGGGCCGAAGCGGCTTTGCTCGTGACCTCCATATGCGCAACCGAGGCAATGGCCGCCAGGGCCTCTCCGCGAAAGCCATGGGTTCGCACTGCTTGAAGGTCTTGCAGGCTCCGAATCTTGCTGGTGGCGTGTCGCATCACGGCGAGGGCCAAGTCGTTTGCATCAATGCCATGGCCATCGTCGGTGATTCGGATTCGACGAATCCCCCCCTCTTCGAGCGACACAGAGATGCTGCGGGCCTGGGCATCGATTGCGTTTTCGAGCAACTCTTTAACGACCGATGCGGGCCGTTCAATGACTTCGCCAGCCGCAATCTGGCTGATCAGCGCATCGGGCAGTAGGGCGATTCCCGCCATGGTCACATCAGCCGAGACTTGGAGAGCGGGGGGTTCTGCTCCAGGTACTGAACGATTCCGCGACGAAGGGCCCGGGCCATCTCTTGTTGGTAGCGCATGTCGCGAAGCCGCTTCTCTTCCTCGGGATTGCTGATGAAGGCGGTCTCGACAAGAATGGATGGAATGTCAGGGGCCTTCAGTACCGCAAAGCCTGCCTGTTCGACTTGCTGCTTGTGCAACTCATTGACCCCTTTGATGTGCCGAAGAACCGCGTTGCCGAGTTTGAGTGAGTCCTTGATCTGCGCGGTGGTCGACATATCGAGAAGTGTCTGCTGAAGCTGCTGATCGCCTGAACCTAGCTTGATTCCACCAATGGCATCGGAAGAATTCTCCTTCTGGGCCATCCACCGGGCAGCGGCACTGGTTGCCCCACGTTGTGAAAGGACATAGACCGATGAGCCCTTGGCCTTGGGAGAGACCCAGGCATCTGCATGGATTGAGACCATGAGATCGGCGCCCACTCGACGTGCCTTCTCCACTCGCCTGCCCAGGGGAACGAAGTAGTCGCCATCTCGAGTGAGATAGGTGCGAACGCCGGGTTGTGAATCGAGTTCGGTCTTGAGTAACCGCGCGATCCGAAGAACCACATCCTTTTCGCGCGTGCCTCCTTTGCCCACGGCCCCTGGGTCTTCTCCACCATGGCCAGGATCCAAGGCAATGGTGACAAGCCGAGAGACGGTGGGCTTTTTGCCACCCGGAGCGGGAGACGGTTTTGTCTCCGATGGCCCGGCCTGCGCTGCTTGTTTAGGGGGTTCTTCTGGTGGGGCGGCCTTGCCAGATTGCAGCCGGTCTTGCTCGTAGCTCTGCAAAAAGGCGAGCAGGGGGTCGACCTCTTGGGTTGGATAGAGGTCGATGACGAGTCGGTGTTGATAGAGCCCGACGGGTTCCAGGGTGAAGACCTGTGGGCGGATGCCCTGTTTCAAATCGAAGACCAGTCGCACGGTATTGGTCTGGTATTGACCGACTCGAACCTGGGCAATGAAGGGGTCGTTGGGTTGGATTCTTGCCACCAACTCCTTGAGCATGGGACTCAGTTGGAGGCCCTCGAGGTCGACCACAAGCCGGTCGGGCGAGGTGAGAAGACTGGTCTTGAAGGCGAGGGTTTTGGAGTCGTGCTCGATGGTGACCCGGGTGTAATCGTTGGCGGGCCAGACCCGAACCGCGGCAACACTCAGAGCCCCTGAGGGCCCAAACAGGCCAAGCAGCAGCGCCCCTCCCGAACCGAGCAAGAGCGAGCGGCGCTTCATGGCGATCTCTCAAGCGCGTCGCCGATCGCTGTATCAATTGCCGAGAGAATCTCGGGGCGGGCTGCACTTAGCATGACTTGCCTCGGGCCCTCGGCCTCCTCGTTGAACCAATCAATCGAGACCATTAGATCGGCACCTGGCAGGCCATGGCCATGCTCGGGCCACTCGAGCAATACCAACCGACCCGGCCCATAGGCCTCTCGCAGGCCTGCACTTCTCCACGCGAGTGGATCCTGCAATCGATAGAGGTCAATGTGATGGACTTGAAGATCGGGCAATTCATAGAGCTCAGCGATGGCAAAGCTGGGGCTCTTGATCCGACCCTCGACTCCCAGCGATCGCAGAATACCGCGGGCGATGGTGGTCTTGCCTGCTCCAAGGCTTCCGCTCAGGTAGATTGCGCCAATGTCGAGGGATTCAATGGACCTCGCAATGGCCTCGGCCAGTAATGTACTGCCCGCCTCGCTTACGCGATTGAATCGAATGGTGCTGCGATCAACAATCATGAAATGTCAGTGAATCATCAGAGAAGTCCAGCGCAAGACGCCATTCCAGCGCAAGACGCTATTGTCACCCGCATTCGACAGGCTGCGCGCGACTTGGGTTTCTCCTCGGTGGGGATTGCTCGGATCGACCGCCACGATTTGGGCCCCGCCATGGCCCGCTTCTCGGATTGGCTGCATCAGGGTACCGCAGGAGACATGGGCTATTTGTCTCGAAGCCAACCCCTCCGTGCCGATCCGCAAGGACTGCTCGCGAATGCCAAGAGCCTCATCATGGTCACCATGAACTACCTGCCGACCAGGGCCGACTCGTCGATGGACTCTGGGTGGCAGGCGCAAGAGTGGCAGGTGCAAGAGTTGCGGGCGCTCGATGCGCCCGAGCGGGCGGTTGTCTCGCTCTATGCCCGAGGCCGGGACTATCACAAGGTGATTCGTAGCCGACTGGCCCGGCTCGCCGATCGAATCAACTCAGAAATCGCTGCGGGTAATTTTCGGGCCTGCGTGGATTCAGCGCCTCTGCTCGAGGTCGAGTGGGCCCAGGCCGCAGGGCTTGGCTGGCGAGGCAAGCACACCCTATTGCTCAACCGTGACCAGGGCTCGATGTTTTTCCTCGGGGGCCTGCTCACAACGCTTGAGCTGCCAGCTGCCGAGGCCAGCTCCTCTCATTGTGGAAGTTGCCAGGCCTGCATCGAGGTCTGTCCCACGAAGGCAATTCGTGCGCCTTTTTCGCTCGACGCGAGGCGCTGCATTTCCTACCTAACGATCGAGCATGCGGGCGACATCCCCGAGCCCTTGCGTCCCCTGATGGGCAATCGGGTCTATGGCTGTGATGACTGTCAGTTGGTCTGTCCGTGGAATCGTTATGCGCAGATGAGCGCCATTCCAGATTTCTTGCCACGGCATGGTCTCGATCACGCCACGTTGGTTGAACTCTTCTCTTGGACTGCGCAGCAGTTTCATGAGCGGCACGCGGGCAGCGCCATTTTAAGAATCGGTTACGACCGCTGGCTTCGAAATATTGCAGTGGGATTGGGCAACGGGCTGCGATCGGCGATCGAGGGTGAGAAGGCTCCCATTCGCGCGAGTCTCAAGGGCCGATTGAATGATGCCAATCCCATGGTTGTAAGACATGTGCGTTGGGCACTGGCCCAGGGTGAACTCGATTCGGCGCTGGCATGAAAGCCGCAAGCAAAACCTCCGATCAAACCGCGCTGGCCAAGGCCGATGAGGACCTGATTGCACTTTTTATTCAATCCCTCTGGCTTGAAGATGGCTTGGCCGCCAATTCCCGAGAGGCCTATCGCAGGGACATCTCGGACCTAGCCATTTGGTCGTCACAGAACGGACACCCGAACCTGGCGCTGAGCCAGCCCATGGACCTTCAGGCTTATCTTTCTGCGCGACTCAAAAGCCTTCGGCCATCGAGTTTCAATCGACGGCTCTCGAGCTTTCGGCGCTTTTTCTCCTGGATGGTTCGACAGGCCCTGCGAGCGGATGACCCCAGCCAGCAGATCAAGTCCGCGAGGCAGGCCGAACGCTTTCCCAAGGCCCCGAGCGAGGCACAGGTGGAGCGTCTTCTGGCTGCACCCAACACCGAACAGGCGCGTGGCCTTCGAGACCGGGCCATGCTCGAGTTGCTCTACGCCACTGGTCTGCGGGTCTCCGAGTTGGTCGGCTTGCGGCTCAATGGCTTGGGGCTCTCCGAGGGGCTGGTGCGGGTGATTGGGAAAGGCAATAAGGAGCGCCTGGTTCCCTATGGAGAAGAGGCGGGCCACTGGATTGGCAGGTATCTGGCCGAGGCCCGCGCCCTTATTCTGAGCGGGCAACTCTCGGATGCGGTTTTTGTGACCGAGCGCGGGGGGCCTATGACGCGCCAGTACTTCTGGCAGTTGATTGGCCGTTATGCCCAGGCGGCGGGAATCGACTGGGCCCTCTCGCCCCATGGCCTGCGCCACGCATTTGCTACCCACCTTCTCAACCATGGCGCAGACCTACGCGCCGTGCAGATGCTTCTGGGCCACGCAGACATCTCCACCACCCAGGTCTATACCCATGTCGCCAGAGAGCGGCTTGCAAGGTTGCATGCCCAACACCATCCGCGCGCTTAAACTGCGCAGATGCCCAACAGCGAATCCCGCCCAATCGACACGGCCCTGGTCCCCGACTTTCTGGTTCCTCTGGACCCAGCGGTTTTTGTGATTGCTTATCTGATTGGCTCGGTCTCATCGGCCATTCTGGTCAGCCGTCTGCGGGGCCTGGCCGATCCCAGAAGCTTTGGGTCGGGCAATCCCGGCGCCACGAACATGCTTCGCACCGGCGACAAGAAGGCCGCCGCACTCACCCTAATTGGCGATGCGGGCAAGGGCGCCATCGCTGTGCTGCTTGCTGCCTGGGCTGGCGCCGAGGGCGGCTCACCCACCACCCTGGCTATGGCAGCGATTGGTGTCTTCCTCGGGCATTTGTTCCCTGTGTTTTTCGGTTTCAAGGGGGGCAAGGGGGTGGCCACTGCCCTGGGTGTTCTCTTGGCCCTCTCGTGGCCTGTGGGCTTGGCCATTTTGGGAACTTGGCTGCTGGTTTTTGTAACGACCAAGATCTCGTCGCTCTCTGCCCTGACCGCCTCGGCCCTGGCGCCCCTGGTTTGGTTCTGGGCCCATGGCATGGATGCGGTTTTCTGGGCCGTGCTCGCTATGACGGTTTTACTGCTGATTCGTCATCACAAAAACATTCGTGACTTGCTCTCGGGATCGGAGGCGGGCTTCGGGGGACGCAAAGACGACAAATCCCATCGGGGCTGAGCCCGGATGCCCGGCGGGCTTGTCTCGCCATACCAAGCACGTAGGCCCCCGGCCCAGGCAATCATCACGCCGTTGTCCGTGCACAGAGCAGGCGGCGGAAAGTGAGCCACTGCGCCAATCTCGGCGGCCTCTTGGGCAAGGGTCTGTCTGAGCAGTTGGTTGGCACTCACGCCACCGGCCACCACCAGCCTGCTTCGGCCGGTTTGTAAGAGCGCTCGGCGCGATCGATCCACCAAGACATCGACAATGGCCTGCTGAAGTTCGGCAGCCAGATTCGCTCGGTCCTGGTCTTCGAGCGGGGCCTTCTTCTTCGCTTGGGTGAGCACCGCGGTCTTGAGCCCTGCAAAACTTAAATCGAGACCCTCTCGTCCTTTGAGAGGACGTGGCAACTTGAATTGCCCCGACTGGCCCCTCTGGGCCCATTTTGAAATCTCCGGCCCGCCGGGATACCCCAGGCCGAGGATCTGGGCCGACTTGTCGAAGGCTTCGCCCGCGGCATCGTCGATGGTCTCTCCGAGAAGTTCGACCTCGCCGATGCCTCGAACATCAAGAAGCATGGTGTGACCACCCGAGACGAGCAGGGCAACGAAGGGAAATTCCAGCGACTGGGCCTCCGGGTCGAGCAGTGGTGACATCAGGTGCGCTTCAAGATGATGGACAGAAATTACCGGGGTGCCTGTCGCCACACCGAGCCCGTGGGCAAAGCTTGTGCCCACTAACAGAGCACCTGCCAGGCCAGGGCCTTCGGTGACAGCAATGAGGTCTAGGTCGGCGAGTTCTCGCTTGGCCTGGGCCAGACAGTCCCTGAGCAGGGGTTCAATGCGCAGTAGGTGGTCGCGCGAGGCCAGCTCGGGCACCACACCACCATAGATTTTGTGCAGGTCGATCTGAGAGTGTAGGGACTGACTTAGGATTTTGGCCCGCGGTGAAGGCCCATCGCCATGGATTTCAAGCAGGGCCAGGCCCGTTTCATCGCACGAGGTCTCGATTCCAAGAACACAGAGTGGCTTGCGCATCGGTCGTTTGTCGGACATAATTTCCGATTCTATTGACGATCCATCCACTTTCCCAATGCCTTTAGTTCGACTAAAAGAAAATGAGCCCTTCGAGGCCGCCATGCGGCGCTTTAAGCGCACCATTGAAAAGATTGGCCTCCTCAACGAGCTTCGCGCCCGTGAGTTCTATGAGAAGCCCACTGCCGAGCGCAAGCGCAAGAAGGCGGCTGCCGTGAAACGCCATTACAAGCGCGTTCGCAGCCAAATGCTTCCCGCTCGCAAGTATTAAGTTCCGCTCGTGGCCGCCCCCGAGACTTTGCGGGGCGCGCACTTGTAAACCGCTGCAGTCTTCTGCCCTGCAGTACATTGCTCTGCAGTCCATCTGGGAAGTCTTCAGAATAGTCGGATGATTCCCCAGTCCTTCCTCGATTCCCTGCTTCAACGCGTCGACATCGTGGAAGTGGTTGGCGCCCACGTCCAACTCAAGAAGGCCGGCGCGAATCTCTCGGGTCTTTGCCCCTTCCACACAGAAAAGTCTCCCTCGTTTACGGTGAGCCCCACCAAGCAGTTTTATCACTGCTTTGGATGCGGGGCCCACGGGACCGCTGTTGGCTTTCTGATTGAACACCTGGGCCTGAGCTTTCCGCAGGCTGTCGAGGAATTGGCCCACCGCGTGGGAATGGAGGTTCCGAAGGCGGAGAACACCGCGGCAGACAATCAGAATCGTGCACATCGGCAATCGCTCCAGGAC
Organism: Betaproteobacteria bacterium; assembly: GCA_016868255.1. Taxonomy (GTDB): domain Bacteria; phylum Pseudomonadota; class Gammaproteobacteria; order Burkholderiales; family Burkholderiaceae_A; genus Hahnella. The sequence continues at coordinate 64,495 of VGHN01000009.1, forward strand.
CGTTGCTTGGCTGCTGCGAAGTTTTATCAACGCCGCCTCAAGGACTCCCCGCCTGCGATTGAGTACCTCAAGGGCAGGGGGCTGACGGGCGAGATTGCTGCCCGCTATCACCTGGGATTCGCCCCCGAGGGCTGGCAATCGCTGCAGGCGGTCTTTGCCGACTATGACAGTGAAGACCTGGTTGAGGCGGGCCTGGTGATCTCGAGCGACGACGAGGGCCGAAGCAAACGCTATGACCGATTTCGCAATCGGCTGATGTTCCCGATTCTGAGTCCGCGTGGGGAGGTCATTGGTTTCGGGGCCCGCACCCTGGGCGCGGATGAGCCCAAATACCTCAACTCTCCAGAGACGCCTGTTTTTCAGAAGGGCCAGACACTCTATGGGCTTTTCGAGGCCCGGGCCGCCATTCGTGCGGCCGCCCAGGTCTGGGTGGTCGAGGGTTATATGGATGTGGTGGCTTTGGCCCAGCATGGCCTCTCGCATGTGGTGGCGACCCTTGGCACCGCAACGACAGTCGACCACATTCGCATGCTGCTGCGACACACCAGCCAGATTGTCTTCATGTTTGACGGCGATGCCGCGGGGCGTCGGGCCGCCGCAAAGGCTCTGGAGATTGCGCTGGCCTCGGTCAACGAGCGGTCCTTGATGCGTTTTGTCTTCTTGCCCCCCGAGCACGACCCCGACAGCTTCGTTCGTGCCCATGGCGCCAAGGCACTAGAGGACTACGTGGCCAAGGGCCAGCCGCTCTCGGGTTTTCTTCAGTCCCGCGCCGTCGACGGCCAAGACCTTGCAACCGCTGAGGGGCGAAGCCTTGCGACCTCAGAGGCCAAAAGACTCCTCGCCCTCATGCCCCATTGCCAACTCAAATCGCAGATTGCGCTTGAATTGGCCGATCGCCTGCGCACCGACACGGCCACGTTGGGATTGAGTTCGCCTCGCTTGTCACAGTCGTCGAGGGCCAACGGGGGCAATGAGTCGAATTGGGCCAACCGGCCCAACGGGTCGAAGATAAGTTCTTCCAATCAACGGGGGCCCCAGAGGGCCGAGCCGCTCTCTGAGGGCCGTCAGCGTCGACCGGTGCTGACCCTCGGCGATCGGCTCTGGAAGGCATTGGTTCAGCGGCCTGCAATGGCCAATCAGCTCACGGCTCTTGCGCGAGAGGCGCTTGAAGCGGCCGACAAGACGCTGCTCGCTTGGTTCATCGAGCGGAGCGGTGAGATCCGACACTTTGCCTCGCTTCACGAGATGCTCGAGCAGGAGACGGTGCCCCCAGGATTTCGTGACCGACTTCGGCAGGCCATGCGGTCCGAGCTGGAGATCGAGAATGATCCCGAGGCGGACTTTGCAACCATCCAACTCGGTCTCGAGCGGCGTGCGCTCGAGCAGCAGGCGGCGGAGCTGGCCACTCGGGCCCAATCCGATGCGTCCGCAATGGACGCCCTGCGACAAGTCAATGCGGAGCTTGCGGCCCGTCGGCAGCGGCCCAATGCCGAATAACCCCTTGAAAACGATTGGAATTCTGCTGAATTTGATATACTTACCGGTTCCCTAAACCGATTGTCGATCCCTCGCGTTCAGCGTGGGGCATCCATCCGATTCCATGGAGTGATTGCGTGGCAGATACTCGCGCCAAGAAGTCGCCCGCCTCGTCGAAGGCCTCGAAATCCGCTTCATCCAAGGCCGCAGCTGCGGCACCTGCCAAGGCGGTGAAGTCCGCCAAAGTGGCTGCCAAGCCAAGCCAGTCGGCCGATGCGGCCCTGGCCAAGGCCATTGCAAAACTCAGGGGCACACCTGTCAAGGCAGCCCCCAAGGCAGCCCCCAAAGTGACCCCGAAGGCAGCCCCCAAGGCGGCCCAGGCCAGCAAGAAGGCAGTGGCCCCCGCTAAGCAGCATAAGAGAGCCGTGGTGAAGAACAACGGCAAAGTTGCCCCCAAAGCGACAATCAAAACGGCCGCTCCCAAAGGGGCCGCTCCCAAAGGGGCCGCAAAATCCACCGCGAAAGTGGTCGCCAAAGCCAAGGCGCCCATAAAAGCCGTTGCCGCGCCCAAACCCCAGAAGTCAGAGGCGCCCCTAAAGGCCGTTGCCAAGACGCTAGCAAAGGCTCCGACCAAAGCGCCGGCCAAAGTTGCGGCGACCAAGCCTCCCGCCGCAGCGAAGCCATTGGCCAATAAGGCACCTGCCAAACCCGTTGCCGGCAAAGCGCCCGCTGCCAAGCCACCGGTCGCCAAGAGGGGTCGGCCTGGTCGCCCCCCCAAAGCGGCCAAGGCCGAAGGTGACGTAGACGCCTCCATTCCAGAGGCCGACGACGAGGCCGAAGACACCGATGTCGCGGTTGATGTGGAGGTGGTTCAAGCCCCCAAGCGTGGCGGTCGCCGATCGCGAGATAAAAAACTCCTCGAGTTCATGCCCCCGGGGCCGCTCACCGCAGAGGAACTCGAGGCCCGCAAGGCCCGATTGAAATCCCTCATTCTGTTGGGCAAGGACCGCGGCTATCTCACCCATGCGGAAATCAGCGATCACCTTCCCGACATCCAAATCGATTCCGATCAGATGGAATCGATTGTGGCCACCTTTCAAGAATGGAATATCTCGGTCTACGAGTCGACACCGGATACCGAGACCCTCCTGCTGGCCTCGAATACACCGGCCGGCGATGCCGATGACGCAGAGGAAGAGGCCGAGGCCGCTCTCTCCACCGTTGTGGATAGCGAGTTTGGTCGCACCACCGACCCCGTTCGTATGTACATGCGTGAGATGGGATCGGTTGAGTTGCTCACCCGCGAGGGTGAGATTGCAATTGCCAAGCGAATTGAGGCGGGCCTTCGAGAGATGGTCTTGGCTATTTCATCCTGCCCCACGACCATTAATGAAGTGCTGGACCACGCGGGCAAGATCCGCCATGGGGCCATGCGTGTTGAAGAAGTGGTCGACGGCATCGTGGACCCCAACGCCCCCGAGGAAGACCTTCTCTCTGCGGCCGATGCCGAGATTGCCATCGAAGAAGACGAGGAGGGTGCCGAAGATGCCGCCTCTGCGGCTCGACTGGCCGAGCGCCGTCAGGCCGCCCTCGAGAAATTCGAGACCATCGAGAAGCAGTTCGAGAAGATGCGCAAGGCCTTCACGGTCGATGGCTACAAGTCACCTGCCTACAACAAGGCGCAAGAGGCGATTAGCAATCAACTCATGGGCATTCGCTTCACGGCCAAGATGGTTGAGCGACTTGCAGACACCCTTCGGGCCCAGGTCGAAGAGATTCGTCAGATTGAGCGTGCGGTTCGCAACCTCGCGGTCGATAAGGTGGGCATCTCCCAAGAGTGGTTCATCAAACACTTCCGTGGCAACGAGACCCGCATGGACTTCTTTACCAAGAAGGTGAATGCGTCCTCAGGGGCCAACACCACGTTGCTCGAGCGCAACCTTCCGGCCCTGCAAGAGAAGCAACAAAAACTCCTCGACATCCAAGCGCGAGTGGTCCTTCCATTGGCCGACCTTCGCGAGATTGCCCGCCAGATGAACGAGGGCGAGAAGCGCGCCCGAGCCGCCAAGCGTGAGATGACCGAGGCCAATCTGCGTCTGGTTATTTCAATCGCCAAGAAATACACCAACCGCGGCCTGCAGTTCTTGGATCTCATTCAAGAGGGGAACATTGGTCTCATGAAGGCCGTGGACAAATTCGAATACCGCCGCGGCTACAAATTCTCTACTTATGCCACTTGGTGGATTCGTCAAGCGATCACGCGTTCGATTGCCGACCAGGCCCGCACCATTCGGATTCCGGTCCACATGATCGAGACCATCAACAAGATGAATCGCATTTCTCGCCAGTTGCTTCAGGAGACCGGCAAAGAGCCCGACCCGGCCGAGCTCGCCATCAAGATGGAGATGCCCGAGGACAAGATTCGCAAAATTCTGAAGATCGCCAAGGAACCCATCTCGATGGAGACCCCCATTGGTGACGACGACGATTCGCATTTGGGCGATTTCATCGAGGACACCAATACGCTCCAGCCCCATGAGGCGGCTCTTCAAGACTCTATGCGCGATGTCGTTAAAGAGGTCCTCGATTCCTTGACCCCGCGAGAGGCCAAGGTACTCCGCATGCGCTTCGGGGTGGAGATGACCACTGACCACACGCTCGAAGAAGTGGGCAAGCAGTTCGACGTCACTCGAGAGCGCATTCGTCAGATAGAGGCCAAGGCCCTTCGAAAGCTTCGTCACCCGAGCCGCAGCGACAAACTCAAGAGCTTTCTTGATACGCTTTGAGGACGTGGGCCGTTAGCTCAGTTGGTTAGAGCAGAGGACTCATAATCCTTTGGTCGTAGGTTCAAGTCCTACACGGCCCACCATTCTCAGAGCCCCTTCGGTTTTGCGAACCAGGCGCCAAGCCCGAGCGCCAACCAGCCTGCAATAAAACTTGCGCCGCCGAAGGGGGCCAGAGCGCCCCAGCTTGCGTTGTCTGTAAGCACCCGAAGGTAAAGGCTTGCGCAGAACAAAAGGCAACCCAGCGTAAAGAGCAGGCCCGAGACAATCGCAATGCGACGAATCGTGGTGAAGCTGGTTAAGATCCCGCAGACTAAAACTGCGAGGCCATGAATGAGTTGGTAGCGCACCCCGATTTCAAACCAAGCCGCCAACTCAGGGGCGACCAATCGAGACAAGCCGTGGGCGGCAAAGGCTCCGGCTGCAACCGCAGTGGCCATAAGAAGGCCACCAATGAGAAGAAATGCACGGGTCCATATCGAGGGCATGCCTCGATTATGAATCAGCCCAAAAACCCCCGACTCAGTGAACGGGTGCCCGTTCCCTTACCCCGCGGAGCACCTGACTCAGGGTGCCGAACTCGCGGGCCACGCGCTCGTAGAGTTCGTTAATGGGGCGACTGGCGATGGCGGCACTGCTGTATGCAATCTGGCCCATGCGCTGGTAATAGTCTTGTG